>NZ_BONC01000001.1 GCF_016862515.1 Asanoa iriomotensis
GCCGCGGTCGCCGCCGTGCGGGCCGCCGCGCGGGTGCCCGGCTGGGAGTACGGGCTCGCGTCCGCCGCCGAGGCCGCCGCCGCCGGCGGTGATCCTCTCGCCACCCGGTGGAGCGCGTGGCTGCTGGTCGAGACCCTCGCCGCCGACGGGCGGCTCGGTGAGGCCGCGGCCACGGCGGAGCGGGCGGCGGCGGCGTGCGCGGCCGACCTCGCGTACAGCTGGCAGGCCCGGTTCCTGGCCGCCGCCCTGTGGTGCATCGCGTTGCGCGGCGACCCGGCCGGGGCGCCCGCCGACGACGTGGTGCGCCGCGCCGCCGACCTATCCGACCGGACCGTGCCGCGCCTGGCCCGCGCCTACGCGGCCGCCGCCGCCAGTCTCGTCGAGGCCGACGGCGGGCTGCTCGCGCCGGCCCGGGCCCGGCTCGCGGCCGCGGCGCCGGTGCCGGCCGCGGCGGCGCTGCTCGACTGGGTCGGTCGGGAGGCCGCCTGGCTCGACGGGCAGCCCGAGCGGGCCACGCACGCCGACACCGGCGCCGCGCCGCCGTTGGTCGACGGGTTGCGGCGGATCACCGCGCGCTGGGCCGCGTACGACGGCGGGGTCTCCGATGATCCTGATCCGGCGGATCTCGACGCGACGGACGGCGGGTCCGCCGGTTTGCCCGCGGTACGCGAGACGCTCGCGGCGTGGTCGGGTACGGGTGGCTTCGACCGGGCAGCCCTGGCGTGGCACGACGTCGTCGTGCGCGAGGAGGTGCGCTGCCTGCTGGCCGCCGGCCTGCACGAGACCGATCCGGAGCGGGCGGTGGCCGTGCTGCTGGCCGCGGAGACCCTGGCGGAGACGGCGGGCCTCGTGGTCCTGCTCGGCCGGGTCCGGCGGGCGTTGCGACGCCACTCGGTGCGGCGGGAGACGCGCGGGCCGCGTGCCGGCTCCGACCTGACCGAGCGCGAACGCGACGTGCTGCGCCTGGTGGCCCGCGGCGAGCCCAGTCGCCGGATCGCGGGCCAGCTCGGCATCTCCGCGGAGACCGTGGAGACCCACATCCGGGCCGGCATGCGCAAGCTCGGCGCCCGCACCCGCACGGCCGCCGCCGCGATGGCGCTGGAACAGCTGAGATGACAGGGGAGGGGCGGTGAACGACGAGGACCAGCCGCGGTACGTGCTGCCCAGCACCGGCGACGCTACCACCGTGCTGCGCCGGCTCGCCCGCTCCGGCTGGACCACCCGCGAGGGCTTCGCCCTCACCGAGCAGGCGTGGGACCTGACCGGCAACCGCCTGCTCCTGTTCGGCCGTGTGCCCGACCGCGAGACCGTCCGCCTCGTCGTCCTGGCCGCGGCCCGCGGCGCGGGCGTCATCGCGATCACCGACACCGGCGGCGACATCGGCCGGTCGCTGCTGGCCGACCTGACCCGCCTGGGCCCGGTCCACCGCGACGCCGGCGGCGCCGACCCGGGCCCGGCCGCGACCGCCCCCGGCGAGCTCGTGCCGGAGCAGCGGGCGCTGCTCGACCGCCTGGCCAACGGCGAAACCATCGCCGCCGCGGCGGCGGCCGAGTTCCTGTCGCTGCGCACCGCCAACCGCCGCATCGCCCAGGCCCGCGAAACCCTCGGCGTCCGCACCACCCGCGAAGCGGTCCTGGCCTACCTCCGCCAACGCGGCACCTGACCCACCGCCGATCAGAAATCGTCCGTCACGCCGTCAGTACTGTTGACCTCTCGCACCGGTGGAAGGACTGACGACCATGACCGACGCCAGACTGCTGGGCGCCGACGAGGCCGCGTTCATCGCGGCCGTCCGCTCAGACGACCCGGCGCGGTTCGCACTCATCACGGAACGCCACCGGCGTGAGCTTCAGGTGCACTGCTACCGGATGCTCGCGAACTACGAGGACGCCCAAGACCTGACGCAGGAGACGTTCCTGCGGGCGTGGCACAAGCGGGCGTCGTTCAAGGGCCACGCGGCCGTGCGGACCTGGCTGTACCGGATCGCGACGAACGCCTGCCTCGACTTTCTGGAGAAGCGCAACGACCGCACACCCGTGCCGGCCGAGCTGGCGGACGTCGGCTCCGAGGTGCTGTACCTGCAGCCGTACCCGGACCGGATGCTCCCCGAGGACCCGCAGGAATCGGTGGTGGCGCGGGAAACGATCGAGCTGGCGTTCATCGTCGCCGTCCAGCACCTGCCGCCACGGCAGCGGGCGGTGTTCATCCTGCGCGACGTGCTCGGCTGGCCGGCGCCGAAGGCCGCCGACGCCCTCGAGCTGACCCTCGCGTCCGTGACCAGCGCACTGCAGCGGGCCCGGGTGACGATGCGCGAGCAGCTGCCCGACCGCCGCCTCGACTGGCGCAGCCCCGCCACCCACGAGCTGTCGAACGACGAGCGCGGCGTGGTGAGGTCCTACATGGACGCCCATGAGCGCAACGACCTCGACGGGCTGATGTCCCTGCTGCGCGACGACCTGCGCTTTGTGATGCTGCCCGAGGCCGGCACCTCGGTCAGCACCGCCAAGGACGCCGTGGACGGCTGGGTCTCCGGTGGGCTCTTCCAGCCCGGCTACGACGACTGGCGCTGCATCACCACGACGGTCAACCGCATGCCGGCCGCCGCGCTGTACGTCCGCACCCCTGACGACCCGGCGCACCGGTTGTTGAACATCGCGGTCCTGCACATCGTCGACGGGAAGATCGCCGAGCTCACCGGATTCGACGCCACCGACAAACCATGGCTGGACCTGCCCCCGACACTGTGATCGGCGCCGTGCTCATCGCCTCGTCTCGTATCGGGTCAGCAGGAGGCCACCGGGAAACGTCCGCGTCTCCACCAGGTTCAGGTTCACCCAGCTGTCCAGCGCGGTGAAGAACGGCGTGCCGCCGCCCACCAGAACCGGCGCGGTGACCAGCACGTACTCGTCGATCAGCCCGGCCCGCATGGCCGCCGCGGCGAGCGTCGCGCCGCCGATGTCCATCGGGCCGCCGTCCTCGGTCTTGAGCCGGGTGATCTCGGTGACCGCGTCGCCGGTGACCAGGCGGGTGTTCCAGTCGACCTTGTCGATCGTCGAGGAGAACACCACCTTCGGCATGTCCCGCCAGCGGCGGGAGAACTCGATCTCCGCCGGTGTGGCGCCGGGCGCCTGGTCGGCGGTCGGCCAGGCGGCACTCATCACCTCCCACAGCTTGCGCCCATAGAGCGCCAGGTCCGTCGCCCCCACCCGGTCGGACCAGAACTGGAAGAACTCCCCGCTCGACGACGAGTCCGGTCCGTCACCCCCGCTCCAGCCGAGGTCGTCGCCCGGCGCGGCGATGTAGCCGTCCAGAGTCACATTCATCGCAAAGGTCAGTTTCCGCATCATTCCAGCCTCTCGTGAGCCGATCTCCTACGTACAGACGGGCGCGGCGCGGAAATCTAATCGGTGCGGCGGCGGTAGCGGCGGGACAGGTCGACCGGCCGCGTCTTGTCGACGTAGCGGGGCAGGTCGGGCTCGTCCGGCCGGATCTCGGCGAGGGTCGCCGTCAGGCCGTCGATGATGCGTTCCGTGGCGCGTTGCGCCGCCCCCGGAACACCGGGCGTCAGGTCCGACAGGTCGATCGGCGCCCCGAAGCGGACCCGGATCACCGGCCGCCGGACGATCGCGCGGGCGCCGCCGCGGACGATGCCCTTGAACGACGTCGCGTACGGCACGACCTCGTGCGACCCCCACTGCGCGACCGGCACCACGGGCGCGCCGCTGAGGAAGGCGAGCCGGGCCGCGCCCGTGCGGCCGCGTTCCGGCCACATCGTCGGGTCGAGGCCGATGCGGCCCTCCGGGTACACCATCACGACACACCCTTGTCTGATCGCGTCGGCCGCGACCTGCAGGGCGTCGCCGACCGACGCGGTGCGCCGGTCGACGCGGATGTGCCCGGACGAGCGCATGATCCAGCCGACGAACGGCGCCCGGAACAGCCCACCGGTCGCCATGATCCGCGGCGCGACCCGCCCGACGCCCGTCGCCGCCGTCAGAACGATCGGGTCGAACGGGCTGATGTGGTTGGCCGCCAGGATCAGTGGGCCCCGCCGCAGATCCGGGGGCACCTCCCCGCTGACCCGCAGCCGCCCCACCAGCGGCAGCAGCACCCGCGCCAGCCGCTGCAGGAACAGCCACATCCGCGGCGGCCGCCACGTCGTGGCGGGCGGGTTCGACACGTCCATCAACGGTGATCGTCCCACAGGGGCGATCATGAAGCGTGCAGCGTGGTCCCGTCCGGCGCGGTCAGCGTCACCGCCGCGACCTCGGCGACCGGGGCGCGCAGCGGGTACGCGGTCGTGCCGGTGCCGTCGGTCACCTGGCAGAACCCGGCGTCGCGGCTGGCGCCTCCGGCGTAGGTGACGACGGTGCGGTAGGCGCCGTCGACGGGTGCGTCGGCGATCGCCACCAGCATCCACGACGGCCGGCCCTGGTAGAGGAACACGGTGCCGGCGGACGGGTCGCCGGCGGCGGTCGTCAGGGCGAGGGCGCGCAGGTGCTGCCCGTCGGCGGTGGCGAGCACCCGCCGGTACTGGTCGGCCAGCAGCCGGTCGTCGCCGCCGGCGCGGTGGACGACCGCGGCGCCCGCTGTCGCACCGGCCAGCGCGACCGCGACGGCTCCGGCGGCGAGCGCCAGCACACGCCGCCGGCGGGGCGGCCGCCGTGGCGCGCCGGTCATCCGGGCCAGCACGACACTCTCGAAGCCGGCCGGCGGTTCGGCGGGCGCGGCCAGCGCCAGCAACCCGTCGGCGACGTCGGCGAGCCGCTCGAGCTCGCGGGCGCACGCGCCGCAGGACGCGACGTGCCGCAGGGCGTCGGCGCGCTCGTCGCCGCCGAGCGCGCCGAGGGCCAGTTCGGGCAGCACCGGCCGGACGGTGGTGCAGTCACCCATCCCGCACCTCCATCAGGTCACGCAGCCGGCCCAGCCCGAGCCGGATCCGGGTCTTCACGGTGCCCAGCGGCAACCCGTCCCGTTCCGCTATCTCGCGCGCGGTCAGACCGTAGTACGCGGCGAGCAGCACCGCCTGCGCCTGCTCGGCCGGCAGGGACCGCAGCGCCGTGCGCAGCCGTTCCCGGTCGGCGACCGCGTCCGCCGGCGCCTCGCCGGCCGGTGGCCGCGCGGTGACGAGGTCCACCAGCGTCGCCGGGTCGTACGGCTGGTCCCGGGTCGTGCGCAGCACGTCGACCGCGGCGTTGCGGGCGATGGTCAGCAGCCACGCGGACACGGCGCCGCGGCGCGGGTCGTAGCCCGGCGCGTACCGCCACGCCCGGGTGAACGCCTCCTGTGCGACGTCCTCGGCCGTGGCCCGCACGCCGACGATCGTCAGCGCCAGTCCGAACACGCGGGCCTGGTAGCGGCGGACGAACGCGGCGGCCGCCAGCGGGTCCCCGGCCGCCATCCCGGCCAGCAGCGCTTCGTCGGTGGCGACCACACCAGGTACTACGGGCCGCGCCCGTGCCGGGATCTGTCGGCGGCCGATGAATCCGCGCGGCCCGCGGCGGCGGTAGCACCCGGTGACACCGAACTGGAGGAGGAGCTGATGATCGCCACCCTGCGCCGGTCTGCCGCCGCGCTGGTCCTGCTCGCCGCCCTGGCCGCCTGCGGCGGCACCGACGCCGACGCCGCCGGCGGGATGTCCGTCGAGGTCACCGCACCGGCCGCGGACGCCACCGTGGAGGTGCCGTTCGACGTCGAGCTGACCGCGAGCGTGCCGTTGGGCACGACCGGGAGCGGCAGGCACCACGTGCACGTCTGGTTCGACGACAACGCCGGCGACTACCAGGTCGTCGAGGCGCCGACGGTACGCGTCGACGAGCTGCCGGCCGGCCCGCACGTGTTGCACGCGTCGCTGCGCAACGCCAACCACTCGCCGGCCGGCGCCGAGACGCAGGTGCGGATCATGGTCGGCGGCACCGACGGGAAAGCGCCCACGCCCGCGGACGAGCCCGACCCGTACGGCTACTGACGATGACCGGCACCGTACGGCGCTACTCGCGCCGCACCCGGTGGTTCCACGCCGGCACCTACGTCACCGTCCTGGTGCTGCTGGGCACCGGCTGGTGGCTGGTCGCGGGCCGGGAGGGCGAACCGAGCCCGCTGGCCCGCGCCACCGGCGTCGCCGACACGACGATCCACACCTACGCCGGCTGGGCGCTGGCCGCCCTGTCCGCCCTGGCCGTCACGGTCGGTGCCCGGGCGGCGCGGACGTTCCTGGCCGAGTCGGTCCGCGTCGACCGCGGCGACGCGCGCTGGTTCGTCCGCTGGCCGGCGGCGGCGTTCACGGGCCGTTTCCCCTACCACGCCGGCCACTTCGACCCGGGCCAGCGGGCCGCGAACCTGCTGCTGGTGGCCCTGCTGGCGACCTTGGTGGGCACGGGCGTGGCCCTGACGCTGGTCACCGGCGGCCCCGGTTTCGTCTGGTTGGCGCGCCTGCACCGCTGGTCGACCTACCTGGTCACACCGCTGATCGCCGGCCATGTGCTGATCGCCAGCGGTGTGCTGCCCGGCTATCGCGGTGTCGGGCGGGCGATGCACCTGGGTGGCCGGCTGCGCCGCGACGTGGCCCGCCGGGTCTGGCCGGGCTGGCTGGCCAGGCACGACGCGGCCGACGCAGACCGCCGGGAGCGCGTCGGATGAGCCGCTGCCCGCTGACCCACTCCGTGGGTGCGCTGCTGCTCGGTGCGCTCGAACCCCGAGAGCGCGCCGACCTGTTGCGCCACCTGCCGCACTGTGCCCGTTGCCGCGCCGCGGTCGTCGACCTGGCGCCGCTGCCGGGCCTGCTCAACCTCTTGCGACCACGCCCCTAGGCCCGCCGTGGTTCACCGCTCGAAGCGCCGGATCTGCGCGCCCGGGCGCCACAGCTCGATGACCAGCTTGTCGGCCGCCTTCGACAACCCCGTGTGGACCACTTCGCCGAGGTCGAGACGGAACAGGTGCATGCTGTCGGGTGACCCGTCGGGGATCACCGCGGCGAACCGGTCGAAGTCGGTGACCGCCTCGGTGCGCCCCGACAGCTTGGCCTCGCCCGGCCACGAGCCCGGGTCGTCGCCCGGGTCGATCGTGGCCGAGTGCAGCGCGAACCGCGGGTCGCGCAGCAGGTCCTGGGCCTTGCGGGCCTGCCACATGCTGCCCAGCCACAGGTCGTCGCCGGCATACATGGTCTCGGTGCCGCTGATCCGCGGCGCACCGTCGGCCCGGATCGTGGCCAGCGTCTTGTGCTTGTTGGCGTCGAGGGCCGCCCGCACCCGGGCCGCCAGCTCCGGCGCCTGCGCCACGAACACCGCCCAGGACGCCACGGCTCAGCCCACGTCCCGTAGCTCCGCCAGGCGGGCCTCGATCTCGGCCAGCTCCGCGCGTAGCTTCTCGGCCTGCGACTCGGCCTCGGCCCGCTCGGACGCCATGATCTGCTCGACGGCCTCGTGGACGCCGGGCACGTCGACCAGCGCCACCATCTTCAGCGCCTCGGCGGGCCGGATCACGTAGGGCTTGGCCAGGCTCTTGGTGCCCTGCGCGGCCGCCACCGTCCACTCGCCGTCGGCGTAGGCGAGCGTCACCGTCAGCCCGGCCGGGCCCTTGGGCCTGGCCGCCTTGGCGGCCCGTTTCGCGGGGCGCGGCGCCTCCGCCGTGGGCTCCTCCACCGTGGACGCGGTCACCGTCTTCTCCTCACGTGGCGCGGGAACAACAGCTTTGGGTGCGGCGGGTGGCAGCAGGCCGGGGCCGGGCGGCGGCTCGTCGACCGGTGCGGCCGGCGCCGCCTTCTTCACCGGCGCCGTGCGCCCGCGCGGGGCGACCGCCACGTCGGTGGGGGAGAACGGCAGCTCGTCGCGGCCGAACCGGACGACCACGAACTCGTCGGACACGTCCGGGTCGGTCAGCTCGATCACCTGGCCGGTCTGGCCCTCGATCTGGCCGGCCGCGGCGGTGAACACCACCTTGGGCTTGCGGCCGGCGGCGAGGCTGTCGCGGATCGACGACAGCTCGTCGGTGGACAGACCGCGGACAGCGGTGCGCGCGGCGGCCATCAGGAACCCCTCTCATCCGTACACCTGTTTGATTTTGTGCAGGCTCTTCTTACCAGGCGCCTACGACAAAACCGAACGCGGCACGCCGCTAGGCCGACCAGACCGCCGCGACCCGGGAAACCTCGGCCGCCGCCTGCGCCCGCCCGGCCCGCGCCGACGGCGCCCGCGCGGCCGGATCCAGCACGTTGCGCCCGATCGCCCGCCGCGCCGCGACGTCCGGCGTCACCACGACCACCGACGCACCGGCCCGCCGCAACGTCGCCAACTGCCGGTCCAGGCGCCCGTGCCGGCCCAACGACCGCGCGATCGGCGCGAGCAGCACGACCCGGTCACAGCCGGCGGCCAGGTCGACGTTGGTGGTCGAGCGCACACCGCCGTCGACGTACCGCCGGCCCTCGATGGTCACCGGCGGCCACACCCCGGGCACCGCGCAGCTCGCGCCGACCGCGTCCACGATGTCGACACCCGAGTCGCGGTCGAACACCCGGGTCTGCCCACTGCCGGCGTCGACCGCCACGACACGCAGATCCCGCGACGGCCACGACACGGCCGGCAGCCGGGCCGCGATCACCGCCCGGCGGCGCTCCTCCGGCATCGTCGGCGCCCGCAGCGCCATCGCACCCACGCGCGCCGCGGCCCGCTGCGGGTCCCGCGACGTGGCCGCCGCCCACACCCACGACGCCATCGAGCCGAAACCCAGCTTCGCGGCCGGCCCGGTCTCCGGCGGCACGAGCTGCCCGGCATAGAGATCCTCCAGGGGTACGCCCGACGCGACGCCCGCACCGACGAACGAACCCGCCGACGTGCCGATCACCACGTCCGCCGCGGCCAGATCCACCCCCGCGTCGGCGAGCCCCGCCAGCACCCCGAGCTCCCACGCGATCCCGGTGACGCCGCCACCGCCACAGACCAGCGCTCTGCCACCCATGCGACGCAGCGTACGGCCATCGGCCGCCACCGGTCGACAATGGATGATCGAAACTGCACAACGGATCGAGCGACGGCAATTCTTACCCGCGATCAAGGCAATAGGTTGCAGTAAATCTCTGTCGGTTAGACGACCCCAGGAAGTCATCGATTGGCCTCTATGATCGGGCGCAGCCAGATCCGTCCACGGGGGAGGGTCCGACCATGTCCAGTTCATCCGTGCGCAGCCGCGCCCGCGCACTGGCGGCGCTGTGCGCGCTGGCGCTGACCGTCACGCTGCTGCAACCGATCGAGGGCAGCCGCGCGCAGGCGGCGCCGGTCCCGCAGCCGCCCGGTCCCGGCCAGGGTCCCGTCGACCGGCCGATGGCGCCGACGGCGCACCGAAAGCGTCGTCCCGGGCCGCCTGGGACCGCCGCACCAGCGCCCGCGTCGCCGCCGACGACCAGGTCTTCACCGACGTCCTGGCCCGCCCCGGCTTCCTGCTCGGCGACACGTCGGTCAGCCTCTACTTCAACGTCGACGCCGACGCGCCACCGTGGTCGACGTGGCGGGTCACCGCCTTCGACAAGGACACCCAGACCGAGCAGGCCTCGACCACCCTGTCCCGCGACGAGCTCGCCCGCTCCGCCTGCTCCGGCCAGCGCGACTTCTGCCGCTCGTTCGGCCGCGAACACGGCTGGGACCTCGACGCGACCCGCTCCTACGAGGTCACCATCACCGCCGTCCTCGACGACGGCCGTGAGATCGTCTCCAACCGGCCCGAGGTGCGGCCCCGCGCCACCATCGTGCCGCCGGCGATCCCGCCGGGCCAGGCCGGCGGCTGCGGCTGCGGCAACGCCCTCGCGCTGACCAGCGCCGGGCAGGCGATCCGCGGCGACGGCGTCAACACCGCCACCGGCGCGTTCACCCAGGTCGTCCAGGACCTCGGCATGTCCTCGTTCGGCGTCCCGTTCGCCTCGTCCCGCACCTACTCGTCGGCCAACGGCGTCGGCCCACTCGGCGGCGGCTGGGCCTGGTCGTACGGCATGACCGTGACCGCGACCGACGGCGGCGCGATCGTCCGCGCCGAGGACGGCGCCGAGGCCACGTTCCGCCTCGACGGCGACGCCTACCGCCGCCCGCCCGGCGTGCGCTCCAACCTGCGCAGGGCCGGCGACGGATGGGAGCTGACCACCCCCGACAACATCGCGTTCACCTTCGACGCGCAGGGCCGCCTCGCCTCGGTCCTCAACCCCCGCGGCCAGGGCGTCCGCCTCGCCCACACCGCCACCGCGGTCACGCTCACCGACGCGTCCGGCCGCGTCGCGAGGGCCACCCTCGATGCCGGCCTGATCCGCGAGATCAGCCTGCCCGACCACCGCAAGGTCAGGTTCTTCTACACGGGCACCCTGCTCACCTCGTACCTCGACGCCCGCGGCAAGCTGTGGAAGTACGCGTACGGCACCAACGGCCTGCTCGCCCAGGTCACCAACCCCGACCGGGTCGTCGCCGTACACAACGAGTACGACGCGAACAGCCGCGTCGGCCGGCAGCTCGACGCCCTGGGCAACCCGACCACCTTCGAATGGTTCGCCGACCGCGAGGAGGCCCTGACCACCGACGCCGACGGCGTCCAGGTCTACGACGGCTACAAGGGCAACGTGCTGGTCTACACCCAGCGCGGCAACGGCGACTCCGAACACCACCGCTACGACGGCGCCCTCAACCGCGGGCTGGTCGTCGACGGCAAGCAGAGCCAGCACGAGTCCCGGTTCGACGACCGCGGCAACCGCACCCGGCAGGACGCGCCGCAGTCGCTGGGCTTCAAGCAGGACACCGAGTACGACGCCCGCAACAACCCGACCAAGCACACCGACGCCAACGGCCAGGTCTGGGAAGACACCTACAACCAGTTCGACGAACTGCTCTCCAGCAAGGACCCCAAGGGCAACACCATCACCTACGGGTACGACGACCGGGGCCTGCTGACCACCGAGACCGACCAGCGCGGGAAGGTCACCCGGTACGAGTACCTGCCGGCCGGCGACCCGAACGCCGGCCTCGTCAATGCCGTCATCTCCCCGCTGGGCCGCCGCGGCGAGTTCGCCCACGACAGGACCGGCCGGCAGATCGCCGAGACCGACCCGCGCGGCACCCTCCCACACACCGACCGCGACGACTACACCACCCGCTACACCTACGACGCCCAGGACCGCACCCTCGAGGTGCGGGAGCCCGGCAAACGGGAGCCGTGGAAGACGAGCTTCGACGACGTCGGCCGCACCCAGTCGCAGACGACGCCGCTGGGCGCCCGCACCGAGTACCGCTACTTCGCCAACGGTCTGCTCAAGTCCGTCAAGGACCCGCGGATGACCATGGCCTACACCTACACGGTCGCGGGCCGCCGCGCCTCGGTGAAGGTCGACATGGACGACCAGCCGGACCCGACGACGACGTACGCGTACAACGCCAAGGGTCTGCTCCACAAGGTGACCTCGCCGCGCGGGAACCTGCCCGGCGCGAACGCGGCCGACTTCACCACCACGTACTTCTACGACGCCAACGACAACCCGCTGCGGATGGAGCGCCCCTACCCGGGCGGCATCACCGTCAAGCGCGACATCGGCGTCGACGACCTCGACCGCACCACGTCGAAGACCGACGAGCACGACAAGACGTCGAGGTTCCAGCGCGACAACAACGGCAACGTCACCGGGACCGAGGACAACCTGGGCCGCAAGACCGCGATCGAGTACGACGAGAACGGCCAGCAGACGAAGATCCGTGACCCGCAGCAGGGCGTCGTCGAATACAAGTACGACGAGGCCGGCAACAAGACCCAGACGATCCGGGCCACGGGCGGCATCACCAGCTTCGGCTACGACGACGACGGCCTGCTCGCCGCCTCCACCGAGCCGCGCGGCAACCTGCCCGGCGCCGACAAGGAACGGTTCACCACCCACTACGAGTACGACGCGGCCGGCAACGCGACGAAGACGACCGACCCGCTCGACCACGTCACGACCTCGAAGTACGACGCCAACAACCGCCTCGTCGCGCAGACCGACGCCCGCAACCACACGACCCGGTACACGTACCGCGACGACGACCTGCCCCGCACCATCCGCACCCCCGAGGCACCGTTCGACGACGACGACCCGTCCGAGGGCGCCACCGTCTACGACTACTTCGACGACGGCCTGGTCGCCTCGGTCCGCGACCCCAACGGCAACCGCACCTACGTCGCCTACGACGAGGCCGGCCGCCTGACGAAGGAGACCGACCCGCTGGGCCGGGTCACCGAGTACGGCTACGACGTCGAAGGCAACCGCGTCACGTCCCTGACCCGCTGGGACGACGAGCGGCTCTCGCCGGCCGAGAAGGCCAAACGCACGATCGTCGAGACGTACGACATCGTCAACCGCCGCGACTCCCGCACCCTCGGCAACGCCGGCCCCCGCTACGCGTGGCGGTACGACGCCAAGGACCGGATCACCGCGTACGTCGACCCGACCGGGCACCGCGCCGTCACCTACGACGACGAGGACCAGATCACCCAGGTCACCCGCGTCGAGGCGAACCTCGAGGAGACGTTCCGCTACGACTACGACGTGCGCGGCAACATCACGCTGCGCGAGGCACCCGACGGCACCCGGGTCACCGCGACCTACGACGCGGACAGCCAGCTGAAGACGCTGACCGCCGCCGGCGGGTCCGCGGGCGGCGAACCGGCGACGTGGCGGTTCGACTACGACCCGGCGGGCCGCCGCGAGGTAACCTGGCTGCCGGCGGCGACCGGCCTGCTCGAACGCCGCGGCTACGACGACGCCGGCCGGCTGACCAGCATCGGCACGCAACGCGCCCCCGACGCTCCGCAGGTGGAGCTGCCCGACGGCGGCGTGCTCGCCTTCGGTGACCGGCCCGACCCGCCGACCGACGTCCGCGCCCAGGCCGGCGCCGGGCTCGCGGTGGTGTCCTGGAAACCGCCGCGCGACGACGACGTCGCCGGGTACACGGTGACCGCCTCGCCCGGCGGCCGGGCCGTCACCGTCGGCGCGACCGCGTCCAGCGCGATCGTCAACGGCCTCGACCCGGGCACCGCCTACACGTTCACCGTCACCGCGCACGACAAGGACGGCGCCGGGGACCTGTCGGACCCGTCCGCCCCCGTCACCCCGGTCGCGGTGCCGCAGAACCCGGTCTCCGCGTACCAGCTCGAGCTCGACCCCGTCGGCAACCCCACCCGGGTCGTCACCACCCGCGGCGGCGTCTCCGAGTCGGTCGCCTACGCCTACGACAAGGCCGACCAGCTCGTCTCCGCCTGCTACGCCGCCGTCGTCTGCGACGAGAAGACCCGCCCGGCGGGGCGGATCGACTACCGCTACGACCTGATGGGCAACCGGCTCAGCCAGAAACGCAGCGGCACCGAAGGCGACGACACCACCACCTACGACTACGACGACGCCAACCAGCTCCGCAAGGAGACCCTGCGGGAGCCGCGGCACGTCACGACGACCCAGTTCGACTACGACGTCCTCGGCAACCAGACCCGGGCCGGCACCGACACGTTCACCTACCACCTCGACAACTCGCTGGCGAGCGCCCGGGTCGCCGGCCGGGACGCGACGTTCACCTACGGCGCCGACGGGCTGCGGCTGACCGCGACCACCGACCCCGGCAAACCGGAGACGGCGACGCAGCGCTGGTCGTGGGACGTCGCCGGCACCCTGCCGCAGATCGCCGTCGACGCCGTCACCGACGCCGCCGGCGCCACCGTCGAGAAACGCGGCTTCGCGTACGGGCCTGACGACGAGCCCCTGGCGCTGCTGAGCAACGCGCCGCACGCGTACACCCACGACTGGCTCGGCGGTGTCGCGAACATGCTCACCCCCGCGGGCACGCCGCAGATCGGCTACGACTACGACCCGTTCGGCAACCCGCGCGTCGGTGCCACCCTGGAGGAGGCCCCCGCCGACGCCGGTGACACCGCACCGGGCGCCGTCCAGGCCGCCGCCGGCGGGCCGGAGAACCCGCTGCAGTACACGGGCGCCTACCAGGACTCGACGACCGGCAGCGGCAACTACTACCTGCGGGCCCGCAACTACAACCCGGGCACGGGCCGGTTCACCTCCGTCGACCCGATGCCGGCCGGCGGCGCCGCCACCTCCGCCTACACGTACGCGGACAACAACCCGACCTCCTACACCGACCCGACCGGCAACATGCCGGTCGCCGGCGACACGGTCTCCGCGGCGGCACCGACCACGGCCACCACCACGACGACCGACGTGCCGGCGATGAACCCGGAGGAGGTCGCCAAGGCCAACCAGATCCAGAGCAAGAGCGTCCTCGACGTGATCCTGGAGGCCGGCGGCCAGATCCTCATGGAGGTCCTGGGGATCAACGACATCCTCAACTGCCTCAAGGGCGACCTGGGTGCCTGCGCGATGGCGGTCATCGGCGCGCTGCCCTGGGGCAAGATCTTCAAGGCGAAGAAGATCGGCGAGGCGATCTTCCGGGCCGGCAAGGCCGTCATCACCTGGTTCAAGGAGCTCGACTGGGCCAGAGCGATCCTCCGCAACGCCGAGAAGGCCGCCGAGGCCGCGAAGGCCGCCGCCGCGGCGGCCGCCCGGGAAGCGGCTCAGAAGGCGGCCGCGGCCAAGGCAGCGGCGGAAGCGGCGGCGAAGAAGGCCGCCGCCGAGGCCGCGGAACGCGCCAAGGCCCTGGCCGCCAAGGCGAAAGCGGCGACGAAGAAGGCCGCCGGCGACGCCGGGTCAGCGGCCGGCGGCACCTGCCCGGTCCCGAACAGCTTCGTCGCCGGCACCGCGGTCCTGCTCGCCGACGGCACCAGCACCCCGATCGAACAGGTCCAGCCGGGCGACACCGTCCTGGCCACCGACCCGACCTCCGGGCGCACGCAGGCCCGCGCGGTCACGCACACGATCCGCACCGACAGCGACAAGGAGTACGTCGACGTCACCGTCGACACCGCGGGGGAGAGGCAGACCATCACCGCGACCGACCACCACCCGTTCTGGTCGGCGACCGGCCGCCGCTGGGTCGACGCCGGCGACCTGAGACCGGGTGAGCTGCTGCGGACGTCGGCCGGCACCTACGTCCAGGTCAGCGCGGTCCGCGCCTACCACGCCCGGCACGTCACCTACAACCTGTCCGTCGACGACATCGCCACCTACTACGTGCTCGCCGGCGACACACCCGTCCTCGTCCACAACCGCAGCACCCGCGTCACCGCGGTCGGCTGCGACCCGACGTCCATCCTGGACGACAGCCGCGGGATCTACATCCTGCACCTGAAGAACGACAAGATCTACGTGGGTATCACCGACAAGCAGACGTTCAAGACCCGGGTGCCGAAACACTGGACGCGTTCGAAGAAGGGCGCGCTCAAGCGGGAGGGCTACTCGAAGGACGACATCATCGGCGTGACCCTCTACAAGACCAACGCCAGCGGGCGGACGCTCGAGCTGATGGAGTGCCGGCTCATCGCCCGGCTCGGCGGCCCCGGCGGCCGGCTGCTCAACCGGGTCAAGGGCACCAACTGCCCGTGACCGGCGCCGGGCCGGCGTGCGGGGCTTGGATCCCGCACGCCGGCCCGCCGGTCAGAAGGTGCGGTCGTCGAACCACGCCTCGGCGGTGTCCTCGGCCACGCCCGCCCGCGCCGCCAGGCCCGCGAAGACCTCGGCGGCGTGGTCGCGGTTCATCGTGTCGATGAGGCCGTACTTCTTCTGGATCGCGTTGAGGTCGGCGACGAGCCCGCGCAACGCACCCTCGACCCGCTCCGGGTCGGCCAGGGCCTTGACCGCTTTCGCGTACGCCTTGCAGGCTGCGGTGCCGAACGCCTTCCCGTCCTCGACCCAGTCCATGAACGGGTTGTCGATGTGCGCGTCCAGCCAGCTCTCCGACTTGGCGCCGCTGACGCTGACGGCGACCGCGGTGCCCTTGAACCGGGCCTTGAGAGCAGCCGCGGTGGTCTTGCGGGTGCCCTCGACCTCCAACTCCCGCAGCGCGGGCAGGTCCGGCAGGGTCGCCGGGTCCCAGTCGTACGCGTTGTCGACGACGAGCCGGGCCAGCCGCCGGTGGACGCCCAGCTCGCCGGTGTCGGCGAGGGTGCCGGGCGGGTCGACCAGCTCGATCTCGATGCTCTCCACCTCGGTGAGCGCCGCCAGCACGCCCGCCGAGAACGTGCGCCCGGCCCGCACCCACACCTTGGCTGCGCCGCGCACCCCGTCCGGGATCGCGGGCTCCTGGCGTTCGAAGAAGATCCGCAGGTCGAGCCCGTGACCGGGTGCCTCGACCCGCGCGGCCGGCGGCGGGTCCTGCAGCAGCAGCATCGTGGTCGTCGCCGGCAGCCGCAGCAGCGTGAGGTCGCCGGCGAACAGCCGCAGGCCGGTGACCCGCGTCGGCGTCAGGTCGATGTCACCGGCCGCGTCGTGCCACTCCAGGTACTGGACGCCGTGCCGGGCGACGGCGGCGACCACACCCCGCTCGGCACCCGTCCAGGTCAGCGACGACAGGTCCGTCAGCTTGTCCAGCGCGGACCAGTCGACGGGCCCGTCGGCCGGCACAGGAACGGCGCCGCGGCCGGTGCCGAGGCTCAGCAGCCGCGTCGACACGGGCACCGTCACCGGCCCGGCACCGACGTCGACTTCGACGTATTCGTCCGTAGACATGCCGGCGACTATACCGGGCGGACGTTCGCCGACGTCGATGTATGTTGATCATGGGCGGGGCAGGGGAGCGGTCACGTGGTAGGCAGTCTTGGTGTCGGGGGAGAACCCGCAGGCGCGGTAGAACGCGTGTGTCGCCGGGTCACGTGACCCGGTCATCAACATCACCTTGTAGCAGCCGGCGTCCCAGGCGGCCTGCAACGTGCCGGCCATGATCCGGCGGCCGAGGCCGGTGCCGCGCCGGGCGGAGTCGACGACGACGTTCTCGACCACCGCGTACGGCGCCGCACCGCGGGTGAGGTTGGGGATCACGTTGAGGTACGTCGTGGCGACGACGACGCCGGCGACGTCGAGCACGAACAGCCGCAGCCAGGGTGTAGCCAGGATCCGCGCGAAGGTCGCGGCGGCGTCCGGCGGTGCCGGGTCGCCCGGGTGGAGCTGCCGGTAGAGGGCGAGGACCGCCCCCAGGTCCGCCACCCGGGCTTCGCGGAACATGTCAGGACACCCACCCATCACCTGGTTGTTCGATAATGCACATTATGTAAACCTCGCGCTCAGATCCGAGGAAGCCTCCGAACCCAGGAACCCGCCGGACTGCCGGGCCCACAGGTCCGCGTACAGGCCGCCGGACGCGAGCAGTTCCGCGTGGGTGCCCTGCTCCACGATCCGGCCCGCGTCCAGGACCACGATCCGGTCCATGCGGGCGATCGTCGACAGGCGGTGCGCGATCGCGATGACGGTGCGGCCGGTCATCACCTCGTCGAGGGTGTCGTGGATCGCGGCCTCCGCCTCGGAGTCCAGCGCCGACGTCGCCTCGTCGAGCACCAGGATCGGTGCGTCGCGGTAGAACGCGCGCGCCAGCGCGACCCGCTGCCGCTGCCCGCCGGAGAGCCGCACGCCGCGTTCACCGACGTGCGCGTCCAGGCCGGTGCGGCCGTCCGCGTCCCGCAGCGCCGCCACGAAACCGTCCGCCGACGCCCGCCGCACCGCGGCCGCGACCCGCGCCTCGTCGACGGCTCCCGGGCCGGCGATGTTCTCCCGCACCGACCGGTGCAGCAGCGTCGCCTCCTGCGCCACCATCGCGATCTGCGCACGCAGCGACTCCTGCGTCACGGACGCCACGTCGACGCCATCGACGAGGATCGACCCCGACTCGGTGTCGTAGAACCGCAGCAGCAGACCGACCAGTGTGGACTTCCCCGCCCCGGACCGCCCGACGACACCGACCCGCTCACCGGCGGCGACGTCGAGACTCAACCGGTCGAGGCCACCCGCACCACGGCCGTAGTGGTGGCTGACCTGGGTGAACCGGATCGCTCCCCCACGCACAAGCAGGTCGGGCGCGCCGGGCCGGTCGGCGACCGCGAGAGGCTGCGCGATGGTACGCAACGATCGCCGCAGCGCCCCGACCGACCCGAACAGCGACGACACCGCGTCGAGGAGCCATTCCGCCATCGACGTGATCCGGAAGCTGAGCGCGAGCGCGGCCGCGACCAGGCCCAGCGGCGCCGCGTCGGAGCGCCACAGCACGATGCCGTAGCCGACGAGCCCGACCAGCAGCGCGCTGCCGAGCGCCATCATGGTGCTGTTGATCGTCACCTCGACGCGTTGCAGGTCGAGGTGGGCGCGCCGGGCGCGGGCGAACACGGCCCGGTCGTGTGCGAGGCGGCTGTCGGCGCCGCCGAGCAGGGCGAGGGTGTCGACGTTCGCGTACGAGTCGACGAGCAGGCCCGTCAGCGCCGACTCGGCGTCCTGGAGCCGCTCCGACGCCCGCCGGTAGCGGGGCACCGCCCACCGCATCAGCAGCGCGTAGGCGAGGATCCACGCGCACAGCGGCACCAGCAGCCGGGGGTCGATGGTGGACATCAGCCACACGGATCCGGCGATGTAGGCGACGACGAACACGAGGGTGTGTATGACGCAGTAGGCGGCGGTGCTGGCGGCGTCGCCGCCGTCGCGGACCCAGGTGGCGATGCGGCCGGCGAGGTCGTCGCGGAACCAGCCGACCGACTGCCGGGACACGTGCCGGTGTGCCCGCCAGCGGGCCAGCGGTCGGGCGTTGGCCCGGAACGCGATGTCGTCGAGGGCCTCCCCGACCAGGTTGAGGGCGGGGCGGACCAGCAGCACGAGCACGGCGACGCCGAGCAGCTCGACACCGTGCCGGGCCCACAGTGTGGCCGGGTCGGTGGCGGCGAGGGTGTCGACGAGGCGGCCGGCGTACCCGATGAGCCACACCTCGATGGCCGCGCACAGGACGGTGACGATGACGGAGGCGACCGCTACGGGGCGCAGGGGCCGCAGCTCCCGCAGGAGGAACCGCCGGACGTCGGCGGGCGGGGTCGTGGAGTCGCCGGCCGGGAAGGGGTCAACAGGGCTTTCGAACAGACCTAGCACGAAGTGCCTCTCGGGCGGTGGAGACGGGCAAGGGACCGGGGAAACCGCCGGACGTCCTCATGACCGTGCTCCTCTTCGTGTCGGGGGTCTGTGCCAGAGCAGGCTAGGTGATGCGGGTGCGCCGCCGCCGCCTATTTAGCGAGCGGGAGGTCGACCACCAGGGGCCGGTGGTCGGAGACCGGCACGCACGGTGTCGCCGCGTCGGCGGTCAGGGGCCGGTCGCCCCACCCGCGGGGGTCGGCCAGCACGTGGTCGAGCTGCACGCGCGGGGCCGACGACGGGAACGTCGGCAGCCTGCCCAGCGGCCGCCAGCCGGACCCGAGGGCGGCGGGGGCGGCGGGCAGGTTGAGGTCGCCGAGCAGCAGCCGCGGCGCCGGCAGGGTGCGCAGGGCGCGGACGACCTGCCGGAGCTGCCACAGGTTCCAGCCGGGCACGAACGACAGGTGGGTGGCACCGACGGTCACGTCACCCCACGGGGTGTCGAGGACGGCGGTCACCAGCACGCGCGGCTCGTCGCGCAGCAGCATCGGCCGGCCGCGCCCGCCGCCGGCCCCGACGGCGTAGATGGGCCCCGGCACGGGCGACGGGGACAGCCGCACGGTCTGCCACGCCCGCACCGGGTAGCGGCTGATCAGGCCGATGCCGTAGTTGGGTTGGTCGGCGCCGTCGTCGTCGAACGCGAGGGGCCGGTAGGTCTCCCCCGGTGTGCCGACGACCGCGGCCACGAACCGGTGCGCGACGGCCCGGCCGGCCTCGGCGGCGACGGCGGTCAGGTCGAGGGACCCCGAGCGGGGTTGGAGCCGGTCGACCTCCTGCAGGGCGAGCACGTCGGCGTCGATGGCGGTGACCGCCTCCGCGAGCCTGCGTTGGTCGACGAGCCCGTCGTCGATGGACCGGCCGTGTAGCACGTTGAAGGTCGCCAACCGCACCTATGCACCCTACGGGTTGATGTGGCAGGGTGGCCGCGTGATCTTCAAGGTCCTGGTGTGTTCCGCGCTGGTCTTCATCCTGATCGGGATGGCCGGCATCTACCTGCGGCGGTCCCGGGACCGATAGGTAAGGCTGCCCTTAGTAGGCTGGTTGGCGTGAGTGGCACGACGGCGGAGCCCCTCGACGGGCCCGGCCCGTCGAGCACCGCACACTGGCTGGAACACCATCGCCCCGACCTGCACCCCGCCTACCTGCGGGAGCTGCCCGCCGCCCGCGCGGCGATCCACCACCGCCTGACGACCGCGTTCGCGCGCGAGCACCTCACGGCACCCGCCGGGCACGACGGCGACCCGGGCGCGCTGCTGCGGGCGATGGGCCACGACCGGTTCGCCGCCGAGGTCGACAACAGCGTCGCCAACCTCGCCCTCGCCCAGGCCACCCAGCCGCGCCCCGACGGCGGCCCGCCCACGCTGACCCGGCCCACCCCGCCGCACTGGGAGCAACTCGTCGTCGACGGCCACCCCCTGCACCCCGGCTGCCGCACCCGCCTGGGGATGACCACCCGCGACGTCCTCGCGTACGGGCCGGAGCACCGCACCGTCGTCGACCTCGTCCAGGTCGCGGTCCCCACCGACCGCTGGCACACCACCGGCGCCGGCCTGCCGCCGCTGCTGCACCTGCACCCGTGGCAGTGGGAGCGGGTCCGCGCCGCCCACCCCGAGCTGCGCGAGGTCGGGACCCGGCGGGCCCGCCCGCTGATGTCGCTGCGCACCGTCGCCCCGCTCGACGACCCCGCCCTGCACCTCAAGACGGCCGTCGACGCCCAGATGACCAGCGCCGTCCGCACGGTCTCCCCCGCCGCCGTCGAAAACGGACCGACCCTGACCGCATTCCTCGCGGAGTTGACGGACACGATGACGATCCTGCGGGAGTACGCCGCCGGCGCCGTCCTCACCGACGGCTGCCCCGACCGTCGCCTCGCCGTCGTCCACCGCCAGGCCCCGCCCCGCACCGCGATCCCGGTCGCGGCCCTGTCCGCGCCCTCACCCGCCGACGGCTCGGCACTGGCCCGGGAAGCCGTCCGCCTCGCCTACGGCGGCGACCCCCGCCCGTTCCTCACCGACCTGACCCGCCTGCTCGTCACCGGCCCCATGGACCTGCTCGACCGCGGCGTCGGCCTCGAGGCACACGGCCAGAACACCCTGGTCACCCTCGACCGGGGCCGCCCCGCCGCCCTCTACTACCGCGACGTCGGCGGCATCCGCGTCGACCCGACCGTCGTGAAAGCCCACGGCGACATCGCCGCCACCGATCCCAGCGAACCGGAGACCACCCTGCTCGCCGCCCTCACCGTCGTCCTCGGCCAGCTCGTCGGCACCCTCGCCGCCGCCACCGGCACCCCACCGACGCAGCTGTGGGCCGCCTGCGCCCGCACCGCCGGCGACCGCCTCACCCACCGCGACACCCTGCCCGTCAAGGCCACCACCACCATGCGGCTGGCCGCCGACCCCTTGGAACCCCGCTGGACGCACGTCCCGAACCCGCTGGTCGGGCACCGGTGAGCGCCGCCCTCGACACCGCCGCCCGCGACACGACGGCGCGCCTCGCGGTGATCGCACCCGACCTCGTCGCCCCGTTCCGGGACGCCCTGCCGCGCGCCGCCGCCACCGTCGGCCGGCGCCTGGCCGGCGCCCTCTACCGGGAGAACATCGGCGACGCCCGCGAACGGTACGCCGGCGTCGGCCGCCGCCACGCGTTCGACCGCCTCGAAGTCGACAAGATCGACGACCCGGCCGCCGACCTGCTCCCACCCGGCCTGCCCGGCGCCGCCGGGCTCGCCGAAGAGCTCACCAACGCCACCGTCAACCTCGCCATCGCCCTCGCCCGCCCCCAGCCACCCTCACCCGGCGACGACCCCGACGGCCGGGCACTGTCCTACGAACGGATCGCGGTCGACGGCCACAACCTGCACCCCTGCGGCCGCACCCGGCTCGGCTGGGACACCGCCGACACCCTCCGCCACGACGTCGAGGCCGGCACGACCACGGTCGCGTTCGTCGCCGTGCACCCGGACCTGTTCGTCGGCGACCGCCTCGACCTCGCCGACCTCTACGCCGGCGCACCCGGCGGCGACCACGTCATGCCCGTGCACCAGTGGCAGCGCGACACCGTCCTGCGCCACCGCTACGCCGACCTCTACCGCGCCGGCCTCATCCGCGACCTCGACGGCACCATCGACGCCGCACCCACCGCCGCCGTCCGCACCCTGCTGCTCCCCACCGGCCACGACGGCCGCCGCCGCTACCTCAAGCTGTCCCTCGACATCCAGGTCACCTCGACCCGGCGCAGCATCTCCACCGCCAGCACCCGCAACGGCCCCGCCATCTCCGCCGTCCTGCACCGCCTCCTCGCCGACGAACCCCGCGTGGTCCTGCTCGCCGAGACGGCCGGCAGCGCAATGTCCGCCGGCGCCGGCCGCGACGGGTCCGCGATCCTCCGCGACGGCGTCGACCGGCACCTCGCACCCGGCGAGATCGCCATACCCGGCGGCGGCCTCACCGCCGGCGACACCCTCGACCGGCTCGTCCCACCCGGACCGGGGAACGCTCTCCACTTCGTCGGCGAGTACGCCCGCCTCCTCCTGCCGCCGGTCCTGGGCCTGGCCGCCCGCCACGGCATCGCCCTCGAAGCCCACCTGCAGAACTGCCTGCCCACCTTCGTCGACGGCCGCCCACACCGGATCGTGTTCCGCGACTTCGCCGGCCTGCGCCTCTACCTGCCCCGCCTCGCCCCCGAAAACCGGCCCGCGCTGTGGCCCGGCTCCGTCGTCGCCACCGACGACGTCGACGTCATGCGCGCCAAGCTCGGCTACACCGCCCTCCAGGCCCACCTCGGCGAGATCGTCGTGCGCCTGACCCGCTCGCACGACCTCGACGAGGACGACGCCTGGCGGGCCGTCCGCTCCGCCCTCGACGAGGCGTACGAGCCGCTGCTCACCGACCCCGCCACCACCGACGCGGCCCGCGCCGACCACGGCGCCCTCACCGCCCGGACCGTCCCGCACAAGGCACTCGTGCGGATGCGGCTGGCCGGCGACGGAGACCAGTACGTACCCGTGCAGAATCCGCTCCATGGTCCCTGAACCGGTCGCCGCCGCCATCGCCGGCGCCCGCCGCCCGGTCTGCGCGTACGTCTACGACCCCGCCGTCGCCGTCGCCCGGATCGCCGCGCTGCGGGCCGCCCTGCCGCCCGGCACCCGCGTCCTCTACGCCGTCAAGGCCAACGGCAACCCCGACCTGCTACGTGCCGTCGCCGCACCCGCCGACGGCCTCGAGGTCGCCTCCGGCGGCGAACTCGACCTCGCCCTGGCCGCCGGCGCCAGGACCATCGCGTTCGCGGGACCGGCCAAGACCGACGACGAGCTCACCGCCGCCGTCGACGCCGGCGCCATGATCCACGTCGAGAGCGTGCACGAGCTGCGCCGCCTCACCCACCTCGCCCGCGGCAGAACCGTCAACGCCGCCCTGCGCGTCAACCGGGCCGCCGACACACCCTCCGGCAGCCACCGCATGACCGGCACACCCACCCCGTTCGGGATCGCCGAGGAAGACCTCGACACCCTGCCGCGCGACACCGTGCCGATCAGCGGCTTCCACCTCCACGCCGTCTCCAACAACCTCGACGCCGCCGCGCACGCCCGATTCGTCGACGACGCCGTCACCTGGTCGGTGCACACCGCCGCCCGCCTCGGCATCCCGCTGACCTACGTCAACGCCGGCGGCGGCCTCGGCATCGACTACACCGGCGACACCACCTTCGACCTCACCCAGCTCCGCATCAACCCACCGCCGCCCGGCGTCACCCTCGCCGTCGAACCCGGACGGTGGATCACCGCCGACTCCGGCTGGTACGCCGCCGAAGTCATCGACCTCAAACGCAACCACGGCCGCTGGTTCGCCGTCCTCCGCGGCGGCACCCACCACTTCCGGCTCCCCGCCGCCTGGGGCTACAGCCACCCGTTCACCGTCCTGCCCGTCGACGACTGGCCCCACCCGTACCCCCGACCGGAGGTATCGAACGTGGAAGTCGACGCCACCGGCGAACTCTGCACACCCCGCGACGTCCTCACCCGCGGCCAGCACGTCGACCGCCTCCGCGCGGGCGACGTGCTGGTCTTCGCCCGCACCGGCGCCTACGGCTGGGACATCTCCCACCACGACTTCCTGCGCCACCCGTACCCGGAGGTGAAGGTCCTGGGGTCCGTGGGCTAGCGTCGGGCCGTGACGACGCCCACCAACCTGCGCGGCGGCCGCCGCGTCCACACCGGACGCCGCCTCGGCCAGGTGATCGGCCGCAAACCCACCGGCATCACCGCCGGCCAGTGGAACACGGCCAACACCGTCGTCCTCGACTACCTGGTCACCGACGCCGACACCGACCGCACCGAGTTCGCGCTGCTGTTCACCGACGCCAACGCCAACGGCCGCGTCGAACGTATGACCACCGCCGTCTGCGACGCCGTCGGCCTGCCGGTGCTGCGGATCACCTCGGCCACGCTGACCGCCGCCGACCACGGCACCGGCATCCTCAACTACATCCTCGACGCCCGCGCCTTCGGCGGCGACTACCGCGACATCGTCGGGCGCCTCCCCGACGGCCGCACCGGCCACGTCAACGACCTGTCGTCCGTCGCCCGCGCCGCCGCCGTCGACGCGTACGCCGCCCGCCAGCTCTTCGACCCCATCATCCGCGGCATCCGCGTCCGCTGGACCGGCGGCCCCGCCGAAGGCTGGGCCTGGCTGCAACTACGCGAAGGCGGCTACGTCTTCGAACGCGTCCTGCTCGCCGAACACCGCACCACCTGCGGCGTCCCCGCCGACCGCCTCGCCGAGGACCTCGCCGGCGCCGCCATCGGCCAAACCCTCAAACTGCGCCACAGCGCCGAGCCGGACCTCGTCGACCACGCACACATCGAGGCCCGGCTCCGGGAGCTGTCCACCCGCCGCGACGAGCTGGTGGACGGCTTCCCCTACGAACACCTGCTCGCCGACGCCGATCAGCCCGCCGCCCGGTAGGCGCTGCCCATCGGCGTGAGCTGCCCCGACTCCTTGTAGAGACCCGTGTGGCTGTCCGCCGTCGACGGCAACCCGAACCACGAGTACCGCTCCACGTACGACAACCCCTGCAACATGTCCGTCGCACCGTTGATGAACGCCACCTGCTGCGCGTCCGTCGGATAGTGCGCACCCGACCCGTCGAACCGGATCAACGCGAACTCCGTCAACCAGATCGGCAGCTTGTACTTCGCGTACACCTGCTGGATGTAGCCCTTGAGGTGCCCGACCGCCGCCGACGAGAAGTCACCGCCGTACCAGTGCAGGGTGATGAAGTCGACCCGGTAGCCCTTCGACTTGGCACCCTTCATGAACTGGTCGAGCCACTTGCCGGTGTCGGCCGCACCGAACGCCACCGACGGGCTGCCCAACCGCATCCCCGTCGCCTGCAGCTTCGGCCACAGCTCCAATGCCTTCGCCGGCGTCATGTTCGCCTGCTCCGCCATGTCGGGCTCGTTGAACCCCAGCAGCGTGTCACCCTCCCGCTTCGCCTGCGCGATCGTCGCGTCCGTCGCATTGGCCGTGCCCCAGATCATCGGCACGAACTCCACACCGCTGGCCGGCATACGGTCGTTGTTCGCACCCCAGTTGTAGTACCACGAGGCACCGACAGCTTTCAGGCCCGCGTTCACCGCCGGGAAATCCCAGACCGCGGCACCCTTCTTCGCCGTCTTGCGGGTCGGAGGCAGGGGCGCCACCGGCTTCACCGGTGACTTCGTCGGGGTCGGCTTCGCGGTGGGCGAGACCGTCGGCGACGGCACGGGGGTTGCCGTCGCTTCCGGGGATACGCGCGACGGGGCGCTCGATGCCGAAGGAGGCAGAACGGCCGCGGCCGGCACCGCGTCCCCATTGCGCACGACCCCGAACGTGACAACCGCGGCCGCCGCCACCGTGACCGTCGCAACCGCCGCGGCGACCGGCTTGCTGATCGCCAGGCCCTTCAGCGCCCAGGAGGCGCCCTTCGCCGCCGTGCTGGCGGCGCCGGCCGCGCTGCCCGCGCTTGTCGTGCCGCCGGCCGCGGTCGCCGCCCCGCCCAGCCCCGGCATCGACGCGGTGCTGCCGCCCCACGACGCGCCCGCCGTCGTCGCGTTCCAACCCGTGCCCGTCGCCGCCCCGACCGCACCACCCGCCGCTGCCGCGCCCGCACCCGTCGACCCGAGCATCCCGGCCACCATGCCGGCGACCGGCGCGACCAGGCCGATGCCCGCCAGCAGCCGCTCCGCCGCCACCAACTGCACCGACGCCGGCCCGCAGTAGGCGCAGTCGCGCACGTGCCGGGCCAGCCGCTTGCGCCACAACGCGTCCGGACGGCCCGACCAGCCGGCGACCAGCCCACCCAGCTCCACACAGCGCGGCCTCGTCGACAACGCCCGCACCACGCTGCGGGCCGTGTCGAGCGTCGCCTTCATGCGCTGCACGCGTACCGCCGCATGCTGGTTCGTCAAACCCATCGCCTGCGCCAGGTCGTCGCGGGACAGTTCCCCGGACGCCTCGAGCCACCACAGCGAGAGCAGCTCGCGGTCGTCGGGGTCGAGCCAGCGGGTCGCCTCGGCCACCTCCCGCCGCTGACCGGACAGCTCCAGCCGCAGGATCGTCACGTCGGCGAAGTCCGCACCCGGGTCCGACATGTCGCCCTCACCCGGATAGCCCAGGTGGCCGGCCTGGCGCGCGCGGTAGGGGTCCGCCTGGCGGTCGCGTACCTGCCGCACCGCGATCGCGACCAGCCACGCCCGGAACCGGGACGGGTCGCGCAGGCTCCGCAGCCCCGTGACACAGCGCAGCATCGTCTCCTGCACCACGTCGTCGACGTCCGCGTGCCCGTCGAGCGCCCGCCCGACCACGTTGTAGACCAGCGGCAGGTATTCGGCGACCAGTTGGTCGACCGCCCGCGGATCACCGTTCCGAGCGGCGAGCACCAACGCCTGCTCGTACCCTTCGCGCATCGCACCTCTCCTCGAAGCTGCCCCATCGTGGCGCACAGGAGACGACCGCGGCGACGGCGGGATAACACATTTAAGGCCCACCTAGGACTCTGTTTGTCGGAGCCGGCCTGTCATTGCGACCGCTCGCACACCCTGTAAGGCGTCCTAGGATGCGAGATTGGCGAGGAGGTTGGTTCGTGCGGCCTGCGCCGCGGGATCCGGGGCTTCGTGCCAGGGGCAGGCGATGTTGACGGCGACGACCCGGCCCGTGCTCAGGACGTGCTGGATCGCGGCGCGGACGGCGCCGCTGGACGGACCGCCGGGTGCCGGGAAGCGCAGGCCCGGCAGCTCGCCGGCGTCGATCACGTCCAGGTCGACGTGGAGCACGAGCGGGCCGTCGGGCAGCTCTCCCAGGTCGCCTACCGCCCGTGTGGCGGGCGCGTTGCCGCTGGCGAGGTAGTCGACCTCGGGCCGGTCGAGGTCGCGGGCGCCGACCAGCAGCGTGTGCTCGACCGGGACCGGCCGCAGACCGAGCGGTCCTGCGACCAGGTCGGCGTGTGCGCCCAGCGCGAGCCGCAACGCCAGCCCACCGAGGTAGCCGGACGTCGTCGTGTCGAGCGTGTGCACGTCGCCGTGGGCGTCGAACCAGACCAGGCCGGGCCGGATCCCGGCCCGCTGGACGCCGGCGAGGGTGCCGAGCGCGACGAGACAGTCCCCGGAGACGACGGTGGGCACGACCTCCCGCGCCACCCGCTCGGCGACCGCGGTGTGCAGGGCGGTGAGCCGCTCCCAGACGGTCCCGTCGGGCAGCGCCGGCTCGATCGTCACCGCCGCCGCGTCCAGTGGGAGGCTCTCGTCGGGCAGCCGCCGGTCCTGATGGAAAGGAACACGAAGGATCGTCATGCGACTAGGTTGTCCCCGTGAAGCTCAAGGTCATCGAAGGCGCGCTGCGCGAGGCACCCAACTGCGACGCCACCGGCATGGACCGGCGGGCGTTCGGTGAGTTCGTCAGCCAGCGCGGCGAACTGGCCTCCTACGCGTTCGGTTGGATCACCGGCATCGAACCGCGCGTCGGCTCGCTGACGATCGGCATCGGCGCCGGCAACCCGGGCGGCGGCACGTTCCACACCAAGGTGTTCGCGCACGACGACGGCCTCGCGTACGGCCTGACCGACGAGGTCTTCGAACAGGTACCCGAAGGCGGCCCGCACCTGACCGCGGACGAGGCCCGCGCCCACGACACCCTCCCGTTCATCTGGGCGGTCGTCGACCAGGTCATGGCCCGCGACCGGCGCGCCTGGTGGATGGCCCACTGGGTGCTGGGGACCACCTGCTTCCAGACCCCGCAGGTCCACGCGGGCCGCGAGCCGATCCTGCTGGTCACCCACGATGCCGACGACGGGGCGTGGCAGCTGATCGGCGCGACGGACGCCGGCGAAACTGCCACGATCACCCACCTCTACCACGCGGTCGACGCGGACCCGACGCTGCTCGACGTCCTCGACCTGGAAGCCGGCCAGCGGGCGACCCGCCGCCGCGCCGGCGCCGCGTGGCGCCGCTGAGGGCATCGAACCGGCCGATACTGCCCATTCCGGCCTCCGTACCCGGAAGCGCCCAAAAGAATTTCCGCCGGTGATGTCGAGAACCGGTGTGCGGCTCCGTCCCCGTGGTGAAGACGAAAGAATCAGCCATCGGGAGGACCACCGTGCGACCCCACGAGATCAGCGAGGTGCTGGACCGGCCGCTCAGCCGGGAACTGCTCGCCCGTGACATCACCCGCCTCGCCTACGTCGCCAAGGACGGCACACCGCGCAGCGTTCCGATCGGGTTCACCTGGAACGGCTCGGAGATCGTCATGTGCACGACCACGAACGCGCCGAAGCTGCCGGCGCTGCGGACCAACCCGATGGTCGCCCTGACGATCGACACCGAGGTGCACCCGCCCAAGATCCTGCTCATCCGCGGCCGCGCCGACCTCGACGTCGTCGACGGCATCCCCGACGAGTACCTCCAGATGAACGGCACCTACACGATGACCGCCGAGCAGCGGGTGCACTGGGAGGCGGAGGTCCGCTCGCTCTACGACGGCATGGTCCGCATCGTCGTGACCCCGACCTGGGCCAAGCTGATCGACTTCGAGACGACCCTGCCCAGCGCCGTCGAGGAGTTGATCCACCGACGCGCGCAGCGCCTGGCCGCCTGACCTCACTCACAAGGAGCAAAAACATGGCCAAGTACCTACTGCTCAAGCACTACCGCGGCGCTCCGGCGGCGGTCAACGACGTGCCGATGGAAAAGTGGACGCGGGAGGAGTTCGACGCGCACATCCAGTACATGCGCGACTTCGCCAACCGGCTCGAGAGCACCGGCGAGTTCGTCGGCGAACAGGCGCTCTCCCCCGAGGGCACGTTCGTCCGCTACGACGGCGAAGGGCGGCCCCCGATCACCGACGGGCCGTTCGCGGAGACCAAGGACCTGATCGCCGGCTGGATGGTGATCGACGTCGACACGTACGATCGGGCACTCGAACTGGCCGGCGAACTCTCCGCCGCCCCGGGCGCGGGCGGCAAGCCGATCCACGAATGGCTCGAGCTCCGCCCGTTCCTGACCGAGCCCCCGACCATCATGGAGTGACCCACGTGGACGAGGCCCAACTGCGGACCCTCACCCCCATCGTGATCACGATCCTCGGCCGCCGCGGAGCAGACTTCGCGGCGGCCGAGGACGCCGTCCAGGAGGCCCTGCTCGAGGCCGTCCGCAGCTGGCCGGACGACCCGCCCCGCGACCCCAAGGGCTGGCTGGTCACGGTGGCCTGGCGCAAGTTCCTCGACGCCGCCCGCGCCGACACCTCGAGGCGGCTGCGCGAGGAACGCGCCGAGGGCGAACCCGAGCCGGGCCCGGCTTCGACGACCGACGACACCCTCCAGCTGTACTTCCTGTGCGCCCACCCGTCCCTGACGCCCGCCTCCGCCGTCGCCCTCACCCTGCGCGCGGTCGGTGGCCTGACCACACGCCAGATCGCCCAGGCCTACCTGGTGCCGGAAGCGACCATGGCCCAACGGATCAGCAGGGCCAAGAAGACCGTCACCGGCGTACGCCTCAACGAGCCCGGCGACGTCGCCACCGTGCTGCGGGTGCTCTACCTGGTCTTCAACGAGGGCTACTCAGGTGACGTCGACCTCGCCGCCGAAGCGATCCGCCTCACCCGGCAGCTCGCGTCGCAGATCAACCATCCGGAGGTCGCGGGCCTGCTCGCCCTGATGCTGCTCCACCACGCCCGCCGCCCGGCCCGCACCGGGGCCGACGGCCGCCTCGTCCCTCTGGCCGACCAGGACCGCGCCTTGTGGGACACCCGGTTGATCGCCGAGGGCGTCGCGATCCTCCAGGCGGCCCTGGCCCTCGACCGCCTGGGCGAGTTCCAGGTCCAGGCAGCCATCGCGGCGCTGCACGCCGACGCCCCGACGGCGCAGGAGACGGACTGGGTCCAGATCGTCGAGTGGTACGACGAACTCCTGCGCCTCACCGACAACCCGGTGGCCCGCCTCAACCGCGCGGTCGCGGTAGGCGAGGCCGACGGCGCCCCGGCGGGCCTGGCCGCCCTCACGGTGCTCGATCCTGCGCTGCCGCGCTACCGGGCGGCTGAGGCCTACCTACGCGAACGGGCCGGCGACCCAGCGACCGCAGCCCGCCTCTACGCGGAAGCGGCCCGCTCAGCACCCAACCTCGCCGAACGCGACCACCTCACCCGCCAGGCCGCCCGCCTGAACGCCGAACTGCGCCGCTGCTAGGCAGCCCTTGCACCACTTAGTTCGAGGTGCCTGACCGGTCTGGAGCCTGAGCCGCTGACGAAGGGCCGGAGAGGGCCGCTGGCGTCGCTGCAGATCCTCATCGGCCCCTCCGGGTGACGCGGGGACCAAAGCGCTCAGGGAGTGCGGTCGGTTTCGGGGACACAGTGCGGCACGCGCGTGAGGCCCGGAGACGACCCTGCGCGCGTGCCGCGGCCGGACCATCGATCTGTTTACCGCGAGCTGCTGAACAGTCCACGGATCGAAGACGGGTTCGCCTCCGTCACGGCGTTTGCTGCGTGGCGGCGACGGGCACGGGTTGGAACGCCACGGACGCCTCGAGCCACCACCCCGAGAGCAGGCCGCGGTCGTCAGGGTCGAGCCAGCGGGTCGCCTCGGCCATCTCCCGGCCAGCTGGGCTATCCGGGTAAGGGCGACATATCGGACTCGGCCGCGGACTTCGCCGACCTGTCGCCAGGGCGAGGGCAGCTCGCGGACCAGCTCTCGGTCGTGCCAGCGGGTCGCCTCGGCCACCTCCCGGCCAGCTGGACTATCCCGGTAAGGGCGACCTGTCGGACCTCGCGCGCGGACTTTGCCGACCTGACGCCAGGGAGGCGGACCTGGGAGTTCGATCCACGATCCACCAACACCGCTGTTCCGGACCGGCGACGGGCATCGTCGCCGTCGGCGCGGGCCGCTCATGATCGACAGAGCCGGTCGTTGGGGCTGGACGAGTACGACCCGGACACCCGTGGGCCACCGGCGCGGCCGCGATCCGGACCATGATCATGTGCGGCTCATGAGGAAGCTCGTTGGCCTCACCGCTGATCGTGTGCACCGGATCTGCTTGACACGCCGCGCAGGCGAACGACCAGCCGCACATGATCATGCGGCCGGCGTCCAACCGCCCCGACCGGCCACACACGATCACGCCCCCTGGCGTCCGCCCCGAACGCCGCACACGATCACCCGCGGGCGTCCCCGCCAGGGTGTCCTCTCCCGCACGCGCCCCTCGAACAGGTACGCACATGCCCCAGCGGGCCGCCTCCTGCGCCCGGAACCGGAGGCCAACGCCCGACAGGCGTCGGTCTACACCGAAAAGGCCGGCGTCGTTTACACCGCGAGTACCCCACCAGGTCGCCTCGGGCCGGCAGAACGCGTCCACACGACCCTCGCCAACGGCCATCGGGCAACGAACGAAAGCGAAAGCCTTCACGATCAACCGTGCGAAGCAACGACGACCCGCCAGCCACTCGTGTAGGAGACGACCGGCTGGATCGTCGAGGCGTCCGCGGCGAGCCCATTCGCCGCTGGCATCCGCGAAGGCGGACCTGGCCGGACAGTCCACGCAAGAACAGCGTGGCCGCAGCGTCCGCTAAGGGGCGCAACGCGGGTCAAGCGAGTCGCGGCGGATCGCGTATGGCCTCGCGGCGGGTTTGGCCGCGCGGGCCGTCCACGAACGGCTTGCCCACGGCTGGGTCCGTCAAGGGGTGCGGCGGGCCCAGGGGGTCGCGCGGATCGCGCACGAGGCCTCGCGGTGGGCTTGGCCGCGGATGCCGCCCGCCAACGGCTTGCCGACGGCTTGGTCCGTCAAGGGGTGCGGCGGGCCCAGGGGGTCGCGCGGATCTCGCGTAGGGCCTCGCGGCGCGTCTGGCCGCGTAGGCCGTCCACGAAGAGCTTGCCCGCCAGGTGGTCCGTCTCGTGTTGCAGCGCCCGCGCCAGGAAGCCGCTCCCCGACACCGTGATCGGCTCGCCGTGTTGGTCGAAGCCCGTCACCGTCGCGTGCTGGGCGCGTGGGGTCGGGAAGAACAACTCCGGGATTGAGAGGCAGCCCTCGTCGCCGTCCTGGAGTTCCTCCGACAGCGTGATCGACGGGTTGACCACGTGGCCGCGTTGGCCCTCCGCGTCGTAGACGAACACTGCCGCGGCCACGCCGATCTGGTTGGCGGCCACGCCTGCCCGGCCCGGTTCGCCCAGCAGCGTGTCCATCAGGTCCGTGACCAGCGCCCACAGTTCCGCGTCGAAGGTGCGGACCGGGTCGCACTCGGCGCGTAGCACCGCGTCGCCGATGAGGCGGATCGGGCGGATGGTCATGGGCCGAACCCTATCCCCCGCCGCCGGTTGATCTTCGGACCGGGACACACCCCCTAAGCCGTCCTAGGATGATGGTTTCCGCGGGCGCGAGCCGCGTCGAGGCGGTTGGATGGACGGCATGGCGGAGATCGTCCTCGTCCGGCACGGGCAGACCGAGTGGAGCATGGCCGGGAAGCACACCTCGTACACCGATATCGAGCTGACGCCCGCCGGTGAGCGGCAGGCCCAGGAGATCGGGGCGCGGCTGGCCGACCGGTCGTTCGCCGCGGTGATCAGCAGCCCGCGCGAGCGGGCCGTGCGCACCGCGGAGCTGGCCGGGCTGCGGATCACCGAGATCGACGACGACCTGGCGGAGTGGAACTACGGCCGGTACGAGGGGATCACCTCAGCCGAGATCCACGACCGGTACGACCCGGCCTGGTCGCTCTGGACCCATGGCGCGCCCGACGGTGAGACACCGGCGCAGGTCGGCATCCGGGTCGACCGGGTCATCGCCAAGGCCGCCAAGCTCCTCGACCAGGGCGACGTCGCCCTCGTCGGGCACGGTCACTGCCTGCGCGTCGTCGGCGCCCGCTGGATCGGGCTCGGCCCCGACGGCGGCGGGCTGCTCAAGCTCGACACCGCCACCCTGTCCGAGCTCGGCCACGAGCACGGCGCCCGGGTCATCCAGCAGTGGAACTCCGGTCGTTGATCTTCGGTGCGCGGCCCTCGTAGGGGGTCGACAGCACGACCGTCGTCCGGTGGGTGACGTTGGCCGCCGTCCGGATCTCCTGGAGCACCCGCTCCAGGTCCGCGGGGCCCGCCACCCGCACCAGCAGGAGGTAGAAGTCGTCGCCCGCGACCGAGTAGCACGACTCGATCTCCGGGATGTGCGCGAGCCGTTCCGGGGCGTCGTCGGGCTGCGACGGGTCGAACGGGCGGATCGCCACGAACGCCGCCAGGGGCAGCTCGATCGCGTCGTACGCCACCTTGGCCGTGTAGCCGCGGATCACGCCCCGCTGCTCCAGCCGGCGGACCCGCTGGTGCACCGCCGACACCGACAGCCCCACCCGTTCGGCGAGGTCGGTGTAGGACAGCCGGCCGTCCTCGGTCAATGCTGCGACGATGGCGCGGTCGATGTCCTCCACGGCAGAGAAAATACCGTCCGGTTTCTCCGGCGGCGATGTCGATCCCGCCACGGTGCCGTTCGTCATCCCCCAGACAGCACGCACACGGAAGGAAAACCCTGATGCGCTACGTGATGATGATCTGCGGACCCGAGTCCAACTGGGCGGGTCCGGAGGCCGAGGAGTTGATGGCCGCCGTCGGCACCTGGTGGGAGAAGTGGCACGCCGAGGGCGCGATCGTCGAGGGCGGCGCCGAGCTGCAGCCGGTCAGCACGGCCAAGACCGTCCGGCGCGGCGCGGACGGCAAGGCCCTGGTCACCGACGGCCCGTACATCGAGATCAAGGACGTCGTCGGCGGTTTCATCCTGCTGGAGGCCGACTCGATGGACGAGGCGGTCGCCGTCGCGGCCACCTGGCCCGGCATCGAAGCGGTCGGCGACCAGGTCGAGGTCCGCCCGTCCACGGGACGCTGACCGATGCGGTTCCTGATGCTGATCTCCGGCGAGGAGTCGGCCTGGAGCGGCACCGACGAGGCCACACAGGCGGTGATGGGGCAGATCCGCGACTGGTACGCACGCTGGCTCCCCACCGGCAAGGTCCTGCCGGGCGGCGCCATGCTCGGCCCGGCCGCCGCCACCCGCACGGTCGGCACCGACGCGGCCGGGCGGGTCACGGTCACCGACGGCCCCTACGTCGAGCTGAAGGACGTCGTCGGCGGCATCGTGCCGCTCGACGTCGCCGACGCCGACGAGGCCGTCGCGATCGCCGCCACCTGGCCGGGCATCGTCCCGTTCCGGGAGACGGTCGAGGTGCGGCCGGTGATGAACTGAGCTGAAAGGAACGGACCGTTGTTACCGCATAGCGTTAACAACGGTCCGTTCCTTTCAAAGCCGCGAGGCGGCGGGCCAGCAGCTCCCGTTCGGCGTCGTTGGTGGCCAACGCCAACGCCCGGCGGGTCGCGTCCGCCGCCTCGTCGCGCCGGCCCAGCTTGACCAGCAGGTCGGCCCGGGTCGCGTGCCACATCCGGTAGCCGGCCAGCCGCGGCTCCAGCGCGTCCGTCTCCGCGAGCGCGACCGCGGGCCCGTCGACGAAACCGGTCGCCACGGCCCGGCCCAGCGCCACCACCGGCGACGGCGAGAGGGCGAGGAGCTGGTCGTAGAGGGCGCGGACGGCGCCCCAGTCGGTGGCGTCGTAGGACGGCGCCAGCGCGTGCTGCGCCGCGATCGCCGCCTGCAGCTGGTAGGGCCCCGGTGCGCCGAGGGCGGCCGCCCGCCCCAACCGGCGTACCCCGGAAGCGATCATCGCCCTGTCCCACCGGGACCGGTCCTGGTCGGACAGCAGCACCAGGCGCCCGTCGGCGTCGACGCGGGTGGCGGCGCGGGCCTCGTGCAGGGTGAGCAGGGCCGCCAGCCCGCCGGCCTCGGGCTCGTCCGGCATCAGGTCGGCGAGCTGCCCGGCCAGGTCGAGCCCTTCGCGGGCCAGGTCGCGGCGGGCGGCGTCGTACCCCTGGTTGAACACGAGGTAGACCGTGGCGAGCACCGCCGGCAGGCGCTCCCGGCGCTCGTCCGGGCCCGGCACCGCGAACGACGCGCCCCGCAGAGCCCGCTTGGCGCGGACCAGACGCTGCGCGAGGGTCGCGGTCGGTACCAGGTGGGCGGCGGCGATCTCCTCGGTGGACAGGCCGCTGACCGCGGACAGGGTCAGCGCGACCTGGGCCGGCTCGCTGAGCGCCGGATGGCAGCAGGCGAAGATCATCGCGAGGCGGTCGTCGCCGGTCGGCGGCGCGGGCGGGTCGAGCTGCAACGTCTTGAGCCGGCCGGTCTCCTCCCGGCGCAGCACGTCGACGGCCTTGTGCCAGGCCGTGGTGACCAGCCACCCGGCTGGCCGGTCCGGGACGCCCTCGGTCGGCCAGCGGCGCAGCGCCTCGCCGACCGCGTCCTGCAGCGCCTCCTCGGCCCGGTCGAGGTCGCCGAGCCGGCGGGCCAGCACCGCCCGCATCCCGGCGGCGTCGGACCGCCAGACCGCCTCCACAGCACCGGTCGCGTCGACCACGGGTCCGAGGCTAGCCCGCGGCCCGGGTCGCCCGGCCACCCACCGCCGCCAGATAGGCGACCAGTTCGGGTGGCTCGTGGACCTCGAACTCGCAGCCGAGCGTGAGCAGGCGCCAGGCGAGGAACTCGAGGGTGTCGGCGTGCCCGTCCAGCCGGCACCGGTCGGGCCCAAGCGGGGTCAGGTCCCCGATTCGGTCCGCGAGCTGGTCGTACGGCGCGTGCAGGGTCGCTACGGCCCGGTAGACCGGGGTCAGCTCGGTCAGCCGGCCGGCGACGAAGGCGGCCGCGTCGGGCGCCGGCAGGGTGCGCGGTGCGACGCGGTGACCCGTCGACCGCAGGTCGCCGATCCGGTCGACCCGGAAGACCCGCCAGTCGTCGCGGTCGTTGTCGAACGCCACCAGGTACCAGCGGCGCCCGGCCGCCACCAGCTTGTGCGGCTCCACGAGGCGCTCGCCGTCGCGGTAGGCGAACCGGACGCGCTCGCCGATCACCCCGGCCAACGCCGTGAGCTGTGACGGGTCGACGGTCGGCCGGCTCCAGGTCAGCAGCGGCTCGGTCGCCCGCCCGAGCACGCCGACCCGTTGCCGCAACCGGGCCGGCAGCACCTGCTCGAGCTTGGCGAGGGCCCGCACGGACGCCTCCTCGATGCCGGCCACGGTGTGCCCGGCCCGCAGGCCGACCGCGATCGCCACCGCCTCGTCGTCGTCGAGCAGCAGCGGCGGCATCGCCTTGCCGGCGACCAGGCGGTAGCCGCCGACGTTGCCCATCGTGGCCCGCACCGGGTAGCCGAGGTCGCGCAGGCGGTCGACGTCGCGGCGGATCGTGCGCAGGCTGACGCCCAGCCGGTCGGCCAGCTCGCGGCCGGGCCACTCCCGCGGTGTCTGCAGCAGCGACAGCAGGCTCAGCAGCCGGGCCGGGGTGTCGGACATGGATCCCACGATGCCACTCTTGTGTGCCAGAAGCTGACCTACTGGGCTCGTAGCGTGCACCACATGACGCCTTTCCGGATCGACATCCCCCAAGCCGACCTCGACGACCTGCGCGACCGGCTCGCCCGCACCCGCTGGCCCCGGCAGCTGCCCGGCGCCGGCTGGAGCCGCGGCGTCCCGCTGGACTACCTGCGCGACCTGGCCGACCACTGGGCGACCGGCTACGACTGGCGCGCACACGAGGCCCGCCTCAACGAGTTTCCGCAGTTCATCACCGAGATCGACGGGCTGGCGGTGCATTTCCTGCACGTGCCGTCGAAAGCGCCGGACGCGCTGCCGCTGCTGCTCACCCACGGCTGGCCGAACTCGTTCGTCGAGTTCACGGACCTGATCGGCGAGCTGACCGCGGACTTCCACGTGGTGGTGCCGTCGGTCCCGGGCTTCGGGTTCTCGCAGGCGCCCACCGACACCGGGTTCACCCTCGAGCGCGTCGCCCGGATGTGGGCGGAGCTGATGCGAAGGCTCGGCTACGACCGCTACGGCACCCAGGGCGGAGACCTCGGCGCGTACGTGGCACCGGCGGTGGCCCGGGCCGCGCCGGCGCACGTGGTCGGCGTACACATCGACGGCGGTTTCGGTTTTCCGACCGAGGCCGACGTCCCAGGCATGAACGACGCCGAGCGCGCGGAATGGGCGCAGATGCAGCAGTGGATGAGCGGCGGCGTCGACCATCACGCGCTGCTGCGGGCGGCGCCGCAGACGTTCGCGTACTCCTGGACCGACTCCCCCGCCGGTCTGCTGGCCTGGCTCACGCACAAGTTCAAGGAGTTCGCCTTCATGGCCGAGACCCCCGACCAGGTCATCGACCGCGACCTGATGCTGACCAACGCCAGCCTGTGGTGGTTCACCGGCACGGCGGGTCCGTCCTCGTGGCCGATGTACGACCTGCTCACGCTCGCTCCCGACGGCGGCTTCGCCTGGCCCGAGGGTCAGAAGGCGGTGCCGAGCGGCCAGTACGGCGGCGGCTCGGCCCTGATGCGCCGGCTCGCCGAACGGGACAACACGATCGTGCACTGGCCGGAGGGCAACCCCGGCAACCACTTCGTGGCGATGGAGCAGCCGGCCGCCCACGCGGCCGACATCCGCTCGTTCTTCTCTGCCGTTGGCGAGCCGTCAGCGGACGGCTCGTCAAGCCTTCGCGAGTGACCGCGCGATGACCAGCCGCTGGATCTGGTTGGTGCCCTCGACGATCTGCAGGACCTTGGCCTCGCGCATGTAGCGCTCGACCGGGTGGTCCGCGACGTAGCCGTAGCCGCCCAGCACCTGCACCGCGTCGGTGGTCACCTTCATCGCCATGTCGGTCGCGAACAGCTTGGCCTTGGCCGCCTCGGTCGAGTAGGGCCGGCCGTGGTCGCGCAGCCGGGCCGCGTGCAGCGTCAACGCGCGGGCGGCCGCGATCTGGGTGGCCATGTCGGCCAGCATGAAGCCGAGCCCCTGGAAGTCGATGATCGGCGTGCCGAACTGCTCCCGCTCACGGGCGTAGCCGGCCGCGTAGTCGAGTGCCGCCTGCGCGAGGCCGACCGCGCAGGCGGCGATGCCCAGGCGGCCCGAGTCGAGCGCCCGCATCGCGATGCCGAACCCGGTGCCCTCCTCGCCGACGAGGCGGTCCGCGGGCACGCGTAGACCGTCGAACGCGATCTGCGAGATGGGTGACGCGTGCAGGCCCATCGTGCGTTCGGGCGCCTGCGGCACGATGCCCGGGGTGCCGGCGTCGACCAGCAGGCAGGAGATGCCGCCGGGGCCGGGGCCGCCGGTGCGGGCGAACACGTTGAAGAAGTCGGCGTCGTGCGCGTGGGTGATCCACGCCTTGGTGCCGTCGATCACGTACGCGTCGCCGTCGCGGACCGCCCGCGTCGTCAGCGCCGCGGCGTCGGAACCGCCCTGGGGCTCGGAGAGGCAGTAGGCGCCGAGCAGCTCGCCGCCGAGCATGTCGGGCAGCTGCTTGCGGAGCTGTTCGCCGCCGACGCTGGCGACCGGGTAGCAGGCCAGCGTGTGCACGCTGACCGCCTCGGCGGCCACGAGCCAGCGGGAGGCGAGGATCTCGAGGACCTGGAGGTACACCTCGTACGGCTGCCCGGCCCCGCCCAGCTCCTCGGGATAGGGCAACCCCAGGAGCCCGGCCCGGCCGATGGTGCGGATCAGCTCGCGCGGGAACTCCCGGCGGGCCTCGTAGTCGGCCGCCTTCGGGGCGAGCTCCCGGTCGGCGATCTCGGTCGCGAGGTCGAGGAGGTCTCCGGCCTCTTCGGTGGGCAGGACGCGCTCGATGCTGGTCATAGTTCGGCCAACTCCGTGGGTGTGGTGTTGAGGACGTCGGCACCCCCGTCTGTGCAGACGACGATGTCTTCGATGCGGGCGCCGTGCCGGCCCGCGAGGTAGATGCCGGGCTCGATCGAGAACGCCATCCCCGGCTCGAGCGGGCGGTCGTTGCCGGCCACGATGTAGGGCTCCTCGTGCCCGTCGAGGCCGATGCCGTGCCCGGTGCGGTGCAGGAACGCGTCGCCGAAGCCGGCGCCGGCGATCACGTCGCGGGCGGCGGCGTCGACCTGCGCGCAGGTCACGCCCGGGCGGACCGCCGCGACGGCGGCGCGCTGCGCGGCGTGCAGCACCGCGTACCAGGCGACCGCGTCGGGCGGCGGAGCGCCGACCACGTAGGTCCGGGTGGAGTCGGAGCAGTAGCCGGACGGCATCGTGCCGCCGATGTCGACCACGACCAGGTCACCCGGCGAGATCACCCGGTCGGCGGTGGCGTGGTGCGGGCTCGCGCCGTTGGGCCCGGACGCGACGATGACGAAGTCGACGGTGGCGTGCCCGGCGTCGATGATCGCCTCGGCGATGTCGACGCCGACCTGCCGCTCGGTGCGGCCGGGCCGCAGCCACTCGCCCATCCGGGCGTGCACGGCGTCGATCGCCGCACCGGCCGCGCGCAGGGCCTCGACCTCGGCCGGCGACTTGCGCACCCGCAGCTCGCCGAGGACGTCGCCGGCCAGCCGCTGCTCGGCGCCCGGCAGCGCGGCGCGCAGCCCCAGCACGTGCGCGGCCCACATCCGGTCGCTGAGCGCGACGACGCTCGGCGGCCCGTCGAGGGCGGCCACCACCAGCGGGTATGGGTCGTCGCCGTCGCGATGGTCGACGATCTTCAGGTTTGCGGTGGCCACTTCGGCGGCCGGCCGCTCCAGCGTCGGCACGACCAGGGTCGGCTCACCCCGGGCCGGCAGGACCAGGCAGGTCAGCCGCTCCAGCTGGTGCGCGTCGTAGCCGGTCAGGTAGCGCAGGTCGGAGCCGGGGGTGACGAGCAGCGCGTCGAGGCCGACGGCGGCCGTGGCACGCTGGGCGGCGGCCAGCCGCTCGGGTGGGTGGAGCTCCGCGTTGAGCACACCCCCAGCTTAACGGTCGTTCGGGCTCCGATCCGCCCCGTCGAGCCCGCGCGCCGCGGCCCGGGCGCGTCCGACATGTGACAGCACGTCGGTGTTGTCCGCCCACTGGTCGACGGCGCCCACGAGCGGCTTCTCGCGCAGCCGCCGGTCGGCGATGCCGGCGACGAGGGCGGCCGCGAACCGGGCACCGCCGACCACCGTGATCGGCCGGTCGTGGAACGGCCGCGGTGTGGGGTCCACCGCCGTGCCGAGGACCTCGTTGGTGCGCTCCCCCGCCTGCGACACGGCGGCGGCCAGGTGCCGCTCGCGCTCGCGCCAGTCGGCCGCCGCCAGCGCGGCCGCCAGCTCCTCGTGCGGCGCCTCCGGCAGGCGGGCGAAGGCGGTGCCGAGCCATTTGCTGTACGGCGGGTAGCGGCGCTCCAACAGCAGGAACAGCCGCATCAGGTCGCGGGCCAGCCGGGCGGCGACGACCCGGCCGCCCAGGTCGTCGCCGAGCTCGCCGCACCGGCCGACGAACGGCTCCTCCTGGTCGATCCGGGTCCACTGGGCGGCCAGCACGTGCCGCCACACGTCGTCGGGATACCAGCGCAGCGCCGCGCGGGCCGCGGTCAGGCCACCGAGGTCGTCCCGGAAGACCGCGCCGCCGGTGAACTCGGCCAGCCGCTGGGTCGGCAGCGCCAGCCAATCCCCGGTGGCCGGACGCCGGGCGTCGGGCATCGCCAGGGAGGCGGTGAGGTAGTCGTCGAGGGCGTCCACGGTCACGCCCAGGACCTGACCGGCCGCGGGCCGGGTCGGGATGCCGTGGAACGTTCCTGGTAATGCCCTGTCGACGGCCACGCTGACGCTGAGCACCTCCGCGCGGTCCTCGACGAAGACCTGCAGCCGCGGACCCCAGTCGTGGTCCCGCGACCGGGCGGTGTCGAAGCCGAGCACGTCCGAGCCGGTGTCGACACGACCGGCCGCGTACCGCCGGCCCCGCAGCGCGGGCCGGACCACCTCCTCGTACAACTGGCGGCTCACCGACAGGCCCGGCGTGAACTCCATGACGATCTCCCGGGATAGGCTGGTGTTGATCACTGACGGTGACAGAGAGGACGAGGCGATGGCTCTCCCCGAGGTCGTGTCCCGCGAGCAGTGGCAGGCGGCCCGCGACGCCCTCCTGGTCCAGGAGAAAGAGGCGACCCGCGCGCTGGACGCCCTGGCCGCGCAGCGGCGCCGGCTGCCGATGGTGAAGATGCCGGGTGATTATGCGTTCACCGGCCCGTCGGGCACAGCGGGTTTACGCGACCTGTTCGAGGGCCGCGACCAGCTCGTCGTCTACCAGTTCATGGACAACGGCCCCGACGACATCTGCTCGGGCTGCGCCAGCTTCACCGACAACGTCGGGCGCCTCGAGCACCTGCACGCGCGCAACACCTCGTACGCCGTCGTCTCGAACATGCCGTTGACGCAGCTTCTCCAGGTGCGCGACCGGATGGAGTGGACGGTGCCGGTCTGGTCGTCGCGCGGCACCACCTTCAGCGACGACATCGGCGCCGGCGGCGGTTTCGGGCTGGCCGTGTTCGTCACCGACGGCACCGACGTGTTCCAGACCTACCTGACCAGCGCCCGCGGCGTCGACCGGCTGCGCTTCGACTTCAACATCCTCGACCTCACGCCGTACGGGCGGCAGGAGAGCTGGGAAGACTCCCCACTGGGCTGGCCACAGACGCAGCCGTACAGCTGGTGGCGCCTGCACGACGAGTACTGACCATGTTCACGGTGTCGCCGGCCACGCCCGATCAGCTCGACGACCTGGTGACGCTGCTCGGGCAACGCCGGTTCTTCGCCGAGAAGCTCGACGCGCAGTCCCGAGCCCTCGGGGTGCTGCTGGTGGGCCGGCTCGACGGACGCCCGGTCGGTGACGTCTGGGTGTCGTTCTCGCCGGCACCCGAGGCGCAGGTCAACGAGTTCCTGCCCGGCGTGCCGATGCTCGTGCACCTCGAGGTGATCTCGGTGCTGCGCAACCGCGGTTTCGGGACGTCGTTGATCGGCGCGGCGGAGGAACTCGTCCGGTCCCGCGGGCACGAGCGGATCACGCTGGGCGTCGGGATCGAAAACCCGGACGCGCGGCGCCTGTACGAGCGCCTGGGCTATGCGGAGTGGGCACACGGCACGATCGCCACCGGCTACTACTGGGTCGGCGACGACGGCGCCCGGCAGTGGTTCCCCGAGACGATCACGATGCTGGTCAAATCGCTGCGGTGATCGGGACGTCGCGGCGGTCGGCGCCGCTCACGGCTGGAAGCGGTAACCCATCCCCGGTTCGGTGAGCAGGTGCCGCGGGTGCCCCGGGTCGGCCTCCAGCTTGCGGCGGAGCTGGGCCATGTACTGGCGGAGGTAGTTGGTCTCCGTCTGGTACTGCGGGCCCCACACGTCCTGCAGGAGCTGCCGCTGGCTGACCAGCTTGCCGGGGTTGCGCAGGAGGATCTCCAGCAGATGCCACTCGGTCGGCGTGAGGCGCACCTCGCCGCCGCCGTCGGGTGGGTCGACCGTGCGCGCGGACAGGTCCACTGTGAACGCGCCCACCTTGACCACCGGCGTGGCGTCGGTGGTCGCGCCGATCCGGCGGGTCACGGCCCGGATCCGGGCGAGCAGCTCGTCGACGCCGAACGGCTTGGTCACGTAGTCGTCCGCGCCGGCGTCCAGCGCCGCCACCTTGTCGGCACTGTCGGCGCGGCCCGACAGCACGATGATCGGCACCGTGGTCCAGCCGCGCAGGCCGCGGATGACCTCGGCGCCCTCCATGTCGGGCAGGCCGAGGTCGAGCACGACCAGATCCGGCGGCCGGGCGGCCGCGGCCCGCAACGCCGTGCCGCCGTCCGCGGCGACGTCCACCTCGTAGTCGCGGGCGCGCAGGTTGATCCGCATCGCCCGCAGGATCTGCGGTTCGTCGTCGACCACCAGAATCCTGGTCACCGGCCACCGCCCGCATCGCCGTCTTTCCGCTCGCGCTCGTCCGCGTGCACCTGGTCCCTGCCGTCCTCACCCGTGCTCGTCTTGCCTTTGCCGTCGGCCGCTTCCGGGCCCGGCCTGTCGTCGGTGACGCTCTGGCCCTCCTCGGGGCCGACGCCGGTGCCGTGGCGGAGGCCGCGGTTGCGCCGCGGGAGGTCGCGTCCGTGCGCATGACCCGGGCCGTCCCCCTGGTCCACCGGGCCGCTGTCGTCGCTCCCGCTGTCAGCGGACGCCTTTCGGCGGCGGCCGATGCGGCGCCGGCGTCTGCCGGTCGATTCGCGCTCAGCCGCTTCGCGCTCGGCGGCGGCCTGCTCCGCCGCGGCGCGCTCGGCCAGGCGGGACGGATGCACGGGCGTCGGCACCAGCCGGTCCTCGCCGCGACCGTCGCCGTCCGTACCCGCGGAGTCCTGGTCCGCCAGCCCGTCGGGCACGCCGTCCGTACCCCCGACGGCCTGTGGCGATGCCGCGTCCGCGGCATCCAGATCCACCGGCTCCGACCGGCGCACCGGCTCCGGCTCCGGACCCCGCCGCGGCCGCGCCGGCTCCGCGACCGTCAGGTCCGGCGTCGCCGCCGCCGCGCCGAGCCGCGTCGAGAGCTGGTCGTCGCGGGGCCAGCGGCGCAGGCGCTCACGGATCGCGCGATCGGCCAGCTCGGTCGCGCGGGTCTCGGTCGGCTCGACGTCCGCCTCCGCCGACGGCAGCGTCAGCACCATCGTCAGGCCGCCGCCGGGTGTCGTCTCCGGCACCAGCGCGCCCGCCATCGCCTCGGCCAGGCCGCGGGACAGGGCCAGGCCGAGGCCGACGCCCTCGTGGTTGGTGTGGTCGCCGAGGCGCTGGAAGGGCTGGAACACCCGGTCGCGGTCCGCGTCCGGGATGCCGGGGCCGTGGTCGATCACGCGCAGCTCGACCAGGCCGCCGTGCTCGCTCGCGGTGATCTTCGGTGGCTTGTCGGGCGGGCTGTAGCGGACCGCGTTGCCGATCACGTTGACCAGGATCCGCTCCAGGAGGCCCGGATCGGCGTGTACGAGCGGCAGGTCGTCCGGCATCCGCAGCACCACCGGCCGGCTCGCGGGGCCGAGATCGTCCAGCGCGCGCGGCACCGCCTCCTCCAGGCCGAGCGCCGCCGGGACGACGCCGAGCGCGCCGGCCTGCAGGCGGCTCATGTCGAGCAGGTTGGCCACCAGCCGGCCGAGCTTGTCGAGGGACTCGTCGGCCGCGCTGAGCAGCTCGTCACGGTCCTCGGCGGAGAACTCCACCTCGTCGCTGCGCAGGCTGGTCACCGCCGCCTTCGCGGAGGCCAGCGGCGTGCGCAGGTCGTGGCTGACGGCCGCGAGCAGCGCCGTGCGCATCCGGTCGGCCTCGGCCAGCGGCTGGGCCTCGGCGGCCTGCTCGACCAGGCGCTCCTGGCGCAGGGCGATCGCCGCCTGGGCCGCGAACGCCTCGACGATCCGGCGGTCGCTGGCCTCCAGGGTGTGCCCCCGCAGCACCAGCGCCAGGTCGTCGCCGATCGGCACGTCGCCCGTACCCTCGGCCGGGGTGCGGCTCGGTGGTGTGCCGTCGATGGCGGCGACGCGCCAGGCGGCCGGGTCACGCCGGCGGTCCGGCACGTCGACCGAGCCCGGCGCGCGTTCCAGCAGGGTCACCGACTCCAGGCCGAACATCTCGCGCAGTTGCCGCAACAGGGCTTCCATCGGGCGTACGCCGCGGAGAACGCTTCCTGCCACGGTTGCCAGGGTCTGTGCGTCGGCACTGGCCCCCGCGGCCTCCCTGGTCCGTGTCGCGGCGGTGTCGACGACGGCGCTGACGGCTATCGCGACCACGACGAACACCGCGAGCGCGAGCAGGTTCTCGGTGTCGTTGACGGTGAACTTCCGCAGCGGCGGCGTGAAGAAGTAGTTGAGCAGCAGGAACCCGACGACGGCCGTCGCGATCGCGGGCCAGCGGCCGCCGACCAGCGAGACGATGATGACCCACAGCAGGAACAGCATCAGGTCGGTGGCCAGCGAGAGATCGTTGGTGAACGGCACCAGGATCGCGGTCAATGCGGGCAGGCCGATGAGGGCGACCAGATACCCGGCGATGCGGCGGCGCCGCGACAGTGCCGCTCCCCCGCGCCGGAACCGCCGGCGCCCCGCGCCGACCTCTTCGTGGGTGACCAGGTGCACGTCGATCGGCCCGGACTGCGCGGTGGTGGTCACGCCGACGCCGGCGGAGAAGAGCTGCTGGAGCCGCCCGCGCCGGCTGGCGCCGAGCACGAGCTGGGTGGCGTTGACACCGAGGGCGAAGTCGAGCAGGGCGCGCGGCACGTCGGGTCCGACCACCTGGTGGTACGTGCCGCCGAGGCTTTCCACCAGCAGCCGCTGCCGGGACAGGAGTGCCGGGTCGGCGTCGACGAGCCCGTCGGACCGGGACACGTGGACGGCCAGCAGGTCGGCGCCCTTGCTGCGGGCGGCGATCCGGGCGGCACGGCGGATCAGCGTGTCACCCTCCCGCCCACCGGTCAGCGCGACGACGACCCGCTCGCGCGCTTCCCAGGTGGTGCCGATGCCGTGCTCCTCGCGGTACCGGTCGAGCTGCTCGTCGACCTTGTCCGCCAGCCAGAGCAGTGCCAGCTCGCGCAGGGCGGTGAGGTTGCCGACCCGGAAGTAGTTGCCCAGCGCCGCGTCGACCTTTTCCGATGGGTAGACGTTGCCGTGCACCATCCGCCGCCGCAGCGCCTCGGGCGTCATGTCGGCCAGTTCCACCTGGTCGGCACCGCGTACGACGCTGTCCGGAACGGTCTCCCGCTGCACCACCCCGGTGATCTGCTCGACGACGTCGTTGAGCGACTCGAGGTGCTGGATGTTGACGGTGCTCAGGACCGTGATCCCGGCCTCGAGCAGCTCCTGGATGTCCTGCCAGCGCTTCTCGTTGCGGGAGCCGGGGACGTTGGTGTGCGCGAGTTCGTCGACGACGGCGACCTGGGGGTTGCGGGCGAGGATGGCGTCGACGTCCATCTCGGTGAACCGGGCGCCGCGGTAGCTCATCTCCCGCCGCGGCACGACCTCGAGATCGTCGACCATCTCGGCGGTGTGCTGGCGGCCGTGCGTCTCGACGAACCCGATGACGAGGTCGGTCCCCCGGCCGGCCCGCCGCTGGGCTTCCTCGAGCATGGCAAAGGTCTTCCCGACACCGGGCGCGGCGCCGAGATAGATCCGGAACTGTCCACGAGCCATCGCGTTCAATAGTCCCGCGCCAAGGTGGCTTGTCGGGCCGATCTTGACACTATCGCTACGAGTTATCCGTCGCCGAACGCGAACCGTGCCGCCGTGTGCCACGAGTCCGGTTCCGGCGCACCGACCATGAGCCACACCTCGCGCGGCTCGGCCCGCAGCGGCAGCCGGGCCGCGACCGCGTGGGCCGCGTCCTGCAGGTCGATCGTCGCGACGTCATGCCCGACGGTCAGATGGGGTACGACGTCCTCGAACGCGCCGCCGTACGGGGGTTGATCGGGAAAGCGCGCCCAGAGCGCTTCGGTGAGGGCCCGGAAGGGTTGGTCGGGCGTGGGCGCGAGCCACACGACCTGCTCGCCGAACCACCGCACCTCGGTGAACTCGACCGCGAACCGCGCGGTGGCGGCGACGGTCTCGCGGACGGCGTCGAGCACGTCGGGGGTGATGTCGTTCGGCGGGACGAAGGGGTAGAGCGCGGTGACGTGTGCCGGCACTCCCCACCGCGCGGCCTGGTCGAACCGCGCCCTGTAGGGCCCGACGACCTCCTCAGCCTCGGGCACGGGCACGATCAGCGCGGTCTCGATCACCTGCACGCCGCCAGTGTCGATGCCGACGCCCTCTAGATCAAGAACCGACCTCACCGTCACTGATGGGCCGCGCACACCCTGTAAGGCGTCCTAGGATGTTCGTGGTGCGGCGCGCGGCGCGCGGAGGCGCACTGTTGCCCACTATCCGGCGGGCCGACCCAGGCTCCAGGCCAACGCCGCCAGACCGACCAGCCTCATCAAGTGCGGGTGGTTAACGCCAGCCCGGGGCCGCGCCCCACTTCGGTGTGGATTCCAACGCGACGCCCGGCGCAGCGGGCCGCCCTCACCGCCTCGATGTGGTCACCCCCGTTTCTTGGATCAGCCACGGGCCGCTCCCCAGCCGAGGAGCGCGGCGATGCCCAGCGCGCTCCGCGGCGCGTAGGCGCAGCGCCACAGGCCGCCGTGTGCGGCGTGCTCCGCCTCCTCGTGCCAGACCTCCGCCGCGGCGGTAGGTGGATTGCGTAGGTCGTGGACCAGCAGCGCGGCCATCAGCGTGTTGCTCGTCGCCGGCTCGAAGACCTCGACGCCGAAGCGGTGGGCGCCCGCGTAGGCCGCCGCCAGCGCCCGGTTCTTGACCACCGACCGGGTGCGGGTCGGTGGCGCGACGTTCATGCTGACGGTCACGCCCTCGGCCCGGGCCACCGTCGCCCGCCAGCGGTGGATGCGTTTCGAGAGCGCGTAGTTGGGGCCCTGCTGCGAGACCAGCGCGTCACAGATCCCCGGGTCGTCCCCCGGAGCGTAGTTGCGTCGCAACATCCGCCCGCCCGACACCAGCCGCAATGGCCGGCGTAGTCGGCCGACGCCCGCCGGCGACGCGTATGCACGTTCGGCATGCGCCACCGCCTCGCCCGGCACCGCGAACACGTCGGTCGGCGTGGCCAGGAACGCCAGCGCCGTGTCGGGGCGCGACTGCCGCACGTGGCCGGTCAGGGCGTCCACCGCCGTGCTCAGCCGCACGTTGATCGCACCGTCGGCGTAGACGTAGTTGCCCAGCACCAGCCGGCCGTCGAACCCCTCGAGCCAGCCCGCCACGGACGCGACGCCGTGGAGCAGGTCGGCGCCGGCCCGCTCGGTGAGCTCGCCGTCGCCCTTGGCGGTCGGGACGTGCAGGCGGCCACCGTACTTCGCAGCGGTCTCGAACAGCCGCGACCACAGCGCGGGCCGGGCCAGGTCGACGGCTGCGACCTGGTTGCCCCAGCGCAGCAGCGACGGCACCGGTCCCATCTCGGCGCCGGCACCCAGTGCCACGATCGTCGTGCCGCCCAGGTCGAGCCAGTCCGGGTTGGCCTGGACCGCCCGCACCGCCTCGGCGCAGGACGGCTCGATGACTCCCGCCGCCAACCAGGCGTCGAGCCGCCGCTTGATGCCGTCGCCGCGCAACCGCTCGCCCCGATAGGGCAGCGTCAGCTCCTTGTCGACCCGCCCCTGACCGCCGACCGTCGCGGTCGTGAGTGGCTCGGCCGGCCCCGCGAACGCCGCAGCGAGCGGCTCGACCGCGCCTTCGGGGGTGCGGAACCGCATGCGCTCGGCGACCGACGCCAGCCCGTCGGCCGCGATCCGGCGAGCCGCCTCGCCGGCGCTGAGCCCCGCCTCGACCAGCCGCCGGAAATGCACGAGGTAGCCGCGCCGCCAGTCGGTCTCCCGCGCCGCCGCGGCCGCGCCGATCGGGTCGACGCCCCGCAGCGCATCACCCACCACCGCCCGGCCCAGCGACGAGGTCACACCGGTGCCACTGGCGGTAGGCGGGAAGATCACGCCGCTCGGTTCAGTCACGGGCACATCATCGCGCGCCCCACCGACAATCGCATCGCCCACATCCGAGGCCCAGCGAACTGCCACATCACGAATCGATGTCGAGGCCAACAATTTCCCCGGAAACCGTGCTCTGGCACGGAAAACACGGCTTCCGTCGCGTCCGGAGGGTGGATACGTTCGGTCCCGCGGTGCACCCGGCAACAGCGAGCAGCGGCGGCTCGCAAAGGCCAACAGACCGATGAACCACCGTTCTGCAGACGGTCTCCGACGATCGACCAACCGGCACAACCCGACAACAGCCTGCTGGCCGTCACCGCCACGGCCCCAGCGACCACATCCCGGCAACACGCTGTCGGACGCTGGCGAGACGTCAGCGTCTGCGGCGATGAAGTAACCGCACGAGGGAGGCCGCTCGCCCGCGTACCTCCGACGGCACGCGCGACATGCCACCCGCGGGACATTCGTGTCGAGCCGGCGGGCGGCCCGGAAGGGAGGTCATGAGGGGTGCGGTGGGCGGTCCGCCGCCTGGCGGGCCGCCCACCGCGTCAGGGATGGGTCAGACCACCGTGCAGGACGAACCGCCGACCGTGAAGGTGGTCGGCTCACCGGTACCGCCCGTGTGGGTGCCGTTGAAGCCGATCGTCGTCGAGCCGCCCGGCGCGAGCGTCGAGTTCCACGACAGCGGGGTCGCGGTCACCGCCTGGCCGGACTGCGACCACGTCGCCGACCAACCCGGCGGCGTGATCCGCTGGCCGGTCGGCAGCGAGAACGCCAGTGTCCAACCCGAGAGAGTGGAGGTACCCGTGTTGGTGAGCGTCACACCCGCCGTGAAGCCCGACGAGCCACCCCAGGGGCTGATCGTGTACGCGACGCGGCACGACGACGGACCCGGGCCGGGGCCGCCACCGCCGGCGGTCGTGGTGACCGAAACGACCGGCGACAGGGCCGAGAGGTTGCCGGCGGCGTCGCGGGCACGCACCTGGTAGCGGTACGTGGTCGAGGCCGCCAGGCCACTGTCCACGAAGGACGCCGACGTCGGCGTGCCGACCACCGCGAACGTGCCGCCGCTCGCGCCGGTCGCCCGCAGCACGTCATAACCCGTGACACCGACCGCATCCGAGGAGGCCGCCCATGACAACGAGACACCGGACGAGGTCACCCCCGAGGCGGTCGGCGTGCCCGGCGTCGTCGGCGGGGTGGTGTCCGGGCCGGGCCCGGAGCCGTCGTCGAGCGCGTCGTGGATCGCGGTGTAGGCCGGCTTCGGCGAGTAGTTCGCGTCCCACGGCAACGCCGCGCCCTCGCCGCCGAAGACGTCCGGCACCCACGAGTACTTGTCGGTGAAACCCCAGATGGTGATGCCGGCGCACGCGGTCACGGCCAGGCACGCCTGGACGACGTTGCGGTAGTACGTGGCCTGCGTGGTGTCCTTGCTGCTGTCGCGCGGCATCTGCATGCGCACGTCGAGCTCGGTGACGCGCACCTGGACACCGAGCGCGGCGAACCGCTCCATGTTCTGTTGGACCTGAGACGGGAAGCCGTACTGGATGGCGAGGTGACCCTGGAAACCGACACAGTCGACCGGCACGCCGTCGGCGCGGAGCTGGCGCACCAGGTTGTACATCGCGGTGCTCTTCGCGTTGATGCCCTCGACGTTGTAGTCGTTGATGCACAGCCGCGCGTTGCTGTCGGCGGCGCGGGCGTAGCGGAACGCGTCGGCGATGTACGACGCGCCGAGGGTGTTGTACCAGAAGCTGGTCCGCATGTTGCCGTTGTCGTCGAACACCTCGTTGACGACGTCCCACGAAACCAGCGCGGGGTTGTTGGCGTAGCGGCCGGCGACGGTGGCGATGTGGTCCTGCATCGCGGTGCGCATCGCGGTGGCGGACAGGCCCTGCACCCAGCCGGGCGTCTGGCTGTGCCACACCAGCGTGTGCCCGTGCACCTGCTGGTTGTTGGCCGTCGCGAAGGCGACGACCTGGTCCGCGCCGGCGAAGGTGTAGTTGCCGTCCGACGGCTCGGTGGAGTCCCACTTCATCGCGTTCTCGGCGGTGACCTGGTTGAACTCCGTGGCGGCGATGTTGCGGTACGCGGTCTCGTTGGCCAGCGGGCCGGTGTTGGCCGCGTAGCCGATGAACTTGCCGCGCGCGGCGGCGTGCACGCGCAGCGGCGAGTCGGCCGCGGCGGGTGGCGCCACGACGAGCGGTACCGCGAGCGCCGCGGCGGCGGCGATCACGGCCATCCGCGCGGTCCGGGCGCCGCGGGCAAAGATGATCATGGGGATGGTTCCTCCTGACGATGGGGGTACGAACTGGAGGTACGCCACGGACGGTTGCCGACTCCCCCGCTGCCGCGCCCCGGTCCCAGCTCGTCGACGCCACACCGGCACGACGACGGAACTGCCCGCCGGCGAAACGAGCGCCACCCCCGGGAAGCGTCGATGCGACGCCGCCTGGAGGTCGCCAAACTCGACCCGACGGATCAAGGACACCCGCACGTTCGGTGACGAACGCGTCGACAGCCCTGCCGAACGCGACGCCACGGCCCAGGGCCGACGTGTCGAAGCCGCGACGACCCTCCACGCTCAGCAGCGAACGCGAACCCGGAGACCCGCCAAACGCGACATCACCGCCAAGAGCCGACATCGACCCAGGACAGCCCGACGCGCGCAGCAACGAACACCAACCCGCAAGCCCACCAAACGCGACACCACCGTCGAGAGCCGACATCGACCCACGACAGCCCGACGCGCGCAGCAACGAACACGAAGCCGCAGGCCCGCCAAAACGCGACGCCACCGCCAAGAGCCGTTATCGACCCACGACAGCCCGACGCGGCAACGAACAACGAACCCACAGGCCCGCCGACGCGGACATCAAGGGATTGCGGAACAGCGCCCGCCCGGAGGACGCGGACCCGCCATGGACGCCCATCCGTGAAGCAACGTCAATGGAAGCGCTCCCATCCTGCATGGAGGACCGATCGAGCGTCAACACTTTTCGATACCCGGCTGTGATCCGGATTAAGTCGTAAAAGTCCGATCTGGTGGTGACTTATCCGAGAATCATTCGTTACGGTAAGCGGGATGTTCAGGATGGGCGTTTCACCGCCCTGGGCCCCCCGGATCGGTGAACTTGAGCAGAGCGGGCCGTCGTGGCGTCACGAGCGGCCGATGCTCGCTGCCTACGGCGCGCTGCTGAGTCTCGTCGCCGCGATCGGGCTCGTCCTGACCATGGTCACCGGGGAGTTCGCCGCCGGTGTCGCGCGCCCCGGGTTCTGGCTGCTCGCGGGGCTTGCCGTGCTCGCCGACGCCCGGGCGTTCATCGCCACCGGGCGGCGCGGGAGACCGGTGCTGATCTGCCCTTCGCTGTGCTTCACGTTCGCGATCCTGCTGTGTTGGGGTCTCGGGCCGGCGATAGCCGTCCAGGCGATCGCGGCCGGGGTCGTCGCCTGGCGGATGCGCTACCCGCCGACCCGGGCGGTGCTCATGGCCGCCCAGTTCGCGGTCGCGTCGACCGCGGCGTTCGGCGTGCTCGCGTTCGGCAGCGACGACCTGCTCCGGACGATCAACGCCAGCGACGCCGCCCGCGACGTCGTCTCGGTGGTCGGTGCCGCGGCTGTCTGGCTGGTCACCTACCAACTGCTGCGCGCCCTCGCCGGCCTCACCACCCGCGGCCGGACGACCGCACAGGTGCTGCGCCCCGTACCCAGCTACGAACTGCTCTTCATCGCCGCCCTGCTGCTGCTCGCGCCGGTGCTCGCGGCCACCGCGTACATCAGCATCGCCTTCGTGCCCTTGATCTTCGTGCCGTTGTACGCCGTCGAGCACATGGCCCGGCTCGCCTCCGAACGCGACCTGATGGCCCGCCGCGACCCGCTCACCAACCTCGCCAACCGCAGCGGGCTGGCCGCCGCGTTCAACCGCCTCCGGCCGAACGGGTCCGACGCGGCGCACGACGCACCCGGGCTTGCGATGCTGCTGGTGGACCTCAACCGCTTCAAGTACGTCAACGACGCGCTCGGCCACGAGGTCGGCGACCGCCTCCTGATCGCCGTCGGCCAGCGGCTCCGGTCGGCCCTGACCGCCGACGCCACCGCCGCCCGGCTCGGCGGCGACGAGTTCGCCGTCGTCGCGCCCGCCACCACCGAGGCCGACGCCCGCGGCCTCGCCGAGGCGATCACGGACGCGATGTCGACCCCGGTCGTGCTCGACGGCCTCCAGGTCGACATCACCGGCTCGATCGGCATCGCCCTCGCGCCGACGGACGGCGAGGACTTCGCGACCGTGATGCGACACGCCGACGTCGCCATGTACCTCGCGAAGCAGCGCGGCTGGCCCATCCAGACCTACCGGGCCGAGGACGACCACAACTCCCCCGAGCGCCTGGCGCTGCTCACCGACTTCCGTCACGCGCTGGAGACCGGCGAGGGCAAGGTCGCGCTGCACTACCAGCCACAGGTCGACCTGCCCAGCGGCCGCGTCGTGGGCTTCGAGGCTTTGCTGCGCTGGGAGCATCCGACACAGGGACCGATACCGCCGTACGAGCTGCTGCGGATCGCCGAGCACACCCCGGTCATGCGCATGATCACGCAGCGGGTGATTGACGAGGTCATCGCGCAGCAGGCCCGCTGGCTGGCCGCCGGCGTCTCGCTGCGGACGTCGCTCAACGTCAGCATCCGCGACCTGCACGGCGAGGAGATCGTCGACCAGATCACGAAGCGGCTGGCCGAGTACCGGGTGCCCGCCGACCTCATCCAGGTCGAGATCACCGAGAGCGCTCTGACCGCGGACCTGGCTCAGCTCCGCGCGACGATCGACCGCATCGCCGCCGCCGGCGTCGCGATCTCCCTGGACGATTTCGGTACGGGCTACTCGTCGCTCCAGCACCTCCGCCGCCTGCCGCTGAGCGAAATCAAGATCGACCGGTCGTTCGTGGCCGGCATCGCCCACAACGCCGACGACGCGGTCATCGTCCGCTCCACCGTGGACCTGGCCCGTGCGCTGGGGCTGCGGGTGGTCGCGGAGGGCGTCGAAAACCGCTACACGGCCCGCCTGCTCACGGAGGCCGGCTGCGACGTGGCCCAGGGCTACCTCTACGCCCCCGCCATGCCCGGCGACGCGGTGATCGCCTGGCTCGGCCGCCACCCGACGCCCGCCTGACCAACCGGGCCCGCCACACCAGGTGGCGCGGCGGAGGCGCCAGCGGATTTGCGCCGCTTCGGGAGCGTTGTTTCGTTCCTTTGTGGGCAACGCCTGCCATGGCCGTGCTTGGGTATCGTGCCCGGATGATCTTTGAGCGGGGCCAGACGATCGTCCGCCGGCATCGCTACCCGGACGGCCGGTTCGGGTCGGTGCTGTGTGGGCGGGTGGTCAGCGACGACGAGCGCGGCCTGGCCCTGTGGATCGAGGCCGGCTCGCAGACGTTGCGCCGCGTCGACCTCGCCGGTCGGCCGACCCGGGAGCTGTCGCTGCTCACGTCGTTGCGCATGACCACGCTGCTCGGCCTGAGCAGTTGGCAGCCGTTCCGGACGCTGATGGTGATGCCGCCCGGCGCGGCCCACTCGATCTGGTGGAGTTGGCTGCCCGGCGGCGAGTTCAACGCCTGGTACGTCAACCTCGAGCGCCCGATCACCCGCTGGGCCGGCGGCGTCGACGTCTGCGACCAGGAGCTCGACCTGCTGGTCCATCCCGACGGCTCCTGGTCGTGGAAGGACGAGGACGCCTTCGCGGAATACACCGGCGAACCGGCGTTCTGGGACGAAGCCGAGGCCGCCCAGGTCCGCGCCGAGGGCGAACGGCTGCTCGACCTGGCACGCGGCGGCGCCGCCCCCTTCGGCGCCGAGTGGATGGCCTTCGAACCGGATCCGTCGTGGCAACCGACGCCCATGCCGCACTGGTGGGAACTGCCGGCAGACACGACCTGCTGGGGCCCCGAGTACTTCCACCCCTGAGAGCGCCCCCAGGTCCGGTTTTGAGGGTGACCCGGTGCGGGCCTGGCAGCGGAGCGAAGCGGAGCGGTGTCCGGCGGGAGCGACGGTCGCGCCCCCGACGGACCCGGGGCAAAGATCCGATCCGAACATCCCTGAGCTGCCCAAACGGTGCGGCGTGGTGCGGCGGCGCCGACCGAAGGGCCAGGAAAGCTGGTCATTGCGGCTGGGGCGAAACAACGTCCGCAGACATTGATATCGATCTCGCTAAGGGTTAACGTGCGTTCACTCGCCGTTACCCGGCGGTAACTCGTGCACCTTTGGGAGGTCGCGTGAGTCCTGTCAGATCCCCCCACCCCCGTCTGGTTGCCGTGGTCGCCGCCGCCGCGTTGAGCGTCGGTGTGCTCGCGGTCAGCTCGCCCGCCCAGGCCGACCCTGGGCCGCCGCCCTCGTCCATGGCCAGCATGGGTGACTCGATCACCCGCGGCTTCAACGCGTGCGGCTTCTACTTTGACTGCACCTCGCGGTCGTTCAGCACCGGGGACGACTCCGGGGTCAACAGCCACTACCTGCGGATCCGCGCCAAGAACGGTGCGATCAACGGGAGGAACTACAACCAGGCCGCGTCCGGCGCCAAGGCAAGCGACATGCCCGGGCAGGCCACCGCCACGGTCGGGCGCAACCCCCAGTACGTCACGATCCTCATCGGCGCCAACGACGCCTGCACCAGCTCCGAAAGCTCCATGACGAGTGTCGCCACGTTCCGCGGGCAGATCGACACCGCGCTGAACACGCTCAGGAACGGGCTGCCCAACGCGAAGGTCGCCGTCATCAGCATCCCGGACATCAAGCGGCTCTGGGAGGTCGGGCGGACCAGCGGCACCGCGCGCACCGCGTGGTCGCTGTTCGGCATCTGCAAGTCGATGCTCGCCAACGCGAGCTCCACCTCCGCCACCGACAGCGCCCGGCGTGACCGGGTGCGCCAGCGGGTCGTCGACTTCAACACGCAGCTCGCGCAGGCCTGCGCCGCCTACGGGCCCAATTGCGAGTGGGACGACAACGCCGTGTTCAACTACCCGTTCGCGTTCAGCCAGGTGTCGGGCTGGGACTACTTCCACCCCAACGCCTCGGGCCAGGCCGCGCTGGCGAGCGTGAGCTACGCCGCCGGCTTCAACTGGTAGCGACAGAGGGCCCCCGGCACGCAGCCGGGGGCCCCGAGAAAACTCACGCCGGCCGCAACCAGAGGGCGCCCAGCGGCGGCACGCGCAGGCGCGCCGACACCGGCATCCCGTGCCAGTGCACGTCGTCGGTGGACACGGTCCCGAGGTTCCCGACGCCGGAGCCCCCGTAGTCGGCGGCGTCGGTGTTGAGCACCTCGACCCAGGAGCCGCCGCGCGGCAACCCGACCCGGTACTCCTCGTGCGGAACGGCCGCGAAGTTCACCACACACACCAGCGGCGACCCGTCGGGCGCGAGCCGGATGAACGCCAGGGTGTTGTTGGCCGCGTCGTCCGACACGATCCACCGGAACCCGGCCGGCGTCGTGTCCTGCGACCACAGCTCGGGCGCGTCGCGATAGAGGACGTTGATGTCCCGCACCAACCGCTGCAACCCCGACCGCTGCGGGTCGGACGGCAGCGACCAGTTCAGGCCCCGCTCCTCGTTCCACTCCTCGTCGTCCCCGAGCTCGCATCCCATGAACAGGAGCTGCTTGCCGGGATGCGCCCACATGAACGCGAGCAGCGCCCGCACGTTGGCCAGCCGCTGCCACAGGTCACCGGGCATCTTGGACAGCAGGGACCGCTTTCCGTGTACGACCTCGTCGTGCGAGATGGGCAGCACGTAGTTCTCCGACCACGCGTACACCATGGAGAACGTCACCTGGTTGTGGTGGTACTGCCGGTGGACGGGCTCCTTCGACGCGTACAGCAGCGTGTCGTGCATCCAGCCCATGTTCCACTTGAACCCGAACCCGAGCCCGCCACCCGACGTGGGCCAGGTGACACCGGGATAGGCCGTCGACTCCTCGGCGATCATCACCACACCGGGGTGGTGCTTGTAGACGGTCGCGTTGGCCTCCTGCAGGAACCCGATCGCGTCGAGGTTCTCGCGGCCGCCATATTGGTTCGGTTCCCACTGCCCTTCCTTGCGCGAGTAGTCCAGGTAGAGCATCGACGCGACGGCGTCGACCCGCAGACCGTCCACATGGAACTCGGCACACCAGTAGAGCGCGTTGGCGACGAGGAAGTTGCGCACCTCCCGCCGCCCGTAGTCGAAGATGTAGGTGCCCCAGTCGGGATGCTCGCCGCGCCGCCAGTCACCGTGTTCGTACAACGGCGTCCCGTCGAAGCGCGCCAACGCCCACTCGTCGCGCGGGAAGTGCGCCGGCACCCAGTCGAGCAGCACCCCGATCCCCGACTGGTGCAGCCGGTCGACGAGATAGCGGAAGTCGTCGGGGTCGCCGAACCGGGCCGTCGGCGCGTAGTAGCCGGTGACCTGGTAGCCCCACGACCCGCCGAACGGATGCTCCATCACAGGCAGCAACTCGACGTGGGTGAACCCCATGTCGACGACGTACTCGGTGAGCTGGTCGGCCAGTTCCCGATAGCTCAGCCCGGGCCGCCACGAACCCAGGTGCACCTCGTAGACGCTCATCGCCTCCTGGTGCGGCTTCGCGGACGCCCGCCGGCCCATCCACTCGGCGTCCTTCCAGTCGTACGACGACTCGTGGACGACCGACGCCGTGCGCGGCGGCACCTCGGTGCGCCGGGCGAGCGGGTCCGCCTTCTCCCGCCACACCCCGTCGCCGCCCAGGATCCGGTACTTGTAGCGGTGGCCCACCGCGGCGTCGGGCACGAATATCTCCCAGACGCCGCTGTTGCCCATCGAGCGCATCGGCCAACCGTCGTGCGGCCCCCACCCGGTGAAGTCGCCGATCACCCGCACGCCGCGCGCGCTCGGCGCCCACACGGTGAACGACACCCCGCCGTCGCGGGCGTGCGAGCCGAGCGCCTCCCAGAGCCGCTCGTGCCGCCCCTCGCCGATCAGGTGCAGGTCGATCTCACCGATCGTCGGCCCGAACCGGTAGGGGTCGTCGAACACGCGCCCGTCGGCGTCGACCCGGTAGTCGAAGACGTCACCGGGCAGGACCGCTTCGAAAACCCCTTCCGGGTGTACGCGCGACGCCGGGTAACGCGAATCGCCGACCACGATGGCGACCTGGTCGGCGCCCCGGCGCAACGTGCGTATCGTGGTGCGCCCGTCGCGCGGGTGCGCGCCGAGGGTCGCGTGCGGATCGTGCGCCGCACCGGTGATCAGCTCGTCCATGTCCCTACCTCACCCCACGCCCGTCCGGCGCGGTCCTTCGCCCTCACCGACGCGGCCGCACCGAGAGGATGTGCGCCGGCTCGAGGAACGGGTCGAGCCGGACCGCGTTGCGCTGGCCCCAGTCGTACGTGCCCCCGGTGAGCTGGTCCGTAACCACGAACCGTTCGTGCCAGTCCATGCCCAGCGCCGGCATGTCCAGTGTGGTGTTTCCCCATTGGACCCCGCTCGAGTCGAACGAGCAGACGACCAGAACGGTGTTGTCCGCCCGCGGGTCGCGCTTCGACCAGCACAGCAGCGCCGGGTTGTCGACCTCGTGGAAACGCAGGTTGCGCAGCCAGTGCAGGGCCGGGTTGTCGCGCCGGATCGCGTTGAGCCGCCCGAGGAAGCCGGCCAGCGAACGGCCCGCGTTCTCCGCGCCCTTCCAGTCGCGAGGGCGCAGCTCGAACTTCTCGTTGTCGAGGTATTCCTCGGCGCCCGGCCGGGCCACGTGCTCGAACAGCTCGTAGCCGGCGTAGAGACCCCACGACGGCATCAGCATGCTGGCCAGCACCGCGCGGATCTTGAACATCGGCGGGCCGCCGTGCTGGAGCGTCTCGTGCAGGATGTCCGGCGTGTTCGGCCAGAAGTTCGGCCGCATGTGGTCGGCCGCCGCGACGAGCTGCTCGCAGTACTCCCGCATCTCCCACGCCGTCGTTCGCCAGGTGAAATAGGTGTACGACTGGCTGAAGCCGATTTTGCCCAGCCCGTTCATCATCGCCGGGCGGGTGAACGCCTCCGCGAGGAACAGCACGTCCGGGTCGACGGCCTTGACCTCCGCGATCAACCAGTGCCAGAAGTTGACCGGCTTGGTGTGCGGATTGTCCACCCTGAAGATCTTGACGCCTTGCCCGACCCAGTGCAGGACGACCCGCCGGATCTCCTGCCGGATCCCCTCCGGGTCGTTGTCGAAGTTCAGCGGGTAGATGTCCTGGTACTTCTTCGGCGGGTTCTCGGCGTACGCGATCGTGCCGTCGGCGCGCGTCGTGAACCACTCCGGGTGCTCCTTGACCCACGGGTGGTCGGGCGCGCACTGCAGCGCGAGGTCCATCGCGACCTCGAGCCCGTGCTCCTTCGCCGCGCCGACGAAGGCGCGGAAGTCGTCGAGCGTGCCCAGCCGCGGGTGGATCGCGTCGTGCCCGCCCTCCTCGGAGCCGATCGCCCACGGCGAGCCGACGTCGCCCTCCTCGGCGACCAGCGCGTTGTTCTTCCCCTTGCGGTTGACCCGGCCGATGGGGTGGATCGGCGGCAGGTAGAGCACGTCGAAGCCCATCTTCGCGACGCCCGGCAGGCGCCCCTGTGCGGTCTCGAACGTGCCGTGCTTCGCGTGCCCGTCGCCGACGACGGCGCCCTCGGAACGCGGGAAGAACTCGTACCACGCGGAGAACAGGGCTTTCTTGCGATCGACCCAGACGGGGTACGCGTCGCTGCGGCTCACCAGTTCGCGCACCGGATGCTGCCAGAGCAGGTCGGCAAGACCGAGAGCCGGTGACACGCGTACGCCCAGCGCCAGGTCCTCCGCCCGCAGCGCCTCGGCGGCCTTGGTCACGCGGGAGCGCTGGTCGTCGGGCACGCCGCCCGCCGCCCGGTCGAGCAGCGCGGCGCCCTCGACGAGGTCGTTGGCGAGATCGGTGACGTCCTGGCCGGCGGCGATCTTCTTCTCGACGGCGTCGCGCCAGCTCAGGTAGGGGTCGCTGAACGCCTCCACGACGAAGCTGCCGTCACCGACCGCCTCGGGGACGAAGGTCGCGTGCCAGCGGTCGGTGCCGGGCGCGCCGGCGGTCATCCGGGTGAACGGGTGCTCGGTGCCGCTCGGGTCGCGCCAGACCACGTTGCAGCCGATCGCGTCGTGGCCCTCGCGGAAGACGGTGGCCGAGACGGGGATGATCTCGCCGACGACGGCCTTGGCGGGATATTTCCCGCAGCTCACCGACGGGCCGACCTCGTCGATCGGCAGCCGGCCGGCGGTGGGGTCGGGGGCAACCGGCTCCTGACGGCCGGCCTTCGGCGCCCGCTCGGGGTCGGCCGAGGGCACAGCGGAGGCGGCAGCGGGAGTCGGCGTCGGCGCGGCGGGGGCGGCAGCGGGTTCGGCCGGCGGCTGCGGGGCGGCAGCGGGCTCGGCCGCGGAAGCGGCCACCGGCTCGGGCGTGGCAGGGGCAGCGGGCTTGGCCGCGGAACCAGCCGCAGGCTCAAAGGAGGCCGGCACGTCGGCGGGCTCGGCCGTCGGCGTAGGAGCCGGCTCGGGGGCGGCAGCGGGCTTGGCCTCGGTAGTAGCCGCCGGCTCGGGCTCGGCCGGCGCCGGAACCGGCTTCGCGGGAGCGGCCGCGGGCTTCGCGGGCGGCTCGGCCGCGGACGGTGGTCCAGGTTTGGGCGGGGCCGGCTTGGGCGTCGTCGGCTTCGCGGCGGGCGGTCCGGGCTTGGGCGCGGCGGGGCTCGCGGCGGGCGGTCCGGGCTTGGGCACGGCCGGTTTGGCGGCGGCCGGGCCGGGCTTGGGCGGCGCCGGGCGGGCGCTCTCGGCCGCCGGGCGGGCGTCCCCTTCAGGGGTGTTCGTCGTCGGCACGGGATCGACCTCAGCCATGATCTCCACCGTAGTCGGGTCGCCGCCCGCCGTCGCGTCGAGGACGAGGATTGTTCGCGCTCGGGCCCTTCAGGCGGCCCTTGTCGGTTTCGGGATCAGGCCTCGACCCGCTGGCCCTTGCCGATCACCACGATGCCGTTGTCGGAGACCGTGAACCGGCGCCGGTCGCGCTCCAGATCGACCCCGATCTCCGCACCCTCGGGCACGACCACGTTCTTGTCGAGGATCGCGTTGCGGACCACCGCGTGGCGGCCGATGTCGACGCCCTCCATCAGCACCGAACCGGACACGTGTGCCCACGAGTGGACCTTGACGTTCGGCGAGACCACCGAGTTCTCGACCAGCGACCCGGAGATCACCGCGCCCGGGGAGACCATCGAGCCGACCGCCCGGCCGACCCGCTCCTGCCAGCCGTGCACGAACTTGGCCGGCGGCCACGGGTTGTAGTCGGTGTAGATCGGCCACTCGAAGTTGTAGAGGTTGAACACCGGGTGGATGGCGATCAGGTCCATGTGCGCGTCGTAGAACGAGTCGAGCGTCCCGACGTCCCGCCAGTAGTGCCGGTCGCGGTCGGTGCTGCCGGGCACGACGTTGTCGGCGAAGTCGTACACGCTGGCGGCCTGTTTCTCGACCAGCATCGGAATGATGTTGCCGCCCATGTCGTGCTTGCTCGACGGGTTCTGCGCGTCGCGGGTCACCGCGTCGACCAGCGCCTCGGCGGTGAACACGTAGTTGCCCATCGACGCGAAGATCTCGTCGGGCGCGTCCGGCAGGCCGCGGGCGTCGTGCGGCTTCTCCCGGAACGCCTGGATCCGCTTGCCGTCGCCGGCCACCTCGATGACGCCGAACTGGTTGGCCATCGAGATCGGCTGCCGGATGCCGGCCACGGTGACGTCGGCGCCCGAGTCGATGTGCTGCTTGACCATCTGCGCCGGGTCCATGCGGTAGATGTGGTCGGCGCCGAAGACGATCACGTAGTCGGGCTTCTCGTCGGAGATCAGGTTGAGGCTCTGGTAGATCGCGTCGGCCGACCCCGCGAACCAGCGCGGCCCGAGGCGCTGCTGCGCCGGCACGGGTGCCACGTAGTTGCCCAGCAGGTTCGACATCCGCCAGGTCTTGGTGATGTGCCGGTCCAGCGAGTGCGACTTGTACTGCGTCAGCACGACCATCTTCAGATAACCGGCGTTCGCCAGGTTCGACAGGACGAAGTCGATCATCCGGTAGATGCCGCCGAACGGCACCCCCGGCTTGGCGCGGTCGGCGGTCAGCGGCATCAGACGCTTTCCCTCACCACCGGCGAGCACCATCGCGAGGACTTTGGGGGCCATGAGCAGACGCTAGCCACCTCGCGGGCCGCGCACCAGCGGAGGGTTCACGTCGAGCCGGTTAAGGTTTCCGCTGTGGACAGGATCCGAGTCGATCTCCTCACCCGCGAATATCCGCCCGAGGTGTACGGCGGCGCCGGGGTGCACGTCGAGTACCTGGCCCGTGACCTGCGGCGGCTGGCCGACGTCCGGGTGCACTGCTTCGGCGCCCCGCGCACCGAGCCGGGCGTGACCGCGTACGCCGACCCGCCGGGGCTCGCGAACGCCAACGCCGCCCTGCGTACGCTGGGAATCGATCTGGAAATGGCCGCCGGCGCCGCGGGCACGGACGTCGTGCACAGCCACACGTGGTACGCGAACCTCGCCGGCCACACCGCCAAGCTGCTGCACGGCGTGCCGCACGTGGTGACCACGCACAGCCTGGAGCCGCTGCGCCCGTGGAAGGCGGAGCAGCTCGGCGGCGGCTACCGGCTCTCCTCGTGGGCCGAGCGCACCGCGATCGAGGGTGCCGACGCGGTCGTCGCCGTCTCCGAGGGCATGCGCCGCGACGTGCTCACGGCCTATCCGGGCGTCAACCCCGACCGGGTACGCGTGGTGCACAACGGCATCGACACGGTCCAGTACACGCCGGATCCCGAGACCGGTGTCTGGGACCGGATCGGCGCCGACCCGGCCCGGCCGACCGCGATCTTCGTCGGCCGGATCACCCGCCAGAAGGGCCTGCCGTACCTGCTGCGGGCGGCCCGGGAGCTGCCCGCCGACGCCCAGCTCGTGCTGCTCGCCGGCGCGCCCGACACGCCCGAGATCGCCGCCGAGGTGCGCGAGCTGGTCGACGAGCTCAGCCGGCGGCACGACCGGATCTTCTGGGTGCCGGAGATGCTGCCCAAGCCCGACGTCATCCAGCTCCTCACGCACAGCACGGTGTTCGTCTGCCCGTCGATCTACGAGCCGATGGGCATCGTCAACCTCGAGGCGATGGCCTGCGAGACCGCCGTGGTGGCGACCGCGACCGGCGGCATCCCCGAGGTCGTCGACGACGGCGTGACCGGGCTGCTGGTGCCGATCGACCAGGCCACCGACGGCACGGGTACGCCCCTGGACCCGGACCGGTTCGTCGCCGACCTGGCGGCCGCGCTCAACACGCTGCTCGCCGACCCGTCGCGGGCGGCCCGGATGGGCGTCGCCGGGCGCGAGCGCGCGGTCGGCCAGTTCTCGTGGGCGTCGATCGCCGAGCGCACGATGGCGGTCTACCAGGACGTACTAGGGAATTAGCACCGCGACCCCGTCGACGCGGTCGCCGGACAGGTCCGCGAGGGCCTGGCCGGCCTCGTCCAACGGATACTCCTGCCGGTGCACGAGCGGCGGGTTCGCCAGGGCCGCGGCCAGGAAGGCCCGGCCGTCGGCGCGGGTGTTGGCGGTGACGCTGCGCAGCGTACGTTCCTCGAACAGGTGTTTCTCGTAGTTGAGCGCCGGGATGTCGGTCAGGTGGATGCCGGCGACGGAGAGCGTGCCGCCCCGGTCGAGCGCGGCCAGCGCGACCGGCACCAGCGTGCCGACGGGTGCGAACAGGATCGCCGCGTCGAGCTTCTCCGGCGGCCGGTCCTGCGCGCCGCCGGCGGAGGCGGCACCCAGCTCCAGCGCCAGCCGCTGCGCGGCCAGCGAGCGGGTCATCACGTGCACGGTCGCGCCCTGCGCCATCGCCACCTGGGAGATCAGGTGGGCCGACGCGCCGAAGCCGTAGATGCCGAGGCGCCCGCCCGGCGGCAGGTCGGCGCGGAGCAGCGCGCGGTAGCCGATGATCCCCGCGCACAGCAGCGGTGCCAGTTCGCGGGCGTCGCGGTCGGCGGGCAGCGGGTAGACGTAGGCCTCCGGTGCGGCCGCGTACTGCGCGTAGCCGCCGTCGGCGTCCCAGCCCGTGTAGCGGGAGTCCGGGCAGAGGTTCTCGTTGCCGCGCAGGCAGTAGGCGCAGGTGTTGTCGGTGTGTCGCAGCCACGCCACGCCGACCCGGTCGCCGGGCCGGTAGGTGCTCGCGTCCGCGCCCCGGGCCACGACCCGCCCGACGATCTGGTGGCCGGGCACGACCGGGCTGCGGTGCGGCGGCAGGTCACCCTCGGCGACGTGCAGGTCGGTGCGGCAGACCGCGCACGCCTCGACCTCGACCAGCACCTCGTCGTGGGCCGGCGCCGGCACCGGCAACTCGGCTCTGCGCAGCGGATCGTCGGCCAGCGGGCCCGGGTCGACCACCTGCCAGGCGGTCATCGTCTCCGGAAGAGAGGTCACTCCCCCATCTTCACCGCTTGGAGCGTGTAGGAGAGCGGAACCCGCTCGCGACCCTCGGCGAGCCGCCATTCCTCGTCGTCGCCGCGGACCATCCGGCCCGGCAGCCCGTCCCACGGCACGCTGTCGTGCTCCTCGAGGGCGGTGATCCGCAGCCCGTGTGCCAGCAGCGCGGTGACGATCTCGCCGAGCCCGTGGTTCCAGGAGTGCGTCTCGTTCTGGGTGAACACCGCGTCGGTGGCGACGTAGGTGCCGCCCTCGTCCCAGACGAGCGGCTCGGCCGTCTCGAAGTACGGGAAGCGGACGACCAGCAGGTCGTCCTCCTTGCGCGTGTCGTCGAGCGACCAGAGGACCGGGTGGCCCTCGCGGATGAACAGGCGGCCGCCGGGCTTGAGGAGCCGGGCCACTGTTGAAGCCCAGCGATCGACCGAGGGCAGCCAGCAGAGGGCACCGATGCCCGTGAACACCAGGTCGTACGCCTCGTTGGGCAGGACGTCGGCGGCCGCGTACACGTCGGACTCGACGAAGTCGGTCGGGTCGCCGAGCCGCTTCGCGAGCGTGCGGGCCTCGGCGACCGAAGCCGGCGAGAAGTCGAGGCCGGTCATCCGGGCGCCGAGGCGCGACAGCGAGATCGTGTCGGTGCCGATGTGGCACTGCAGGTGGACACCGCGCAGCCCGCGGACGTCGCCGAGCCGCGGCAGGTCGAACCGCACGACATGGCTGACGTACGCCGGGTCGGCGGCGAACTTGTCGAGCGCGTAGTCCGGGGACGCGGCGTGCGCGGGCGCGCGCTCGTCCCAGCTGGCGCGGTTGATCGTGCGGTAGTCGGCGGTCACGGCCGCAGAAGCTACCAGCGGCGGCCTACCAGACGTAACCGAAATACAGCTCGGTGCCGGCGGCGCCGCTGCAGCGGTAGACGTCGGCGTCGCCGCTGCGCACGGCGGCGGTGCCGGCCGCGACACAGTCGGCGTTGCTGGCCTGGCTGCCCTGGAACTTCCAGGTGTAGATGCCGGCCTGCGCGGGCGCGGCGGCGACCGCGAGGGCCGCGGCGGCAACGGCGCCGACGGCGGCGATCCGGACGGCGGTGGTGCGAGCGCGCATGGTGAAGCCTCCCCCGTGAACATCGATCAACGTCGGTCACGACGCTAGCCAGGCGGCCGCGGCGTGGTCAAGCCCTTCGATGCGCGGCCGATATTTTCGCACTGGCAGTGCAGTATTGACACCCGTCGCGCGGGATGCCTAACGTCGATTTCCCCCTGTCCCTGCTGGGAGGAGCGCGACGATGCGCCGTACCCTCCTGTTCCGCGTCCTGGTGTCCACGGTGGCCGCCGTCACCGCCGTGACCACCCTTCCGTCCACGGCGGCGGCCGGCGGCACTGTCGGCGGCACACCCGGCGACCAACCACTGCCCGGCTACACCATCGTCAACCCGCCGCTGGCACCGGCCACCGTGGGCGGTGCGCCCTCGACCGTTCGCCAGGGCACCTACCGGCACGCCGCGTACATCATCGAGGTGCCGCCGCGCTGGAACGGCGACCTGGTGATGTGGGCGCACGGCTACCGCGGCCAAGGCATGGTGCTGACGGTCGACCCGCCGGCTTTCGGCCTGCGCCAACGCCTGCTCGACCAGGGGTACGCGTGGGCGGCGTCCTCCTACTCCGGCAACGGTTTCGACATCCGTGCGGGCGTGCTCAGCACGAAGGAGCTGGCCGGCCACTTCGACGAGGTCGTCCGCCGACCACACCGGACCTACGTCGCCGGTGTCTCGATGGGCGGCTACATCATCGGCCGGTCGCTGGAGGAATACCCGAGCCTCTACGACGGCGCGCTGCCGATGTGCGGCGTCATGGGCGACCAGCGGCTGATCGACTACTTCCTGGACTACCAGCTCACGGCCGAGGCCCTCAGCGGGGTGACCACGTACCCGGCCGGTCCTGACTACCTGACCGCCGTCGTGCCCGCGGTGCAGCAGAAGCTGGGCCTGGCGGCCCTGTCTCCGCTGGCCCCCGAGCCGACCAACGAGCTGGGCCGCCAGTTCCGCGACATCACCGTCAACCAGTCGGGTGGTCCCCGGCCGGGCGCGGCGGCGTCGTTCGCCTACTGGAAGAACTTCCTGTTCGGCCTGAGCGCCCCGGCCGCGGCGTCGTCGACGCCGGCGCAGGACCCGGGTCTGATCGCGACGAACCTGTTCACGCGGTACTCGCCGTCGACGCCGGTCGACGTGAACCGCGTGGTGCGCCGGGTGGCGCCCGAGGAGCCGCGGGAACGCCTCTCCGGGCGGCTCACGCAGGTCCCGAAGATCGACGGCCGCCCGCGGGTCCCGGTCCTGTCCCTGCACACGTTGGGTGACATGTTCGTCCCGTTCGTCAACGAACAGCAGTACAAGGCGGACGTGGACCGCCACGGCCGCGGCCGCCTCCTGGTGCAACGCGCGGTCCGCTCGACCGAACACTGCGAGTTCAGCCCGACCGAGGTCGGCACGGCCTGGGACGACCTGGTCTCGTGGGTCCGGCACGACCGCAAGCCGGCCGGCGACCGCGTCGACCCGAAGTCGGTCGCGGCCGCGGACTACGGCTGCCGCTTCAGCGACAGGGCGGCGTACACCACCGGCACCCGCCGGCTCTTCCCCGCCTGCGCGTAGGGATTGGAAACGGCCTCCTGCCCATCCGGCAGGGGGCCGTGCGCCCTAGTCGAAGCGCTCGCCCATCGTGGCGAGCATCTGGTCGATCTCGTCGCTGAGGGAGCCCTCGCCGCGGCGCTCGAGCCAGACGTCCGTGCCGACGCGCAGGCTCGCCGTGAAGGCCGCGGCCATCAGGCGGGCGCGCATCCGGTCGGCGCCGCGGCGGGCGAGCTCGTCGGCGACGTCTTCCTCGAAGGACGCGTGGCGGGCGAACTGCTGGCCGACCAGCGACGGGTGCCGGCGGATCAGGCGGCTCTGCGCGACCCACTCCGGGTCCGGGTCGCCGCCCTCGTCGAACAGGGAGCGCGTGCTCGCCCGGACCGCCTGCCATGCCGGCTCCACGGCCGGCCGGCGGCGCAGCGCGAGCAGGAACTGGTTGAGCCGGTCCCGCTCGCCGTGCAGGAGGGCGTCCTCCTTGTTGGCGAAGTAGTTGGAGAACGTGCGCCGGGAGACCTCCGCGGCCTCGACGATCGCCTCCACCGTGACCTCGGTCAGGCCCCGCTCGATCGCCAACTCCATCGCCGCGCGATGGAGAGCGTCGGCGGTCGCCGCCTTCTTACGCTCGCGAAGGGTCTGCGCCTCCGCCGTCGCCGTCTCCACGCCTTGCACGATATCGCGCGAACCTACGTATTGCTCAATGGGCAACTTTGCACAGTAGGAAATTCGATGGCAAGCTGAACGCGCGGTTGGCTCGCGTATGGCAGCGTGCGCGGGCGGCGGCAAGGATGGGACGCGAGGGCATCGAAAGGATCGAGGCGGGATGGGCACCTCGGTGGCGCGGCACCCGGACGAGGAGCACTACGGTCCGGCCGTACGCCCGATGAAGTTCGAGCGTGGCACCGACGGCCCGCGCGTCGTCATGGTGGGTGTCGACGGCACGGAGACCTCCCTGCGCGCCGCCGCGTCGGCGTTCGGCGTCGCCCGGCGCCAGGGCTGCGGCCTGACCATGGTCTTCGTGGCCGCGCCCGGCCTGCTGGCCTCGCTCGCGCCGCAGGTCGGCTACGCGCAGCAGGAGGCGTTCGAGGAGATCGCCGCCGACCTGAAGCGGGAGGCGCACCGGGCCGCCGTCGAATACGGCGTGCCGGTCACGCTGGTCACCCGCCGCGGCGACGCGTTCTCGGAACTGGCCGCGGTGGCCGACGCGATCAAGGCGGACTTCGTCTTCGTCGGCGCCAGCGCGCAGGCCGGCCACAAGTTCGTCGGCTCGATCGCCACCCGCCTGGTCCGCCTGGGCCACTGGCCGGTCGTGGTCGTGCCCTAACGGGCTTTGTCGTACGTCTCCCGGGCGGCGAACACGCCGTCGAGGTTGGCCTCGACCCACCTGGTCAGCGTCCAGATCTGCTCGGCGACCTCGCGGCCCATCGGGGTCAGCGAGTAGTCGACCCGGGGCGGGATGACCGGCTTGGCGTCGCGGTCGACGAAGCCGTCACGTTCGAGGGTCTGCAGGGTCTGGGCGAGCATCTTCTCGCTGACCCCGCCGATCGCCCGGCGCAGCTCGCTGAACCGGTGCGGGCGGTCACGCAGCTCGGCGAGGACGAGCACGCCCCACCGGCTGGTGACGTGCTCCAGCACGGGTCGGGACGGGCAGTCGACCCGGTTGACGTTCGGCGCTCGCACCTCACTTACGGCCATGTCCGTACCTTACTTCAAGGTGGGTACTTACGGCTAGGAGGGTATGCGACGTAGCGTTAGTGGCGACCCGACCATCCGGACAGAAGGAACTTCTTACCCATGAGCATCGTCATCACCGGCGCCAACGGTCAGCTCGGTCGCCTGGTCATCGCGGACCTGCTGGCCCGCGGCGTCCCCGCCGAGGGGATCACGGCGGTCGTGCGGAGCGCGGAGAAGGGCGCCGACCTGGCCGCCGTCGGTGTGCGGCTGCACGTCGCCGACTACGACGAGCCGTCGACGTTCGCCGACGCGTTCGCCGCCGGCGACCGGGTGCTGCTCATCTCCGGCAGCGAGCCCGGCCGGCGTGGCCCGCAGCACCAGGCCGTGATCGACGCCGCGGCCGCCGCCGGGGTGGCCCAGCTCGCGTACACCGGTGTGTTCGGCGGTCCGGACGCCTGGTTCGCGCTGGCCGGCGACCACCGCGTGACCGAGGCCGCGATCGTCGCCTCCGGTGTGCCGCACACGTTCCTGCGCAACAACTGGTACTCCGAGATGTACACCGGCGACGTCGCCGGGATCGTCGCGCGGGGTGCGGTCGCCAACGCGGTCGACCCGGAGAGCCGCATCGCCACCGCACCGCGCAAGGACTTCGCCGCGGCGGCCGCCGCCGTGCTCACCGGCGACGGTCACCTGGGTCGGGCGTACGAGCTGAGCGGCGACACCGCCTGGACGTTCGGCGAGTTCGCGGCGGAGCTCTCACGACAGAGCGGGAAGTCGGTCACGCACGCCACCGTCTCGCCTGCGGAGCTCAAGGAGATCCTGGTCGGCGCCGGGGTGCCGGACGTGTTCGCGGACATCCTCGTCGAGGTCGACGACGCGATCGACAAGGGCGCCCTCGCGGGGACGCCGGGCGACCTGTCCACACTGATCGGACGCCCGACGACGCCCATCGCCGACACGATCGCGGCGGATCTGGCGAAGCTCGGCTAGCTCCTCCAGCGCAGGCGGAGCGTGACGATCTGGAACGGGCGCAGGCGCAGGGTCAGCCCGTCGTGGAGGGCGTCCGGTTCCAGGTCACGTTCGAGGAGGTCGCTCTCGGTCGCCGCGGTGACCGGGAAGTCGGGCTCCAGCCGGGCGGTGGCTCTGCCGCCGAGTGCCTCGTAGACGCGGACGACGACGTCGCCGGAGCGGTCGTCGGCGAGCTTGACCGCTTCGACGACGACCGACTCCGGCGGGTCGGCGGCGACGTGCAGAAGCGGGGGCGCCGGCTCGCCAGGCATCGCGCGGACCGGCAGGTTGATCTCGTAGCCCGCGCGGACCGCGTCGGCGACCGCGGCGCCGGGCACGAGCGCGTAGCGCATGACATGGCGGCCCTGGTCGGTGTCCGGGTCGGGGAAGCGCGGGGCACGCAAGAGCGACAACCGCACGACGCTGTACGTGCCTCCGCCCTGTTTCGCGACCCGCCTGACGTCGTGGCCGTAGGTGGAGTCGTTGGCGAGGGCGACACCGTACCCGGGCTCGGCGACCCGCACCCACCGGTGCGCGCACACCTCGAACCGGGCGGCGTCCCACGAGGTGTTCTCGTGCGTCGGCCGCTCGAGGTGGCCGTACTGGGTCTCGTAGGCGGCCCGGTCCGTGTGCACGTCGACCGGGAACGCGACCTTGAGGAACTTCTCGCGCTCGTGCCAGTCGACCTCGACCCGGAAGTCGACCCGCCGGGCGCCGGCGGCGAGGGTGATCTCCTGCAGCACCGCCGAGGCGCCGAACACGCGGGACACGCGGACCGTGTCGCCGGCGACCGACAGCTCCGTGACACCGTCCACATCGGTCACCAGGTCGCGGTAGAACGGGTCGACGTCCCAGGCGTCCCAGCGGTTGGGCTCGTCGCGGTGGAGCTGCAGCAGGTTGGCCGGGCCGGCGAGGACCTCGCGGCCGGCCCGGAGGTCGAGCACCGACGTGACCACGCCGCGGTTGTCGACGGTGACCTGAAGGAGGCCGTTGTCGAGGACGAAGCCGCCGTCCTGGGGTTCGACCCGCACGACGCCGGCCGCCGCGGGCGGGTGGCCGGCACCCATCGCGGGCAGGCCGTCACGGGCGAACGGTGCGGCGTTGAAGGCGACCTCACCGGTGTGGGGTCCGGCGATGCTACGCAGGGCGCCGTCGATCAACGACTCCAACTCGTTCGCGACCCGTTCATAGGTCTCCCGGGCCTCCCGGTGCACCCAGGCGATCGACGAGCCGGGCAGGATGTCGTGGAACTGGTGGAGGAGCACGGTCTTCCAGAGCCGGTCGAGCGTCTCGTATGGATAGTCGGCGCCGGTGCGCAGCATCGCGGTCGTGCACCACAGCTCCGCCTCGCGCAGGAGGTGCTCGGCCCGCCGGTTGCCGCGCTTGGTCGCCGCCTGGGACGTGTAGGTGCCCCGGTGCAGCTCCAGATAGAGCTCGCCGACCCAGACCGGCGCCTGCTTCCCGTACTCCTGCTCGGCCTTCTGGAAGAACTCCGCGGGGGCCTCGACCGCGACCCGCGGTGATCCCTCCAGATCGGACAGTCGCCGCGCCCGGGCGAGCATCTCCCGGGTCGGGCCGCCACCGCCGTCGCCGTGCCCGAACGGCAGCAGCGAGCGGGTCGCCGGGCCTTTGTCGCGGAAGTTGCGCACGGCGTGCGCCACCTCCTGTCCGGTCAGCTCGCCGTTGTAGGTGTCCGCCGGGGGGAAGTGCGTGAACACGCGGGTGCCGTCGATGCCCTCCCACCAGAACGTGTGGTGCGGGAAGCGGTTGGTCTGGTTCCAGGAGATCTTCTGGGTGAGGAACCAGCGGGTCCCGCTGAGCTTGACGATCTGCGGCAACGCGGCCGAGTATCCGAACGAGTCGGGCAGCCAGGCCTCCCGCGTCTCGACGCCGAACTTCTCGAGAAACCAACGCTTCCCGTGTACGAACTGGCGCGCCATCGCCTCGGAGCCCGGCATGTTGGTGTCGGACTCGACCCACATCCCGCCGACGGGCACGAACCGCCCTTGCCGCACATGGTCGGCCACCCGGGCGAACACCTCGGGCCTGTGCTCCTCGAGCCAGGCGAACTGCTGGGCGGAGGACATCGCGTACACGAGGTCGGGGTAGGTCTCGAGAAGATCGGCGACGTTGGCGGCAGTACGCGCGACCTTGCGCACGGTCTCCCGCTGCGGCCAGAGCCAGGCGGTGTCGATGTGCGCGTGCCCGACGGCGCTGATCCGGTGGGCACTGGCCTGCGCGGGCCGGCTCCGCACGTCCGCCAACTCGGCCCGGGCGCGCGCCGCGGTGCCGGACAGGTCGGCGGGGTCGAGTGCGTCCATCGCCCGGGACAGGGCCCGCAGGATCTCGTGCCCGCGCGGCTCGCCCTGCGGTAGCTGCGCCCTCAGCTCGGACAGCACCTCGAGGTCGTGGACGAGCTCGGCCAGCTCCTCGTCGCGGACGGTGATGTCGGCGCGGGCGAGCCGGTAGATCGGCGCGTCGCCGGCGGTGCCCAGCTCACCGAGGTCGGTCGGCCGGAAGTCCTGGAGCACGGTCGGGTTGGCGGCCGCCTCGACGTAGAGGTCGACGGCGCGGCCGGCGACGGGAACCCAGTCGTTGCGCGGATGCAGTCCTTTGTGCACGGACCCGTCGGGCCGGTAGACGAGCCCTTCGGCCTGAAACCCGGGCGATGCGCTGTTCCACCCGAGATCGACGACCACCTCGACGCGGTCGGCCTCGCCCACGGCCGCGGGCACGGACCCGGTCAGGTGGAACCAGGTGGTCCCCCACGGCGGCCCCCATGCACCGCCGATCGGGAACGGCGCGAACCCGCCGTCAGCCAACGCCACCGCGGGCGGGACGGGTTCGCCGTCCACCTGCCAGGCGGCCACGTCCAGCGCGCCGACCACGCGACGCGTCGCGGGCCGAAGGCGTTCGGACAGGAGGCGCGCCAACCGATCTTCGACAACGGCCCGATCGTCATGCACGTCGGTAGCCTATCGATCTCCCGAGCACGGGGTTTTGCCGTTTTCACGACTTTGATCCGCATAGCGTCGGGGTGTGCAGGTGTGGAACACGCCGCCGGATCGGGTCGGGGTGGAGTGGCGGATCGAGGTGCGGGACGCCGGGCGGGTCAGTGTGTTCCGGCGGACCGGGCGGCGGGTCGGGCACGCGCCGCTGCGGCATCCGCGTGATCTCTACGAGCTCGGCGGGTGGCTGGTCGATCGGGGGATCGATCCCGAGCAGCTGAGCACGCCGTGAACATGAACTCCCATGCGTGACTCGTTTCTCAGTGGGAAAACTTGCCCAAAGCGCAAGATCGGGAGGATGCTGGAGGAGATCGAACACCGTTCCGGAGGATCTCCCTGCGATGAGTGCCACCACCACAACCGCCCGGCCGCCCGCCGAACCCGGACAGATGAGCCACCGGCAGACCCTCGAGGCGCTCAGCGGGCTGCTGCTCGTGCTCTTCGTGGCGCTGGTCAGCAGCACGGTCGTCTCGACCGCGTTGCCGCGGATCATCGGGGCCCTCAACGGGTCGCAGACCCAGTACACCTGGGTGGTCACCGCGACCCTGCTGTCCGCGACCGCGACCACCCCCATCTGGGGCAAGCTGGCCGACCTGTTCAACAAGAAACAGCTGATCCAGATCTCCATCGTGATCTTCGTGGTCGGCTCGGCGATCGCCGGGCTGAGCCAGAACGCCGGGCAGCTGATCGCGGCCCGCGCGTTCCAGGGCATCGGCGTCGGCGGCCTGCAGGCGCTGGTCCAGGTGGCGATCGCCGCGATGATCCCGCCGCGTGAGCGGGGCCGCTACAACGGCTACCTCGGTGGCGTGATGGCCCTCGCCACGGTCGGCGGCCCGCTGCTCGGCGGCCTGATCGTCGACACCTCGTGGCTCGGCTGGCGCTGGTGCTTCTTCGTCGGCGTACCCATCGCAATCATCGCTCTTGTCCTGCTCCAGGCCACCCTGCGCCTGCCCACGATGCGCCGCGAGAACGTCAAAATCGACTACCTGGGCGCGACGCTGATCGCCGCCGGGGTGAGCCTGCTGCTCATCTGGATCTCCTTCGTGGACGGCACGTTCCCGTGGCTGTCCTGGCAGACCTACCTGATGGTCGGCGGCGCCGTCGTCATCCTCGCCCTGGCGGTGCTGGTCGAGTCGAAGGCGACGGAGCCGGTGGTGCCGCTCACCATCGTCACCCAGCGGACCACCGCCCTGGCGATCCTCGGCAGCCTCGCGGTCGGCATGGCGATGTTCGGCGGCGCGGTCTTCCTGGGCCAGTACTTCCAGATCGGCCGCGGCTACTCACCCACCGAGGCGGGCCTGCTGACCATCCCGATGATGGCGGGCGTGCTGCTGTCCTCGATCGTCGCCGGCCGGCTGATCTCGAAAACGGGTAAGATCAAGCCGTACATCGTGGCCGGTTCGGTCATCCTGGTGGCCGGGTTCGCGATGCTCGGCACGATCGACCACGCCACGTCGCTGGTCTTCGTCGGCGCCGGCATGCTGCTGGTGGGCATCGGCGTCGGCATGACGATGCAGAACCTGGTGCTGGCGGTGCAGAACGGCGTGCAGCTCAAGGACATCGGCGCGGCCAGCTCGTCGGTGGCGTTCTTCCGCTCCCTGGGCGGTGCGATGGGCGTCTCGATCCTGGGCGCGGTGCTGGCCAACCGGGTCACCTCCCAGATCACCCACGACCTGGCGGCCGCGGGCGTGCCGGCGGGCGCGGAGTCGTCGGGCACGAGCGCGCTGAACCTCAACGCCCTCCCGGAGGCGTTCCAACACATCGTGCGCGCGGCGTACGGGGACGCGACCGGCCACATCTTCCTCATCTCGGCGGCGATCGCGGTGGTCGGCGTGATCGCGGCGCTGCTGCTGCGCCCGGTCACGCTGCGCACGAGCCTGGACCTGGCCGACCAGGAACGCTCGGTCACGACGGCCGCGGGCGCCATCGACGGCGTCGCGGACGCGGAGGAGCCGGTCTCACGGCGCTGAGTCCGACCGGACCCCTGCCGACTCCCCTCGGTCGGCAGGGGCCTTCCTCATCTACGGTGAACACGAAGCCCTCTTGCCGATGGGAGCGGCGATGACCGCGACGCCGTCGATCGAGCTGCGCTGGCAGCCGGGGCAACGTCATGTCCGCTGGACGTACGGGTCCGTCGAGGTCGAGCTGGCGTTCCCCTCGCCACCGGCCACGGTGACGGTGTGGCCGGACCCGCCGAGCGTGGTCGTCGTCGAGGACCACACCCGCATCGACAACGCGGCGGTGTACGAGCCGGACGGCGCGGAACGGCTCCGCCTGTGCCCACCCGCCGTCTCCGCCGAACGCCAGTGGGACATCGGCTTCTACGCGGTGTACGCGGAGCCCAGCGGCCTGGTCGCGGTCTTCAGCACCCAGGTCGGCGACTTCTGGGGCAGGCCGGACCTGCACACCGGCGAGCTGAACCACGTCGCACCGTGGCGCTAGCCGAGCGCCGGGCGAAAGTGTCGGTGGGTGGGTTTAGCGTCGCGGGCATGACGGAGGAGCTTCCCCGGGTGGTCGTCTCGGTCACCGCGACCGCGGACGGCCGCGTGACGCTCGGCCGCACCGACCTCCTGCTTGACGAGAGCGTGGCCACCCGCTGGCGCGGCGCCTGGCCGGCCGACGTCGACGACCTGGTGGCAAGGCGCGCGGCAGCCATCGAAGCAACCCACCGTCCGACGGTGGTTCTGGAAGGCAGCGGCACGTTCGTCGGCCCGGACGAGGGCCCGCTCGACCTACCTGACGCCGCCGACGACGACGGCCTCCGCGCGGATTTCCTACCGTGGTCGAGCCCTCGCTGGTTCGCGGTCGTGGACCGCCGCGGCCGCGTGCCCTGGACCCACAAAGGAGAAGGCGACACCCGCCTGCTGGTGATCGTCGGCCCACACACGCCGGCGCGATACCTCGCCCATCTCCGCCGCGAGGAGATCCCCTACCTGAGCGCCACCGACCTGACGGCCGCGATCCGGAAGATGCGCACCGCCCTGGGCGCGACGTGCGTCCTGTCCGAGGCCGGCGGCGGCCTCAACGGCGCCCTCCTCCGCGCGGGCCTGGTCGACGAGCTCCACGTCATCACCGTCCCAGCACTGATCGGCGGCCTCGACACCCCGTCGATCATGGACGGCCCACCCACCGCTGCGGGCTCAACCCCAACCCGACTACGCACCAGAAACGTCGAGGTCGGCGACGAGGGCACCATCTGGGCCCACTACGAGGTGGTCAGATGAAGCGAACCCCCGGCGACCGAGCATGTCGCCCGCCCGCAGACCTGGATTGCAGAGAGACTCCTGACCAACAGGGAGGTCGCCCGTCTTCCAGCCAGGAGTGGGCCTTCGGCCGCAGGCCTCTCAAGCCGATAGGTCGGCCACCGCTGGGCAGAGACGGCTGGACATGTCAGGCGTCCAGTTCGACGTCCGCTGGTCGCGCGGCGAACAGTGCGATCGTCTCGCCGTTCGTCGAGTCCGAGATCTCGATCTCGAGCTCGCCGTCCGGGTACGTCTCGACGACGTAGCCGCGCATGCCGGCGGATACGCCCAGGTCCTCGAATCGCGACGTGACGATCCGTACGCGGTCGTACTGCTGGATCTCGGTCATCGCACGAATCCTGTGAACGGTGTGTTCAGCGTGAGGGAGCCATCCGGTCGAATCATCCAACCAGACTTCACGGTCGTCGAGCGGCCCGCGGCCTCGCCACGGCCGACGAGGTCGATCGGAATGGTGATGCGCTGGCCGTGCTGGTCCGCGCGGCCCCGCGTGTATTCCCCTGCGGCGAACCGGGCGGTGCCCTGCCGCGTGAAGTCCGCGGCGAGCTGTTCGCTGTGCTCGCGGCCGTATCCGTAGGACCGGAACACCCTGTCCTTCCCGTGCGTCGCGCCCGGCTTGAAGATGTAGTCGTTGAACTTCCGGATGGTCTCCGGGGTAGCGCCCGACGTCGGCCGGGCCGCAGCCGACCCTTCCCCTCGGCGTCCGGTTCGCTTCCCCGGCCTGCGGAGGAACCGAAGCGCGGCGCGGATCAGTCGTCCGCCTCCGCCAGATCGGCCAGCCACCGCGAAACCCCGCCCCAGGCGCCGTCGGATGTCCGCCTGTGAGGGATTCTCGGCCAGCGCCTCAGGACGGAGGCGGACACGAGGTGCGCGGGAGAGAACTCAGGACTCGGCGCGGCCGTTGCGCCAGTAGCCCATGAAAGCCACCGACTTCCGGTCCCAGCCCAGTTCCTTCACCAGATGACGCCGCAGCGTCGTGATGGCGGCCGACTCGCCCGCCAGCCACGCGTAGCGGTCGCCCGATGCGCCCTCCTCCGGGACCTCCCAGATGTCGCCGTCCGGCTCCAGGTCGTCGACGACCCCGCGGACGCCCGACGGGACCGGTGTCCGGTGGCCGGCCACCACGTGCCGGACCGCCGCCACCAGCCGCGAGCCGTAGTCGTGCTCGCCGTCCCGGCACACCCACGAGATCCGGACCCCCTCCGGCGCCGCGAGCGGCAGCGCGTCCGACGGGTGCGGGATCTCCAGGACCACCTCGCCGCGGCTGTCGGCGGACAGGCGCGACAGGATCGACGCCACCGCCGGCACCGCGGTCTCGTCGCCCGCGATGAGCAGGCGCGCGCCCGACGGCGGGCGGAACTCCAGGCCGCCGTGGTCGCCGTCGTGGTCGGCGTTCGGACCGAGCAGGACCAGCGAATCGCCCGGTGCCGCCACCAACGCCCAGCGCGAGGCCGGGCCGCCGTCGCCGTGCAGGACCATGTCGACGTCGACCTCGCCGAGGTCCGCGCGGACCGCGGCCGCCGTATAGGTCCGGATCGGGTTGCGGTGCTCGTCCGGCAGCGCGCGCCACCGCGACCACCAGTCCTCGTCGGTCGGCAGGAACGCGAACCCGAACGACGGCACCGGCAGGCACAGCTTGATCCGCTGGTCGTAGCCGTTGTCCGCGAACGACGTCAGGCAGTCGCCGGCGAACGTCACGCGGACGAACGACGGGCTCAGCCTCCGCACCGCGCGCACCGTCACCGGGAAGAACCGCCACGAGGGGGTCATGACACACCTCCAGACGCGGTACGCGACCGCCACAGAAGCCAGACGAAATACGGCGTGCCGATCAGCGCCGTCACCAGACCCGCCGGGATCTGGGCCGGTGCGATGACCGTGCGGCCGAGGGTGTCGGCCGCGCTGACCATGAGGGCGCCCAACAGGGCGGCCACCGGCAGGGCCCGGGCGTGCCGGGCACCGACCAGCGCCCGCGCGGCGTGCGGCGCCACCAGGCCCACGAAACCGACCACCCCGACCGCCGACACCGCCGTCGACGTCAGCAGGGCCGCCGACACCAGGGCGACCAGGCGCGTGCGCTCCAGCCGCACCCCGAGCACCCGCGGCGTGTCCTCGTCCAGCGCCAACAGGTCCAGGTCCCGCCGCGCATAGGCCAGCAACGGCGCCGCCACCAGCAGCGCGACCAACACCGGCACGACCTGCCCGGCGGTACGCCCGTAGGTCGACCCCGACAGCCACGTCAGCGCCTTACCGGTGTTCCACGGGTCGGTGGCGATGATGATCGTCGTGATCACCGCGAACAGGCCCGTCTGCACCCCGATGCCGACCAGCACCAGCCGGTCGGAGCCGAGCCCGCCGCGCCACGACAGCCGATAGACCAGGACGAAGGCCAGCAGCGCGCCCAGGCCGGCGACGCCGGACATCGCCCACACCGACGCCAGCGGCACGAACGAGATCAGCGCCACCGCGCCGACGCCCGCGCCGGCCGAGATGCCGAGCAGACCCGGCTCGGCGAGCGGGTTGCGGCACACCGCCTGGACGGTGGTCCCCGCCACGGCCAGCGCCGCACCGGCCAGCAGCGCCGCGAACACGCGCGGATACCGCTGGTCCAGCACGAAGGTGTACGCCGGCCCCGTCTGACCGGAAATCCAGTTGGAGATGTCGCCCAGCAGCACCCAGGTGTCGCCGAACAACATGCCGACGACGACCGCGGCAACCGTCGACACCGCGCAGACGACAAGCACCAACACGAAAGCCCGCGACGACCGCAGCCGCCCCGACGTCGACTGTGGAGTGTTGCCCGCGTCCCGGTGCCGGCGCGCCAGCCACACCAGCACCGCAGCGCCGAACAGCGACGTCACCACGCCGGTCGGCACCTCGACACCGGCCTGCGCGCCGACGAGCGCCCGCAGCAGCACGTCCGACCCGACGACGACGAGGACGCCGACGATGCCGGCCAGCGGCAGGAAGACCCGGTGCCGCTGGACGCCGGGCACGGCGCGGGCCAGCAGCCGCACGATGACCGGCGCGCACAGGCCGACGAAGCCGACCGGACCGACCAGGGTGACGGCCGCCGCGCACAGCAGCACCGTCAGCACCACCACGACCAGCCGGGTGCGCCGCACGTCGACGCCGAGCACGGTGGCCGGGTCGTCGCCGAGCGCCAGGATGTCCAGCCGCCGGGCGGCCAGCAGCAGCGCGAGGGTGGCGAGCAGCACGACCGGGCCCATCCGGCTGACGGCCACCAGGTCGCTCTGCACCAGCGAGCCGTTGCCCCACGCGTACAAGCCGATGGTGTTCTGCTCGAAGAGCAGCAGGAGGACCGTCGTCAGCGACTGGAGGGCCAGCGCGACCGCGGTGCCGGCCAGGATCAGCCGGGTCGGGCCGGCCCGCCCGCCCGCGGAGAGCGCCAGCACCAGGCCCGCGGCGGCGAGACCGCCGAGGAACGCGAGCCCGCTGGAGACGAACAGCGGCAGCGTGAGCCCGAACGCGGACGCCGCCACCACCGCCAGGAACGCCCCCGCGTTGACGGCGAGGGTGTCGGGCGAGGCGAGCGCGTTGCGGGCCAGCGACTGCAGCCCGGCACCGGCGAGACCCAGCGCGACCCCGACGACCAGGGCGGCCAGGAGCCGCGGCAGCCGGGAGGCGACGAGCACCTGGAGCGCGCCCGCGTCGGACGACCCGAACAGCAGCCGCACCAGGTCCGCGAAGCCGACCGACGACGTCCCCTGGGTCAGGTGGACGGCGGCGAGCACGCACGCGAGCGCGAGGGTGACGGCGAACGCCGCCACCACCCGCACCCTGCGCGGCGCCGGGAGCGCGGCGACGGGAGCCGCCGCCCGCTCCACAGTGGAGAGGCTCATCAGGCCTTGTACGCCGCGACGACCGCGTCGATCCACTGGATGCACGACCTGGGCCCGCCGAAGGTCCAGATGCCGGCGGGCAGCTTCGAGACCTTGCCGTCCTTCACGAACGAGAGCGCGTCCCAGATCGCGTTTCCCCGCAGGCCGTCGGCGAACACGTCGACGCCGTCCGAGGCGTTGTAGAAGAACCGCACGTCCTTGCCGTCGAGCGCCTTCACACCCTCGACGTCGGTCTGCCCGAGCCCCCACGCGGGATCGCCGGCCGTGGTCCACGCGTTCGTCAGGCCGATCGCGGTGCCGAGGTCGGAGACCAGCGCGCCCTTGCCGAACATCCGGACGGAGACGGTGCTGCCTTCCTTCCAGCCGTCGGCCATCGCGAACTGCTTGCCCGCCGCGCCGGCCGAGGCGAGCTCGGTCTTGGCGGAGGCGATCCGCGCGTCGAGGTCGGCCAACAAAGCAGCACCTTCAGACTGCTTGCCGACCGCCGTCGCGATCATCGTGACGTCGTCGCGCAGGCGGTCCAGGTTCCGCGACGCGTCGCTGCCGATCGTCACCAGCACGGGCACGTACTTCTCGAGCTGCGCCACGATCGGCGCGCCCCGCTCGGCCTCCATCACGACCAGGTCCGGCTGGAGCGCCACGACCGAGTCGACGCTCGGCTCACCGCGCGTCCCGACGTCCTTCACCGACGCGGAAAGCGGCGCCGCGGTGTTCCAGACGGCGTACCCCTTGTTGTCGGCGTTCCCGACCGGGGTCACGCCCAAGCTGGTCAGGATCTCCGTCTCGCCCCACTCGAGGCTGACGACCCGAGTGGCCGGCCGAGGCAGGGTGATCTCCTTGCCCCGGCTGTCCTTGACGGTGACGGGCCCGGACGCCGCGGACGACGACGGCGCCGGAGCGCCGGCCTCCTCGGTGGTGCCGCAGGCGCCCACCGCCAGGACCGTGACCGCGGCGACGGAGAGCAGAGACAAACGCTTCATACGGATTCGCTTTCGGTACGCGACCGGGAGTGGTGCCGGCCGACGGGTCGGGTGGAGAGGTGGCCCGTCTCGGGGTCCACGAGGACGGAGACGGGAATGCCGTAGGTGTCGGTGAGGGCGGCCTCGGTGAACACGTCGCGGGGGGTTCCGGAGCCGACGACCCGGCCGTCCCGCAGCAGCACGACGGAGTCGGCCACGGCGGCGGCCTGGTCGAGGTCGTGCAGCACCACCCCGACCGCGACACCGTGCTCGTCGGCGAGGTCGCGGGTCAGGTCGAGGATCTCGACCTGGTAGCGCAGGTCGAGGAAGGTGGTCGGCTCGTCGAGCAGCAGCACACCGGTGTCCTGCGCGAGGCACGTCGCGAGCCAGACCCGCTGCCGCTCGCCGCCGGACAGCTCGTCGACCGCCCGGTCGGCCATCGCGGTCACCCCGGTGACCTCCATCGCCCAGGCGATCGCCCGCGGCCCGTCGGGATCGTCGGCCCGCCAGCGCCCCCGGTACGGATGCCGCCCGTAACCGACCACGTCGTGGACGCTGACGCCGGCCGGCACGGGCCGGCTCTGGGCGAGCAGCGTGACCCGCCGGGCGAAGTCGCGCGCCGACAACGCGAGCGCGGACTGCCCGGCCTCGAACAGCACGTCGCCGGCGACCGGCTTGTGCAGCCGGGCGAGCGCGCGCAGCAGCGTCGACTTGCCGCTGCCGTTCGGCCCGACGAGAGCGGTGACCTGACCTGGACGCAGCGTGATCGACGCGGCGTGCACGACCGGGTCGCCGTGGTAGGCGAGGTCGAGCGCGGCACCGCGCAGCCCGGTGCGAGTTTCCCCCTGCAACACGCGGATTAGGTTAGCCTAACTTGAGAAAAGGTCAACCTAAGCTCTGTCATGGACACTCCGTGACGACACGGTCCACGATCGGCGTACCCGCGCGCACCCCACGTGTAGCGTCATCCGGTGATGTCGGCGCTCTCCCCGCAACGGGCACTACGGCGGATCGTCACCGCGGCGGTGGTGTTCCTCGCGCTCGTCGTGACCGTCGCCCTCGCCTTCCACCGGTCCGTGCCCAACGTGGCCGGTTTCGGCAGCGTGCTCGACACCGCCGCACCCCTGCTGCTGCTCGCCGTGCCCGTGCTGATCCTCGGCGCCGTGCTGGCCCGCACCAAGGTCGCGGCCGTCGCGGCGCTCGTGCCCCTGCTCGTCTGGGGCCTGATGTTCGGCCGCGCCTGGCTGCCCAAGAGCGCCGACCAGGGCGCCACCCAGTTGCGGGTGGCCAGCCAGAACGTGAACGCCGCCAACCCCGACCCGGCCGCGACAGCCGACGCCGTGGTGGCCACCGACGCCGACGTGGTCGCGTTGGTCGAGGTGGCCGATGGCCTGCGCGAGCCGACCGCCGACGCGATGGCCGCGCACTACGCGCACCACGTGCGGGTCTCCACGGTCGAGCTGTGGAGCCGCTACCCGATCCTCGACTACGCGCCGGTCGACACGGCCCTGGGCTGGGAGCGCGCCCTGCGCGCCGTCGTCGACACACCCGAGGGCGAGCTCACGGTGTACGCCGTGCACCTGGGCTCGGCCCGCCCCGGCGTCACCGCGACCCGGGACCGGTCCCTGCGCGCGCTGGCCGACGCGGTGGCCGCCGACCCGGCCCGGCGGCTCGTGGTGCTGGGCGACCTGAACACGGCGATCACCGACCGGGTGATGGCCCCGCTGCGCGACCTCGTCCGTGACGCGCAGGCCGACGCCGGGCGCGGCCCGGGCGCCACCTGGCCCGCCTCGCTCCCGGTGATCCGGCCCGACCAGATCTTCTACCGCGGCCTCACCGCGACGATGTCCACTGTGGTGCGCACGCCGGAAACCGATCACCGGGCCGTGGTGGCAGGCTTCCATTTCGGCTGACCCACCGTCCACGGTGGAATCGGCATCCACTGTGGCCAGTCCGATTTGTCGCTAGTAGCACATAGCGAAGGCGAAGTTTCAAGACCATTAAGGGCGGGTAGCTTCGGCGTTCGTGACGGCAATGAAAGCGCTTTCAAAGTCGAAGGCGGCGACGATCTACGAAGTGGCCCAGCACGCCGGCGTGTCGATAGCGACCGTCTCGCGTGCCCTGCGCGACTCGGATCTCGTCACCGCCGCGACCCGCGCCCGGGTCCGCGCCGCCGTCGAGGCGCTCAACTACACGCCCAACCAGCTCGGCCGCTCGCTCGCCGAGGGGCGGCACGCCGCCAACGGGATCGTCTTCCCCGACCTGACCGGTCCGTACTACGCCGAGGTGGTCCTCGGCTACGAGGAAGCCGCCTCCGAGCTGGGCCGCAGCGTGCTGATCCTGGCCACCCACCGCCGCCGCGACGCCGAGGCCGCCGTGCTCGACCTGGCCGGCCGCGTCGACGGCCTGGCCGTCATGGGCAACACGGTCGGTGACGACACGGTCCGGGCGATCGCCGCCACCGGCACCCCGCTGGTGCTGCTGGCCCGCCCGCCGGTCGACGGCGTCGACACGATCCGCACCCGCAACGAGCGCACGGCGACCGCGCTCGCCGACCACCTGGTCGCGCACGGTCACCGCCGCTTCGTCTTCGCCGGCGACCCCGAGGCCGCGCCCGACATGGCCGGCCGGTACGGCGGGCTGGTCAAGGCGCTGCGGGCGCACGGGCTGCCCAAGCCGGAGCTGCGGCCGTGCGCCTACGACGTCGAGGCCGGCGAGAGCGTCGGCCGCGAGCTGATGGCCGACCCGCCGGACGCCGTCGTCTGCGCCAACGACGAGGTCGCCCTCGGCGTACACATCGCCGCCGAGGCCGCCGGCCGCTCCGTACCCGAAGACCTGGCCGTGACCGGATGGGACGACGTGCTCGCCGCCCGGTTCGCCGGCCTGACCACCGTCTCCCAACCGATGCGTGAGCTGGGCGCCATCGCGGCGCGCTGGCTCGACGGGCGCATCGGCGAACGCAACGCGGGCCCGGAACGCGCCGCACCACGGCGCCGGGTCCTACCGACGCAGCTCGTCGTGCGACGCAGCTGCGGGTCACACCCCGCGGAAACACCCAATCCCCTCGGAGGTACGGCATGAGAAGGACCAGGCTCGCGGCCGTGGCGGCGGCCGCGTTAGCCGTTTCGGTCGTCCTGTCCGGCTGCGGTCGCGACTCGGGCGGCGGCCAGGACGAGGCCCAGGCGGTCGCCGAAGGCAAGGCAACCGGCGAGATCACCGTCTGGGCGATGGGCACCGAAGGCGAGAAGCTCGGCGAGTTCGCCAAGGACTTCATGGCCGAGAACCCGGACGCGAAGGTCAACGTCACGCCGGTCCCGTGGGACGCGGCGCACCAGAAGATCGCCAGCGCCATCGCGGCCAAGCAGACCCCCGACGTGTCGATGATCGGCACGACCTGGCAGGGCGAGTTCGCCAAGACCGGCGCCCTCGACGCGACCCCGCCGGACCTGATCAAGAAGGACGACTTCTTCCCCGGCGCCTGGGACACCACGATCGTCGACGGCAGCTCGTACGGCGTGCCCTGGTACGTGGAGACCCGCGGCATCTTCTACCGCAAGGACCTGGCCGCCGCGGCCGGCTTCCCGGAGGGCCCCAAGACCTGGGAGGACCTCACGGCGATGGCCAAGAAGATGAAGGCCAACGGTGTACGCGAGGGCTTCCACCTGCAGCCCGGCAAGACCGGCAGCTGGCAGTCCGTGATGCCGTTCGCCTGGTCCAACGGCGCCGAGGTGGCGACCTCCGACAAGCTGAGCTTCGACACCCCCGAGATGACCGAGGCGCTGGCGTACTACCAGTCGTTCTTCAAGGACGGCCTGTCGGGCACCGACCTGCCCGAGGGCGCGCTGGAGCCGGACTTCGTCAGCGGCAAGATCGGCGCGTTCATCTCCGGGCCGTGGCACATCGGCCTGCTCCAGGAGAAGGGCGGCGCCGGCTTCGAGGAGAAGTTCGCCGTCGCACAGATGCCGATGAAGAAGTCGGCCACCTCGTTCATCGGCGGCAGCAACCTGGCGGTCTTCAAGGACGCCAAGAACCGCGACGCCGGCTGGAAGTTCGTGCAGTGGCTGAGCAAGCCCGAGGTGCAGGTCAAGTGGTACCAGGCGGTCAAGGACCTGCCGTCGGTGCAGTCGGCGTGGGACGACAGCACCCTCTCCGGCGACCCGTACCTGGCGGTCTTCGGCAAGCAGCTCGAGGACGCCAAGGCGCCGCCGGCGATCCCGACCTGGGAGCAGATCGCGGCGTCGTTCGACCTCGAGGTCGAGAAGCTGTGCAAGTCGAGCACGGACCCGGCGGCGACCGCGAAGGCCATCCAGGACAAGGCGTCCGCCATCGGAACCGGTAGCTGACATGGCCGGCGCCCCCGTGGCGACGGCCCCGGCGCGACCGGTCGGGGACACCCCCGACCGGCCCGCCGGGTCGGTCCAGCGGCGGCAGCGTCTGCGCCGGGCGCTGACCGGCTGGGCCTTCTCCGCGCCCTTCACCGTGCTGTTCCTGGTCTTCATGGCCGTCCCGGTCGTGGTCTCGCTGGTCATGAGCTTCACCGACCTGCGGTCCACGGACCTGCGCAACCCGTTCGCCGTCAACTTCGTCGGCCTCGACAACTACACGCGGCTCTTCGGAGACGACCTGTTCCTCAAGTCGTCGGTCAACACGCTCGTGTTCGTCGTGATCGGCGTGCCGCTGACGATCGTCGTGGCGTTGGCGGCCGCGACCGCGCTCAACTCCGGGCTGCTCCGCTTCCGGGCCCTGTTCCGGGTCGGCTTCTACCTCCCGGTGGTGACGAGCATCGTGGCCGTCGCCGTGGTCTGGCGGTTCCTGCTCGATCCCGAGGTGGGGCTGGTCAACAACCTGCTGCGGGTGGTCGGCATCGACGGGCCGAGCTGGCTGTTCGACACGAAGCTGGCGTTGCCCTCGCTGATCGTGATGGCGGCCTGGCGCAACTTCGGCTTCCTCATGGTGATCTTCCTGGCCGGCCTGCAGGCCATCCCCGGTGACCTCTACGAGGCGGCGACGCTCGACGGCGCGACCCGGTGGCAGCAGTTCCGCCACGTCACGCTGCCGATGCTGCGCCCGACGCTGCTGTTCGGCGGCGTCGTCACGGGCATCGGCTACCTGCAGTTCTTCGAGGAGCCGTTCGTGATGACGCAGGGCGGCCCGCTCTCGTCGACGCTGTCGGTCTCGTACCACATCTACAACCAGTTCGGCTTCGGCAACTACGGCTACGCGGCCGCGGCCAGCTACGTGCTGTTCGTCGCGATCGTCGCGCTGTCGGTCATCCAGTTCCGCCTGCTCGGGGAGCGCAAATGACGACATTGGACAGACCCGCCCGCGGCCGGGACCGGGCCGCCAAGGCGGTCCTCTACGTGATCCTGAGCCTCGGCCTCCTGGTCGTGGTCGGGCCGTTCGTCTGGATGGCGCTGTCCTCGCTCAAGCCGGAGAGCGAGATCCGTGACGTGCCGCCGACCTGGTGGCCGGAGACGTTCACGCTGGAGAACTTCCGCGACCTGTTCAGCCGGCTGGACTTCCCGCTGTTCTTCTTCAACTCGGCCCTGGTCGCCGTCGCGGTGACGGCGGGCAACCTGCTGTTCTGCTCGCTGGTCGGGTACGCGCTCGCCAAACTGCGCTACCCCGGCAAGCGGGTGCTGTTCCTGGCCGTGCTCGGCATGCTGATGGTGCCCGGCATGGTGACCTTCGTCCCGCAGTTCGTGCTGGTGAGCAACATGGGCCTGACGAACTCGTACGCCGGCCTGATCCTGCCGTTCCTGGTCGGGCCGTTCGGCGTGTTCCTGATGCGCCAGTTCCTCCAGTCGATCCCCGACGACCTGATCGAGGCCGCCCGGGTCGACGGCGCCGGCGAGTTCCGGATCTTCTTCCGGGTCGTCCTGCCGCTGTGCCGGCCGGCGCTCGCCACGCTCGGCATCCTCACGTTCCTCGCGTCCTGGAACAACTTCCTCTGGCCCCTCGTGGTCGCCAGCACGGAGGACAAGTACACGCTGCCGGTCGCCCTGGCGCTCTACAGCATCGGCCAGAACCGCACCGACTTCGGCCTGCTGCTGGCCGGCGCTGTCGTGGTCGTACTGCCGGTGCTGATCGTGTTCCTGCTCCTCCAGCGTCATTTCATGCGCGGCATCGCGACCACCGGACTCAAGTAAAGGAGACCCATGCGACGCATCCTCGCCCCCGTCGTCGCGCTCGCGTTGGTGTTGGTGAGCGGCTCGGCCGCGACTGCCGCACCCGGGAGTGCCGACCGCACGCTGACCGCCTACGCCAAGGACACCTGGCGGTCGATGGTCGCGATGACCAACCCGCGCACCGGGCTGGTCGCCGACAACATCACCGGTGACCTGAAGACCCCCTCCACCTACACCTCACCGACCAACGTCGGCGGCTACATGTGGTCCGCGGTCGTCGCCCGCGACCTCGGGTTCATCTCCGGCAAGGAGGCCCGGGACCGGATCTCCAAGACCCTCGACACGCTGGGTCGCCTCAAGCACCACGAGGCGTCCGGCATGTACTACAACTGGTACGACCCGCGGGACGGCTCGGTCGTGCGCGTCTGGCCGGACGACGGCAACACCGTCTACCCGTTCCTGTCCAGCGTGGACAACGGCTGGCTCGCCGCCTCGCTGCGCGTGGTCAAGGGCGCGGTGCCCGAGCTGCGCGGCAAGGCCGACGCGATTCTGTCGAAGATGAACTTCGGCTTCTACTACAACCCGGCCGCCAGCACGCCGTTCGGGGCCAGCGGTCTCATCGCCGGCGGCTTCTGGGACGAGGCGCCGCCCGGCTGCTCGCTCCAGCGCGACGGCGTCTGGTTCACCTGCAACCACTACGACATCACGGTGACCGAGCCGCGGATCGCCACGTACCTCGGCATCGGCGCCGGCCAGATCCCGGCGAAGGCGTACTACAACACCATGCGGACGCTGCCGGCCACCTGCGACTGGAGCTGGCACGAGATGCAGCCGGTCGGCTTCGACACCAGCTACCTCGGCGTGCCGGTCTACGAGGGCGCCTACCGGTACCGGGGGATCCAGTTCGTGCCGAGCTGGGGCGGCGACATGTTCGAGGCGCTGATGCCGGACCTGTTCGTGCCCGAGGAGCGCTGGGCGCCGAACAGCTGGGGCCGCAACCACAAGGCGACCGTGGCCGGCCAGATCGAGCACGGCATGAACGACGCCGGGTACGGCTACTGGGGCTTCTCCCCCGCCAGCGACCCGAGCGGCGGCTACGGGGTCTGGGGCGTCGACGCGATGGGCATGGACACCGACGGCTACCCGTCCGATGTGGAGAAGTCGAAGTACGACGCCGGCTTCGGCGACTGCCGACCGGCCGGCCCGGCACCGGACTACGGCGACGGCGTGGTGACACCGCACGCGGCGTTCCTCGCACTGCCGTACGCGAAGGGTCCGGTCGTCGACAACCTGGCGCGGCTGAAGGCCAACTTCGACTCGTACGGTCCCGGTGGCTTCTACGACGCGATCGCGGTCGGCAGCGGCACCGTGGCCAAGCGCTACCTGTCGCTCGACCAGGCGATGATCATGGGCGCCCTCGGCAACGAGCTGTCGAACGACCTCATCCGGCGCTCGTTCGTCGACACGCGGTTCGAGCAGCGGATCCGGCCGCTGATCGGGCAGGAGACGTTCAACATCCCGGCCGACCAGCCACTGCCCCAGCTGCGTGGAGCGGGCGCATGACGGTCGGCGACATCGCCTCGGAGGCGCGGGCACAGTGGGTCGCGATGATGGGCAGCGGCGGGGCGCAGGACCGCGCACCCGGCGAGCCCGACGCGGCCGACCTGCCCGCGCCCACAGGGCTCGTCGCGGCCACCGGCCGCGGCCAGGTCACCCTCCGCTGGGATCCGGTCGAGGGGGCCATCGGGTACGCCGTGCACCGCGCCACCAGCGCCACGGGACCGTTCACCGTTGTGGACCACGGCGGGGGCGATGTCCTCGCCGTGCCACACGGCCCCTACACGGACACCACCGTCGAGCCGGAACGCGAATACTGGTACGCCGTCGCCCCGCTCGCCACCGTCACGGCGATGGGTCCACTGTGCCCACCGGTGCGGGGCGCGGCGCTCGGCCCCGACTCGGCGACGCCGCCGTTGCTGCTCGAGGTCGACGCGGCCGGCGACGACGGCCCGCTGCACCGGCCGTGGCGGTTCATGGTCGGCTCGGAGCACCTGTCGCACCTGCTGTCGACGGACCGGACCGGCGGCCGCGAGATCGGCGAGGAGCTGCGCGCGGCGCTGGCCCGGACCCACGACGAGCTCGGTGTGGAGACCGTGCGCGCGCACGGGATCCTCTGTGATGACCTCGGCGTCTACCGCGAGGTCGACGGTGCGCCGGTGTACGACTGGTCCGGCGTCGACCGGGTCTACGACACCGTGCTCGCGCTGGGCATGCGGCCGATCGTGGAGCTCGGCTTCATGCCCCGGGATCTGGCCAGTGATCCGTCGCGCACGGTCTTCACGTACCGCGGCATCATCTCGCCGCCGAAGGACTGGGACCGCTGGGGCGACCTGGTCCGCGAACTCGTCGCCCACCTCGTCTCCCGCTACGGCCTCGACGAGGTGCGCGACCGCTGGGCGTTCGAGGTATGGAACGAGGCGAACCTGTCGGTGTTCTGGTCGGGCACGCCGGCCGAGTACTGGCGCCTCTACGAGGTGGCCGCCCGGGCGGTCAAGGACGTCGACCCCGGCCTGCGGGTCGGCGGGCCGGCCACGGCGGCGGTCGGCTGGATCGACCGGCAGCTCGAGGTCGACGCGCCGGTGGACTTCCTGTCGACCCACATCTACGGCAGCCCGCCGCTCGACCTGCGCGGCATCACCGCCGCGCGGGGCCGGGCGGACCTGCCGCTATGGTGGACCGAGTGGGGCGTCACCGCGACGCACGGCAACGAGATCAACGACACGGTCTTCGCCGCCACGTTCCTGCTCTGCGGGATGCGCTCGGCGGCGGGCCGGATCGAGTCGCTCGCGCCGTGGGTGGCCTCGGACCACTTCGAGGAACTGGGCCGGCCGCCGCGCTTCCTGCACGGCGGGTTCGGCCTGCTCACGGTCGGCAACCTGGCGAAGCCGAAGTTCTGGGCGCTGTGGCTGGCCCAGCGCCTCGGCGACACCGCGCTGCCGGCACGGATGTCCGGCGACGGCGCCGGCGGCATGGTCGAGTCGTGGACGGCTCGGGGCGCGGACGGCCGGGTCGGCGCGCTGGTCTGGAACGGCACGCTCGACCACTCGAAGCGCGACGGCGACAAGGTGCTCGACCGCACGGTCACGCTCCGCGTCGCCGGCCTGCCGGGCGGCCGCTACGCGCTGCGCCGCTGGCGGGTCGACGCCGACCACGGCAACGTCGCGGCCCGCTGGCAGGCGCTGGGCGGCGGCGACTGGCCGACGGACGCCCAGTGGGCGTCGCTGGCCGAGGCGGACCACCTCCCGGAGTCGGAGGCGGTCACCGTCGTGGAGCCGGTCGACGGCGTCGTGGAGGTGGCGGTGGACCTGCCCAACCCGGCCATCGCCTACGTGGAGCTGACGGCGGTCGACTGACGGCGAGAGCGGGGCCCCCGTGCCATGTGGGGCCCCGCTCGCACACCGGTGGCGATGGGACCGTCGCCGCCGGTTGAGCGCCGACTCGCACGTCGTCGGTCGTCGGATCGCATCCTGCCGGCCCGACCTGACCAGGACCCGGGCAAAACCTGGCCGTTGGCTGAACGGGGGCGTGGCACGGCGCCCCTTCGTGGCTTAGCGTTACCGCCGTGCCCCCCACCGAACCGTCGCCCCTGCGCGAGCGGCTCCGCCGCACCCTCCGCGACGCTCTGCGCTCCCGCGACGCCGTCGCGGCCGGCGCGCTGCGCGCCGCGATCTCGGCGATCGACAACGCCGAGGCGGTGCCCGTCACCGCACCGGACCGGTACGGCAGCGACCCGATGGGCGCGGCGGGCCTGGGTGCCGCGGAGGCACCGCGCCGCACGCTGGACGGCGAGGAGATCCAGCGCATCGTCCGCGCCGAGGCCGCGGACCGGATGGCCGCGGCGGCCCAGTTCGAACGCCTGGGCCAGGTCGACGCCGCCGCCCGCATGCGCGCCGGCGCCGAGCTCCTGACCGCGATCACGGACGCGAGCTGACCGCGTGCGGTGGGACCCGGTTCGCACACTGCGGGAGGCGTTGTGGATCGGGGGCGGCCAATGGGCCGGCAAGAGCACCGTCGCCGGCCTCCTCGCGGGCCGGCACGGGCTGACCCACTACCACTACGACTACCACGACGCGCGCGGACACCAGGACCGCCGGCTGGCGGCCATGGTGCGCCGCGGCGAGCCGGCAGTCGACGAGGACTGGGAGGCCTACTGGATCGGGCCGACCCCACGCGAGCAGGCCGACCGGATCATCGCCGGCTTCGCCGAACGCTTCGTCTGGGTGCAGGACGACCTGCGGGCGCTGGTCACGCCGCGACCGGTCCTCGCCGAGGGCTGGGGTCTGCGGCCGGAGCTGGTGCTTCCGGTCGCGGGGTCCACCGGCCAGATGGTGGTGCTGGTGCCGACCGAGGAGTTCCGCCAGGAGCGGATCGCCCGGACGCCGCGAGCCGGCGCCGTCGGCCACGCGCTCAGCGACCCGGCGTTGGCGCAACGCAACCGCGTCGAACGGGACCGCCTGGTGGCGGCGGACGCGGTCGCCCAGGCCCGCTGGCTGGGCGTACGCGTGATCTCGGTGGACGGCACCCGCGACGCGGAGGCGATGGCCGACCTCGTCGCGGACCACTTCGCCGCCTTCCTGCCGTAGCCCGGAAGCCGTATCCACATTCGCGCCGGAGGCATGGGCCGGTTCGTCATCGGGGCGGCCGGCCCGGACGCGGAGACGCCCGCGCGTGATCGTGTGCGGCTGGTCGAGACGGTTGGCCGCCGAGCGCCGTGATCGTGTGTGGCTCGTCGTGTTCGGGCACGGCGTGTCGACCAGACCAGGTGCACACGATCAGCGTGCGGCCCCCGAGCTTCCAGATGAGCCACACATGATCATGGTCCGGATCGCCGCCTCCTAACCGCGCCGACCCCCGTGCGGCGCGGTCAGGGACCGCCCTGGCCGGCGCCGCGGCTAGCTCGCCCAGGCGCCGGTCGCGGCGGTGGCGCGGGCGTAGTCGGCGATGTCGCGGGGCTCGCGGCCGAGGGCCTCGCGGATCCCGGTGGTGACGGCTACGTTGCGGCCGTCGAGGACCTCGCCGAAGAGGTACGTGATCAGAGCGATCTCCTCCTCGGGCAGTTGGTACTCGCGCAGCGTCGCCGCGTACGCGTCGACCGGGACCGGGACGAAGGCCACGTCGCGGCCGCTGGCCTTGGCGATCTCCTGGACCGCCTCCGCGAAGGTCACCGCCCGCGGGCCCGTCACCTCGTAGACCCGCCCGGACGGGGTCGCCCCCGTCAACGCGGCCACCGCCACGTCGGCGATGTCGTCGCAGTCGACGAACGGCTCCGGCACCTCGGCCGCCGGCAGGACCACGGTGCCCTCCCGCACGCCGTCGGCCATGAACGCCTCGCTGAAGTTCTGCATGAACCAGCTCGCCCGGACCACCGTCCACGCGGTGCTCGTGCCGGCCACCGCGTCGATCAGGGCCTGCTCGCTGGCCAGCGCCTCGTCCTCGCCGCGGCCCGAGAGCAGCACGAGGTGGTCGAGGCCGGCGGACGCCGCGGTCCCGGCCAGGTCGCCGATCACCGCCGGGCTGCCCGGCACCGCCAGGTCCGGATAGTAGGTGACGTACGCGGCTCGGACCCCGGCCAGCGCCGGCGCCCACGTCGACCGGTCCTGCCAGTCGAAGCGCGGGCTGCCGCTGCGGGAGCCGACGCGAACGGGGACGCCCAGGCCGGTGAGCCGCTCCACGACCCGCCGCCCGGTCTTGCCTGTGCCGCCGATAACAAGGATGGGGTTCTCAGTCATGCTTCGAGTACAGCCGCCAGCGACGCGCGTCTGAATGGCTCAGGCGCTCGCCCGCATAAGCCGGCGTCTCAGGGGCGCACGGAGTAGCCGAACTCGACGATCCGCTGGGCCGACGCCGCGTGCGCGGCCGGGTCGTCCGGCGTGAACGTGCCGAGGCCGTCGACGTACCGGTTGAACATGCAGAAGGCCGCCGCGATCAGCACGGTGTCGTGGATCTCGACGTCGGTCGCGCCCGCTTCGCGCGCACCGGCGACCAGAGCGGGTGTCACCGCGTGGCCGGACTCGCGCACGGCGTCCGCGATGGCCAGCAGCGCACGCAGCTTCGCCGAGATCGGCGCCGTCGACGGGTCGGCGCGCACCTGCTCGACCACCGCCATGCCGGGCTCGAGCTGCGCCGCCGCCACCGCGGAGTGCGAGTCGCGGCAGAACGCGCACCCGTTGAGCGCCGACACCTGCGCCGCGATCAGCTCCCGTTCACCCCGTGACAGCGAGTTCGGCGCCCGCAGCAGCGCGTCGGCGAGCGCCGCCAGCGGGCCGCCGGTCGCCGGCCGGTAGCGCAGCAGCCCGACGATGCCGGGCGCCGTCTTCTCGTCGAAACCCAGGTCGATGTGTGCCATGACGACCACCCAATCACACCCCGTCAGCCCCGCGACCGATTGACGCGGACCGCCACACAGGAACAGGGTGGGGCGATGCGGGTACTCGGCCTGAGCTCCGGGACGTCCCACGACGGCATCGACGCGGCGCTGGTCTCGTTCGGCGTGACACCGGGCGGCGACGAGCTGCGGGCGCGGCTGCTGCACCATGCGACCACGCCGTACACGCCGGCCTTGCGCAAGGCGATCCGGACCTCGCTGCCGCCGGGCAAGGTGCGGCTCGGTGACGTGTGTGCGCTGGACAACCGGCTCGGCCGGGCGTTCGCCGGCGCCGCCACCGCCGTGCTCGACGCCGCCGGGCCGGCCGACCTCGTCTGCTCGCACGGGCAGACGATCTTCCACGCCGCCACCGACGGCACGCTCCAGCTCGGACAGCCGGCCTGGATCGCCGAGCGGACCGGGCTGCCCGTCGTCGCCGACGTGCGGGTGCGCGACGTCGCGGCCGGTGGGCAGGGCGCGCCGCTGGCGCCGGTCCTCGACCTCATGCTGCTGGCCGGCAAGGACGGGCGGTGGGGTGCGGCCAACCTCGGCGGGATCGCCAACCTGACGGTGGCGGTCCCCGGCGAGGCGACCGCGTACGACACCGGGCCCGGCAACGCGCTGATCGACGCGGCGGCGCTGCTGGTGACCGGCGAGCCGTACGACCGTGGCGGCGCGCTAGCCGCCACCGGCACCGTGCGGACGGAGCTGCTGGACCGGCTGCTGGTCGAGCCCTACTACGCCCGCACGCCGCCGAAGTCGACCGGCAAGGAGCTGTTCTCCGCCGCCTACCTGGACGGCGCCGGCGGCTACCCGCCGGCCGACCTGCTGGCGACGCTGACCGAGCTGACCGCGGTCACGGTGGCCGCGGAGATCCGCCGGCACCGCCTCGACCACGTGCTGATCTCCGGCGGCGGCGTGCACAACGCGACCCTGCTCGACCGCCTGGCGAAACGGGCCGACGGCACGGCGCTGGTCCGCTCCGAGGAGCTGGGCCTGCCCGCCGACGCCAAGGAGGCGATCCTCTTCGCGCTGGTCGGCTGGCTCACCTGGCACGGCCTCCCGGCCGCGATGCCGGCCGCGACCGGCGCCCTCGGCCCGCGGGTGATCGGCGCGATCACCCCGGGTGCCGACCCGCTGCGGCTTCCCGCGCCCCTGACCAGGACACCGCAGAGGCTCACAATGGAATGACCGGGTACGGGCGAGGCCCGTACCCGGTCATCCGGATCATCTAGTAGGTCCGGACCCGCACGTTGCGGATCTCGATCACATCGCTGTTGCCGTGGTTCTGCAGGCCGATGTAACCGCTGATGAACTGGCGCAGGTCCGTCGGCGGGTCACCCGCGCGCGACGACTGCTTGCCCGGCGTGTTGTCGAACTCGTTGATCACCACGCCGTTCCGGATCATCGTGTAGTGCTGGCCGACCACGCGGATCTCGTAGTCGTTCCAGACACCCTTCTCGGTGGCGCCGGACTGGGCCAGGTTGTTCGGGTCGAAGTTGTAGACCGACCCGGTCTTCTGCACCTCACCCGTGGCGCCGTCGTAGATCTGGATCTCGTGACCGCAGAAGATCGCGACCCAGGCCTGCGACGACCGCGCCGACCCGACCGTGCCGCACGTGCCCGGAGGCCGTTGCTCCAGCGGGGTGCGCGGGTCCGGGAACCGGATGAACACACCGCTGTTGGCCCGCACGGCGTCCGGCGAGATGTCCTTGAACTGCAACTTGATCGAGTAGTCCGCGAACTCCTGGTCCGCGTACCACAGCATGCCCAGGCCACCGCTGCTGCGGATCGAGCCGTCCGGCCGCAGGCCGAAGTTCCCGCTGGGCGCCTGCCGCCAGCCGGCCAACGAGTACGCCGACCCGTCGAAGATCGTCTGGTAGCCGTTGGTGGCGCCGATCGGCGACTGGGTGCCGGTCCGCCGCAGCGTGTTGGCCTCCTGGTTGTCGATGACGTGGGCCGTCGTGAGCTCCGTGATCACCGTGTCCAGGTGGTCGGCGAAGGAGCCCCGGTTGGGCCACGTCGTCTCGTCGTCGATCAGGTCGTTGATCGAGCAGCCGCCGCCGACCTGCCGGTTGGCCACGCCGCTGTCGGTCTCCAGGAAGTAGACCGTGGGTCGGGCGTCGGCCGCGACACACCCGGCCGTGACCGGGATGCTCGACTCGACGACCTCACCGTCGGCGTACGTCACCTTGAGCTTGGCGGTGAAGGTGCCGTACCGCTTGTAGGTGTGCTTCGGGTGCGGCGCCGTGGAGCCGTTGGTGCCGTCGCCGAAGTCCCACTGCCAGGCCACGCCGCCGACCTTGTTGCTGTTGAACTCGATCGTGCGGGGCGTGGTCGGTGTCGCCGACTTCGCCGTCGCGAGGCTCGGGTTCGGGGTCGCCTGGCCACCGTTGTAGGTGATCCGGATCAGCTTCTGGTTGCTGTGCAGGCTGAAGAAGCCGCCGGCGTAGTCGAGCATGTAGAGCGCGCCGTCGGGGCCGAACTTGGCGTCCATCCAGGACTGCAGCTGGGTCTGTGCGTTGCTGCCGCCCGGGATGATCCGCCGCAGGTCCTCGGCGAAGGCCGGGGCACCCGCGTTGCGGGCCGTGTCCGGGTTGACGGTGACGGCGATGCGGTTGTTGGAGTTGGACTGGTCACCGATGAACCACTTGTTGTCCCAGTACGCCGGCCAGGCCACACCGCTGTTGACGTCCACCTGCGAGCGCTGGTAGGTCGGACCGTCCATGATGGCCTGTCCGCCACCCGTCAGGTAGGGCTGGGTGTAGGTGGACTCGGACTGCACGTAGGTGGGCAGCCCGCTGCCGTCGGTGCGCTTCGGGAAGACCGGGCCACCGCCCTGCGGCGAGTACCAGATCATGTTGTCGCGGACCGGCGGCAGGTTGACCAGACCGGTGTTGCGCGGCGACTCGTTCTTCGGGTTGTCGCAGTCGTACCAACCGGTCAGCTGGGTCGCGTCGGTGTTGCTGCGGTCCCGGTACGGCTGCCGGTTGCCCATGCAGTACGGCCACCCGTGGTTGCCGGCCTGCGTGATGATGGTCGCCGTCTCGTACTTGGCCGGGCCCAGCTCCGGGCTCGGCGCGCCGGCGTCCGGTCCGACCCAACCGGCGGTCAGCCAGTTGTTGACCGGGTCCCAGGCGATCCGGGCGATGTTGCGCACGCCCATCACGTAGATCTCCGGACGGGCCTTGCCGCCACCGCCCTCGTGGCCGGTGAACAGGTTGCCGTCGGGGATCGTGTAGGTGCCGTCGTCCTCCGGGTGGATCCGGATGATCTTGCCGTTCAGGTCGTTCGTGTTGCCGGACGTGCGGCGGGCGTCCTGGAACGAGACGCCGGCGAACTCCTGCGTCCAGTTGTTGCCGGAGTACCCGTCGGAGCCGCCGGACGAGTTGCTGTCACCGGAACCGATGTAGAGGTTGCCGGACTCGTCGAAGGTCATGCCGCCACCGGCGTGGCAGCAGCTGTGGATCTGCGTGTCCCAGTGCAGCAGGTCCTTGCGGGTCGCCTGGTCGATCGTCTGCGCGGCCTTGTCGTAGGTGAACCGCGAGACGGTCCGCTGGCCGATCCGCTTCTCGCGGTCGATCGACTCGTGCGGCATCCAGTAGACGTAGACCCAGCCGTTCTCGGCGAACTTCGGGTCGAGCGTGATGCCGACCAGACCTTCCTCGTTCTTGACGAGCTCGCTGCCGCTGCCCCGGTTGCCCATCACCCGAAGCGTGGTGAGGAGCTTGACCTGCTTGGTACGCGGGTCCCAGGAGTGGATCGTGCCGCAGCCGAGGCCGACGTTGGGGTTGCTCCAGTCGACGACCGGGCCGCTCGGGCAGGCCGCCTTGCCGATGTAGAAGACGGTGCCGTCCGGGCCGATGGTCAGGCCGTGCGGCTCGCCGATCTGGTCGAGCTGACCCGGCTGGTTCGTCGCGGTCAGCCGCTCGACCTTGTAGTTCGACGCGATGGTCGCCTGGCAGTCACCGCGCACGAGGCCGGTGGTCCACTGGATCGCGCCGAGCAGGTGGCCCAGGAACTTGGTGTCGGTGGTGTAGCTGGCGTCGGTGCGCCCCATCCCGGTGTAGAAGGAGCGGCCGCCGTCGTAGTCCCGGCACCAGGAGATCGGGTGGAACGCGCCGTTGCCGGACAGGCCGGCGTTGTAGGTGTTCTCCTGGACCTGGGCGATCGTGTGCACGTTGCCGATCGGGTTCGGGTCCCAGTTGATCCACTGGTCCGACCGGGTCCAGGTGAGCGGCAGGCCCTCGTTGGCCGGGTGCTGCCGGTCGGTGACGCTGACGGTCGCCTGCTGCACGTTGGCTTCCGGCGGCGGGCCGGCGTCCGGGCCGATCAGGAACAGCTCGGCGAGCTGGATGATCGGCTCACCGCTGTTGGCCGAGACGTCCAGCCGGTAGTACTGGTAGGCGGTGGTGTTGGTGAAGGAGAACTGCCGCGTCTGGAACCGCTGGTCGAACACCTGGCCGGTGCGGGTGTCCAGGTCGGTCCAGGACTGGCCGTCGTTGGAGCCCTGCAGCTTCCAGTCCCGCGGGTCCCGGCCGGCGAAGTCGTTGGCCGAGGTGAGCGCGTACCGGTTGATCACCGTCGGGGCGGCGAGCTTGCCCTGAGCCCAGCCGGTGCGGGCGAAGGTCAGCCACTTCGTGCCCGTGCGGCCGTCGAAGAGCTGGGCCACGCCCTCGTTCGGCGTGTTCTCCGCACTGGCCTTGGCCTCCACGACCTTCTCGGCGTTGGGCAGGCTCGGCGCCGGCCGCGAACCGACCAGGCCGGTGAACCACTCCGAGCCGGGCTGCGCCCGGGCGGCGTCGTGGACGCCGACGAAGCCGCCGCCGCCCTTGACGTACGCCTGGAACGCCGCCTCCTGGGCGTCGTTGAGCGTGACGCCGTTGGCGGACAGGAACACCACGCCGCGGTACTTGGCGAGGTTGTCCCGGTTGAAGTCGGCCGGGTTGGACGACACGCGGACCGTGAAGCCGTTCTCGGTGCCGAGCTTCTTCACGGCGGCGACGGCCCGGCTGACCGGGTCGTCCTGCTGCTCGACCGGGCCGTGGAAGACCAGCACGTTGACCGCGCTGGCGCCCCAGGTCGGTGCCGCCGCGGACGCCGGCGGGGATCCCGGTCCGGTCATGATGCCGAGGGTGAGCACGGCCGCCGACGCCAGCGCTATCGCGCGGCGCAGCCTCGGCCGCTTCCGATGGGCCATTCCTGCTCCTTCATGAGGGTCACGGAATCCGGTGGTCACTTCGTGCCCGCCTGGTGTCCGGAGTGCGCCGCCGGCGCACCCGCGGCGGATACCGGCGCGTGGTCGGCGCTGTGCGCCGCGAGTGTGCCGTCGGGGTTGAGGACGTGCATCATCGTCGACATGCCCTGGTCGGAGTGGAACTGCATGTGGCAGTGCACCATCCAGTTGCCCGCGCCGACCGAGTCACCGGCGAGGAACTGGAAACCGAACGTGTCGCCCGGGCCGATCGTCTTGTTGTCGATGACGGGCACCGAGTCGACGATCGCCTTGTTGGTGCCGTCGACCGTTCCGGTCCTGGTGTCCGCCCACGAATGGCCGTGCAGGTGGAACGTGTGCATGTCGTTGCCCATGCCGATGACCAGGAACTCGACCCGCTCCCCCTTGTCGGCGATGATGCAGGTCGGTCCGGGCACCGGGTTGACCGGATCGCAGGTGTCGGTCGCGGCACCCCGCCGGAGGTTGATCGACTGGAGGTCGCCGAACGCGGTCACGTAGGTCCGGTCGGGCCGCACGTCACCCTGCCGGCGCACGACGAGCCCGCCGAACAGTCCGGCCCCGATCCCCTGTGTCCCGTGTGGACCACCACCCAGGTGGTCGTGGTACCACCAGTAGCCGGCGGTGCCCTGCGAGCCCGTGGACGTGTTGCGCGGCTTGGCGTACCAGATGTAGGTGCGCTGACCGCCCGGCGGCACGTACGAGTCCGTGTGGATGGTGCCGTCGGAGGTCGGGGTGTACTTCACCCCGTGGGTGTGCAGCGACACCCCGAGCGGAATGTTGGGATCGCGCCGCAGCGCCTCCAACGTGGCCGCCGGGATCTGGTTGTGCAGGGTGATCGCGAGGCACTCACCCTCGATCATCTCGATCAGCGGCCCCGGGTACGACGCCGTCTCCGGCGTCAGGCCGTAGCCCAGCCGGATCTGGGTGCCGTCCTTGGGCAGCTCGACCGCGTACAGGTTGATCCGCCGGTCCGGTTGGATGCAGCCCTCCGGGCGGTCGCCCGGTGCGAGGGCGGCCAGGACCGCCCGCTCGGCGGCGCTGGCGACGGCGGGTTCGCCGACGGTGTTGGCGGCCGGGACCACCGCGGCGGGCGCCGGTCCGGCGGCCTGCTGGCCGCCGAACCGGAGGGCCCCCGCACCGACCAGGGTCACGGCGAGGATCGCGACGGCCCACAGCCGCGGCGCTCCCACCAGCCCTAGGCGTGAGGTTTCCTTCTCCACAGGTCTGTCCTTTGCTTACGGGGTCAGCGGAGCGATCCGGATGTTGCGGAAGCTGACCGTGTCCGCGGCGCTGTGGTTCTGGAGGCCGATGTAGCCCTCCGCGTGCTGGCGCCCGTCGGTGCCCGGGTCGTCGGCGCGCGGCGGGTCGAACGACAGCCCCGGCGCGTTGGTGAACTGGTTGATCAACTTGCCGTTGCGGAAGATCGAGTAGTGCTGGCCGACGACGCGGATCTCGTAGTCGTTCCAGACGCCCTTGTCCCGCACGCCCGCGTCGGCCAGGTCGACCCGGTCGAAGCCGTACACGGAGCCGCTCTTGTACTGGTCACCGGTCGGGCTGTCGAAGATCTGCAGCTCGTGCCCGTATTTGATGGCCACCCACTCCGGGCGCGGCTCCTGCGGGTGCTGGTGCACCTGCGGGAAACGGACGAAGACGCCGCTGTTGGTGCGCGCGGTGCCCGCGGCGTCGTCCCGCCACTGGAGCTTGAGCGAGAAGTCGCCGTACGTGCGGACCGGGAACCAGAGCATGCCCAGGCCGTTCTCCGCCTTGCTGGTGATCGAGCCGTCGGCGTTGCGGCGGAAGCCACCACCGCCGACCTGCTCCCAGAGCCGGAACGAGGCGATCTTGCTGTCGAGCAGCGGCGCGTAGCCCTGCACGGCCTCCGACCGGCCGACGTTGCTGTCGCGGGCGCCGCGGACCAGCCCGTTCCTGTCCTTGAGCGGGATCAGCGAGCGCTGGTGCCAGCGGTCGGCCAGGGCGGTGACGTGGTCGACGAACTCCGCGGCGCTGGCCCACGGCGACTCGTCGAGGATCAGGTCGTTCATGCTGCAGCCACCCTCGACGACCCGGTTGGCCACGCCGGTGTTGAGCGTGCCCATCCAGACCGTGGTGCGGTTGTCGGCGACCTTGCAGCTCGGCGCCGGCGGACCGCTCTCCACCACGGTGAACGTGGCCGAGGCGGTGGTGCTCACGTTGCCCGCCCGGTCGGTGGCCCGGTAGGTGAACGTGTGGCTGCCCGGGGTGTTGACGGTGACGGGCCCGGTGTAGACCAGGTAGCCGCTGCCGTCCAGGGCATACTCCACGCGCATCAGGCCCGAGCCGCTGTCGCTGGCGGTCAGCGTGACCGTCGCGCTGCCGACGTAGGCCCAGCTGCTGTTGAGCTGGCCGCTGATGGCGGCGCTGACGGTCGGCGGGGTGGTGTCGTTGGACGGCGCCACCACGGAGAACGCGACCGACTTCGGGGTCGACGTGTTGCCGGCCCGGTCGGTCGCCCGGTAGCTGACCGTGTGCGCACCCGGCTGGTTGACGGAGACCGGCGCGGTGTAGGCCGCGTAGGGTGCGCCGTCCAGCGAGTACTCCACGGTGGCCACGCCCGAGTCCGCGTCGGAGGCGGTCACGGTGACCGTCGCCGCGCCGATGTACGCGCCGGTGTTGTCCCGGTTGCCGGCCACGCTCGCGTTGGTCGTCGGCGCGGTGTTGTCCGGGTTCGGCGCGTCGACGACGGTGAACTGCACGCTGCCCGGCGTCGAGGTGTTGCCGGCCTCGTCGGTCGCCCGGAACGTGACCGTGTGTGCGCCGGTCGCCGTGACGGTGACCGGAGCGGTGTACGGGGCGTAGGCGCCGCCGTCGACCGCGTACTCCACGGTGTCCACACCGGACTCCGTGTCGGTGGCGGTGACGGTGACCGTGGCGCTGCCCACGTACGCGCCCTGCTCGTTCTGGTCGCCCGCGACGGCGGCGGTCACGGTCGGCGCGGTGGTGTCGGGGCCGGGCGCGTCGACGACGGTGAACTCCACCGTCCTCGGCGCCGAGGTGTTGCCGGCCTGGTCGGTGGCCCGGGCGCTGAACGTGTGCGCACCCGGCTGGTTCACCGCGACCGGCGCGGTGTAGGCGGCGTAGGGCGCGCCGTCGAGCGAGTACTCGACGGTCGCTACGCCCGAGCCCGCGTCGGTGGCGGCCACGGTGACCGTCGCCGAGCCGACGTAGGCGCCGGACCCGTTCTGCTCGCCCGCGACCGTGGCGGTCACCTCGGGCGCGGTGTTGTCGGGGTCGGGCGCGTCGACGACCACGAAGGCGACCGACTGCGCGTTGGACGTGTTGCCCGCCTCGTCGGTGGCCCGGAACTGCACGGTGTGGTTGCCGGGCGTGTTGACCGTGACCGGCGCGGTGTAGGCCGCGAACGCGCCACCGTCCAATGAGTACTCGACACCGGCGACGCCCGACTCGGTGTCGGTGGCCGTGATCGTGACCGTCGCGCTGCCGACGTAGGCGCCGTTCTCGTTCTGGTCGCCGTCCACGGCGGCGGTCACGGTCGGCGCGGTGGTGTCCGGATCCTCCGGTTCGACCACCGTGAACTGGGTCGACCCGGTCGCGGAGGTGTTGCCCGCGACGTCGGTCGCCCGGTACTGCACGGTGTGCGCGCCGGGGCTGTTGACGGTGACCGGGCCGGAGTAGGTGCCGAACGGGCCGCCGTCGAGCGCGTACTCGACACGGGCCACGCCGGAGCCGGCGTCGGTCGCGTTCACCGTCACGGTGGCCGCGCCGATGTAGTTGCCGTCACCGTCGCGCTCGCCCGCGACCTGCGCGGACACCTCGGGCGCGGTCGTGTCGCCGCCGCCGCCGGTGACCACCAGCAGGCCGGTCATCTGGCCGTGGCCGGGGATCGCGCAGAAGTAGCGGTAGGTGCCCGGGGTGAGCGTGACGTCCGCGGTCCACCGGCCGCCGTTGGCGTCGGACGGGTCCGCGATGAGGTTGAGGCTGACGTCGCGGTTGTACCGGGAATCACCGGTGTCGAAGGTCAGCGTGTGCTGCATACCGGTGGTGTTGCCGGTCGCGGCGCTGTTCTCGAACACGATGGTGGTCGCGCCGGCGACGGCGGTGCTGGGCACCGACGCGTACGCCTGGAAGCTGTCCCCGGCCGTCCAGGTCAGCACCTGGGCCTGGAGTTGCTGCGGCGCGCCGCTGTCACCCGGTGGCTCGGCCCCGGCCGGGCGGGTGCCCGACAGGACCCCGGCCAGCACGACGCTGGCCAGCATGACGGTTACGGCGGCGAAGGCGGCGGACGGCCGGGTGAACCGGCCTTGTCCGAGCCTGCTCAGCAGGCGCCTTCGCGTGCCTCTTGGCACGGCAGATTTGGGCATGTCCGGCATACCTTCCGCAGTCAGACCGACGGTAGACATGGCAAAGCAGACCTCGTTGGCCCGCTGGGATGGGCCGACGATGTCTCGGGGGTCGGGGACGTGGGCGTGGAACGGCGAGCGAGGTGCACTGCTCACGCGCCGTTTACATCGATGAAACAACCTGGTGTGCGAGTGACCCTAATCGCTGATCATCGAACTGTCCACATCTTTCGATGATGTTGACCTGACTTTTATCTGGCACAACAAAAGTACGGGCGATCCTGATCGTTAGGATCCGTCCGAAAGAGACGCGTAAGAACCCCCGTGCCACTGAAGCCTTACTGGACAGTAGGTTCAGGCACTCTCGGCGGCGAGGCGGACGCCGAAGGCGGTCAATGCGATGCCGGTCCCCGCGTCCAGCGCGCGGCGCACCCGGCGGCGCCGCAGCACGCGGCGGACCCGGTGCAGGGCGGCCACGACGAGCAATGACCACAGCAGACCGAGCGCGGCATGGGTCAACGCGAACAGCAGCAGCACCGCGACGGAGGTGCCTGGACCGAGGAACTGCGGCAGCACCGCGAGGTAGAAGACCAGCACCTTCGGATTGGTGATGTTGGACAGGAAGCCCTGCCGCCAGCCGGTCCAGGCGGTTCCGGCGCGGGTGCCGGCGGCGTCGTCGAGTGACGCGTAGTCGCCGCGCGCCGCTGACCGGAATGACTGCACCGCGAGGTAGAGCAGGTATCCGATGCCCGCCCACCTGATGGCCTGGAACAGCGGCTCGACGTGCACGACGATCGCACCGAGGCCGGCCACGGCGAGCAGGCCCTGGACCACATTGGACGACGCGATGCCGCCGGCGGTCCACCGGCCCTGCGTGCGACCGCCGGCGAGAGTGCTGCGCACGGTGACCGCGAAGTCGGCGCCCGGGATGGCGATGAGGACGAGGGCGAAGACCACGAACGACGCGTACGAACTCCAGCTCACCATCCGACCCTACCCAGGGTCGCGCCAGGCGTTCAGCGCGATGCGACCGGTGGTGCCGAGGTCGATGCCGCCGTCCGGGGTGACGACCTGCTCCGGTGCGCCCGCCGCGGGCCGCACCGCGAGGTGGGTGGCGGCGACCGGGTCACCGTCGGTCACGGTGGTGCGCCAGAGCACCCGGGCCCGCGCGGTCCCGCCCGGCGGCACCGTCAGCCCGGGCGCCGCCGCGTCCCAGGCGTCCGGGGCGCTGACCGGGGCGGAGCCGTTGCCGACCGTGACCGCCAGCGGGGTGCGCGCGTCGTCGAGGACCCGAACGACCGGGAAACCGTCGAGGGGGTACGGGAGGTTGCCGCAGTTGCGCAGCGTGAGGCCCATGGCACGCAGGCCGGCCGCGGAGTCGACAGGCCCGGCGGTGATCTCGAACCCGTCGGCGCAGGCGGCCGGCGTGCGCTCCGGGGTGGGCAGCGGCGTCGGGCCCGGCGCGTCGCAGGCCGCGGCGAGCAGGGCGCCCGCGACGAGCGGCAGGCCGAGGCGCCGGAGGGAGCGAGGCATCATGCGAACGTGTACGGCTTCAGGTAGTCGGGCAGGACCACGCGGGTACGCGGTGCGACCCGGCGGATCGTAGTGATCATGGCATCCAGCCGCTCGCGGTCGGCGGGCGCCACCGTGGGCGGGTTCACCAGCGGCGTCTCGAAGTTGTCCCAGTGCACCGGCACCACGACCGGCGGTTTCCCGAGCGCCTCGAGCAGGCGGGGCACGTACTCGTGCGTGGTCGTGGCCGACGCCATCGCCACCATCGCGATATCGGGCCGCATCCCGTCGACGTTGCGGGCGACGAAGTCGCTGGCGCCCATGAAGAACACGGCCGGCCCGCCGCGCACCGACAGCAGGTAGGCCAGGGTGTCCCCCTCGGGCAGGTCGGCGACCGTCGCGGGTCGCGGCGGCCGGGTCAGCCGCACACCCGGGATGCCCACGGAGTACGCGGCGTTGCGGCTGTGCAGCGACGCGACCACCTCGACGGTGTAGTCGCCGAAGTCGAGCACCTCGCCGCCCTTGACGGGCCCGAGCTGGCCGGCCGGAACGCCGAGCGCGAGCCCGAGCTGGTAGGTGGTCAACGTCCCGAGCACCCGGGCACCGGTGGTCGCCGCGATGTGCGGCACGTCGTTGAAGTGGTCCCAGTGCGAGTGCGTGACGAGCACGGTCTCCGGGCGCCCGACGTGCGCGTCGACGGTCGCGGTGGCGACGCTCAGCGGGGTCGCCGGGTCCATCGCACCGTCGAACAGCCCGGTGGAGTAGCGGCTGAGGTAGGGGTCGACCAGCACCGTGCGGTCGCCGATGTCGACCCGCCAGCCGGCGGTCCCGAACCAGCGGAACGTCGCGGCGCCGGCCCGGAACGACCGCGCCGCTGCCGCCGCCGGGGTCGCCAGTCCGGCCGCCCCCGTGGCGGCCAGCCCGGTCGCGGCGGCGGTCCGCAGCAGACCACGGCGGTCGAGGTGACGGTTTGTCATGGGTTTCCCCTTCCGAGTGGATCATCCGACCAGGAGACCCAACCACCGCCGCCCGGCCGGCGTCCAAGACGAAGATCATTGACGACCGATACGCGTACGCATATCGCGGCAGGTCAGGCCGAACGCCGGAGAGCCTCGACCGCGGTGTGGGCGGCCTCACCGATGGCCAGGTCCACGTCGATGCGGCGGGCGTCGAGCCGGCGGGCGTGCGCGAAGATCGCCAGCGCGTAGCGGCCGCCGTCCGGGTACTCGACGACGCCGGCCTCCATGTGCAGGCCCGGCAGGGTGCCGGTCTTGGCCGCGACGCGTACGCCTGGTGGAAAGCCGGAGGCGATCCTGGTCCAGAAGATCTGCCGGGCCATCAGCGCGCGGACCAGCGCGGTCGCCGCCGGTGGGCCCGCCTCGTCCCGCCAGATCAGCTCCAGCAGGCGGGTGACCTCGCGGGGTGTGCTCGAGGTCGTGCGGGCCGGGTCGTAGACCCGCATCGCGCGGACGCGGTCCGCGGACAGGGTCGGGAACAGCGCCACGAACTGCGCGTCGTCGGCCGCGCCGGCGTCCGCGTACATCGACTCCAGCAGCTCCCGCGGCCCGCCCGTGACGCGCGTCGCGGTCAGGCCGAGCTCGGCGGCGAGCAGCGGCAGCACGTCCGGGCCGATCCGGCGCAGCAGCAGGTCGGCAGCGGTGTTGTCGCTGACCGACATTGCGAAGTAGGCGAGGTCCCGCAGGGACAGCTCCGCGTCGTCGGCGCAGCCGGCGGTACCCCAGCCGCCGAGGCGGTCCGCGGCCCGCACGACCACCCGCTCGGTCGGGTCGAGCTGCCCGGCCGCCGCCTGGCGGGCGAACTCCAACACCAGCAGGACCTTGACGATCGAGGCCAGCACCACCTGCTCGTCGGCCCGGACCGCGACCTCCGCGCCGCTGTCGACGTCGACCGCGTGCAACTGGCCGTCGACGTCGACGGCATCGAAGATCTTCTGTATCCGGCGCAAGGTCACGACGACCGACGGTACGCGGGCGTTTGCTCTGCATCCATATACGCACCACCCCCGGCGCGGGGTGGTGCGTATATGGATGCAGAGCAAACGCCGACCCATATGCGAACGCATATGCTCGTGGCGTGGATCTTGCTCGGCACCTGCGGCAGTTTCTCGTCGTCGCCGAGGAGCTGCACTTCGGGCGGGCCGCGCAGCGGCTGCACATCGCCCAGCCGCCGCTGAGCCAGGCGGTCCAGCGGCTCGAGCGCGAGCTGGGCGTCGCCCTGTTCGACCGCTCCCGCCGGCAGGTCGCGCTGACCGTGGCCGGGCGGCTGCTGGCCGCCGAGGCGCCCGGGCTGCTCGCCGCCGAGGAGCGGGTCCGGCTCGTGATGCGCAAGGTCGCCGACGGCGAGATCGGCACGCTGCGGGCCGGCGTGCCGCCCGAGACGCCCGCCGTGACGCTGCAGGCGCTGCTGGCCGGGATGGCCGACCGGGCGCCCGGCCTCGACGTGGACCTCCACGAGCTGACCAGCGCCGAGCAGGTCCGGATGCTCGCGGAGGCGCGGCTCGACGTCGGGCTCGTGCACCACCCGGTCGACCTCGCCGACGGGCTGCGCGCCGGGCCGGTGGTCGGCGTCCGGCTGGGCGTCGTGCTGCCCCGCACGTCGGCGCTGGCCCGGCTCCGCGAGCTGGACCTGGCCGACCTGGCCGGCCACGACCTGGCGATGTTCCCGCGGGCCACCGCGCCCGGTTGGTACGACGAGATCCTGGACGCCTGCCGCCGGCACGGCTTCGACCCGCGCCGGGTGCGGCACGCCCGCAACCCCGACTTCCTGCTCGGCCTGGTGCTCGGCCGGCAGTGCGTGGCCTTCGAACCGGAGAGCACCGCGCGGCGCGAGGCGCGGGTCGCCTGGCGCCCGATCGCCGGCGCGGTGCTGGAACGGCGTACCTCCGCGGTCTGGCCGGACCGCTCACCCCACCCGGCGGCGCCGGCCTTCGGCGCGCTCGCCGCCGCGATCCTGACCGGCCCGGAGCCGGTGCGCCACCTGGTCGGCGAGGCGCGGCCGTGGGCCGTGGTCTACGACCCGCCGTCAGCGGCTGTCGACCACCAGGCGGGCGGCCAGGCCGGCGAAGACGGCCGCTGACAGCCGTTCCATGGTGCGGCGGAAGCCCGGGCGGGCGGCGACCTTCTCGGCCAGGGCGCCGGCCAGCAGGCCCGCGGTGCCGTCGACGGCGAGGCCGATCACGATGAAGACCAGCCCCAGCGCGAGCAGTTGGGCGGTGACCGGCCAGGCGCCGGCGCCCGTGCCGATGAACTGCGGCAGGAACGCCAGGTAGAACAGGATCACCTTGGGGTTGGCGAGGTTGGTCAGGGTGGCCATGAGGTAGGTGCGGCGCAGCGACCGGCGCGGCACGGCGGTCGGCTCCAGCTCCGCGCGGCTGTTGCGCCACGTCATCACGGCCAGGTAGAGCAGGAACGCCGCGCCGGCGATGCGCACCGCCGTCAGCGCCTGTGGTGCCGCGCTGATCAGGGCGCCGAGGCCGAACGCGGCGGCCACGGTGTGGATGGCCAGCCCGGTCGACATGCCGAGGGCGGCCAGCACGCCGGCCCGCCGGCCGCCGGCGACCCCGTTGGCCACGACGAACAGCAGGTCCGGGCCGGGCGCGAGGGAAATCAGCGCGCACGCGGCGACGAACGCGAGCACGAGATGCGTGTCCATCATGGACCTCCTGGGAACGGTGCGGTGAAACCGTGGCCGAAGCAGTTGAAGCCTGCCGCCGCGGCCCGGGTGGGCGGGTCGGCGTCGCGCAGCGCGTGCTGGGTCGCGGCCAACGCGACCGCCGGCGGGGCGCCGGCCGCCAGGCGCTCATGGTAGGCGACCATCACCGGCTCGGTCGCCAGGTCCGGCACCGGCAGCACCGGCGCGACGAGCTGCGCGGTGCCCCGGGTGGCCAGCGTCGCGCTGAGCCCGAGCAGCTCGTCGCCCGCGTAGACCGCCGCCCGCCCGCTGTCACAGGCCGCCAGGCTGACCGTGTGCGGCGTGCGGTCGAGCCGTTCCAGGTCGTGCACGAGCAGCGGGCCGTCGGCGAGCAGCAGGTCGGAGAAGAGCGGGTTGTCGGTCGACAGCCGGCCGTGCGCGGCCAGGTGCAGCACGCCGACCGTGCCGAGCACCGCGAGGACGCGCTCGACCGGCGCGTCCAGCAGCGGCGCGACGCCGTGGATGGCGGCGACCCGCTGCGCCTCGGCGCGCGCGCCCACCAGCCGCGGCCCGGCGACCACGGCGACGTCCACAGTGGCTGGTGGACCCGCCGCGGCGCACCACAGGGTCGCGGACGGGGACACGGTGACCGGCCGGCCCGCGCAGGACGGCAGGATCGACCACGGCACGCTGTGCAGGGCACCCGTCGGCGACACCACCAGCGGCTCGTCGCCGGCCCCGCCCAGCAGTGCGGCGTCGAGCGCGCGGGCGGCGGCGTCGAGCAGGGCCGCCGCGGCCGACCGGCGGGCGTCGCCGGGCCGGGCCAGCCGGTGCAGCGCGAACGGCAGCCGGCGGACCAGGTCGGCGATCGGCGCGACCGGGCCGATCGCCCGGGCGTCGAGCCGGCCGCCGGCCAGCGTGAGCCGGTGCAGCACGCCGTCGGACTCGACGAACTCGACCAGCCGGCGCTCCCCCAGCGCGGCCCGCAACGCGTCGAGCGGCACGGGTGTCCATCGTGGAGTCTCGCCGACCGGCCGGTGGGTGCGCACGTGGTCGCGGATCCGCCGCTCCAGTGTCACCTGGCGGGGCACCAGCCGGGCCGTGTCCGCGGCGCCGGCGTCGGCCAGCTCGAACGCGACGCCGCGGAGCTGGGCGAGCAGGTCGGCCAGCAGCGGGTCGGCGGGCGGCCGGGCCGGCCGGTGGCCGAGCCGGCTCGCCCGGCCCCGCTCGGCCCACTCCAGCACCCGGTGCGGCCGGCCGTCGCGCAGCGCGAGCCGCAGGCCGAGCGCGGTCAGCTCCCGGCGGTGGGCGGCCGAGTGCACCCGCAGGTCGGCGGCGCCCAGCGACGCGGCGTGCTCGTCGAGGATGCGCAGCCCGGCCCGGATCGCGCCGACCGCCCGCGCCGGGTCGGCGTGCGCGCGGCGCAGCGCCTCCGCGTACCAGCCGCGGGCCCGGACGGCCGCCGGCACCCGCCGCCGGGCCCACCGGGCGGCGGCCGCGAGGTGCGCGTCGGCCACCGTCGGGCGCAGCGCGGCGGCGACCAGGTGCGCCTCCACCGTGGCGGCCGGCCAGCCCGCGGCGGCGAGGGTGGTGACCAGGTCGTCGGCGCCGCGCGCGGTGGTCGTGCCAGCCCGCAGCCGCGCCTGCAGCAGGGTCAGGCGGGCGAGTGCGGCCCACTCCGACCGGTGCTGCGACGCGAACTCGCGGGTCGCCAGCCGTGCCTGGTCGGCCGCCACCCGCCAGTCGCCGGACGCCGACGCCGCCTGGGCCAGCAGCAGCCGCGCCTCCGGCACCTTGAGCCGGTGCCCCTCGCGGCGCAGCATGGTGGCGGCCCGCTCGGCCTCCTGCCGCGCCTCGCCGGCCAGCCCGGCGGCGAGCAGCAGCACGCCACGGTCGTAGACGGCCAGCGCGACGTGCCCGCCGTTATCCGCGATCAGCCGCTCGGCGCGGTCGATGTGGGCCAGCGCGGCCGGCACGTCGCCGCGCAGCGCCTCGGCGACGCCGAGGTTCTCGACGATGATGCCGACGGCCAGCGGCCGGCCGAGCCGGGCCGAGATCGCCTCGGCCTCGCCCAGGTCCGCGACGGCGGCGGCGAACGCGTACCGGTGGATGTGCAGCACGCTGCGGTTGGTCAGCAGCCGCGACACGGCGATCTCGTCGCCGGACGCCCGGATCCCGGGCAGGGCCGCCTGGTAGTCGGCGAGCGCCTCGTCGTGGCGGCCGATCTCGGTGAGGATCACCGCCCGCTGCGCCCGGGCGCGGTCGGCGGCGACCCCGGTCAGGGTCCGCACGGCCGCGTCGACCTCGGCCAGAGCCTGGCGCGGGCGGCCGCGCATGACCAGCGCGTACGCCAGCTTCCCGCGCGCCTCACCGGCCACCGTGGTCAGTCCGGCGCGGCGGCTGTGCGTGATCGCGGAGCGCAGGTGGCGGATCGCGTCGTCCATCTCGCCGGTCTGCAGGAGGGCGTGGCCCCAGGCCCGCTGGGTGATCGCGGCGGCGGCCGGGTCGCCGGAGCGGCGCGCGGCGGCCAGCGCCCGCGCGGCCAGCGGCGGCACCCGGCCCGGATGGGTGTCGGCGAGCTGCGCGACCGCGTCCGCCTGTGCCCGCGCGTCCACGTCCTCATCCTCGCGGGGTACGCGGCCCGTACTCCAGCAAATTTGCCCGACGGTGTATCAAGGGCGACCGATAGTGTGTCCGTGGGTCGACCGCGTCGTCCGTTCGTTCGTTCCCCTGGAGGAACTGTGAGCGACTTCCTTGAACCCTCCGACGACTACTCCGACGCCCACCTCGTCGTCGACTGGCCCGACACCGATCTCGTGCGGCAGAAGCTGAGCCTGCCCGCGTTGCAGTCCCTGGTCCGGGTCGACGGTGTCGACGAGGCCCAGGAGCTCCTGGGCCTCAGCCGGTTCCGGCTGAGCAGCGTCGACGAGTCGCTGCCCGACAACGTGGTGATCGAGCAGGTCCTCGACCGGCTGCGGCAGGCGTTCCGCGACGACGGCGCCCGGGTGCCCGAGATCGACGGCAACGCGACGATGACCGGCGTCGTCGGCTATCCGCACACCAAGCCGATGGCGTTCATGTCCGATCTCGACAAGGCGTCGGCGGCGGACTTCGGGACGATTCCGGCCGGCGGTGCCGGCGCCGGCGTGCGGGTGGCGATGCTCGACACGACACTGATCCGGCACCCGCAGCTCGACGGCCACGCGTCCGCGGCGACGGAGAAAGCGCCGGTGACCGGCAAGGCGTGGGCCGGGCACGGCACGTTCGTCGCCGGGCTGATCGCCAAGCGGGCTCCGGGTTGCGAGATCGTCGTGCACGGCGTGCTCAGCGAGGAGGGCCGCGCCACCGTCTGGGACACCGCGGTCGCGCTGGCGGAGCTCGCCGACGAGCGGGTGCCGTACGACGTGATCAACCTGTCCCTCGGTTGCCGGCGCGGCGGTCCCGACGGCCCGCTGGCCCTGCGCCGCGCCGTCGAGCGCCACGCCGGGCGCAGCCTGCTGGTCGCGGCCGCGGGCAACCATGGCATGAGCGAGCAGGCCGAGCTGCCGGCGTGGCCCGCGGCGTTCCCCGGCGTCGTGGCGGTCGGTGCGACCTACCTGGACGACAGCGGTGACCGCAAGGTCGCCGAGATCACCCCGCAGCTCCCGTGGGTCGACTGTGTCGCGCTCGGCGGCGACGTCGTCTCGACCTACGTCGACGGTGAGTTCGAGGTGACCCACTTCGTCGAGGGCGCCCTCGTCACGGAGTTCATCGACTTCGACCAGTACGCGCGGTGGACCGGCACCTCGTTCGCGGCCGCGCAGGTCACCGGCGCGGTCGCGGCGGCGCGCACGGCGGGCGAGACCGCGGCCGAGGCGTTCGACCGGCTGCTCGGCGCGACCGACTCCGGCATCAGCACACCGCCTTGGCTGGTGGCCGGCCATGCGGGATGACCCGACCGTCGTCGGCCTGGTCGAGCGGGCCCGGCACGGCGACGCCGGTGCCTGGGACGCGCTGGTCGACCGCTACGCGCCGCTGGTGTGGGCGGTCTGCCGGCGCTACGGGCTGGGCGGTGCCGACGCCGAGGACGTGGCGGCCTCGGTCTGGCTGCGCCTGGTCGAGCGGCTCGGCACGATCCGCGAGCCGGCCGCGCTGCCCGGCTGGCTGGCCACCACCGTGCGGCACGAGTGCCTGGCGCTGCTGCGGTCGCGGCGGCGCCAGGTGCTGGTCGGTGACGAGGCCGGCCTGGACACCGTCGACGACCCGGCGTTCGAGGAGGTGCTGCTCACCCAGGAGCGGCACATCGCGCTGCGGGCGGCGTTCGACAACCTGCCCGAGCACTGCCGGCAGCTGCTGGCGCTGCTGTTCGACGACCCGCCGGCGCCGTACGCCCAGATCAGCAGCAGCACCGGCACACCGGTCGGCGCGATCGGTCCGACCCGCCGGCGCTGCCTCGACAAGCTGCGGAGCGACCCGGTGCTGGCCGCGGTCGCCGGAGCGGAGCAGCAGCCATGACGGACGAAGAGATCATCACGGCTCTGGCGGAGGCCCGGCGGGAGGCGGCGGAGGTGCCCGACCGGATCCGGGAGATCGGCCGGTCCGCCTTCGCCTGGCGGACCGTCGACGCGGAGCTGGCCGCCCTGTCCACCGAGTCGTTGACGGGAGCGCGGGCCGAGCAGGCCCCGGTGCGGGCGCTGACCTTCGCGGCCCGCGACCTGACCATCGAGGTCGAGGTCACCGACGACGCGCTGCACGGTCAGGTGGTGCCCCCGCGCACCGGCGAGATCGAGCTGCGCGACCGCACCGGTGTGGTCGCGGCCGCGCAGGTCGACGAGGTCGGCTGGTTCGTGCTGGGCCCGGTGCCGCGCGGCATGTTCCGGCTGCACCTGCGCGCCGGCGACACCGTCGTCGTCACCGAGTGGGTGACGATCTAGGCCAGATCCACGTCCCGGCACAGCACGTCGTCGATCGTCTCGCGGCGGACGACGACCCGGGCTGCGCCGTCGCGCACCGCGATCAGCGGCGGCCGGCCGACGAGGTTGTAGTTGGACGCCAGCGGCAGGTGGTACGCGCCCGCACCGGGCGCGGCCAGCAGGTCGCCGGGACGCAGGTCGGCCGGGAGCGGCACCGAACGGGCGAGCACGTCGCCGGCCTCGTCATGACGACCGACGATCGTGCTCGACACCGCGGGACCGGTGCCGGCCCGGCCGAGCAGGACGGCCGTGTACCGGGCGCCGTAGAGGGCCGGCCGGGGGTTGTCGCTCAGCCCTCCGTCGATGGCGACCAGCTGTGTGCCCTCCGGCTCGCGGCGAACCGCCACGACCCGGTACAGGGCCACACCGGCCCTGGCGACGACGGCCCGACCCGGCGTCACCACCAGCTCCGGTTCCGGCACGCCCTGGCGTTCGCAGGCCAGACCCAGGACCGCCCGGGCCCGACCTGCGAACGCGGCGACGGCGAAGGGGGATTCACCGTCCACGGCGGGGGCGGCGTGACCCCCGCCGATGTTGATCTCCCGAACCAGGATTCCGCTGGTACGGGCGAGCTGGCCGGCCACCGCGACCAGCCGCTGGATCGCCCGCTCGTAGCCGCCGAACCGGCTGATCTGCGAGCCGACGTAACAGTCGAGGCCGACCAGCTCGAGCTTGGGCTGGGCGACGATCCGCTTGACCAGGTCGTCGAACGCCGTGCTGGGCGCGGCGACGCCGAACCGGTCGCAGTCGTTCGGCGCGGGGAGCCCGGCGACGCCGTCGAACAGCGCGTCGTGCGAGGGCAGCACCCGGATCAGCACCTTCTGCTTCCGGGTCGCGATCGCGGCGAGCCGGGTCACCTCCGAGGCCGACTCGATGACCACCCGGCCGACCCCGTAGTCAAGAGCGGCCTGCAGGTCGGCGGGCGTCTTCGCGTCGCCGTGCAGCACGATCCGCTCGGCCGGGAACCCCACCGCAGCGGCGACGGAGAGCTGCCCCTCGGAGTAGACGCTCAGGCCCAGCCCCTCCTCCTTGACCCAGCGGAGGACGGCCCGGCTGGTCAGCGCCTTGGCCGCGTAGACGACGTGGCCGTTGCCGAAGGCCGAGCCGTACTCCCGGCAGTGGCTCCTGACCTCGTCCTCGTCGATGACGTACGCGGGTGTTCCGTGCTGCTCGGCCAGCGTGGCGAGGTCGACCCCGCCGACACTGATCGCGCCGTGCCCGGTGTGGCGGGTCGACGCCGGCCAGATCTCAGCGCACAGCCGCTGCGGCGGCAGCGAGGTGCGCAGTGACGGGATGAGATCCGAGAGGCTCATTGGTGCTCCTGGTGAGGTGCGGGTCGAACGGCCGCAGGACGAGGTGGGTCAGGGTGCGCCCGGCCCCGGCGTGGTGCCGGAGCCCGCGGACGAGACCGTCGAGCGCCGCCATGTCCTGGCACCGCACCCGCACGACGGCATCGGAATCGGCGGCGACCCACCAGGCGTCGACCACCTCCGGCCGGCGTGCCAGGTGGGCCTCCAGGCAGGGCGCGTCCTGGGTCCGGTTGAGCCAGACCAGGATGACCGCTTCGACCTCTCCGCTCATGACACCGATCGTGCGACCCCCCGCCCGCCGCGCGCACCTTCCTTGACGCCTTCGCTACGCCCAGGCCCCCGCATCTGACTCGTCCTTGACACCACCGGGCCGAGGACGCCCTCGGCCCGGTGGATCGTTTTCACCAGTCCCAGTTGAACCAGTCCCAGTTGAACCAGTCCCACGTCGTGTTGCCCATGTCGAACCCCCGTTCGATCGGATGTCGGCTTGTGCCGAGAGCCGAGTATCGGCCGCGCCGGCGGCGGTTGTCCGCATGCGTTGCGAGTTCCCGCAACGGCTCAGCCGCGCGCACCCGGCACGACCAGACCCGTCTCGTACGCCGCGACCACCGCCTGCGTGCGGTCGCGTAACCCCAGCTTGGTCAGCATCCGGCTCACGTGGGTCTTGACCGTCTCCTCCGAGACCACCAGGCGGGCCGCGATCTCCGGGTTCGACAGCCCCTCGGCCACCAGCCGCAGCACCTGCGTCTCGCGTGGCGTCAGCGCCGACAACGCGACCGGCGCCGGTGCCTGCGGGCGGTGCTGCAGCGCGAACTGCGCGATCAGCCGCCGCGTCACCGTCGGTGCCAGCAGGGCCTCGCCCGCCGCGATCACGCGTACCGCGTCGAACAGGGCCTCCGCGCGGACGTCCTTGAGCAGGAAGCCGCTCGCACCCGCGCGGATCGCGTCGTAGACGTACTCGTCCAGGTCGAACGTCGTCAGGATCAGCACCCGCGGACGCGCCGCCGTCGCGGTCAGCCGGCGGGTCGCTTCGATGCCGTCGACGCCGGGCATCCGGATGTCCATCAGCACCACGTCCGGCCGCGTCCGCCCGCAGACCTCCACCGCCGTCGCGCCGTCGGCCGCGGTGCCCACCACGGAGATGTCCGGCTGCGTGGCGAGCAGCCCCGCGAACCCGCCGCGGACCACCTCGTGGTCGTCGGCCACCACCACCCGGATCATCCGTCCTCCGAAACCGGTGCGGGCAGGGTGGCCTCGACGACGAACCCGCCGGCCGCGCCGGCCACCCCGGTGCGCAACCGCCCGCCGACCGCCGCCGCCCGCTCCCGCATGCCGCTCAAGCCATGGCCCCCGGCGTCGAGCGGACCGGCGGGTCCGGGGCCGTTGTCGCGGATCCGCACGCACACGCCCTCCGGGGTATAGGTCACCGACACGTCGACCGCGGCGCCGGGCGCGTGCCGGCGGGCGTTGGTCAGGGCTTCCTGGACGATGCGGTACGCGGCCAGCTCCACCCCCGGGTCCAGCGGCACCGGCGGCCCGCGCAGGATCAGCCGCGTCCCGGCGCCCGACGCGTCCCGCGCCTCGTCCAGCAGTGCCGCCAGCTCCCGCAGGCCCGGCTGCGGCGCCCGCTCGGCGACGGCCGGCGCGTCCGAGCGCAGCACGCCCAGCAGCCGCCGCATCTCGGTCAGTGCGGCCCGGGCCGTGCCGCCGATCGCCGCGAACCGTTCCGCGCCCGCCGGTGGGAGGGCGGGCGTCGTGAACCGCGCGTTCTCCGCCTGCACCGAGATCATCGAGATGTGGTGCGCCACCACGTCGTGCAGCTCCCTGGCGATCCGTGCCCGTTCCCCACGCGCCGTGTGCTCGACCAGCGTCCCCGCGAACGCGGACCGGGCCGCGGAGTGCGCCGCGTCGGCGCTGCCGACCCGACCGGCGAGACCGGCGAGCGCGCAGAACGGGACCAGACCGGCCAGCAGCACACCGAGCGGGTCGAAGAAGGCGAGCACGAGGTACGGCAGGCCCAACGGCACCGCGACCGCCAGCGCGCCGGACCGCCCTACCAGGTAGGCCGCGGCGAGCTGGGCCAGCACACCGGCGACGGTCCAGAGGCCGAACCCGGCCAGCGAGACCACCACGGCGGCGGTCACCACCACCGCGACCGCGGTCGGGCGGCGCGCGGCCAACGCCAACGGACCCGTCGACGCCAGCGCCAGGCACCCGACCAGCACCAGGAACGGGCCGCCGGTCACGTCCGAGGCCACGTACCGGGCCAACGCCTCGACGACGGCGGCCACCGCCAGCACGGCGGGGGCCACCCGGCGCGCGGCGGTTCCCTTCACGCTGCCATTCTGACCGCCGGCCGCGCACCGGTCGTCCCTCGTGCCAGGGACTCCGAAGATGGCTCCCACGCGGGACGACCACGGCCGCCGCGGTTCGTAGCGTGATCTGTCATGGAAGCCACCATCGAGGTCTCCGACCTGCGCAAGACCTACGGGTCGACGGTCGCGCTGGACGGGATGACGTTCACCGTCACGCCCGGCCGGGTCACCGCGTTCGTCGGGCCCAACGGCGCCGGCAAGTCCACGACCATGCGCGTCGTGCTCGGTCTCGACCGGGTCGACGCGGGCACCGCGCTGATCGGCGGCCGCCCGTACCGCAGCCTGCGCACCCCGCTGCGGCACGTCGGCGCGCTGCTCGACGCGTCCGCCCTCCACCCGGCCCGCAGCGGCCGCGACCACCTGCTCTGGCAGGCACACTCCCAGGGCCTCGGCGCGCCCCGGGTCGACGAGGTGCTCCGGCTCACCGGCCTCGCCGACGTCGGCCGGCGCCGGGCCGGCGGCTACTCGCTCGGCATGCGGCAGCGCCTCGGCGTCGCGGGGGCGCTGCTCGGCGACCCGCCGGTGCTGATGCTCGACGAGCCGTTCAACGGGCTCGACCCGGAGGGGATCCGCTGGATGCGCGGCTTCCTGCGGGCGCTCGCCGCCGAGGGCCGGGCCGTGCTGGTCTCCAGCCACCTGATGAGCGAGCTCCAGGACACCGCGGGCCACCTCGTGGTCGTCGGCCGCGGCAAGGTCGTCGCCGACACCAGCGTCGCGGACCTGATCGCCGCCGCCTCCGCCGACCGGGTCACCCTGCGCACCATCGCCCGCACCGAGGCGATGACCGCCCTGGCCGAGCGCGGCGCCACGGTCGCGGTCACGGACCGGGACACGCTGACGGTCGACGGCCTGCCCGCCGACCAGGTGGTGACCGTGCTCAGCCAGGCGAGCGTCCCGTTCTCCGAGATCTCCGCGCACCGCGCGACGCTCGAGGAGGCCTACATGGAGCTCACCCGCGACGCCGTCGAGTTCCGGGCGACGGAGGTGGCGGGATGAAGGGGCTGCTCCGGGCCGAGTTCACGAAGTTCCGGTCCGTCCGCGGTTGGGTCGTCGGGTGCGGCGTCGCCGTCGTGCTGATGCTGTTCTTCGCGGTGCTGGCCGGCGCCGGCACGAGCGACCGGGGCGGTGGCCCGCGCGGCGGCGGCGCGCCGCCCAAGGGTCCCGACGGCACGCCGGTCGTCGACGGGTTCACCTTCGTGCGGCAGCCGCTGCCCGCCGACGGCACGCTCACGGTGCGGGTGGCCGACCTGACCGGCACCGACCTGCCGCCGCCCCGCCCGGGTGACGACGGCGCGCCGCCGGCTCCGGCCGAGCCGGAGCGGCCTGGGCCGGCCGAGGCCGAGCCATGGGCAAAGGCCGGCCTGATCGTCAAGGCGGGCACGACGCCAGGGTCGCCCTACGCGGCGGTGATGGTGACGGGCGATCATGGCGTACGCATGCAGCACGACTTCGTCCACGACCTCGCCGGTCCCGCGGACGCCCGCTGGCTGCGGCTGGAGCGCAAAGGCGGGACGGTCATCGGGTACGCGTCGGCGGACGGCGCTGCCTGGACCAGGATCGGCACGGCCGCGCTGGCGACCGGGGAGGTGGAGGCCGGGCTGTTCGTCGCCACCCCGCCGCACGAGGAGTACGACCAGTTCCTGGGCGGCACCAGCAGCATCGGCGGCAAGGTGATCGCGACCGGCACGTTCGAGCACCTCACGGCCACCGGCACGACCGGCGACTGGGAGACCGAGATCGTCGGCGCCGACCCGTCAGCGGGCCGGCCGGACGTCGGCGCGACCCGCACCGGCGACGGGTTCACCGTGACCGGCACGGGCGACATCGCGCCGGCCGGCGGCGGTGCCGGGCCCAAGCTGGAGCAGACCTTGGTCGGCGGGTTCGCCGCCCTGACCGTGCTGGCCGTGCTCGGCGTCCTGTTCGTCACCACCGAGTACCGGCGCGGCCTGGTCCGCACCACGTTCACCGCGACGCCGGGCCGGGCCCGGGTGCTCGCCGCGAAGGCCGTGGTGATCGGGGCGGTCACGTTCGGCGTGGGCCTGGTGGCGTCGGCGGCGGCGCTGTTGATCGGCGAGGCGGTGCGGGGCGGCGACCCTTATCCGGTAGCCGTGTCGACCCAGGTCCGGATCGTGGTCGGCACGGCCGCGCTGCTCGCCGTCGCGGCGGTCTTCGCGGTCGCGATCGGCACGATCCTGCGGCGCGGTGCGGGCGCGGTGGCGGCGGTCGTCCTGCTGACCACTCTGCCCTACATCCTGTCGGTGGCGGCGGTGCTGCCGGCCGTACCCGCGCAATGGGTGTTGCGCCTGACCCCGGCGGCGGCGTTCGCCGTCCAGCAGACCGTGCCGGAATGGCCGCAGGTGCACCAGGCGTACACGCCGGCCTTCGGCTTCTTCCCCCTGCCGCCGTGGGGCGGGTTCGCGGTGCTCTGCGCCTGGACCGCGGCGGCCCTGGCCATCGCCGCCGTGCTGCTGCGCCGCCGGGACGCGTGATGGGCACCGCGTTGCACGCCGAGTGGACGAAGCTGCGCACCGTCGCCGGCCCGTACTGGCTGGTCGCCACGGCGGCGGTGCTGACCGCGGGCCTGAGCGCGGCGACGGTGGCCGCGGTGACCTGCGCGGACACCGGGTGTGGGCTGGACGCGCCGCGGATCGCGCTGACCGGCGTGCAGATCGGCCAGGCGGTCGTGGCGGTGCTCGCGGTCATGGTGGTCGGCGACGAGTACCGGACCGGCATGATCCGCACGACCCTGGCCGCGGTGCCGTCGCGGGTCGCCGTGCTCGCGGCCAAGGGCGTGGTCGTCGCCGGCGCCACGCTCGCCGCGGCGGTGCCGGGCGTGCTCGGAGCCTGGCTGGCCGGTCGGCTGATCATGCCGGGCCAGGGCTTCACCGCCGCGCACGGGTACGCGCCGCTGTCGCTGACCGACGGGCCGACCCTGCGGGCGGTGGCCGGGTCGGTGCTCTACCTGACGCTGGTCGCGCTGCTGAGCCTGGGCCTGGCGGCGGCGGTACGCGACGCCCCGACGGGGGTGGGCGTCGTGCTCGGCGTGCTCTACCTGGCACCGATCCTGGCCGCAGTCGTCTCGGACCCCGACTGGGAACGCCGCCTGCGGCAGATCACGCCGAGCACCGCCGGGCTGTCGGTCCAGCACACGCTCGACGTGGCGAGCCTGCCGATCGGCCCGTGGCCCGGTCTCGGGGTGCTGGCCCTGTGGGCGGCGGGTGCACTGCTGCTGGGCGGGCTGCTACTCCGTTTCCGGGACGCGTGACCGGGATCGCCACAGGAGGCCGGCGCCGAGCGCGAGCAGCGCGGCGCCGGCCACCGTCAGCGGCAGGTCCAGCGGGTCGCCGGTGGTGGCCAGGGCCGGCGGATCGGCCGGCGGCCCGCCCGGCCCCACCTGGAAGGCGCGCAGCGGGGTCGTCTCCGTGCCGTCGGTGGCGCTCAGCGTCCACCGGCCCGGGCCGAGCCTGGTCAGCACGCACGACCAGGTGCCGGCCGCGCCGGCCGACCCGCCGCAGGACGCGACGTCGATGTCCGGGCCGCTACCGGTGGCGGCGGTGACCACCACGGCGGCGCCGGGCCGGGCGGCGGCGCCGGAGACGGTGGCCGACGCGCCGTCGACGGTCACGCCGGTGACCTCGACGGCACTCGCCGCCGCGGCGGGCAGGGCGAGGGTGAGGGCGGCAGCTCCGAGGGCGACCGCCGTACGCAGCAGGATCATGTCGTGGGCACCTCGCCGGGCTCGAGCGTCGCGTGCACGACGAGCCGCTGGTCGTCGGACCACTTCGGCTCGCAGGTCGTGAGGGTGAGGGACGCCGCGGTCGCGGTGGCGTCCGGCCGGTCCGGGACGGGCGCGAGCACCTCGACCGCGGTCGGCGCGACCACCCGCGCGCCGGTCACGGTGTAGGTGAAGGTGCGGCGCCCGTAGTCGACGACCACCGCGTCGCCGGGCACGAGCCGGTCCAGGTCCCAGAAGAGCCCGCGAACCCGGTGACCGGCGACCGCGAAGTTGCCGACCGCGCCGGGCACCGCGGTCTGCGGGTAGTGGCCGGGCGCGTCCTCGATCGACGCGGCGTCGACACCCTCCACCACGGTCCAGCGCTCCCCCAGACGCGGGATGGCGAGCCGGGCGATCGGGGTGCCGGGCCGCGGCCGGACCGGCGGATCGGCCGCCAACCGGGCGCCGAGGTCGGCCTGCGCGACCGCCTTTTCGGGCCCGCGCGAGCGCGGCACGCCGGCCAGCGCGAGCAGCACGAGACCGGCGCACACCACGACTGTGCCTGTCCACCGGCGGACGCCCACACAATGGACGATAGGCGCGAAAGCCCCTCAACCAGACCAGAATCTCCGATCCGGTGCCGGCGACGCGGCGGTTAGTCGCCGCCGTCGCCGGCGTAGGTGTGGCGGAGTGTGTGGGGTGGGCTCAGCAGGCGGCGGGCGAACAGCGGGTCGATCGCGCGCAGAGCCGTCGGTCCGAACAGGGCCACCGCCAGGGCGGCGTCCGACGAGGTCACCTCCCGCCACGACGCCCGCGGCCGTGGGTGCAGGTCCGGGCGGGCGGTGCGGACCTGGCGGACCAGACGCTCGCCGGCCAGGCTGCGCCGGGTCGGGCGGATCAGCACCAGATAGATCGGCACCAGCGCCGCGAGCGCCCACCACGGCAGCGCGGCGAGCGGGACGGCCGCGGCGGCCGCGCCGACGAAGGCGAGGGTGTGTGCCGGCAGCGGTCGTAGGGCGCCCGAGAGGCCCTGCGCGACCGCCCGCGCGGCGACCTCGTCGGTGGCCTCGCGCACGTCGACCCCGTCCCGCACCCGCGGCCAATCGCGGCCGCGCCGCACCGCGTCGACCACCGATCGCTCCACATCGGACAACCGCGAGCCACCCGGGAAGCGGAACACCGCCCCGTGCGGCAGCATGTCGATCGCGCCGGTGACGCGGGCGGCGGTGAGCGCCGCCAGGGCCACCCGCCCGCGCCCGCCGGCCAGGTGGGCGACCAGGGTGTAGTCCGGTTTCGCCGCGGAGCGCCGGCCCGGCGCGGGTGCCAGCCACCGGATCAGCAGCCGCACCACGACCAAGGTCACGGCGAGCGACAGGAACGGCGGCACACGGTCAGCATGCCGCGCTCCGGCGACGGGCGGATGACGGGCGGATGTCCGTTCAGCGCAACGCCGAGCGCGGGGTGGGCTCCAGCCGCAGGAGTTGGACCGGTCCGAGGCCCAGCGTGGCGACGTGCGCGGCGAACCCGTCGAAGTCCCCGTCCAGGCGCGCGAACCAGACGAACACGTCCTCGCCCTCGCGCACCGGCAGGGCCGGGAAGTCGTTGGGCTCGTGGATCGTCTGCGCCGTGCCGAGCACCTCCACGCCCAACCGCGGGCGCACCGCGCGGTCGAACTCGGAAGCGTAGGACGACGGTCCGGCCAGCGGGCACAGGCCCGCGACCACCACCGAGCCCGGCGGCGGCGCGACGTCGCGCGACGCGCCGCCGGTGAAGGGTTGGATCCCGCGCATCAGCAGCACGTCGTCGACGTCGACCATGGTGGCGTTGGCCGCGTCCCGATGCGCCTTCCAGACCGGGCCGGAGTAGAACGCGGTCAGCGCCGCGTGCCGCACCGCCATCGTCGGGAACTCCCGCACCCAGACGAACCGCTCGGGCCGGTCGAGGTCCCGGAACTGGCCGACGATCCGCATCCCCTCGGCCTCCTGCGACTCGACGAAACGCGCGTCGAAGAGCGCCACGAGCGTGTCCCGTCCGCCAGGCACGAGCGTGTACTGCCGAAGCTCCACAATGGTCATCTTCGCGCCCTCACGTGCCGGTGGTGCTGAAGTGCTGGTAGTCCGGGTTGGCGCCGCCGACGTTCCACTTCCAGCCGACCGCCGCGAACGCCTTGACCAGGACGCCGCCCTTGACGGCCATGCCGGGGCGGTAGCGGGACCGGTCGACGTACGCGCTGCCCGCCGGCGGCAGGACCTCGTCGCCGAACAGGTACGGGTTCTCCACCGGGTTGACGTCGATCGCCTTCCCGTACGCGTGCACCGACCACGACGGCTTGCCCGACGACACCGCGTTGCGGCAGTTGAACGCCGACGTGTTGTCGGCCGCCATGGAGTCGTCGTCGCTGCCGCCGTACGCCGAGACGGGTTTGAGGCTCCGGATCGGGAAATGCTTCGCGAACAGCGTGCGGAACACCGTGGTCACGTCGGCGGCCACGTCCTTGTGCACGACGATGGCGCCGCTGTGCGGCCGCTCGTCGAAGCCCCAGTAGCTCAACCGCAGCATGCGCAGGTCGGCCGGCCCGACCGGGCAACCCGCCCGCCAGCTCTTGCCGAGCTGGGCGGCGGTCACCGGCGAGGTCTTCGCGGCGAACGCGACGGGCGCCGCCGCGGTGGTCGCCACGGGAGCGGATGCGGACGGTGCCGGCGGCGGCGGCGACCACGCAGCGGACTCGGCCGGTCGCGCAGCGCAGCCGGCCAGCGCCAGGGCCACCGCCAAAACGGTCAACCGGTAAGGTCTCGTCCGCAGCATCGTCCATACGATACGGATCGGGTCTGACGTGTACGCACTGCGGCGGTCGGCGGTCGCCCTCCTGGCAACGTTCGCACTCGCGGCATGCGGCACGGTGCCTGGCGGCGGCGAGACCGACGCCGCACCCGGAACGAGCCCGAACCCGACGGCGTCCGCCCGCGACCAGCTCGCCCGCCGCGGCGACGTGCCACTCCCCGACCGCGCCACCCGCCCGACGCCGACGAAGACAGCGACGGCCAGCCCCAAGCCGAAGACCACCACCCCCGCCAACGACGCGTCCCGGCTGCGCACGCTGCCGTCCACCACCACCCAGGTGATCGTCGTCAAGGCGAGCGGCTACGGCACCAGCAACGGCACCCTGCAGGCGTTCAGCAAGCGCAACGGCGCCTGGACGCCGGCGTTCGGCTCGATGACCGCGAAGCTCGGCACCAAGGGCTTCAAGGACAGCAAGATCGAGGGCGACCTGACCACCCCGACCGGCGTCTACGGCATCGGCGGCACGATGTACGGCATCGCCGGCAACCCCGGCGTGAAATACGGCTACCACAAGCTGGTCGCCAACGACTGGTGGAACGAGAACCCGGCCACCGACGGTTACAACTCGTTCTTCCACGGCGCCGACCCGGGCGGCGCCAGCGAGGCGCTCTGGGAGACCGACCCGCAGTACCGCTACTTCGCGGTGATCAACTACAACATTCCCGTGCGCAAGGCCGACCCGCCCCGCGGCAGCGGCATCTTCCTGCACGTGATGGTCCCGGGCCGGTCAACCGCGGGCTGCGTGGCGCTGGCCGAGTCCGATCTGGTCAAGGTGCTCCGCTGGCTCGACCCGGCCGCCAAGCCGCGCATCGTGATGGCGCCGGCGAGCGAGCTCGACCGCTACTGACGCGGCTCACTGGTCACTCTCAGCCAACTGTCAGTTTCGCCTGGTACGGTCTGCCGCACGGCCGCATTCTCCGATGTGGAGCAATTGTGAGAATGCCTTGCGCCGCAACGGATTGCGGCCCCGACTGATGCTTACGACACCAGGAGATACCACGTGGTCTTCAAGAAGATGTTGGGCGCCCTCGGGGTCGGCGGTCCCAGCGTCGACACGGTGCTGTCCAATCCCAACACCCGGCCCGGTCTGCCGCTGACCGGCCAGGTCAACCTCACCGGCGGCAGCAACGACGTCGAGCTCGCCCACGTCACGCTCGGCCTGGTCACCCGCATCGAGGTCGAGACCGGCGGCGGCGACCACGGCGCGGTCGGCGAGTTCCACCGCACCCCGGTGGCCGGCCGCTTCAAGCTCAACGCGGGCCAGCAGCTCTCGATCCCGTTCCAGGTCGACATGCCGTGGGAGACACCGGTCACCGACGTCTACGGCCAGCGCCTGCACGGCATGACGATGGGCCTGCGCACCGAGGTGGCCATCGACCGCGCCGTCGACAAGGGTGACCTCGACCCGGTCGCGGTGCACCCGCTGCCCATCCAGGAGCGCATCCTGGAGGCGTTCGGCCGCCTCGGCTTCCGGTTCAAGGGCGCCGACCTCGAATACGGCCGGATCCACGGCGTCAACCAGACGCTGCCGTTCTACCAGGAGATCGAGTTCTTCTCGGCGCCGCAGTACGCGCACGGCATCAGGGAGGTCGAGCTCACCTTCGTGGCCAACCCGCAGACCGTCGACGTGGTGCTCGAGTTCGACAAGCGCGGCGGCATGTTCGTCGGCGGCCACGACGCGTACGGCCGCTACACCGTGCCGCACGCCGACGCGGACGCGGCCGACTGGGCGCAGGTCGTCGACGGCTGGGTCCGGCAGGCGCTCGACCAGCGGCAGTCGTTCTTCGCGAGCCGCGGCGGCTTCCCCGGCATGGGCGGCGGCCACGGCTACCACGGCGGTCACCAGGGCCACGGCGGCCACCGCGGCAGCGGCGTCGGCGGCGTCGTCGCGGGCGCGGCCCTGGGCGTCGCCGGCGGCCTGATCGCCGGCGAGCTGATCGAGAACGCGTTCGAGGACGACGGCGGCGACGACGGTGGAGACTTCGGCGACGAGTGATCCGGATCGGCGGGGGCGGCCCGGTGCGGGCCGCCCCCGCGCCCGTCCTCAGGCGGTCGCCGCCGGCGCCAGACCCAACTCGGCCACGGCCCACTCGCGCATCTCGACCTTGCGGACCTTGCCGCTGATCGTCATCGGGAACGACTCGACCACCCGCACGTACCGCGGGATCTTGTAATGGGCGAGCTGCCCCTGACAGAACGCCCGCACCTCGTCGACGGTGAGCTGCGACCCCGGCTCGCGGACGATCACGCACGCCATGATCTCCTCGCCGTACTTCTCGTCGGGCACCCCGATCACCTGCACGTCCGAGACCTTCGGGTGCCGGTAGAGGAACTCCTCGATCTCGCGCGGGTAGACGTTCTCACCACCGCGGATGATCAGGTCCTTGATCCGGCCGACGATGTTGACGTAGCCGTCGTCCCGCATCGTCGCGAGGTCCCCGGTGTGCATCCACCGCGCCGAGTCGAGCACCTCGGCGGTCTTCTCCGGCTCGTCCCAGTAGCCGAGCATCACCGAGTAGCCTCGCGTGCACAGCTCGCCCGGCTCGCCGCGGCGCAGCGTCACCCCGGTCGCCGGGTCGACGACCTTGACCTCGAGGAACGGCAGCACCCGGCCGACGGTGCCGGTGCGCCGGTCGAGGTCGTCGTCGACCCGGGTCTGCGTCGACACCGGCGAGGTCTCGGTCATGCCGTAGCAGATCGACACCTCGGACATGTGCATCCGGTCGACGACCTTCCGCATCACCTCGACCGGGCACGGCGAGCCCGCCATGATGCCCGTACGCAGGCTGCTCAGATCGAATGAGGCGAAGTCCGGCAGGGCCAGCTCGGCGATGAACATGGTCGGCACGCCGTAGAGCGAGGTGCACCGTTGCGCGGCGACGGCCGCGAGCGTCGCCGCCGGCTCGAACGAGGGCGCGGGGATCACGATGCACGCGCCGTGCGAGGTCGCCGCGAGGTTGCCCATCACCATGCCGAAGCAGTGGTAGAACGGCACCGGCACGCAGATCCGGTCCACCTCGGTGTAGCCGCACAGCTCGCCGACGAAGAAGCCGTTGTTGAGGATGTTGTGGTGCGAGAGCGTCGCGCCCTTGGGAAACCCGGTCGTGCCCGACGTGTACTGGATGTTGATCGGGTCGTCGCTGGTCAGCGTCGCGGCGCGGGCCTCCAGGTCGGCCGCGCTCGCGCCGGCCGCGCCCGCCACCAACGAGGTCCAGGTCGGGTCGTCGAGATATGCGACGGTACGCAGCGCGGGGCACTCGCCGGCCACGGACTCGACCATCTCGCGGTAGGCGCTGCCCTTGTGCGCCAGCGCCGACACGAGCACGGAGATCCCGGACTGCCGGAGCACGAAACCGACCTCGTGCCGCCGGTACGCCGGATTGATGTTGACCATGATGGCGCCGATCGCGGCGGTCGCGTACTGCACGAGCACCCACTCGGGCCGGTTCGGCGCCCAGATGCCGACCCGGTCACCCTTGGCCACCCCGATCGCGAGCAGCGCCCGGGCCAGCTCGTCGACGTCGGCGGCCAGCTCGCGATAGCTCCAGCGCCGCCCGGAGGGCACGTCGACCAGGGCTTCGCGATCAGGAAAGCGGGCGACCGTGCGGGCGAGGTTCTGCCCGATGGTGTCGGCCAGCAAAGAGGTGTCGGACGGTCCGCTGGCGTACGCGAGCTCACTCATGTCGCCTCCCGGGTGCGATCCCCAACGGCACCGTACCCCCACGCGCACGCTGTCGGGAAAGGGACAGATAACGCCGGCCGCGCCGTCCAGAGTTGACCCATGGCAGGCGGCGTATCAGCGGATCCGATATCCGGGCACCCGACGTCCGAGATACCTCCGGAGAAGATCACCGAGTGGCTGGTCGCCGAATGCCGCGACGTCGGCAACCAGGTCGCACACCTGAACGCGGTTACCGAACGGATCATGGGCACCGTGGTCGCGGCGTTGGCGCTGACGGTCACCATCGCGGTCGGCGGCGGCCGAGCCTACCTGGCGATGTGCGTCCCGGTCCTGCTCACGGTGATCTGGGCGTACGTCCTGGTGTCGCAGAGCGATCTGCGCGGGCTCGCGGCCTACAAGGCGGAGCTGGAGATCGAGATCTCCCGCCGCTGTGGATTCCCGATCTCCCAATGGGAGTCCACCGTGGTCGCGGGTCAGCACAGCCGGACCCAGGTGCGGGTCGGCTGGTTCGTCTCGTTCGTCCTGCTCGCGATGTCCTCGGTCGCCGCGCTGGCCGCTGCCTTCACCACGCGGAAGGCCGGTAGCTGGGGACACGAGCACTCGGACCTGTTCGTGGTGTTGACCGTGCTGTCCATCCTCGTGGAGGTGGCGGTCATCGTGATCCTCACCGTGGCCAACCAGCACACCGCCACCCGGGTGGCGGCGTCGGTGCGGCGCTCGTTCGCCGCGTCGGCGGCCTAGCTACTCGACGCGGGGGCCGGTCTTCCCGGAGACGCCGAGGTCCAGGATGACCGGGATCTCCGGTGCGTCGAGCGCCTCGCGGGCGTGCGCGAGCGCCTGGCGTTCGATCCGGTCGCGCACCTCGGCCACGCGGGCGTCCTGCGTGAGGTTGACCCGGACGCCGATCTTCGGCTCCGTCGGTTCGCCGTACACCCGGACCTTGGCGTTCTGCACGCCCCGGTAGCCCTGGATCTCGTTGGTCAGCGCGTCGCGCAGCGCGGCCGAGCCGAGGGTCGTGCGCGCGCTGCCGTCGATCGAGATGTCGCCGGTCTTGCGCGCCGGGCGCAGGATCGCCACCAACCACAGCAGCGAGAGCACACCGAGCAGCGTCAGCGCCGCGGCGGCGATCGGCCAGAACCACGTGCTGTGTCCGCCGATCCAGCTCGCCGCCGGGTTCTCGAGCAGGGTGCGCGAGCTGAACCCGCTGGCGTACACGCTGAGGTTGGCCGCGATGATCGCACCGCCGATGGCGGCGAAGATCGCGCCCAGGACGATCAGGATGAGCCGGGTGGTCCGGTCGGCGTGTCCGCGCAACATCAGCGTTCCCTCGCCGTCGCGAGCTTGATGGTGATCCGCGGCGGCCGCCGCAGGTGCAGGTCGTCCACCGCCCGGTGCGTCACGTCCGCGACCGCCTGGGTGGTGACCCCCTCGGCCTGCTCGGCCCGCCGCCGGGCGTCCACGGTGACCTTGTTGCCGTGCAGGGCCACCTTGGCCTGGCTGATCCCGTCGATGTCGCCGACGGCCTGCTGGACGGTGCGCACCAGGCTGCGCCGGTCGATCGCCGCGTCGACGCCCTTCTCGCGGCCGTGCACCCGCAGCCGCTCGGGCTTGCGGGGGATGAACTGGAGGCCGAGCAGCAACAGCCCGCCGAACGCGCACAGGCCGCCGATGATCCGGACGCTGGTCGAGCTCCAGGTCTGCGTCGCCATCCAGTTGTACATGTCGTGCCAGTTGACGATCACCGGGCCGGCGCCGACCCGCTGGGCGATCAGCTCGACCACGACCAGGACGGCCAGGAACATGAAACCGAGCGCGATCGGGATCGCGATGATCCGGTTGAGCTGTTTCATCAGGACGCTCCGTCGACGACGAGGTCGGTCACGGAAATCCGGGTACGGGCGACGGTCAGCCCCGTCAACGCCTTGACCCGGTCCTCGACCGTGTTCCGGATCCACTCGGTCACGTCACCGAGCGGCTCCGCCCACCGCACGCTGATCGACATGTCGATGTAGACGACCGACGCGTCGATCCACGCGCTGACCTTGGGCCGCGAGGTCAGGTCCGAGGAACGGATGCCGAGATGCCCGGCGCCCGGCACCACGCTGCCGAACATCCGCGGTGCGGCCGAGCCGGCCCGCGGGTGCTCGTACACCGCCTGCGCCGCGAGCTTGGCCACGACCTGCGGCGCGACGACGATGTCGCCGAGGTAGTCCGGGTCGCCCGGCTCGGGCGGCGGCGCCGGCGCGGCCTCGGCGAGGTGCCGTTCCGCCCGTGCCGTGGACGTCGGTGCCGCGGAGCCGACCGGCCGACCCTGGACCGGACGGTCCTGGGTCACTGCTGACTCCGCTGCTGCTGCGACCGCTGGCGCAGCGGCGCGAACGTGGCGCCGAAGTCGACCTGACCGCCGAGCACCTTGCTCAGGGCGTACCCGACGATCGCGAACGCACCGACGATGGCCATGTCGCCGAAGTTGCCGAATGCCACCGCGAAGCCGAGCGCGATGCCGACCGCCGTACCAAAGATGGTCCTGACCATTGTCATTGTCTTCACACCCCCGAGCGCGGATCCGTGATGTCCGCGACCACGATGTCCACCCGCCGCGGCCCGGCCAGCGGCGTCGCCGCGGCCCACACCTGTCTGGCGAGTTGCCCGACCGTCGACCCGTAGCGCAGGCGCACCTGGGTGGTCACCACGTCACCTTCGATCCGGATCCCGGTGACCCGGCGCCGGGGCAGGTACGTGGCGGCCATCGCGGGTGGGCCTTCGACCAGCGCGTCGACGGCCGGGCAGTCCTCGACGACGGCGGCGAGCTTGTCGACGTCGACGCCATCGACGGTGGCGTCCGCCTCCGTCATCGGCTCCGCCGTCATGACACCCGCGACTCGCTGCTGTCGGTCGGCGTGAAGCTGCCGGAGCCGGCGCCGCTGCTCATGCCCTCGCTGTCGTCGGGCAGGTGCACGTCGTTGATGTTGACGTTGACCTCGACGACGTCCAGCCCGGTCATCCGCTCGATCGACGACTTCACGTTGCGCTGGATGCCCTTGCCGAGCTCGTTGGCGGAGATGCCGTACTCGACCACGATGTCCAGGTCGACCGCGGCCTCGTTCTCGCCGACCTCGACACCGACGCCCTGGCCGACGCTCGCCCCGGTGCTGCCGGGGATCCTCTCCTTTATGGCACCGACGGTCCGTGCGGTCCCGGTGCCCATGGCGTACACGCCGGAGACCTCGCGCGCCGCCATTCCGGCGATCTTCTGAACCACACCGTCGGCCACGGTGATCTTGCCACCGTCGTGGCCACCGCCCCGAAGGTGCTGCTGCGTATCGGCGGACCGCTGCTCGGTCCGGCTGGCAGTCTGCGTCATCACTACGTCCCGTTCGTGAGGATTGACGACAGGTTGTGCAACGACAACTGACTTACCGCGATAATCTCCGTTAAACCACCCCGTGGTGTTTGACGAGTCACGACATGCCCGCCCTCGCGGGGTGCGGGTATGGGACGGGCCGCGTCGGGGAACATGGCCGCATGGCCAGGTACGCGCTCAATCCCGCCGCGGTGCGCAAGGCGCGCCAGTTGATCGACGCGAAGCAGTACGTGCTCAACAGCGACTGGGGTGTGGCGCAGCCGCGCGCCGACGACGAGAACAGCTATCTCGAACGGCACACCTGGGACGAGCTCGCGCAGTGGCATCTCGGCCTGACCGAGGGCGCGGCCGACGAGACCAAGGCGCGCTACGCGTTCGTCTACGGCGACCTGCGCCGGCTGCACCGGGCCGGGCTCATCGCGGTCGTCTACCGGGCCTCCTCCTGGAAGCACAAGGAGGTCGAGCTGGCCGCGCACGACCTGCTGCAGTACCTCGACAAGGTCACCGGCTGATGGAACGCGACCTGCGCCGCCTCGCCGCCGCACACGGAGTGGTCACCGCCTACGACGCGGCCGACCGTCGCCGGACCCAGGTCGACCGGGACATCGTCGTACGCGTGCTCGGGCTCCTCGACGTCGACGCGTCCGGCCCGGCGGCGATCCGGGCGGCGCTGGCCGACGCGCAGCGGGCGGCCGACCGGCTCCCGCCGACGATCGTCCTCCGCGAGGGCGACCGCCGCGACCTGGCCGGCACCGTCACCCTCGAGGACGGCTCGACCCGCGCGGTCGCCGCGCTCGAGGACCTGCCGCTGGGCTGGCACCGCCTGACCGTCGGGGACGAGACGGTCACCCTCGTCGTGGCTCCCCGCCGCCTGCCGCCGCCACCGGCCGCCTGGGGCTGGATGGTGCAGCTCTACGCGCTGCGCTCCCGGGCCTCCTGGGGCATGGGCGACCTCGGCGACCTGCGCGAGTTCGCCGGCTGGGCCGCCGGCACCGGTGCCGGTCTCGTGCTGCTCAACCCCCTCCACGCGATCGGGCCCAACCACCCCGTGCAGGCATCGCCCTACTCCCCCTCGTCCCGCCGGTTCGCCAACCCCCTCTACATCAGGGTCGCCGACACCGCCGAATATCGGCGCGCCGACGACGCGCTCAGGGCCAAGGTCGACGCCCTGCGACCCGACCAGGCCGAGCTGATCGACTACGACGCGGTCTGGCAGGCCAAGCGCGGCGCCCTGGAGCTGCTCTTCCCGTCGGCGGCGCGCGAGCCCGCGGGCCAGGACCTGACCCGGTTCGCCACCTACTGCGCCCTCGCCGAGCAGCACGGCACCGACTGGCGGCGGTGGCCGGCCGGCCTGACCGCGGACCAGACCCGCGTCGACTTCCACGCCTGGCTCCAGCGCCTCTGCGACCAGCAGCTCGCGGCCGCCGCGGAGGCGGCCCGCGACATGCCGGTGGGCATCGTCCACGACCTGGCCGTCGGCGTCGACCCGGGCGGCGCCGACGGCTGGCAGCTCGGCGACGTCCTGGCACAGGGCGTCCGGGTCGGCGCGCCGCCGGACGCGTTCAACCAGCTCGGCCAGGACTGGGGGCTGGCGGCCTGGCGACCGGACCGGCTGGCCGCGACGGGCTACGCCGCCTACCGCGACATGCTGCGCGCCCTGCTGCGGCACGGCGGCGGCATCCGCGTCGACCACGTGGCCGGGCTGTCCCGGCTCTGGTGGATCCCGCCGGGCGCCGGCGCCGCCGAGGGCACCTACGTCCGCTACGACGCCGACGCGATGTTCGGCATCCTCGCCCTCGAGGCCCACCGGGCCGGCGCGGTCGTGATCGGCGAGGACCTCGGCACCGTGCAGCCGTCCGTGACGCGGGCCCTGCGCGGGCGCAACATGCTCGGCTCGACCGTGCTCTGGTTCACCCGCGACGGCGACGAGTTCGTCGCGCCGCGGAAGTGGCCGCGCACCGCCCTCGCATCGGTCTCCACCCATGACCTGCCGACCGCCAAGGGCTTCCTGACCGAGGAGCACGTGGACGTCCGTGCGCGGCTGGGCCTGCTGGCGACGTCCGAAGAGGCCGAACGCACCCGGGCACGGGCAGACAAAGCAGCCCTGGTCGCCATGTTGCGGCAGGCCGGACTGTTGTCCGAAGTGGACGATGATGCGATCGTCACAGCGTTGCACGCGGCGCTGGCGGCCAGCCCAGCCCGGTTGATCACCGCTTCGCTCTACGATGTCCTCGGCGAGACCCGCCAGCCCAACCTGCCGGGCACGACCGACCAGTACCCCAACTGGCGGCTGCCGCTGCCGCTGTCTCGGGAGGAGATCCAGGAGCATCCGGGGGTACGCGAGGTCGCGCGCCTGTTGGCCGCCGCGCGGCCGCGGCCACGGCACCGGGATTAACCGGGCAAAAAGGGTTTACCACCGCCCGAATGGGGCACCCGCGTCAACACGGACGGCGGCTCACCGGTCAGCGACGACGAGCGCCGGCGTCCGGCGTGACAGAAGAGCACGGAGGGGTAGATGAGCACGGAAGCTCGCGCCGAGATCGGCGTGACCGGCCTGTCGGTGATGGGTCGCAACCTCGCCCGCAACCTGGCCCGCAACGGGTTCAGCGTGGCGCTGCACAACCGCACCGTCGCGCGCACCAACCACCTGGTCGCGGAGCACGGCGACGAGGGCGACTTCATCCCGAGCGAGTCGATGGCCGACTTCGTCGCGTCGCTGAGGCGGCCGCGCGCGGTCATCATCATGGTCAAGGCCGGCAAGGCGACCGACGCCGTGATCGACGAGCTCGTGCCGTTGCTCGAGAAGGACGACATCGTCATCGACGCCGGCAACGCCCACTTCGTCGACACCGCCCGGCGCGAGCGCGACCTCGCCGCCAAGGGCCTGCACTTCGTCGGCACCGGCGTCTCCGGCGGCGAGGAGGGCGCGCTGCTCGGGCCGAGCATCATGCCCGGCGGCTCGGCCGAGTCCTACCGCAAGCTGGGCCCGATCTTCGAGAAGATCGCGGCGCAGGTCGACGGCACCCCGTGCTGCGTGCACGTGGGTCCGGGCGCGGCCGGGCACTTCGTCAAGATGGTGCACAACGGCATCGAGTACGCCGACATGCAGCTCATCGCCGAGGCGTACGACCTGCTCCGGGCGGGTCTGGGTGCTTCGCCGGCGGAGATCGCCTACATCTTCCGCGAGTGGAACAGCGGCGACCTCGACTCGTTCCTGATCCAGATCACCGCCGAGGTGCTCGCGCACACCGACGGCAAGACCGGCCAGCCGTTCATCGACGTCGTCGCGGACCGCGCCGAGCAGAAGGGCACCGGCCGCTGGACCGTGCAGAGCGCGCTCGACCTGGGCGTGCCGATCACCGGCATCGCCGAGGCGACGTTCGCGCGGTCGCTGTCGGGCCACGTCAACCAGCGTGCGGCCGCTCAGGAGACGTATGCGGGCCGCGCCGCCGACACCGACATCGCCGGCCTGGTCGAGGACCGCAAGCAGTTCATCGAGGACGTGCGCAACGCGCTCTACGCGTCGAAGATCGTCGCGTACGCGCAGGGCTTCGACCACATCCGGGCCGGCAGCAAGGACAACGACTGGGGCATCGACCCGGGCGCCATGGCGACGATCTGGCGGGGCGGCTGCATCATCCGGGCCAAGTTCCTCGACCGGATCCGCGAGGTGTACGCCGAGAACCCGTACCTCGAGAGCCTGCTCGTCGCCCCCTACTTCGCCGAGGCCGTCGCGAACGGCTTCGAAAGCTGGCGGCGGGTGCTCGTCACCGCGATCCGCGGCGGCGTGCCCACCCCGGTCTTCTCCTCGTCGCTGGCCTACGTGGACGCGCTGCGCCGCCCCCGGCTCCCCGCCGCGCTGATCCAGGGCCTGCGGGACAACTTCGGCGCGCACACCTACAACCGCGTCGATCGCGACGGCTCCTTCCACACGATGTGGGCCGAGGACAAGCGGGAGGTCGACGCCTAGCGGCGGCCGCCCGGCCGCGGCCCCGGACTCATCCGGGGTCGCGGCAGGAATGAGGCGAGGGTCATGAGTGAGCAAGGCGTAGCGGTGCTGAGCCGGCCGGTCCGGCGCTTCGTGATCCACACGGGGCGGCCGTACGACCAGTTCCGCAAGCAGTGGGAGCGCGCCGTGCCGGCGTGGTCCTGGGGCACGGCGGTGGCGGAGGCCAAGGGCGGCGGCGGCTGGCCGGCCCTGGAGAACCTGTCCAACCGCACCGCCGCCGACGGCCTGGTCAACATCTCGACGTTCGACCCGAGCCCGGTGATGCGGCTCGCCGGCCACGAACTGCGGGCGGTCACCTACCTGGCCGACAACCTGGTGATCGAAGAGGGCCTCTACAAGCACGACCCGGCGGTGATCGAATACCTGCCGGTGCGCCTGACCATCTCCGAACAGCCGGGCGACGACTCGACGCTGACCTTCGACAAGCCGTGCGACCTCTTCGGCGGCTACGCGATCCAGGACCTGGTCGAACACGCCACCCAGGTCGAAGAGGCCATCGCCACGGTCCTACGCAAGGTCAACCTGCCGATCCCGCCGGAACTGACCAGGCCTTAGACACGCCGTTGGACGTGTAGCAGGTACTCCCGGCGGTCGAGCGGGTTGTGGTCGGTGCGCGGGCGTTCCGGCCGCGGGCACGGTGTCGGGCGGTAGTGGTCGAAGGCGGTCTCCAGCACGCCCTCGCCCCGGGTCAGGGACGGCAGGCGGGTCTCCCACTCGTGCACCCGGGCCGCCGCGACGTCGCCCTCGACCACCGCGGTCCTGCCGTCGGTCGTGGTGCCGGTGGGCAGGCCGCCCAGCTTGCCGAGCACCGGGACCACCGCGCCGAGCAGGTCCGTCGGCAGCTCCAGGCGGAACCGGTGCACCGGCTCCTCGACGACCGTGCCCGCCCGCTGGAGTGCGGACATCAGCACCAGCGGGGTGAGGTTGCGGAAGTCGCCGGCCGTGCTCGACATGCTCTTGTCGAACGTCCCGTGCGCGTGGCTCTGCCGCGCCCAGTAGCCCGAGTGCGTCATCGTCACCACGCAGTCGACCACCTGCCAGCCGTGCGGTCCCGCGCCCAGCACCTCGTGCACGGTCTCCTGCACCGCGGTGAAGAACGCCGGCGGCATCGAACCCAGCTCGACGCCGAGCCGGAACGCGTTGCCGGAGCCGGGCGGCCCCGGCTCGACGCGCAGGCCGACGGTGGCGAGGAACGGCCCCTCGCCGATCCGCTCGACCGCGGCGCCGGCGCCGGCCACCCGCTCGACGCAGATGGTCGTGGACTCGCGGAACGTGACGGCCAGCCCGTACTCCGTGGCCAGGGTCGCCTGGATGACCTCTTTCTGCACCTCGCCGTAGAGCGAGACCGACGTCTCGTCGCGGACGTCGTCGCGGCGCAGGTCGATCAGCGGGTCCTGCTCGGCGAGCTGGGTCAGCGCGGTGTGCAGCGCACCCGACCGGTCCGCGCGGTCCGGGACGACGACCGTCTCCAGCGAGGGCGGCGCGAAGTGCCGGTCGGCGCCGCTGGGGCGGGGCGCGCCGACCGGGTCGCCGATCCGCACGTCGGCCAGCCCGCGGAGCACGGCGATCCGGCCGGCGGACACCGCGGTCGCGGCGACCCGGGCGTTGCCGCGGTCGAGCACGCTGATCCCGGTGATCCGCGCTTCGCCACCCGGCACGGCCACCTTGTCGCGGACGGCGAGGGTGCCGGCGAACATCCGCACGTAGGCGAGCTTCTCGCCGGCCGGGCCGCGGTCGACCTTGAACACGGTGCCGGACGGTGGCGCCGCCGGGTCGCCGTCCGCGGCCGGCAGCAGGTCACGGATCCCGGCCATCAGCTCGGGTACGCCGGTGCCGGTGATCGCCGAGCCGGCGTACACGGGATGGACCCAGGTCCTGGCGGTCTGGACCGCGAGCTCGCGGCGGAGCTGTGCCCGGGTGACACCGCCGTCCCGGACGAACGCGGTGAGCACCGCGTCGGACCGCTCGGCCAGCAGGTCCGCGAGCCCGGGGTGCCCGGGTGCGAAGGTGGCGTCGCGGGTGCCGGCGGCGTGGACCGTGCCCATCGGCTGCGGGGTCAGGCCCAGCTTGTGCGCGAGGTCGGCGAGCAGCGCGGCCGGCCGGGCACCGCCGCGGTCGACCTTGTTGAGGAAGACCAGCAGCGGGATGCCCAGCCGGCGCAGCGCCCGGGTGAGGATCCGGGTCTGCGGCTGCACGCCCTCGACGGCGGAGACCACGAGCACGGCGCCGTCGAGCACGGCGAGGACCCGCTCCACCTCGGCGATGAAGTCCGGGTGGCCGGGCGTGTCGATCAGGTTGACGGTGACGTCGCCGATCGCGAACGACACCACCGCGGACTTGATGGTGATGCCGCGCTGCCGTTCGAGAGCGAGCGTGTCGGTGCGGGTGCTGCCCGCGTCGACGCTGCCGACCTCGTCGATCACACCGGCGGCATGGAGGAGCCGCTCGGTCAGACTGGTCTTACCGGCGTCGACATGAGCGAGAATCCCGAGATTGAGCGTGCGCAAGCGCGATGTCCTTCACGAAGGCGGAATGGGCCAGCGGAACGAACACGCGAGCTGCACGCATCTCTTGGTTCTCCTCTCGATGTCTTTGGGCTTACACCTCACCAGCCCGCGGCGCGGGCCGGCAAGCGATTTACAGGTGCGCGGTGAGCAGGGCGCGCAATGCCGACTTGGGCCGCGCGCCGACGGTGGCACTGACCAGCTCGCCACCCTTGAAGATCAACAGCGTGGGCAACGACCGCACCTGGTACGCCCGGCAGGTAGCCGGGTTCTCGTCGGCGTCGAGGGTGGCCACGACCATCTTCCCGGCGAGCTCCTCGGCCAACTCGGCCAAGCTGCGCGAGATCGCGTGACAGGGCGGGCACCACTCTGCCCAGACGTCGACGACGACGGGCGTCTGCGACGCGAGCACGTCAGCGGCGAACGTCTCGTCGGTAACGGTGACTAGCAGGTCTTGCTGAAGCATGCGGTCTCCCGGCTCTGGATGGCGAGGTTGAGCTGACCGACGAGCGTCTCCCGCACGTCCCGCATCCGCGCGATGCCGGCGTCGACCTCGGCGATCTTGCGACGCAACACGGCGACCGAGTCGGGACAGACATCCCCGGACGGATGCCCGGCCCGCAGACAGTCGACGAACGGGCGTATGTCGTCGAGCCCGAACCCGACGGCGAGCAGTGCCCGAATCTCCCGCACGACCCGCAACTCCGCGTCGTCATAGACCCGGTAGCCGTTGGCGGACCGCCCGGCCCGCAGAAGCCCGTGCGTCTCGTAGTACCGCAACGCCCGGGCACTCGTGCCGGCCGCCTCGGCCAACTCCCCGATCAGCATGGAACCGACGCTAGACCTTGCCACCGACGTCAAGGCAAGGACGACGGTCACGCCGGCCCCGGGAATCGCTGAGCGTTGCCTTTCCTGAATTAGCCTAGGCTTACCTTTCGAGCCTGCGTCGGTAACGCCGTTTCCGATCTCGCCATCGCCTTTAAAGAGAGCCTCTGACCTGCTTAAACATCATTAGCAACGCACGACTCAAATCGTTGCGCCCGAGTGCTGGAGGTTATTTGTTGTTAGGCTCGACGGAACATCTTGCGGCCCATTGAGGAAGCAGAGGACATCATGAAAACTCTCCTGCAGATGCCGGCCGTTGGTGAATGCGCGGCCACCGCGTGCAGCTTCAACGACGGCGGCTGTCACGCGCCCGCGGTGACCATCGCGTCGACCGGCGACGCCGCGTCGTGCGCGACCTTCGTCGAGTCGTCGGTGCGCGGCGGCATCGCCGACGTCACCGGCAGCGTGGGTGCCTGCGCGCGCACGGAATGCGTCCACAACACCAACCTGGCGTGCAAGGCGGAGTCCGTGCGGATCGGCCCCGGCGCCACCGTCAGCGACTGCCTGACCTACCAGGCCGCCTGACCAGGCAACGGCCCCTTCACGGCGGGAATTAGGTAAGGCTACCCTGGACGCCTGCACCGGTTCCCGCCGAAGGAGGCCGCATGGCGTCGGACGCCAGCCGGATGTCGGACGGCGTCCCCATCAGCGACGCGGTGGCGGCGCGCTCCGTCCTGGCGGTGTCCGGCTCGTTGCGGCTGACCGCGGGCAATGCGACCGCTGACCTCGTCGCCGCGCACACCGTCCTGCCCGACGGCTCGGTGGCGCTCGCGGTCGACGCCATGACCCCGGCCGGCGGCGGCCTCGTGGGGGCTCGCGGCCGGCACGGCGGTGTGCGGCTCGAGGTGACCTCGGTGGTGCCGGTGCGGGTGCGCTGCCGCGTACGCGCCCGGGTCACCGTTACGGGCACCGTGCGCCCGCTGGACCCGGCGACTCTGGACGAATGTGACGCCGACACCGTGCAGGCGCTCCTCGACCTGCCGCCGGCGGCCCTGTGGACCGTCGAGCCGGTCGCCGTGCACATCGCGCGGCACTCGACCGCCGCGGACGTGGCGATCGCCGACTACCGTGCCGCCCGGCCCGACCCCGTCGCGGCGGTCGAGGCGACCACGTTGCACCACCTCGTCCGGCACGACGGCCCGGGCATCGCGCACCTGACCCGGCTCCCGTCGACGGCCGGCGCCCGCCTCGTCCCGGTCGCGATCGACGCCGACGGGCTGACGATGCGGTCCGAGACCCGCGACGCACACCACGACGTCCGCGTGCGGTTCGGGTCGCGGGTCACCGGCGAGGCCGACCTGGCCCGCGAGCTGGCCCTGCTCCGGGCGGACCAACCCGGCCGCCGCTGACCCGCGGCAGGGACGCATGGCTCGTCCCCGCCGCGGTGGCCTTTCAGATGCCCTGGGCCAGGCGGTGGTAGGCGGCGCTCCAGCGCAGCTCCTTGGTCAGGCCCCGGCGGGTCGTGTCGGCGTCGATGTGGACCAGTTCGATGCCCAGGTGGTCGGCGATGATGGCGATCTCGTCCGCCGTCACCGCCGTCGACAGGACCGTGTGGTGCGGGCCGCCCGCGGTCAGCCAGCCCTCCGTCGCCGTCGAGAAGTCCGGGCGGGGTGTCCAGACCGCGCGGGCCACCGGCAGGTTCGGCAGCGGCTCGTCGGGCGACACCAGGTCGACGTCGTTGGCCACCCAGCGGAACCGGTCGCCCAGGTCGGCCCAGCCGACCACCACGCCCGGGCCCGTGGCCGCGGTGAAGACCAGGCGGGCCGGGTCTTCCCGGCCGCCGATGCCCAGCGGGTGCACCTCGATGCGCGGGCGTTCGCCGGCGATCGTCGGGCAGACCTCCAGCATGTGCGCGCCGAGGATCTTCGGGGTGCCGGGGCCCAGGTGGTAGGTGTAGTCCTCCATGAAGGACGTGCCGCCGGGGCGGCCGTGGCCGACCACCTTGAGGATCCGCAGCAGCGCCGAGGTCTTCCAGTCGCCCTCGCCGCCGAAGCCGTAGCCGTCGGCCATCAGGCGCTGCACCGCCAGGCCCGGAAGTTGCCGCAGCCCGCCCAGGTCCTCGAAGTTCGTGGTGAACGCCCGCGCCGGGCCGAGGAACGACCGCAGGCCGGCCTCGATCCGCGCCTGGTAGCGGACGCTCTCGTGCCGGTCGCCGCCCGGCCGCAGGTCCTCCGCGATCTCGAACACGTCGAGGTACTCGGCGACCAGCGCGTCCACCGCCTTGTCGGGCACCGCGTCGACCGCGGCGACCAGGTCGTTGACGCCCCACGTCGACACCGACACGCCGACCCGCAGCTGGGCCTCGACCTTGTCGCCCTCGGTGACCGCGACGTCGCGCATGTTGTCGCCGAACCGGGTCAGCTTCAGCGAGCGCGCCTCGGCCACGCCCGTCGCCGCGCGCGCCCACGCGCCGATCCGGGAGGCGACCGCCGGGTCGCTGACGTGCCCGGCCACCGTGGTGCGCGGCACCCGCAGCCGGGTCAGCGTGAAGCCGAACTCCCGGTCGCCGTGCGCCGCCTGGTTGAGGTTCATGAAGTCCATGTCGATCGTCGCCCACGGCAGGGCGGCGTCGGCTTGGGTGTGCAGGTGCAGCAGCGGCTTGCGCAGCGCGTCGAGACCGGCGATCCACATCTTGGCCGGCGAGAACGTGTGCATCCAGGTGATCACGCCGACGCACGACGGGGTCTCGTTGGCCTGCCCGATCACGGTGCGGATCGCGTCGGAGCTGGTCAGCACCGGCTGCCAGACGACGCGGACGGGAAGGTCCAGCGCGGCCGCCACCCGCTGGGACTGGGAGGCCACCTGGGCGAGGGTGTCCTCGCCGTACAGGCCCTGGCTGCCCGTCAGGAACCACACTTCCCTGCCGGCATAGGGGTCGTCGATCACGATCTGTCCTTTCACCGCTGCCCGTAGACGTTCTGGTACCGCTCGTAGAGCGAGTCGATGTCGGCCTGCGCGATCGGCAGCGGCTCGCCGAGCTGCCGGGCCAGGTGCACCGTGCGGGCCACGTCCTCGCACATCACCGCCGCCTTGACCGCCGACCGGGCGCTGTCGCCGATGGTGAACACGCCGTGGTTGCGCATCAGCACGGCCGGCGAGCGCTGGCCGGCGAGCGTCGCGACGATGCCCTGGCCGATCGAGTCGTCGCCGATGAGCGCGAACGGGCCGACCGGGATCGGGCCGCCGAACTCGTCGGCCATCGCGGTCAGCACGCACGGGATCGCCTCGCCACGGGCGGACCAGGCGGTCGCGTACGGGCTGTGGGTGTGCACCACCCCGTTGACGGCCGGGAGGTGCCGGTAGACGTACGCGTGCGCGGCGGTGTCGCTGGACGGCCGGCGCACACCGTCGACCACGGTGCCGTCCAGGTCGCACACGGTGATGCCTTCCCACGAGAGGCCGTCGTACGAGACGCCGCTGCCCTTGATCACGAACAGGTCCTCGCCCGGCACCCGCTCGGAGACGTTGCCGGCCGTCCAGGTGACCAGGGCGTACCGGACCAGTTCGCCGTGCAGGGCGGCGACCTGCGCCCGCTGCTCCTGGTGCAGCCCGCGCTCGGTCCGCGTCGGTGCGGTCACGCGTCCTCCTTCGACTTCGAGCCGGCCACCGCGGTGCGGCGGATGTCGCGCAGCCGGTGCAGCACGTCGTTGCCGCCCCGGCCGAAGTGGTCGTGCAGCCGCCGGTACTCCTCGTACAGCGCGTCGTAGGCGGTCGCACGCTTCTCGTCGGGCACGTAGACGGCCCGTTCGACCTTGCCCATCGCGGCCGCCGCGGCGTGCACGTCGGGGTAGGCGCCGGCCGCGACCGCCGCGTGGATGGCCGAGCCGAGCGCCGGACCCTGCTCCGACCCGATCACCGACAACGGGCGCCGGCAGACGTCCGCGTAGAGCTGCATCAGGAACGCGTTGCGCAGCAGCCCACCGGCGACGACGAGCTCGGAGACCGGGACGCCGCTGCTCTCGAACGCCTCGACGATGGTCCGGGTGCCGAACGCGGTCGCCTCCAGCAGCGCGCGGTAGACGTCCTCGGCCCGGGTCGCCAGGGTGGCGCCGACCAGCACACCGGACAGCTCGTGGTCGACCAGCACGGACCGGTTGCCGCCGTGCCAGTCGAGCGCGACGAGCCCGTGCTCCCCCACCGCCTGGGCGGCGGCGAGCGAGGTCAGGTAGTCGTGGATCCCGACGCCCTCGGCGGCCGCCGCAGACACATAGGACGGTGGCACGAAGTTGTCGACGTGCCACGCGAAGATGTCGCCGACCCCGCTCTGCCCCGCCTCGTAGCCGTAGAGGCCCGGCACGATCCCGCCGTCGACGACGCCGCACATGCCGGGCACCTCGCCCAGCCGGTCGCTGTTCATCACGTGACAGGTCGAGGTGCCCATCACCATCAGCATCTGACCGGGCTGCGTGGCCTGCGCGGCCGGCGCGGTGACGTGAGCGTCCACATTGCCCACACACACCGCGATGCCCTCGGGCAGCCCGGTCCACTCGGACGCCGCGGCCGTCAGCCCACCGGCCAGAGCGCCGAGCTGACCGATCTCGTGCTCCAGCTTGTCGGTCACGAACGACGCGAACCCGGGGTTCAGCTCGGCGAGATAGGCCGGGGACGGATAGGCACCGTCCTGGTAGATCCCCTTGTAGCCGGCAGTGCAGGCGTTGCGCAGGTAGCGGCCGCAGAGCTGCCAGACGATCCAGTCGGCCGCCTCGACCCAGCGCTCCGTCGCGGCGTACACCTCGGGATCGTCCTCGAGCACCTGCAGCGCCTTGGCGAACTCCCACTCGCTGGAGATCCTGCCGCCGTAGCGCGCCAGCCACTTCTCGCCACGGGCGGCGGCCAGCGCGTTGATCCGGTCGGCGTGCGGCTGCGCGGAATGATGCTTCCAGAGCTTCGGGTACGCGTGCGGCCGGTCCCGGAACGAGGGCAGCGCACACAACGGCGTGCCGTCCACAGTGGTCGGCAGCACCGTGCAGGCGGTGAAGTCGGTCCCGATGCCGATCACCTCGGCCGGGTCCACCCCGCTGGCCCGCACCGCCGCCGGCACCGCCGTGCGCAGCACCTCGACCCAGTCCGACGGCATCTGCAGCGCCCAGTCCGGCGGCAGCTTCGCACCGGTGGCCGGCAGCCGGTCCTCGACCACGGCGTGCTCGTAGGGGTGCACCGCGCTGGCCAGCTCCGCACCGTCGGACACCCGGACGACCACCGCCCGGCCCGACAAGGTGCCGAAGTCGACCCCGACGACGTACGCGTTCGTCATGCTCACCCTTCCCCGCGGCCCCGACCGCGAGCCGGTGGCGCGGTCGTGGCCCGCACCAGCAACTGCGGCGCGACCGGTCGCGGCCGCGCCTCCTGTCCCGCCAGCAGCCCGAGCACGAGCTGCAGCCCGCGCCGCCCGAGCTCCGCGAAGTCCTGCCGGACCGTGGTCAGCGGCGGGATCGAGTACGGCGCCTCGGGCACGTTGTCGAACCCGACGACGCTGACGTCGTCCGGCACCCGCAGCCCCGCCTCGTGGAACGCGTTGAGCAGCCCGAAGGCCATCTGGTCGTTGGCGACGAACACGGCGGTCACCGACTCGCCGCCGCGCCGGCGGGCGACCAGCTCCCGGCCGGCGGCATGCCCGGAGGCCGGCCACCAGTCGCCGTGCAGCACCGACGGCACCGGCGCGCCGACCGACTCCAGCACCTCCCGCCAACTCCGCAGCCGGGCCGCCGCCTCGATCGAGCCCGCCGGCCCGGTCACGTGGTGCACGGTGCGGTGGCCGAGGTCGAGCAGGTGCCTGGTGGCCAGCGCGGCGCCGGCCTCCTGGTCGACCCAGACCGCCGGGTCGTGCCCCTCGGGCCCAGCCTGCACCCTGATCAGCGGCACCGGGGTCTGCACCTGGCGCAGCGCGCGCACGGCCTCGTCGTAGGTGCTCAGCGCGATGATCGCGTCGAGCGACTGGGTGGCCAGCCGGTCGATCGCCTCGGTCATCGTCCGCGCGCCGGTGTCGTCGAGCACCGACACGGTCAGGAAGTAGCCGGCCTCCCGGGCCGCGCGCTCGAGCCCGAGCATGGTCTGCGCCGGCCCGTACTGGCTGCTGTTGGCGGTGACCAGGCCGATCGTCCGGGTCGACCCGGTGGCCAGGGCCCGGGCCGCGCCGTTGGGGCGGTAGCCGAGCTCCTCGATCGCCGCCAGGACCCGTGCCCGGGTGGCCACCGCCACGTTCGGATGGCGGTTGATCACCCGCGACACGGTCTGGTGTGACACGCCGGCGCGGGCGGCGACGTCCGACATGGCCAGCGGCCGGGCCGGCGCGGCGTCCGCGGAGGGTGTGTCCATGGTTCCTGTTCCGGGGCGCCGCGTCAGCGGTTGGCGCCGACGCGGCGCTTGTTGTAGATGTCGAACGCGACGGCGAACAGCAGCACGAGGCCCTTGATCACCGACTGCACGGACTGGTCGATGCCCATGAGCTGCATGCCGTTGCTCATCACGGCCATGATCAGGCCACCGACCATCGCGCCGACCACGGTGCCGACGCCGCCCGCGACGGCCGCGCCGCCGATGAAGGCCGCCGCGATCGCGTCGAGCTCGAACATGTTGCCGGCCGCCGGTTGCGCGCCGTTGGACCGCGACGAGTAGATGACGCCCGCGACACCGGCCAGGAAGCCCATGTTGACGAACATCCAGAAGTTGACCGACTTGACCTTGACGCCGGAGAGCTGGGCGGCGCTGAGGTTGCCGCCGATCGCGTAGACCTGGCGGCCGAACACTGTCCGGCGGGTGACCAGCCCGTACACGATGACCAGGATGGCCAGGATGATCAGCACGATCGGCAGGCCGCGGGCGTGCGCGAGCTGCCAGGCGAAGTACATGATCACCGCGCCGATCAGCAGGATCCGCAGCACGAACAGCGGGAACGACTCGACCGACTGCTGGTAGCCGATCCGGGCGGCCCGGGTGCGGTAGCCGCTGACCGCGATGCCGGCCACCGCGACCGCGCCGATGATCAGCGTGAAGGCGTCGTAGCCCTGCCCGCCGAGCAGGCCGTTGAGGAACCCGTTGGCGACCTTCTGGTATTCGGCCGGGAACGGCGAGAGCGAGATGTTGTCGAGCACCTGCAGCGTCAGGCCGCGGAAGAGCAGCATGCCGGCCAGCGTCACGATGAACGCGGGCATGCCGATGTACGCGACCCAGAAGCCGTGCCAGGCACCGACCGCGAGGCCCACCGCGATCGCCGCGACCACGCCGACCCACCAGGGCAGGCCCTGCTGGATCACCAGCACCGCGGAGACCGCGCCGGTCAGCGCCACCACCGAGCCGACGGACAGGTCGATGTGGCCACCGATGATCAGGATGACCATGCCGATCGCAAGGACCAGGATGTACGAGTACTGCAGCACGATGTTCGTGATGTTGCCCGGGCTCAGCGAGACGCCGTCGGTGAGGATCGCGAACAGCGCCACGATAACGACGAACGCGACGTAGATGCCGCTCTGTCGCAGGTTGCGCATGATCAGCGTACGCGGGTCGCTGGTGCCCGTGGTCAACGCAGCGGCCGGGGAGCCCCCGGACTCCCGCGTCTGCGGGGGTTTGGTGCTGGTCATCCGGCGAGCTCCTTCTCCTTGGTCATGAGCGCCATGAGGTTCTCCTGTGTGGCCTCGCGCACCGGGACTTCACCGGTGATGCGGCCGGCCGAGAGGGTGTAGACGCGGTCGCACATGCCGAGCAGCTCGGGCAGCTCCGACGAGATGACGATGACCGCCTTGCCCTGCGCGACGAGCTTGTTGATGATCGTGTAGATCTCGTACTTGGCGCCGACGTCGATGCCGCGCGTCGGCTCGTCGAGGATCAGCACGTCGGGGTCGGTGAACAGCCACTTCGACAGCACGACCTTCTGCTGGTTGCCGCCGGAGAGCGTGCCGACGGTGGCCATCACGGTCGAGGTCTTGATGTTCATGTCGCGCCGGCTCTGCTCCGCGACCTTGATCTCCTCGTTGCCGTTGACCCAGCCGCCCCGGGACAGCTTGCGCAGGGCGGCCGAGGAGATGTTGCGGCAGACGTCGGCGATCAGGTTGAGGCCGTAGCGCTTGCGGTCCTCGGTGGCGTACGCGATGCCGTTGTTGATCGCTTCGGCGACCGTGCGGGCGCGTACCTCCTTGCCGTGCATGAAGATCCTGCCGGAGATGTCGCGACCGTAGGAGCGGCCGAACACGCTCATCGCGAGCTCGGTGCGGCCGGCGCCCATCAGGCCGGCGATGCCGACCACCTCGCCCGCGCGCACGTTGAGGCTGGCACCGTCGACGACCTTGCGGTCCTGGGTCGGGTGCCAGGCGGTCCAGTCCTCGATCCGGAAGACTTCCTCGCCGGGCGCGGACTCGCGGTCCGGGTAGAAGCTGTCGATGTCGCGGCCGACCATGCCGCGGATGATCCGGGCCTGCGTCGAGTCCGCCGCGCTCATGTCGAGCGTCTCGACCGTGCGGCCGTCGCGGATGACCGTGGTCGAGTCGGCGATCGCGGTGATCTCGTTGAGCTTGTGCGAGATCATGATGCAGGTGATGCCCCGGTCGCGCAGGCGCCGGAGCAGGTCGAGCAGGTGCGCCGAGTCGACGTCGTTGAGCGCGGCCGTCGGCTCGTCCAGGATCAGTAGCTTGACCTCTTTGGACAGTGCCTTGGCGATCTCGACGAGCTGCTGCTTGCCGATGCCGAGCTGGATCACCGGGGAGGTCGGGTTCTCAGCGAGGCCGACCTCGGCGAGCAGCTTGGTCGCCTCGGCGTTGGTGCGGTTCCAGTCGATCAGGCCGCCGGCGCCGCGCACCTCGTTGCCGAGGAAGATGTTCTCGGCGATCGAGAGGAAGGGCACCAGCGCCAGCTCCTGGTGGATGATGACGATGCCCTGGGACTCGCTGTCGCGGATGCCGTTGAAGTGCACCGGCTTCCCGTCCAACACGATCTCGCCCGTGTACGAGCCGGTCGGGTAGACCCCGGAGAGCACCTTCATCAGCGTGGACTTGCCCGCGCCGTTCTCACCGCAGATCGCGTGGATCTCCCCGCGCCGGACGGCGATCGACACGTTCTCGAGCGCCTTCACACCGGGGAAGGTCTTGGTGATGTCGCGCATCTCCAGCAGCACGTCGGCCATCCGTCCTCCTTCTGCGTGCGTGCGGGCGGCAGGCCCGGTGACCCGTCGCGGGTCACCGGGCCTGCCGGTCGGTCACTTGGCCTGGCCGGCCTTGACCTCGTCGGCCGTCCAGTAGCCTGAATCGATCAGCGACTTCTGGATGTCGTCCTTGTAGACGGTCTCGACCGGCAGAAGGTACGACGGGACGACCTTGACACCGTTGTCGTACGTCTTGGTGTCGTTGGCCTCCGGCGTCTGCTTCTTCAGGAACGCCTCCGCGGCCTTGACGGCCTGGTCGGCCAGCAGCCGGGTGTCCTTGAAGATGGTCGAGCTCTGCACGCCGTCGTTGATCAGCTTGACGGAGGCGATCTCGGCGTCCTGACCCGTCACCACGGGCATCTTGCCGCTGTAGCCGGCGTTCTGCAGCGCGGTGATGATGCCGCGGGAGAGGCCGTCGTAGGGCGAGAGCACGCCGGCCACCTTGGCGCCGTCGTTGTAGCTGGAGGTCAGCAGGTCTTCCATCCGCTTCTGGGCGGTCTCCTGCTGCCAGCGCAGGGTCGCCGCCTGCTCGATGGCGGTCTGCTTCGACTTCACGACGAGCGTGCCGTTGTCGATCTGCGGCTTGAGGGTGTCCATCGCGCCGTCGAAGAAGAAGTGCGCGTTGTTGTCGTCGAGCGAACCGGCGAACAGCTCGATGTTGAACGGCCCCTTGGCCGTGCCCGGCGAACCGTCCTTGTTGAGGACGCCGAGACCCACCAGCAGCGCCGTCGCCTGCGCGACGCCGACCTTGTAGTTGTCGAAGCTGACGTAGAAGTCGACGTTCTTGCTGTCGCGGATCAGCCGGTCGTAGGAGATGACCGGGATCTTCTTGTCGGCGGCGGCCTGGAGCTGGCTGGACAGCGCGGTGCCGTCGATGGCCGCGATGATCAGAACGTTGGCGCCCTGCGTGATCATCTGGTCGACCTGTTGCGACTGGGTCGGGATGTCGTCGTTGGCGTACTGCAGGTCGACCTTGTAGCCCTTGGCCTCCAGCTTCTCCTTGACGGAGTTGCCGTCGGCGATCCAGCGCTCCGAGGTCTGGGTCGGCATCGAGACGCCGATCTTCAGCTCGGACGGTGCCTGCGCGGCGGTGTCGGTGCCGCTGCCGGCGCCCTCACCGCTGCAGGCCGCCATGCTCAGCGCCAGAGCCGCGGCGCCCAGAGCGGCCAGAATTCGTCTGTTCACAAGCTGTCCCCCCTCCGGGGTTGGTGCCATCAACGTTCCGCGGATTACAACGTCGGCCAGTGTTAGCGCTAACAACTGGAGCGTCAAGCCTTCGTGGGGAAATCCAGCGGTCACGGTCTCGTAACAAGGCGACGGTTGAAGGCCCGCGCTGACGGGCGAGTGTCGCAAATGGTGTGAGCGCTAACAGCTCGAACACCCGGCGAACACCTAGAGTGACACCATGCTCGATGCGTTGGTACGCCGGTTCGTCGCCGCCGGCGCGGTAGGAGCGATCGCGGCGCGCCGCCATGGTGACACGGGCGAATCAGCCACATTCGGGCGGGCCGGCGCCCGGCGAGAGGCAGGCCCGCCCGATGCGGACGGACATTTCCGAATTGGCAACGCGACCACGGTCTTTACCGGCACCCTGGTCCTCCACCTTCTGCCCTCCCGAGGGCCGCCCGCGGCGGACGACCATCGCATCACGCTGCGTCATCCACCCACCCACCACAGCGGCCTCGATACAGTCCGGAACATTTGTCGAAACCGATAGAACTTCTCTCTGGACGATTGAAAGTTCTGAATAGTCACGCCTATCTTCTGGTATGCGAACCCATTCCCTCGCAGTTCTTGCGTTGATTGCCGGATTTGTCGTGGCGGCTCCCGCACCCGCTTCCGCCGCTGTCGTGGCCGACCCCGTCGTCTCGGGGCCGGTCGCGGCCACCACTCCCGTCGGCGACCCCGGCCACGGCTATCCCTTCCTCGCCACCGACGTCGATCTGGCCGCGGCCGGCTACGTCGAGGAGGAGTTCCTGATCAGTGGCTCGGCCACCCGCTACGCCACGAGCGGCACCGCCACGGCGACCGCGGTGAGCACCGGGCACCCGTACACGACGAGGATCGTGGTCCGTCGCCCCGTCGCGGCCAAGGCGTTCAACGGCGTCGTGGTCGCCGAGTGGTACAACGTCAGCAACCAGTGGGACCAGGAGGTCGACTGGTTCCAGTCGCACGAGCACTTCCTGCGCGCGGGCTACGCGTGGGTGGGTGTCTCCGCGCAGCGGGCCGGCGTGCACTCCGCGACGGGGCTCAAGGCGTGGAGCCCGCAGCGGTACGGCGCGCTCGACGTCACCGCCGGCGGCACGATCAACGACGACTCCCTGTCGTACGACATCTTCAGCCAGGCCGTCCAGGCTGTGCGCGCGCCCGCGGCCGTCGACCCGCTCGGCACGCTGCCCGCGCCGTCGATGGTGATCGCCACCGGTCACTCGCAGTCGGCCGGGCGGCTGGCCAACTACTACAACGGCGTCCAGCCGCTGGCCGGCGTCGTCGACGCGGTCGTGCTGCACGGCGGCGGCGGTGTGCTGCGGACCGACCTCGCGACCAAGGTGTTCCGGATCAACTCCGAGGGCGACGTGGCGAGCGGGATCCTCTCGGCCGCGGCGCGCGCCCAGGCCGACTCGCCGGTGCTGCGGGCGTGGGAGGTGGCCGGCGCGTCGCACGGCGACTGGAAGCTGATCACGGACTACGGGCCGCTGCGGAAGCGGGACATCGGCACCTATCCCGGCGGGTACCCGGGCGAGCCGCAGACCTGTGCGCTGCCGTCGCTGTCGCGGGTGCCGCAGCACATGGTGCAGAACGCGGTGTACGACCACACGGTGGCGTGGGTGTCGCGGGGCACGCCGCCGCCCTCGGCTCCGAAGATCACCATGTCGGGCACCGCGGTCGCCCGGGACGAGCTGGGGCTCTCGCTCGGCGGCATCCGGCTGGCGCAGCACGAGGTGCCGGTGCGGGTCAACAGCGGCAGCAACACCGGGCCCGGCTTCTGCTTCCTCGACGGCAGCTCGCTGCCGCTGACCGACGCGCAACTCTCGGTGCTCTACCCGACCATCTGGTCCTATGTGGAGCCCTCGGTGGCCGCGACCGCGGCGGCCGTGCGCGCCGGGTTCGTGCCGCGCACGGTGAGCCGGGATCCCGCCTGGTACTCCGACATCCGCTACCTCATCGAGGAGTACGCGGCGGCGGACCGCATCGACCAGCAGGTCGCCGACGACCTGACCGCTCGGCTCGCGCGGGCCGAGCAGCACGGTGTGGCGGGACGGGACTTCGCGGCCATCGCGCAGCTCCTGCAGGTCTCGCTGCATGCCACCCTGCGGGTGTCCGACTCCGGTGCGCGGGCCGGGGTGCTGCGGGCGACATCGGCGCTGAGCGGGGTCCTCGCACTGACATAAGGCGTAAAATCCAACAATATGGTGACTGAGTCGGCGGCCCCGGGTGCCAGCTCGGGGCCGTCGCTGCTCGACCGCTGGCTGGCCCGCGCGGCCTTCCTGGCGGTGTTCGCCGCGTTCGTGCTGCCGGTCCTGGTCGGGGGCATCGTCGGCAGCGTCTCGATGCTGGCGATCGCGGCGGGCTGCCTGGTCGCCACGATCGCCGCGGCCTGGTGGTTCCTCGCGCACGCGGGCGTGCTGCGCTGGCTGGCCGCGCTGCTGCTGGTGGCCGCGCCGATCACGGTGCTGGTGGTCTTCGCGCTCCACCACCTGGTCTGGGTGGCCGCGGTCTCGGCGGGCCTGATCGTGCTGGCCGCCGGGCTCGGCCGGCGCGCACTGACCCAGGCGGTCCACTCGCCCCACGAGACGTTCACCCCGCCACCGAGCCGGCCATTCCTGATCATGAACCCGCGCTCGGGCGGCGGCAAGGTGGCCCGCTTCGACCTGGCGTCCCGGGCGCGCGCGCTGGGCGCGGAGGTCTTCCTCCTGGACACCACGGGCACGACGGACGTCGCGGCCGTCGCCGAGGACGCGGTCCGCCGCGGCGCCGACCTGCTGGGCGTGGCCGGCGGCGACGGCACCCAGGCCCTCGTCGCGGGCATCGCGGCACGGCACGACATCCCGTTCCTGGTCATCTCGGCGGGCACCCGCAACCACTTCGCGCTCGACCTCGGCCTCGACCGCGACAACCCGGCCGCCTGCCTGGACGCCCTGACCGACGGGGTCGAGGTCCGGGTGGACCTGGGCGAGCTGGGCGACCGCACGTTCGTCAACAACGCCTCGTTCGGCGTGTACGCGGCCATCGTGCAGAGCGACGCCTACCGGGCCGACAAGGCGCGCACCGCCCTGTCGATGCTGCCGGACCTGCTGGCGCAGCAGACCGGCCCGCCGTTGTCCCTGCGGGTGGGCGACACGGTCCGCGCGGCGCCGCAGGCGATCCTGGTGAGCAACAACCCCTACACGGTGGACGACGTCGCGGGCCTGGGCCAACGCCCGCGCCTCGACCGTGGCCGGCTGGGCGTGATCGCCCTGACGGTCGACTCGACCGCGGACGCGCTGCGGCTGGTCCGCGGCCGCCGGTCCACGTCGGTGACCGTTCTCGCGGCCCGGGAGGCAACCATCGAGTCCGGCGGCCGCCCGGTGCCCGTCGGCGTCGACGGCGAGGCGCTGCTGCTGCCGACGCCACTGGTCGCCCGCATCCGCCCGGCCGCCCTCCGGGTCCGGGTCCCCCGCCACCGCCCCGGGGTCCGCGCGGCCCGAGCGGCCCTCGACTGGGCCCACCTGGGCAGGGTGGCCCTGTCGGTCCCCCACCCCTTGCGCCGCGACTGACCTCACTGCCGGCGGAACGACTCGATGTCCTCCGCGAAGGCGGTGACGGCCTCGTCGGTCAGCGTGGGCCTGGTCTCGCTGATCGCGCTCAGGTAGTCGCCGGTGGTGGCGGGCTCGCCGCGGGGCTCGCGCACCTCCCGTTCGAACGCCGCCTGTGCGCCCTTGCGCGCGGCGAACTCGATGTCGGCCGGCGTGAACAGCTCGCTCGCGGCGACGAGCCGGTCCAGGTCGACGTGCTCGGCGGCCGGCCCGAGGTAGCGGCGCCAGATCGCGGCCCGCGCGGTGCGGTTGGGCGGTCCGACCGGCAGCACGTAGTCGAAGCGGCCCGGACGCAGGAACGCCGGGTCGAGGGCCCGCACCGAGTTGGTCGCGCAGATCAGCAGCCGGTCGCCGCGCTCGCGGAAGCCGGGAATCGTCTTGAGCAGCTCGTTGGTGACGGCGTGGCTCGGGTCGGTCGCCTTGCCGGAGCGTACGCCGGCGATCTCCTCGACCTCGTCGATGAAGACCAGCACCTCGTCGAGCTCCGCGAGGTCGCCGAAGGCCGAGCGGAGCGCGGCCGCGAGACCGTCGCTGTCGGCGGCGAGCCGGGCCGGGAACAGCTCGACGAACGGCCACTGCAGCCGCGACGCGATCGCCTTGGCGAAGCTGGTCTTACCCGTACCCGGGGGCCCGAACAGAATCGCGGCCTTCGGCGGCACGACGCCGTAGCGGTCCGCGAGCTCGGGATGGGCCAACGGCAGCACGATGCGCCGCTCGATGGCGTCCTTCTCGACCTCCATCCCGGCCAGCAGCTCCCACAGCCCCGGCGCCAGGAGCTGGCCACCGACCGCCGCGAGCAGCCCGGCGTGCCCGGCACCGTGCTCGACCTTCTCGTAGTACGTCAGGTCGGCGCGCGCCCGGTAGCCGGAGTTGCGCATGGCGATGCTGCCCGTGGCGTCCTCGGGCAGGACGGCGCTGATCCGGCGCACGCCGAGCCCGCGCAACCGGTGTTCGAGCCCGGCGAGCAGGGAGCTGCCGACACCCCGGTTGCGCCAGTGTCCGGCGAGCGCCACGATCTGGATCCACGCCCGCTCGCCGTCGACCCGGGCGACCGCCACACCGATGATCTCGTCGGCGTTGACCGCGACCACCGCGGGCTGACCCGCCCGCACGGTCGACACGGCCTCCGCGATCCCGAAGACGGGCGCGGGCGCGCCGGGCGGGCGGCCCTGCTCCCAGATGGCGATGGCGGCGTCGAGGTCGGCGCCGTGGAAGTCGCGGACACGCCAGGCGGGCACGCCGCCTCCTCAGGCCGGGGTGACGATCGCGGCCGTACCGTAGGCGACGATCTCGGAGAGCCCGTTGCCGATGTCGGACGAGTCGAACCGCACGCCGACCACCGCGTTGCCGCCCAACTCGTGCGCGTGCGCGACCAGCCGCTCGAACGCCGTGTGCCGCGCGGCGTCGACCACCTGCGTGTACTCGGGGACCTCACCCTGCCGCAGCGCCTTGAAACCGCCGGTCACCCCGCGTACGACGCCGACACTGCGCACGATGATCCCCCAGGCGATGCCCAGGGTCCGCTCGACCCGATAACCCGGCACCTCGAACGTGGTCGAGGCGAGGAACTCCGTCGTCGTCATATCCCCATCCTGGCGCCCGGATCAACGCCGGATGGCCGTTTTGCTAGCCTCCGGTGGCATGGCTCTGCACATCCAGAACGACGACCTGCCGGGCAACGAGACCTCGCGTACGTTTCTCGGGCGTGACCACGGCGGCGTGCCCGTCTCGTTCTTCATCCAGGCCAGTCCCAACGGACACGGTCCCAAGCCGCACCGCCACCCGTACGCCGAGGTGTTCGTGCTGCACGAAGGGTCCGGCACCTTCCTCGCCGGCGACGCGACCATCGAGGCCACCGGCGGCTCGGTCGTCGTCGTGCCGGCCGGGGAGCTGCACGGTTTCACCGCCTCGTCCGCCGGACCGCTGCGGATGACCTGCATACACACCAACGACGAGATGGTCACCGAGTGGGCGTCACTCGCGGCGGAAGACGACGACCAGCACCCGTAGCACCAGGACCACCGCGACGATCAGCAGGCCGTAGCCCAGCAGCGGGAACAGGTCGACCGTCGCGCTGACCCGCGGGCCGCCGCCGGCGCCGAGCAGCACCACGGCGATCACGCCGGCGGCGGCGCCGATGACGGTCAGCAGCGCCTGGTGCACGAGGCCCGTGACCAGCCGCCGGTCCTGGTCGTCGGCGAACAGCCGCACGTTGACCCGCAACCGGCCGTGTTCCAGCGCGTCGCCGATGCGGTCGATCCGCCGCGGGAGGCGACGCAGCACCGGCAGCAGCTCGACGAGCTCGTCCTCCAGCGAGCCCCGCAGCCGGGCCGGGCTGAACGCTTCCGCGACGCGCCGGCTGCCCGAGGACCGGGCGTGCGCGACGAGGTCGAAGCCCGGCCGGACCAGGGCGAGCGTGCCCTCCAGCGTGGCGAAGGCCCGGAAGACGGCCGCGACGGCCGGTGGCACGCCCAGCCCGTACGACGTGAAGGTCCGCAGCAACGCCGCCACCGCCGCGGCGCTCGCGGTGCCGCCGGGAGCCGCGTACCGGACGATCATCGCTCCGATCGCCCGCTGCAGGTCGCGTTCGTCGACCTCGTCGGGCCGGTCGACGATCTGGAGCAGCGCGTCGCTGGCCGCGACCGAGTCGCCGCGGCCCAGCGCGCCGAGGAGCTGGCCGATGCCCGCCCGGGTCGCGGCGTCGAGCCGGCCCACGGAGCCGAGGTCGAGCACGCCGAGGCGCCCGTCGTCGGCCACGAGCACGTTGCCCGGGTGCAGGTCGACGTGGAAGATCCCGTGCACCAGCACCTGGTCGAGCATCGTGTCGACCAGCCCGCCGGCGAGCTCGCCGCGCCGCTCGTCGCCGAGCCCGTCGAGCACGGCGGTGGCGCTGCCGAGCGGCGTGCCGGGCACCCGCTCCATCACGAGCACCCGTTCGGAGCTGAGCTCGGCGTACGCCGCCGGCACGCGCACACCCCGGTCCGGCGACGCGGCGAGCGCGGCGGCCATGGCCTGGAGGTTGTCGCGCTCGACGGTGAAGTCGAGCTCCTCGCGCAGCGCCTCGGCGAACCCAGCGGCCAGGGCCCGCAACCCCAGCGGCCGCCCCCACGCGGTGCGTTCCTCGATCGTGCCGGCCAGCCGCAGCAGGATGTCGACGTCGCGCTCGACCACGGCGGCGATCCCCGGCCGGCGCACCTTGACCACCACCGCGGTGCCGTCGGGCAGCCGGGCCGCGTGCACCTGCGCGACGGAGGCGGCGGCCAGCGGCTGGTGGTCGAACTCCGCGAACGCCTCGCCGACCGGCCGGCCGAGGTCGGCCGCGAGCACGGCGGCCACTTCGTCCCACGGCACCGGCGTGGCCCGGTCCTGCAGGGCGGTCAGCTCGTCGGCGATCTCCGCGGGCAGCAGGTCGCGCCGGGTCGATAGGAGTTGGCCGAGCTTGACGAAGGTGACGCCGGCCTCGTCGAGGGCGTCCCGCAACGACCGGCCGAGCCGGCGCCGCGCGGCCGCCGACGACGGACCGGGCGGTGGACGCCCTCGCAGGAATCGGCCGAGACCGTGCCGCAGCACGATGCGGATGATGGCGGCGTACCGGCGGCTGCGCCCGACCCGCCGCCGCGTGCCGCGCCAGAGCTCCACGGGCCCCGGCACGGACCCGGTCGGCACGAGCACCTCGAGGATCACCAGCGCGGCCATGGCGAGCAGCGCGGAGACGACGATGGCGACGAAAGCGAGGAGCACGAGGTCGCCGCCGCTCACGGCACTGGGGTCGGCGGGCGCGAGGGCGTTGAGGATCGGCGTCGCGATGAGGATGGCGAGAACGGCGGCGAGCAGGGTACGCACGGGCCCGACCCGCACGCCGAGCAGCCGCCGGATGACCGCCGCGAACAGCAGCACGGTCACGACCATCGTGGGCAGGAACACCAACACACCGACCGTCGTCTCCACGGCGACCGACGATATCCCGATGTGAGGCGCCCTCGCCCCTCGCGGGCGATTGGCAGGGATTCCGGTGGCGGGGAGAATACGAACCCCGACCTGAAAGCGAGCCCGATGTCCGGCGACACGGATCGTGAACGGTTCGCCGACTACCTCGCGGTGCTCGGCGCCGCCGGCGAGGCGTTGCGGTCACACACCGATCTGGTCAGCGTCGGCGCGCTGGTCAAGCTGTACGGCAGCCTGCTCAAGCTCGACGCGCGGGCGCGGCGCGTCGTCGGCTACCTGGAGGCACAGACCGACCAGCCGAAGCAGGTGGACGTCGCGCACCTCGACCTGTTCCACGACTTCTTCCGGGAGCTCGACAGGATGGGCGCGGTCGTCGGGGAGCTGGACGTCGCGCTGCTGGACATCTACCACCCGGGGCTGATGGCCGAGCTGGCCGCCGCGACCGGCCAGGACAACGACGTCGTCTACTTCTTCAACCGGCACCTCGCTCCGAAGTACGGCCTCGACGTCGCGGATCTGCCGCCGGCGCTCGCGCACCTGCTCGCGAACTACAACAGCGATTACGGCTACTCGGCCGGCTTCGGCCACGTCGAGGGTGCGCTGCTGCGCGGCCGGTCGCGGCGGAGCTTGCGGTGGCGCAGCGAGCAGGACGAAGACCCGGTCCTGCTGGGCCCGGAGCAACTCCGCACGCTGGGCGACCTCGTGGACGGGCTCGGCCGGCTGCACCGGGCGGTCGGGGGCCTGGTCCGGGAAAACTGGCGCCTGGCCGAGCTGGCGGACACGAGACCACCGACCGAGCCGACAGTGAAGGTGATCATGGGCGACAACTACCAGAACATCACCGGGTCCACGTTGGTCAACCGCTCGCTGGTCCAGGAGTCGTTCCAGCAGTCGGTGGACCGCGGCGACCGGGCGGCCGCCGAAGCACTCCGCACGGTCGCCGACGCCATCGCGCGGGCCGGCAACGACGTGGCCGCCGACCACCTCAACGCCTTCAACGAGGAGCTGGCGAAGAAGCGCCCGAACAAGGCACTCCTCAAGACCTTCTGGACAGGCCTCGTCGCGGCGATGCCGGCCATCACCCAACTGACCGACGCCGTAGCAAAGATCGAGTCCTTGTTTTAAGAAGGCGTCGGCCCGAAGTCGTCCGAGAAACGCTCGTCCGAATACCTACGGCGCCAATCGGTCAGGAACCAGCCGCCAAGTTCGCCGTCGCCGACCTCAACCAGGTCGACGACGCTGCCGTCCGGCGTGCGAAACGTTAGCGGCATCAGGCCCTGGTCGAGTCCGCGGTTCAAGAAATGGAAGATGACCTCGTCCACAATGTCCGGTACGGCCATGCGGATGGCATCTCGTCCGGCCGCATCCGTCGCGTTGGCCCATCGCCGCCCAACAGGCGTGCGAGGGTCGGTGGCGAGGAAGCCGTCGCAACTCCGGATCGCCTCATCGCGGACAGCGCTCATCAGCTGTCGCGCGAACTCCTGCAGGTCGTCAGGCACGTCTGCATCCTCCCAGCAAGCGGCCCCGGTCCGCGTCGGACCGGGGCCGCCGATGTGGCCGACGCGTCAGCGCACGTAGACCGGGGAGGTCATCGCGACCATGGCCGCGTCGTACGGGCAGAGGTTCACGCCCGCGTTGATCGGGCCGCACAGTGGGGTCTGTTCGAGCAGGTCGTTGCCCAGCCGCAGCTCGGCGCGCAACCAGCCCGGCTGCGCCGGTGTGGTGAGCTCAATCGCGCCGCCGCGCGTCAGGTGCTGGTCCAGCAGCTTCGCGCCGTTGGCGATGACGCGCAGCGAGCCGTCGGTGAGCGGGTCGAGCGAGCGCACCCGCACCTTCTCGCCGGGTCGGACGTCTTCGCCGATGACCGTCACCCAGCCGTTGCCGCGCTTGGCCTCGATCACCAGCGGGGCGCCGCCGGCGGACGGCGGCAGCGCGGAGACGCTGGTGCGGCCTTCGCGCAGCGCCTCCAACACCGCGTCCGCCGTGTTCCTGCGGGCGAGCACCCAGGTGGTGGGATAGCCGGCGCCCTGCGGCTGCGCGGTCCGTGTCCGGGCGTCGCTGCCGCCGGTCAGCCCGACGCGGGCCCCGCGCTGCAGCCAGCAGTCGAGGTAGTCCTCGGCGGCGCGGATGCTCGCGCCCGGGTTCCAGACCTCGATCGTGTCCGGACGCACGTCGTAGCCGTACCCCCAGGTGAGCGTCGAGGCGTCGCACCCCGCGAAGCGTTTGGTGATCCCCGCGCCGGGGTGGTCGACCTGGAGGAGACCGCCCTTCGCGCGCGCGTCGTTCGCGAGGCCGTTGACCGCGGCGGCCGAGCCGTCGCCGCTGTCGAGTACCTTCTTGACGCCGAGCACGTTGGCGTCGCCGTCGAGCCGGGCCTCGTACCCCGGGATCGCGAGCACGCCGTGGCTGCCGGCGCCCGGCGCGGTCACCGAGCGGACGTCGTTGTCGTCGGTCACCGCGAGGTAGTCGAGGCCGCGGTCGCCCGCCTCGGCGAAGCGCGACCGCACGTCGACGCCCGCGCGGAACGGGTCGGCCTCGCCCGGCTCGTCGGTGCCGGCGCAGTAGACGTCGCTGGAGTAGCAGCTGTGCACGTTCAGGTCGCCCGCCAGCCACCGACCGTCCGAAGTGGTCAGATCCGCCTCGGGCGTCTTCGGCGGGCCGGCCTGCTTGCCGTCGTTGACCCAGATCGGGCTCGAGTACGCGACGGGAGCGCCGTCGCGGCGGACGCGCAGGAAGTACCACGAGTCCTTGGCCGCCGTGACCGAGGTGTCGAGCTGGTAGCCGGTCGAGCTGGCGACCACCTGACCACCGTTGCTGACGAGCTCCAGTTGCAGCGGGGTGCCCGATCCGCGGACCGCGGCCTTGACCGCCAGCTTGCCGTTGCCGCGGATCCGCTCGCCCATCGTGTGGCCGTCGATCGTGAAGTCCATCCGCAGCGCGTTGTCGAGCACCGCGTAGAAGCGGCGGTCCGCCATCGCCTGCTTGATGTCCTTCTCGGTGTTGGCCTTGGCCAGGACCACGGTCTTGGCGTACTGCGCGCCGCCCCAGTCGTCGGTGCGGTCGTGGCCGTTGTCCTCGGCGCCGATCGCGCCGACGTGCCAGCCCTTGTCGAGCGCACGGGCGTACCAGCCCTCGGGCGGAGCGTTGTGCCCGGGCGGCGTGCCGAAGTCGTTGTCACCGTTGAAGACCTCGATGCCGACCATCTGGTCGTCGGCCTTCGCGAAATACTTGAAGTCCTCCCAGCCGAAGCCGAGGTCGCTGCGCACGTCGCACTTCAGCGGCCCGCACAGCGTCTTGTCGCCGGGGTGGTTGAACACCGCCAGGCCGTCCTTGCCTGTGGTGGTCAGCCAGTCGTAGAAACGATCCATCGCGACGGTGCCGCCGTCGGTCTCGGGCAGCGAGTTCTCGCGCGAGAAATAGACGTTGATGTGGCCCATCCGGTCCGAGGTCCACTCGAAGCCGCGGAAGCCGACGAAGTCCTTCGCGGGGTCGGTTGCGGCCTTGGCCTGCTCGAGCTCCGCGTCCCACTTGCGCAACGCGTCGAGCGGGTTGACCGGGTCGGCGTTCTGGCAGCTCGGCGCGACCCGCGGGTCCAGGCACTCCTCGTTGAACACGAACGGCGAGTTGACGTTCGAGGTGTGCTCGCTCGACCCCATGAAGTTCAGGTCGTGCTTGTCACGCCCGGACGCGAAGTAGTCGGCGGGTCGGGAGCCGGGCCATCCGTCGGAGTAGCCGCTGTGCTCGTGCAGCGCGCCGATGAGCTCACGCAGGGGTGGCGCACCGGGACGGGATGAGGCTTCCTGGGAATGGTCTGCCGCGCCGATGGCGGGACTCGCGGCGAAAATGAGTGCGAGTGTGCCCGCGGCGGCAGCAGCGAACAGCGCGCGGATGCGCATGTGCGGTTCTCCGTCTGTTGGGTGGGACGTCCGCCTCGGAGGAGGGGCGGACGCCTTCACCCTTCAGGCGGGCGATGACCCCCGGATGACCCGCACCTGAACGCCCGGCGCAGGTTCCGCCATGTGCGACCTTGGTCACCCGCCCGGGCCGCGGTTGGCGATGTCCGGCGGCTGGGGCCGGGTGTCGACGACGATCACCGTCGGCCGGTCCGATTCGCTGTTCAGCGCTGCGGTGAACTCCCGCTTGAGGTCGTCGGTGGTCTTCACCTCGACGGCCCGGCAGCCGAAACCTCGTGCGATCGACGCGATGTCGAGGTCGGGCAGTTCCAGCCCGGGTACGCCCGGCGTGTGCTCCAGCTCCCCGAAGGCCTTGAGGACCGCGTACTCGCCGTTGCGCATCGCCACGTACACGTTGGGCAGCTTGTGTGTCGCCGCCGTCCACAGTGACTGGATCGAGTACTGGAAGGAGCCGTCGCCGATCAGGCCGATCACCGGCCGGTCGTCGCCCCGGTCACGGTCGCCGAGCGCGATGCCGACGGAGGCCGGCAGCGCCCAGCCGATCCCGCCGCTCGGGGTGGCGTAGTCGGAGTCGGGCTCGACCGTCGGCAGCCATTCGGTGTGCTGCTTCATCGTCGAGGTCGACTCGTTGACGAGGACCGCGTGCGCCGGGCGCACCTCCGCCAGGGCCGCATAGACCTCGTCGGGTGTCAACGGGCTGCTCTCCTTGCGCGGCAGGGTCGTGTGCGCGCGCGACATCGGCGCGGGCCGCTCCCGGTGGCCGCCGTCGTCGACGAGCCGAGTGAGCTGCTCGATCGACAGCCGCAGCTCGCCGAGGACGCTGTCGCCCGCGCGGGCCGCCTCGGCCACCTTCGGGTCGTGGGTGACCTGGAGGAGTTCCGTGCCGGGCGGCAGGACGTCGCCGGCCTGGAAGGCGTAGTAGCGGAACACCTGCGCACCGATGACGACCACCAGGTCGTGCCCGGCGAGCGTGTCGCTGATCGACTTGAGCGACTCGCCGATCGGGCCCTGGTAGAGCGGATGGTCCTCGGGGAACGCGACCCGGTCCGGCAGTGGGGTGCCGTAGACGGCCGCGTTGAGCTTCTCGGCCAGCGCGACCGCCGCGTCCCACCCGCCGGCGCGGTCGACGTCGGGCCCGAAGATCAACGCCGGGTGCGCGCTCGCGCTGATCCGCCGCGCGAAGTCGCGCAGCCGGTCGGCGTCCGGCGCGTAGCTGGTGCTCGCGGTGCGCCGCACCGCCGGCCCGTCGAGCGGCTGGTCCCAGTCGTCGAGCGGCACCGACAGGAACACCGGGCCGGCCGGCGGCTGCTGGGCGGTGAGGAAGGCGCGCATGAACGCGGCCGGCACGTCCTCCGCGCGGTACGGCTCGTAGGCCCACTTGACCCAGGGCCGGGGCGTCACGGGCGCGTCCGGGTTGCTCAGGTACGGGTCGCCGATCATCATCTCGCGGTGCTGGTTGCCGGCCAGCACGATCAGCGGCGAATGGGCCTGGCTGGCGGTGACGATGCTGCCCATGCCGTTGCCGAGCCCCGCGTGTGAGTGCAGGTTCACCAGCGTCGGCCGGCGGGTGGCCTGCGCGTACCCGTCCGCCATGGCGACCGCCGACGCCTCCTGCAGCGCCAGCACGTAGGTGAAGTCGTCCGGGAACTCCGACAGGAACGTCTCCTCGGTCGAGCCCGGGTTGCCGAAGACCGTGGTCAGCCCCAGGTCCCGCAGCAGGTCGTAGGTGACGCTGTGCACGGTGGTCATGGCGCCCCCTCAGCTTTCGCTGCGGTCGAGGTCGATGAGCGCGAGCCCGATGTCGGGACGCGGCACCCGGCGCAGCTCCGCCGGCGTCTCGGTGGCCATCACCTCCAACGTCGGGAAGACCCGCGCCTCGAGCAGGTGGCCACCGCGGGTGGTGCCGTCGGCCAGGCCGAGCACGACGTGCACGTTGAGGCTGGGACCGTCGGGCCCCTCGGCGACGTCCCCGATCAGCGACAGCACCTCGGCGGGCTCGTCGATCCTGGTGCGCCGGAAGTCCTTCTTCTCCCTGTCGAACCAGCCGACGGTCGCGCTCTCGAAGCCGCCGAGGCCGCTGAGATGGGCCGCCTCGAGGTGCTCGTCGCGCGCGAACCCCTGCAGCGCGCCGAAGGCCTCCTCGCCCGGATCACAGACCATCACGTACGTGACGACGTCGGCGTCTTCCACGATCTTGGACTTCACGGGTCGCTCCTTCGGTCGGGAAACCAGCGCATTCCCCGCTTCGCCCGGCTCAACCGGCATGCCCGGCCGCCGACCCGGGTAGGCGGCTGGCACACGACGACGAGGAGGCGGACGACGTGACCGAGCCGGAGGAAAGCCGGGAGAAGGCGCCCAAGACCGACGCAGTGCTGTTCAAGGGTGACGAGAAGGACATCGACGACATGAAGCGCGAGGAGGAGGAGGACGACCTCAAGAAGGAGGAGGCACGGCGGCGCGAGCGCCGCACCCGCGACTGACCGCGACTCAGCAGCGGGGCACGCCGGGGATGAAACCGTTGTGTCCCGTGCGGACGTAGGTGTCGGAGACCCAGCGGTTGAGGCCGATCCGGTTCCAGACGTTGCTGGTGCCGAAGGTGCCGGTGACGGTCGTGCCGGTGGCCTGGCACCAGATGGTCACGGCGGCGCCGTCCGCGACCGAGCCGACCACCGCGTAGCCGGTGCCGGGTCCACTTCGGACGTTGAGGCTCGTCGAGGCCGTGTCGACGGTGCCGCTGCCGATCCCGGTGATCCCGTTGACGAGCTGCATGTAGTAGGTCCAGTTCCAGTTCGGACCCGGGTCGGTGTGCGTGGCGCCGGGCACCTCGCGGTGGCCGATGACGTGGGCGCGGTCGCGGGGTATGCCGTACTTCGTCGTGAGGTTGCGGGTCAGGGCGGCGGACGCGCGGTACATCGCGTCGGTGAACCACGCCGGGTTGTCGACGAAGCCCTCGTGCTCGATGCCGATCGAGCGCGTGTTGTAGTCCCAGTTGCCGGCGTGGTAGCCGATGTCCTTCTCCCGCACCGTCTGCGTCACCGCGCCGTCCGACGAGCGGAAGACGTAGTGCGCGCTGACGTTCGACGACGGGTTCTGGAACCAGGAGATGCTGCCCGCGTACGAGCCCTGCGTCACGTGGATGACCACGTAGTCGATCGGGTAGCTGCTCTCCCGGCTGGAGACCGTGAAGTTGCCCGCGTTGGCCGGCGCCCAGGCGGCCGGGCCGTAGTCGGTGCTCAGCACGGTGACGTCGCCGGCGAGGCGGCCGCGGTCGGGCGCGACCCGGCGGGGCGGCGCGCTGACCGGGCCGGCGACACCGGCGGCGAGCTGTGCGTAGACCGTGTCGGCGAACAGCCGCGCGACCGGGTCGCTCACCGCGCCGGCGAACCGGGCGACCGGGCCGTACCAGCGGCCGAGGTCGCGGCGCCCGGCCGCGTCGAGCCCGTCCCGGTCCGCATAGGAGCGCAGGACCGCGGCCGCACCGGCCACGTTGGCCGAGGCGTCGGTGCGCAGCTCCGCCCGCGACAGGCCGGTCAGGGCCGCCGCCTCCGCGAGCGTGTGCGTCACCGCGTTGTCGGCGAGCTGCATGATGCCGTGCCCGCCCTCGCGCCCGATCGCGGCCTGGTCCAAACGGGACTGCGTGAAACCCAGGGAAACAAGGAGATCACGGGGTACGTCGTACCGGGCGGCCGCCGACGCGAACGACCCGGCCGGGGTGGCGGCGGCCGCGGCCGGCGGAGCGGAGGTCGGTGCGGCGGCCAGCACCGCGGCGAGAACCAGACGAAGGACCATCGCGGATCCCCTTCCCGGCGAGCGATGGCCGAACCGTACACGGTGATGACCTTCGATGTAAAGCATGTTCGATGAATCCCGCGGACCCGAATGTTTCCTTCACGTTGCCGCTGCTAGGGTCGCCGTTATGCGGAGAATCGTCGCGCAGATGTTCATTTCGCTCGACGGCGTCGTCGAGGCGCCCGACCAGTGGCACTTCCCGTACTTCAACGACGAGATGGGCCGGGCCGTCGGCGGCACGCTCAGCGCGGCCGACACCTACCTGATCGGCCGGAAGACCTACGACAGCTTCGCCGGCGCCTGGCCGGCCCGCGAGCTGGCCGGCGAGGAGGACGCCCCGATGGCGAAGACCCTCGGCGACACCCGCAAGATCGTCGTGTCGCGCCAGCCGCTGGAGTTCACGTGGCGCAACTCGGAGCTGCTGCGCGGCGACCTGGTCGCGGCCGTCACGGCGCTGAAGAACGAGCCCGGCGGCACGATCGGCATGTCCGGCTCGGTCTCCGTCGTGCGCCAGCTCCTCGCCGCCGGCCTGCTCGACGAGCTGCACCTGCTGGTGCACCCGATCGTGGTCGGCAAGGGCATGAAGCTGTTCGCGGACGGCGAGCAGCCGGTCCCGCTGACGCTCAACAAGTCGGAGACCTTCACGACGGGCGTCCTCAACCTCTTCTACAGCCCGGCCGACCTCGCACCCGAGGGCACGTACGAGGACGCGAAGAAGGCTCTCTAGTCGCGCATCGGCGGCATCCCCGCGCCGCTGCCGGTCTGCAGCGTCCAGCTGATGGCGTGGCGGATGGCCAGGACGATGCCCGCCGACAGAGCCTTCAGGTAGGACGGGTTGGCGGCCAGGTGCAGCAGGCTGGCCGCCGTCAGGAAGTCCAGCAACACGGCCAGCGCGGCCAGCGGGCGGCGGGTCGAGACGAGTGTCGCGGCACCGGCCACGATGCCCATCGCCACCACGACCGCACTGGCCGCGTCGGTGAGCTCGCCCAGGCTCACGGGTTGCGCGAGGCGTGGTCGTCGGCGGCGCGGTCGCGCGCGTCGAGTTGGCGGCGTTCCTGGTCGATCTCCCGGCGCAGGGTCCAGTTGAGCGCGGTCCGGATCGCCGCGATCGCCGCGAGCTGGCCGATGTCGCTGAACGACGGTGAGATCGCGGTGCGCAGGATGTCGCCGGCGAGCTGGAACTCCAGGCCCAGCGCCAGGAACCGGCCCAGGTCCAGCCGGACCAGCACGAACGACGCCGTGTCCCGGTCGCGCGCGACCACCCACAGCAGCCGGCCGAACGCGTACAACGCGCCGGCGCCGATGATGATCGCGCCGCCGGCCTCGACGATCGTCACGAGGTTGTTGACGGCCTCGTCCACCCGCTCCGCGAGGCTCACCCGTCCACCTACTCATCGCCGCGCCGCGTCCCGCCGGCATCCGGCGCCGCTGTCACCCGGACGGGTGATTGCCGCTACTTGGTGCGGGTCACGCTCGTCGCGGTCACCGTGCCCGACCCGTCGTCCGCGCCCTCGACGGTCACCGGGTCGCCGGGCTTGAGGTTCTTCAACGCCGATGGGGTACGCACAGCCGTCTCGCCGGAGGTCCGCACCGTGACCACCTCCCCGCCCTCGGTCTGCACGTAGAGCGTGGTGCCGTCGACGAGCTTGACCGTGCCGGTCGTGGCCTGCGCCGTCGCGGCGGCGGACGGCTCGGCACCGCGGCCCGGGAACGCCGTCGGGAAGCCGCCCGGCCGGTTCCCGCCGGGGCCGGCCGCGGCCGCCGGCTCCGGACCGTACGCCTTCTGCACCTGCACCCCGGCCACGAACCCGCCGAGCAGCAGCACGAGCACGCCCAGCGCGAGCGTCCACCGGTTCCACCACCGGCGGGCGCCGGCCGCGGCCAGCTCGGCCCGCAGGATCTCGTCGTCGTCGACCGCGTGGGTCACCGTGGGCTCCTTCTCACTCGTAACGCAACGCGTCGATCGGGCGCAGCCCGGCCGCCCGGTGGGCGGGCACGCTGCCGAAGAACAGTCCGATGGCGACGGAGACGCCCAGCGCCAGCGCGATCGAGGCCGGCACGACCTCCGGGCGCACGCCGGCGATGGTGAACCGGCTGCCGGCCAGCGCCACCGCCACGCCGAGGCCGCCGCCGAGCAGGCTGAGCATCGTCGCCTCGGCCAGGAACTGGGTCAGGATCGCGCCGCGGGGCGCGCCGAGGGCCTTGCGGATGCCGATCTCGCGGGTCCGCTCGGTCACCGTGACCAGCATGATGTTGGTGATGCCCAGCCCGCCGACCAGCAACGAGATGCCCGCGACGGTGCCGAGCAGCGTGGTGAACGTCTTGGCGGTCTCGGTCTGCGTCTCGAGGAGCTGGGACGCGTTCTGGATCCGGTACGGCGTCTGGCCCGTGGTGGACGCCGGCAGCCGGGCGTCGAGGATCGCGGACACCTGCGCCTGTGCGGCGTCCACCTGGTCGGGGGCGGCCGCGCTGACCAGGATCGACGTGATCGACCCGTACCCGGTCAGCGTCTGCCGCACCGCGGTGACCGGGGCGATCGCGATGTCGTCGGGGTCGGCGAACCCGCCCGCGGAGCTCTTCGCGCCGAGCACCCCGCTGACGGTGTAGAGGGCGCCGCCGACGGTGACCTCCTTGCCGACCGGGTCGAGCCCGGGGAACAGCTCGTCCGCCGCGGTCTTGCCCAGCACCACCACGCGGCGCGCCCGGGTGACGTCGTCGGCGGTGAACGCCGAGCCGCTCGCGACCGGGCTGTTGGAGGCCGCGAAGTAGGCGGGGTCGGTGCCGACGAACTGCTGCACGTCGTGGTCCGTGCCGTCGTAGGTGATCGTCGCCTGAGCGGTGACCACCGGCGACGCGGACCGCACCGCGGGTGCGAGCACCGGGTCGACGAGCGCGCCGGCGATCGTGGTGGTCAGGCCGCCGGACGCGCCGCCCTGGACGGTCAGGGTGTTGGTGCCCAGAGCCTCGATCCTTTCGCTGACCTGCCGGGCCGAGCCCGTGCCGACGGCGACCAGCAGGATCACGGCCGCGACCCCGATCAGGATGCCGAGCATGGTCAGCCCGGAGCGCAGCTTGTTGGCCCCGATGCCGCGCAAAGCGAAGCGGAACGTCTCCCGCAGGGTCATGCCGCCGCCTCCCTTCGGTCGGCGGAGCAAGACCCTGGCACGCTGAGCTGACCGCGCTCGCTTCGCTCGCTCATACCGTCACCCGCGCGTCCTGGCGGTCGTCGGAGACGACCAGCCCGTCCCGGAGCCGGACCAGCCGCTTGGCCCGGTCGCCGACCTCCGTCTCGTGGGTGATCACCACGATCGTCCGGCCTTCCGCGTTGAGGTCGTCGAGGATGGCCAGCACGTCCTCGGTCGCCCGGCTGTCCAGGTTGCCGGTCGGCTCGTCGGCCAGCAGCAGTGCCGGCTCGGTGACCAGCGCGCGGGCCACGGCGACCCGCTGCTGCTGGCCACCCGAGAGCTGGTTGGGCTCGTGCCCGGCCCGGTCCGCGAGGCCCACCAGGTCGAGCGCCGCGAGGGCCCGGCGGCGGCGGGCGGCGGCACGGACGCCGGCGTACGCCAGCGGAAGCTCGACGTTGGCCAGCGCGGTCATCCGGGGAATGAGGTTGAACGACTGGAAGACGAAGCCGATCCGCCGGTTGCGCAGCAGCGCGAGCTGCCGGTCGCCGAGCGTGCCGACGTCGACACCGCCGAGCAGGTAGGCGCCGCTGGAGGGCACGTCCAGGCAGCCGAGGATGTTCATCAGCGTGGACTTGCCCGAGCCCGAGGCGCCCATCACCGCGACGTAGTCGCCCCGCTCGACCCGCAGCGAGACCTCCCGCAGCGCGTGCACGGCGGTCGGGCCGGCGCCGTACACCTTGGCGACCCGGCGCACGTCCAGGACCGCGGCCGTCATCGGCCGGTCCCCTGCCGCCCGCCGGCTCCGCGGAGGCCGCCACCGCCGGGCAGCCCGCCGCCGCCCGGGAAGCCACCGCCGCCGGGGAACCCACCGCCACCCGGGAAGCCGCCGCCGGGCTGGTTGCCGTTCTGGGTCCCGCCGGTCGGGATCGTCACCACGACCAGCTCGCCGGCCTCGAGGCCCGAGGTGATCTGGGTCGTCGAGTCGCCCTCGAGCCCGATCTCGACGCTGCGGGTCACGTGCTCGCCGTTCTGGTCGACCGTGACCGTGTGCCGGTTGCCGTTGCCGCTGACCGCCGCCGAGAGCACGGTCACCGCGTCGGTCGCCTCGCCGACCAGCACGGCCACCTCGACGGTCTGCCCGGCCCGCACGTCCTCGGGCAGCGACGCGAGCGTGAAGGTGGCCCCGTAGGTGACGGCGTTGCCGGACGAGGTCGCGGTCGGGTCGACCGCCGCCAGGGTCGCCTCGGCCCGCGCGTCGGGCAGCGCGTTCCAGGTCACCGTCGCCTTCTGGCCGGCCCGCAGCTTCGTGGCGTCGGCCTCCGGCACCGAGGCCGTCACCTCCAGCTTGGTGAGGTCCTCGATGGTGACGAAGCCGGAGCTGCCCGTGGACCCGGTGTCGCTCGTCGCACCGGTCCCGGTCCTAGACGACGAAGAGGACGACGAGGACGACGAGGAGGAGCCCGAGGCCGATCCGCCGAGGGTGCCGCTGACGGCGGTGACCGTGCCGGCCATCGGCGCCTTGAGCACCGTGCCCGTCACCGCGTCCTGCGCCGCGTCGACGTCGTTCTCGGCCTGGTCCACCGCCGCCTGCGCGGACGAGGTGTCGCCCTCGGCGCGGTCGAGCGCGTCCCGCGCGGCGTCCAGGTCGTCCTCCGCCGCGGCGAGCTGCCGCTTGGCCGCCGTGTCGTCGACGGTGGCGAGCGTGGCGCCCTTGGCCACCTTCTGGCCGACCGTGACCTTGATCGAGGTGACCGTCCCGCTGGTGCCGAACGACGGGGACGCGGTCGAGGCGCTGCGCACGGAACCCGACGCGGTGACCGTCCTGGTGACGGTCCCCCGCGACGCCGCTACGGTGCGGGTGGTGTTGCCGGCGGCACCGGCGGAGTCGCTGGCGGCGGCGGGCATGAACGACGAGTAGACCCAGAGGCCACCGCCGACGAGGGCGGCGCCGAGCAGCCCGTTGGCCAACCAGGCCGGGCGAAGGCGGACAGGCATGCGCGCCAGCCTGGCGGCCCCTCCTCGGAGTCAGCCCCACGCCACCTCAAGACCCGCTGGGAACCCGGCCGTCCTCGGGCAGCAGCACCCGGAAGGTGGCGCCGCCGCCCGGCGTCGCGTCGAGCTCGACCCGGCCGCCGTGGCTGGTCACGATCGCGGCCACGATGGACAGTCCGAGACCGGAGCCGCCGCTGCGCCGGTTGCGGCTGGGATCGGCCCGGTAGAGGCGCTCGAAGACCCGCTCGGCGTGCTCCCGCGGGACGCCCGTCCCGGTGTCGGCCACCTCGATGACGGCCAGCGGCCGGCCCGGCGCGATCTCGCCCACGCCCGGCACCGGTGCCAGGCCCGTGCCGGCGCCGCGGCCCACCCGCACGGTGACCGCGGCCGGCGCCGCGGTGTGCTGCAGCGCGTTGGCGACCAGGTTCGTGGCGACCTGGCGCAGGCCGTGCTCGTCGCCGAGCACCGTCACGGGCTCGAACGGGGCGTCGTCGCCGCCCAGCGCGGCCAGCCGCACGGGGCGGTCCGGCACGCGGGCGTGCGCGTCACGGATGGTGTCGGCGGCGATCGCCAGCAGGTCGACCGGGCGCCGCTCCGGGCGCCGCTGCAGGTCCAGCCGGGCCAGCATCAGCAGGTCCTCGACCAGGAGGCCCATCCGCGCCGCCTCCGCCTCGATCCGGGCCATCATCTCGTCGAGCCCCTGGCCGGGCACCGCTCCCCCGCGGCGGTAGAGCTCGGCGAAACCGCGGATCGACGTCAGCGGCGTACGCAGCTCGTGCGAGGCGTCCGCCACGAACTGCCGCAGCCGCCGTTCCGAGGTGGTCCGCGCGGAGACCTCGGCCTCGATCCGGTCGAGCATCGAGTTGAGCGCGATGCCGAGCCGCCCCGGCTCGGTGTGCGGGTCCACGTCTGTGACCCGCAGCGACAGCTCGCCGGCGGTGATCTGGATCGAGGTGCGTTCCATGACGGTCAGCGGGCGCAGCCCCATCCGCACGACCCACGCCGCGAGCAGGGCCAGCACGGCGAGCACCACGAGCATCACCGCGACGTCGATGGCCAGCAGCAGGTCGGCCGTCGCGTCGACACCCTTGAGCGACACGCCCGAGACCGCCAGGACGCCGTCACCCCGGTCGACCACGATCAGCCGCCACGACATCGAGTCGTCGACCGCGCCGACCGTGAAGGGACCGGCGCCGGCGTGCCCGACCAGCTCCGCGTACGCCGGGATGAGCGGCGCCGGCACACCGTCGGGCACCGCGACCACCGGCTGCAGGTCGCCCGGTGGCACGAACGCGACCGCCCGATCGACGTCGAACCGGCCGCGCGGGAACAGCGGGTTCGGCGGTGGCAGCGCGACGTCCCAGGTCGATCGGGCCCGCGCTGCCTGGCTCATCGCCCGGAGCTGCTCGTCGACCCGGTCGGTGAGGTTGCGCCGCAGCAGCGCCAGGCCGACCGCGTTGGCCACGAACAGGGCGACCGCGCACAGCGTGGCGACGACCACGACCAGCCGGGAGCGCAGGGTCCAGTGCCGCCACCGGCGCAGCCGTGGCGACACCACGGGGATCAATCCTGGTCCCGCGGCACGCGCAGCGCGTATCCGACGCCGCGCACGGTGTGGATCAGCGCGGGCTCGCGGGTGTCGATCTTCTTGCGCAGGTAGTACACATAGGACTCGACAATGCGGCCGTCCCCGCCGAAGTCGTAGCTCCACACCCGGTCGAGGATCTGCGCCTTGCTGACGACCCGGCCGGCGTTGACGAGCAGGTAGCGCAGCAGCTTGAACTCGGTGGGCGACAGGTCGACCAGCTTGCCGGCGCGGCGGACCTCGTGCGCGTCCTCGTCGAGCTCGAGGTCGGCGTAGCGCAGCACGCCCTCGTCGGGTGCCACCGCGTGGCTGCGCCGCAGGATCGCCCGGATCCGCAGCACGACCTCCTCGAGGCTGAACGGCTTGGTGACGTAGTCGTCCGCGCCGACCGTCAGGCCCGAGATGCGGTCCTCGACGGCGTCCCGGGCGGTCAGGAACAGCACGGGTACGGTGGCCCCGCCACCCGACCGCAGCCGCTGCGCCACCTGGAAGCCGTCGAGGTCGGGCAGCATCACGTCGAGCACGACCAGGTCGGGCGCGAACTCCTCGGCCGCGGTCAGCGCCTCGAAGCCGCCGGTCGCGACCCGCACGTCGAAGTCGACCAGCCGCAGCGTGGCGGAGAGCAGGGCGCAGATGTTCGGCTCGTCGTCGACGACGAGCACCCGGGTCGGTCGTGAGGGCACACCGTATCTCTTACGGTTCGTGGCTCGGAACTGCCTGGGAACGCCCTAGGAGGAAGCTGTGACGATCTCCTGACCATCGATGAGTCCGCCGGTGATCTCGGTGTACGCGTCACCGCGCAGCCCGACCGCGACCTGGGTCGCGCGGTCGCCGGCACCGTCGCGGACCAGCACGGTGTCGTCGGCGCGGACGGCGGTGCTGGGCACCCGCAGCACATCGCTCCGTGACGCCACCGTGACCCGGACCGCCGCGCTCTGCCCGACCAGCACGTCCTGCGGCGCCTGCTCGAACGCGAGCTGCGCGCCGAACACCACGAGCGATCCGTCGGTCGTGCCGACCGGATCGACCTGCACGACGTTGGCCGTCAGCGGCGCGTCCGCGCGGTCGGCGAGCGTGACCGTCGCGGTCTGCCCGGCCGCGAGCCGGCCGGCGTCGGCCTCCGGGAACGTGGCGGTGACCTGCATGGTCGCGGGATCCGCCATGGTGACCACCGAGCTGCCCGCGGGCACCGACGCGCCGACCGCGCCGGAGACCGACAGGACCGTGCCCGCGACCGGCGCCTTGATCGTGGTGCCGGCCAGCGCGTCCTCCGCGTCGGCGAGCGTGACACCAGCGGCGGTGAGCTGCTGGCGGGCCCGCAGCACCGGGTCTTCGGTCGAGCCCGTGCAGGCACCGCCGGTGCGGCCGGCCGACGGCGCGGTCGTCGCCGGTGGTCGCGACTGCGTGCCTTGCGACGCACCCGGGCGGGCGGTGGCGCTGGGTCGGGCCGTCGGCGTCGGCGACGCCGGCACGGTCGGCGTGGTGCGCAGCGCGCTCTGCACCGTGCGGCCACCGCACGTGGCGGTCCCCGCCGACTCGGCCGCGTCCAGGGCGTCGCCGGCCCGGTCCACCGCGTCCCGCGCGGACGACACCCGCTCCTTGGCCGCCGTGTCGTCGATCCGGGCCAGGACCTGGCCCTTGGCCACCTTGTCACCCGCGTGCACGGCGAGCGTGGTGACCGTGCCCGCCGTGCCGAAGCCGAGCGCGTAGCTGCGGGCCGGCGACAGCGTGCCGGACGTCGCCACGGCCAGCGAGACCGCCCCGCGGTCGACCTTGGCGGTCTGCGCCGTCGACAGCACGGCGGGTGGTTCGCGGGTGAGCGCCACCGCCACCGCACCGCCGGCCGCGAGCAGCGCGACCACCCCACCAGCCACCCACGGCCACCGCCGCCGCCACAGACCCATGGGCGCAGAGTGTCCCGGGCGGCGGTCGGCGTTTCCTCGACCGCACCTCGGAGTTGGCTGGGAGCCGCGGTCCTGAGCTGATTCCCAGCTTCACCCGAGGTGGCCCGGAGGTCGCACCGGTTGCATGAGCCCCGCGTGCCGCGGGAGACAGCCCCGAACCCCGCGGCACGACCACACCCCCACATAGGAGGCGTCGTGCCCCGACGGTCAGGTTTCGTCCTCGCGGCGGCTGCCGCCATGCTCCTGGCCCTCGCCGGCTGCGGCGGCGAGAGCGACGCCGCGGGCGCGTCGGGCACGGACGACGGCGGCTTCACCGCTTACCGGGACTGCCTCAGCCAGCACGGCATCACGCTTCCGTCCGGCCAGCCGGGCGCGGGACAGGGACGCCCGTCCGGCTTCCCGTCCGGCCGGCCGGAAGGCTTCCCCTCCGGACGGCCCGAAGGTTTCCCGTCGGGGCGTCCGAGCGGCTTCCCGTCAGGTGGGCCGGGCGCCGGCGGGCCGGGTGGCGGCTTCGGCGGCCTCCGGCCCGAAGGCGTCAGCGAGGAGCAGTGGCAGCAGGCCCAGGAGGCGTGCGCGTCGGTCCGCCCGAGCATGGGGCCGGGGGGCCAGGGCGACCGCCGGGGCGGCGGCAACCGCGGTGCGGACACCGCCTACCGCAACTGCCTCAGCGACCACGGCGCCACGCCCGGCACCACGCCGAGTGCCGAGGCGGAGCAGGCCTGTGCGGTGCTGCGGCCCACGCCGACCCCCACCGCGTGACCACACCGGCCACGGTGGACGGCCGCGGCACCATCGGTTACCGCCATTGTGGATGGTGTGCGATCCGGACTCCCGGCACGGTGCGGCGGGTTAGCCTGACATAGGTGATCGACTCCGGCCGCGATTTCGGCCCCGGGAAATCGGGCGACACCTCGCATGCGCCGCATCCCGTCGTAAAAAAAGAGCAAATCTCGGGTTTAAAGCCATTGGCTGTGGCCCTATCAGAGGTCACGTGCTTGACTGACGGTGATAGAGGGCGAATCCGAATATTCAGACATAGCCGTTAGTTACGTGTCTATCCCCTGGTTGGGGCCTTCATCCTTTTTGTTGGCCTTCAGGCGCGCTTCCTTGCGGTGACTGCCATCAGCGATTCGCCAGGTTGCACGCTGTTGGGGGGCTAAAGCTGTGGCTGGGATGAGAGGAATTCTCAGCAGACAAAACATCGTGGTCCAGATGATTGCCGAATTCCTGGGCACGATGATTCTGCTGCTATTCGGTATCGGTGTAGTGGCACAGGTGGTGGCCGGTGGGTCAGCGCTTGGTGACCACAACTCGATCGCCTGGGCATGGGGTTTCGGTGTTGTGCTCGGTGTCTACACCGCGGCACGCATCAGTGGTGCGCACCTGAACCCGGCGGTCACGATCGCACTCGCCACGTTCCGCAAGTTCCCGTGGCGAAACGTCGTTCCGTACATCTTCGCGCAGGTCCTGGGCGCCTTCTGTGGTGCTCTCCTGGTGCGCTGGGCGTACAACTCGGTGCTGCACAACGCGGACCCGGGGCTGACCAGGAAGACGCAGATCGTCTTCTCCACCCTGCCCGGTAACGGCTCGTTGCCGGTCAGCCTGTGGGGCGGCTTCCTGGACCAGGTCATCGGCACGGCGATCCTGGTGTTCCTGATCTTCGTGCTGACCGACCGGCTCAACGACCCGCCGTTGTCGAACCTGACACCGTTCATGGTGGGTATCGTCGTTGTCGCGATCGGTATGGCCTGGGGCACCAACGCCGGCTACGCCATCAACCCGGCTCGTGACTTCGGGCCTAGATTGGCGTCCTACATCACCGGATACGGAACGGCCTGGCGAGATCAGTACAACCAGCTCTACTGGTGGGTGCCCATTGTGGCACCGATCATCGGTGGCCTCATCGGTGGTCTGATCTACGTCCTGCTCATCGGCCGTGTTCTGCCGTTCCTCCAGGCCGCAGCCCCGCCCGCGGGCCGTGGTGGCGAGATCGAGACTCCTGTCGACGCGACCGGCGCCGCCGAGACCGGCACGCCGACCGGCGAGCGGGGTCCGATCCAGCCTGGACCGCGCGGTGAGGATCCGCGTCGACCGGGTGGTGGTCCCGGAACGGGACGTGACTATCCGGGTGGCGGACGAGATCCCGGTGCCGGGCCGACAGATCCGGGGCCAGGGCCCAACAGATAGCGACCGGACCCACGAACCCGGAAGGAACGACTGAGATGGCGGATTACGTAGGCGCTATCGACCAGGGAACGACAAGCACACGATTCATGATTTTCGACCACGAGGGGCGCGAGGTCGGGCGCCACCAGGTCGAGCACGAGCAGATCCTGCCGCAGGCCGGGTGGGTCGAGCACGACCCGCTCGAGATCTGGCAGCGCACGCAGGAGGTGATCACCACGGCGATGAGCCGGCAGAACCTGTCGGCCGGCGACCTCGCCGCGGTGGGCATCACCAACCAGCGCGAGACGAGCGTGGTGTGGAACCGCCGAACAGGGCGGCCCTACTACAACGCGATCGTCTGGCAGGACACCCGGACGGACCGGATCGCGGCCGCGCTCGAGCGCGACGGCCGGGGCGACGTCATCCGGCGCAAGGCCGGTCTCCCGCCGGCGACGTACTTCTCCGGCGGGAAGATCCAGTGGATCCTCGAGAACGTCGACGGGGTCCGCGAGGCCGCGGAGAACGGCGAGGCCATCTTCGGCAACACCGACGCGTGGGTGCTGTGGAACCTCACCGGCGGACGGGACGGCGGTCTGCACATCACCGACGTCACCAACGCCAGCCGGACGATGCTGATGAACCTGGAGACGCTCGACTGGGACGACGAGCTCCTCTCGTTCTTCAACATCCCGCGGCAGATGCTGCCGGAGATCCGGCCGTCGTCGGACCCGAACCTGTACGGGATGACGAAGGCCAGCGGCCCGTTCAAGGGCGAGGTGGCACTTCCCGCGTCGCTCGGCGACCAGCAGGCGGCCACGGTCGGCCAGGTCTGCTTCGCCGTCGGCGAGGCGAAGAACACCTACGGCACGGGCAACTTCCTGTTGCTCAACACCGGAAACGAGATCGTCCACTCGCGGGCGGGCCTGATCACCACGGTCTGCTACAAGTTCGGCGACACGGACCCGGTGTACGCACTGGAAGGCTCGATCGCGGTGACCGGCTCGGCCGTGCAGTGGCTGCGCGACCAGCTCGGCATCATCCGCAACGCGGCCGAGAGCGAGACCCTGGCGCGCAGTGTCCGGGACAACGGGGGTGTCTACTTCGTACCCGCGTTCTCCGGTCTGTTCGCTCCGTACTGGAAGTCCGACGCGCGTGGCGCGATCGTCGGCCTGTCGCGGTTCAACACGGCCGGCCACCTCGCCCGCGCGACGCTGGAGTCGATCTGCTACCAGTCCAAGGACGTGGTGGAGGCGGCACAGAAGGACTCCGGGGTCACGCTGGACATCCTCAAGGTCGACGGCGGCATCACCGCCAACGACCTGGCGATGCAGATGCAGGCCGACGTCCTGGGTGTGCCGGTGAGCCGGCCGGTGGTCGCCGAGACCACCGCGCTCGGTGCCGCGTACGCCGCGGGCCTCGCCGTGAAGTACTGGAACTCGGTCGAGGAGCTGCGTGCGCACTGGCACGAGGACCGGCGCTGGACGCCCGAATGGAACGACCAGCAAAGGGCCGAAGGTTACAAGATGTGGAAGAAGGCCGTCGACCGGACGATGAACTGGGTCGAGGTCGACTGAGGTACCAACCGGGGCGTCGCAGGCGTACGCGCATGCGGCGCCCCACCGCATGACAGCAGGAGGTTGCCGTGGAGGCCGTGGCCCTTTCCGCAGCACAACGAAGCCGGGCACTCGCCGGGATGGCCGAGCGCGAGCTGGACATCCTGGTGGTGGGTGGCGGCGTGGTCGGTGCCGGCTGCGCCCTCGACGCGGTCACCCGTGGGCTGTCGACCGCGCTGGTGGAGGCCCGCGACTGGGCGTCCGGCACGTCCAGCCGGTCGAGCAAGCTGATGCACGGCGGCCTGCGCTACCTGGAGCAGTTCGAGTTCGGCCTGGTGGCCGAGTCGCTGCGGGAGCGTGGGCTGCTGCTGCAACGGATCGCACCGCACCTGGTGCATCCGGTGCAGTTCCTCTACCCGCTCAAGCACCGTTTCTGGGAACGCCCGTACGTCGGCAGCGGCCTGATCCTCTACGACACCATGGGGCTCACGTCGGGCACGGCGCGCGGCGTGCCGCACCACAAGCACCTGACCCGGCGCGGCGCGCTGAAGGTGGCGCCGGGCCTCAAGAAGTCGGCGCTGATCGGCGCGGTGCAGTACTACGACGGGCAGGTCGACGACGCCCGGCACACCATGACCGTGGTACGCACGGCGGCGAGCTACGGCGCGCTGGTGGCCAACCGGGCCCGCGTCCTGGACTACCTGCGCGAGGGCGACCAGGTGGTCGGCGCGCTGGTCGAGGACCTGATGACGGGCGAGACCCGCGAGGTCCGGGCCAAGCAGGTGATCAACTCGACGGGCGTGTGGACGGACGACACGCAGCACCTCGCCGACACCCGCGGCGAGTTCCACGTCCACGCCTCGAAGGGCGTGCACTTCACGGTGCCGCGCGACCGGATCCAGCTCGACACCGGGCTGATCCTGCGCACCGAGAAGAGCGTGCTGTTCGTCATCCCGTGGGGCCGGCACTGGCTGATCGGCACCACCGACACCGACTGGGACCTCGACAAGGCGCGCCCGTCGGCCACCTCGACGGACATCGAGTACCTGCTCGAACACGTCAACCGGGTGCTGGTCAACCCGTTGACCACGGCGGACATCGAGGGCGTCTACGTCGGACTGCGCCCGCTGGTGGCCGGTGCCGCGGAGTCCACCGCCAAGCTGTCCCGCGACCACTCGGTGGCCCGCCCGGTCCCCGGCATGGTCGTGGTGGCGGGCGGCAAGTACACCACCTACCGCAAGATGGCCGAGGACACGGTCGACGCGGCCGTGCGCGGGCTCGAACAGGAGAACGTGCCCGAGTCGGTGACCAGGGACATCCCGCTGCTGGGCGCCGACGGCTACCGGGCACTGTGGAACCAGCGGCACGAGCTGGCCGAGATCTGGGGCCTGCACGTGCACCGCATCGAGCACCTGCTCAACCGGTACGGCTCGCTCTGCTTCGAGGTGCTGCGGCTGATCGCGCAGGACCGGAGCCTGGCCGACCCGCTGCCCGGTGCCGACGACTACCTGCGGGCGGAGGCGCTCTACGGTGCCAGCAACGAGGGCGCGCTGCACCTCGACGACGTGCTGGCCCGGCGCACGCGGGCGTACTTCGAGACGTTCTCCCGCGGTGTCGAGGCGGCGCCGGACGCGGCCCGGCTGATGGGCCGGGTGCTGGGTTGGACGCAGGCCGACGTGGACCGCGAGGTGGCGGCCTACGAGCAGGCCATCGAGGCGGACCGCAAGGCGCAGGAGGCGACCGACGACCAGGCGGCCGACGCCGCCCGCCTGGTCGCGGTGGACCTGGGCTGACCGTTCACGAGAGGGGATCCGCGACCGGGTCCCCTCTCACCATCCCAACAACCTGTATAGTACAGCTATGTCCACCAACCCGTTCAAGCAGCCGCGCGCCGTCTGGGCGGTCGCGTTCGCCTGCGTCGTCTCGTTCATGGGCATCGGCCTGGTCGACCCGATCCTGCCGGCGCTCGCCGACGACCTGCACGCGACGCCGAGCCAGGTCTCGCTGCTGTTCACCAGCTACCTGGTGGTGACCGCGGTCGCGATGCTGGTGGTCGGCGCGGCCGCCAGCCGGATCGGCGCCAAGCGCACGCTGATCGTCGGCCTGGCGGTGATCGTGGTGTTCGCCGCGCTGGCCGGCGCGTCGGACTCGATCGGCGGGATCGTCGGCTTCCGGGCCGGCTGGGGCCTGGGCAACGCGCTGTTCATCGCGACCAGCCTCGCCGTGATCGTCGCCTCGGCCAGCGGCGGCTTCGCGGGCGCGATCATCCTCTACGAGACGGCGCTGGGCCTGGGCATCGCGGTGGGTCCGCTGCTCGGCGGCGAACTGGGCAGCATCAGCTGGAAGGGTCCGTTCTTCGGCGTCTCGGCGCTGATGTTCATCGCGCTGGTGGCGACCGTCGCATTCGTGCCGGAGCTGCCCAAGCCTGCGCGCCCGACGAGCCTGTCCGCGCCGCTGAAAGCGCTGCGGCACCGTGGGCTGCTGGTGATGGGCCTGACCGCGCTGCTCTACAACTGGGGCTTCTTCACGATGCTCGGGTACGCGCCGTACCCGATGGAACTGGACGCACACCGGCTCGGGCTGGTCTTCACGGGCTGGGGTCTGCTGGTCGCGCTGTTCAGCGTGTTCTTCGCGCCGCGGCTGCAGGCCCGGTTCGGCACGGCCAAGGTGCTCTACGTCAACCTCGCCGCGCTCGGCGTGGTGATGGCGGTGATCGCCGCCGGGGTGTCCACCCCGACGGTCGTGATCGTCGCCGTGATCGTCAGCGGCGCGTTCATCGGCATCAACAACACGCTGACCACCCAGGCGGTCATGCTGGTCTCGCCGGTCGAGCGCCCGGTCGCTTCTTCGGCGTACGGCTTCGTCAGGTTCATCGGCGGCGGCCTCGCACCGTTCGTCGCCGGCAAGCTGGCCGACGCGTGGTCCCTGTCGGTCCCGTTCTACGTGGGCGGCGTGACCTTCGTGCTGGCGATCGCGGTGCTCGCCACGGGCCACCGGCTGCTCGGCGAGGCAGAGCGGTCCATGGCGATCCCGGCCGCTGTCGAGACGGCCGCGCTGGCGGAGCAACCCGCCTAGGAGCTTCTAGACTGCGGCGGTGAGGATCGGGGTGCTCGGCGCCGCGCGGATCGCGCCGGCGGCGTTGTTCCGGGCGGCGCAGGCCGTCGACGGTGTCGAGGTCGCCGCGATCGCCGCGCGCGACCGTGCCCGCGCGGCGCGGTTCGCCAGGCGGCACCACATCCCGACCGTGCACGACTCGTACGACGACGTGGTCTCCGATCCAAGCCTGGACGCCGTCTACGTCCCGCTGCCCAACGGGCTGCACGCGCGGTGGACCCTCGCCGCGATCGCGGCCGGCAAGCACGTGCTGTGCGAGAAGCCGTTCACCAGCAACGCCGCCCAGGCGATCGAGGTGCGGGACGCCGCGGCCGGCACCGGGCTCGTGGTGATGGAGGCGTTCCACTACCGCTACCACCCCCTCGCGCGGCGGATGGCCGGCGTGGTGCGGGAGGGCCTGCTCGGCGCGATCGAGCGCGTCGAGACCTCGATGTGCTTCCCGCTCCCCCGCTTCCGCGACATCCGCTACCAGTACGACCTGGCCGGCGGGGCGCTGATGGACGCCGGCTGCTACGCGGTGCACTGCCTGCGGATGCTCAGCCCCGGTGAGCCGGTGGTGACCGCCGCCCACGCGCTGCCGCTGCGCCGGGACCCGCGCGTCGACCGGGCCATGACCGCCGACTTCACGCTCCCCGGGGGCGGCACGGGGCGGATCCAGGCGTCGATGTGGTCATCGACGGTGCTGAGCATCCGCGCCAAGGTGGTCGGCACCCGCGGCACGATGTCGGTGTTCAACTACGCGACACCGCAGCTCCCGTCGCGGTTCTCACTGACCGTCGACGGGCGCCGGCAGCAGGAGCGGTTCGGCGGCGAGCCAACCTACGTGCACCAGCTCCGCGCGTTCGTGGCGGCCGTGCACGGCCGGCGCACCAACCTCACCCCGCCCGACGACTCGGTGGCGACGATGTCGCTGATCGACGGGATCTACGAGGCGGCCGGGCTGCCCCTGCGGCCCTGACGCGCGGCCGCCCGGTGCGCGGCGACGCGTACCCGGCTCGCGCACGTTCCCGAGCAGAACCGCCGGGTCGGCCCGGCACCGGTCCGCAGCAACGCGTCGCGGCAGTCCTCGGCCGCGCACCTGCCCAGCACGTGCGCGCCGTGCTCGGCGACGAGCAGCGCGAGCCCCATGGCGCCGGACGCGGCGAGCCAGCCGCCCCAGGACGCGCCGGGTGGGTCGACGTGCAGATGCAGGGGTACGCCGGCGTGCGCGACCAGCCTCGGCCGGGCATTGCCGGCGAGCATGGCGTTGAGGCGCTCGGCCAGGGCGGCCTCGTCGCGCGCGTCGAAGACGGCGGTGAACGCGTCCCGGGCGGCCAGGGCGTCCCGCAGGTCGGCGCCGTCGACCTCGACCGGCTCGGGCTCGTCGTGCGCGCGCAGCAGGGCGGCGAGGTCACCCGGCGCGCGCAGCAGGTCGGCGTGCCGTTGCCTCGGCCCCGTGTTGGCGAGCGCGGTCGCGAGGGCGGCCCAGCGGGAGTATCCGAACGCGGTCACGCCTGTTACGGTACTCGACGTGCAACCCGTTACAGCGCCGACCCGCCTCCTGGTCGCGGCGACCGGCTCGCGCCTGGCCGACGAGGCGGCCGCGGTGGCGGTGGCGCTGCACGTGGTCGCCCGCACCGGCGACGCCGGCCTGGCCGGCCTCGTGGTCGCGGCGTTCGCCCTGCCGACGCTGGCCACGGGCCCGGTGCTGGGCGCCCTGCTGGACCGGGCCCGCCGCCCCCGCGCCCTGTTCCTGGCCAACCAACTCACCCTGGCGGGCGCGCTGACCGGCATCCTGCTGCTGGCGGGCCACGCCCCGGCGCCCGCCCTGATCGGCCTCGGCCTGCTGGCCGGGCTGACCGCCCCGGTGCTGACCGGCGGCTTCAGCGCCCTGGTGCCCCGCCTGACCACCGCCGGCGGGTTGCCCCGCGCCAACGCGGCCGACGCCGCGAGCTACGACGTCGCGGGCCTCGGCGGCCCCGCGCTGGTCGCGGTCGTCGCCAGCCTGGCCGACGCAGGCCCCGCGCTCGCCGCCACAGCGGCCCTGGCCGCGATCGCGCTGCCGCTGGTGGCCCGGGCGCCGATGCCGGGCCCGGCCGCGGAACCCGCCGACCGGGAGCCGCTGCCGACCGCGGTCCGCGACGGGCTCGCCCTGCTGTGGCGGGTCCGGCCGTTGCGGGCGGCCACCGCCGCGACCACACTGGGCTTCGCGGCGCAGGGTTTGCTGCCGGTCGGCTTCCCGCTGCTCGCCATCCACTTCGGACACCCGGCGGCCCACGGCGCCTGGTTCCTGACCGCGATGAGCGCCGGGTCCCTGGCCGGCGCCCTGGCCTCGGCCCGGCTGCTGACCCGGTTCGCGCCGATCCCGGTCCTCGCGGCTGCGCTTGCGGTGCTCGGCACGTCCCTGGCGGCGGTCGCCGCGGCGCCGACCCTGGTGGTCGCCCTGACCGCGGCGACGGCCGGCGGGGTGGCGACCGGCCCGATGCTCGCCGCGACCCTGGCGGTGCGCCAGCAGTCGGTCCCGGCCCGCCGCTACGGCCAGGTGGTCGCCACGGCGGCCAGCATCAAGGTCGGCGCCTTCGCCCTCGGCGCCTCGGTCACGGGCCCGGTCACCGCCTGGCTCCCTCCGCGCGGCGTGCTCCTCCTGGTCGGCGCGGCCCAGCTCGTCGCCCTGCTGCCGTTGGCCACCGCGACCGCGCCCCGCGTCGCGCAGATGACCCGTTGAGCTGCGGACGGCGCCCGGGCATGCCTAGCATCGACTGATGGGCCGATCCCCGGGAGGATCCGCCATGCGCTCGTACGACTATGTCGTGGTAGGCGCCGGTACGGCCGGCTGTGTGCTGGCCGCCCGCCTGTCCGCGGACCCCGACGTCAGCGTGCTCCTGCTGGAGGCCGGCCCCGCCGTGCCGCCCGCCGCGGACTGGGGTTTCCACACCGTTCCGCAGGTCGACGCCGATCGCGCCGCGCTCGCCTACCCACTGGGCAAGGCGCTCGGCGGTTCCAGCGCCGCCGACGGGCTCATGCCCGGGCTCGGCGACCCGGGCAGCTACGACGCGTGGGCCGAGGCCGGCGCCACCGGCTGGACCTACGACGCGCTGCTGCCGCTGCTCGGCGCCGGCGCGGCCTCGCCCTTCGGGCCCACCGCCGACCCGTTCTCGGCCGCCGCGCTCCAGACCGGGCACCACCCGCAGCCCGACCGGGACGCCGACCACGCCGAGGACCGGCTCGCGGCCGTCGCCGACCGGCCCAACCTGACCGTGCTACCCGGCGCGCAGGCCGTGGGGCTCGTCGTCGAGGACGGCGCCTGCCGCGGCGTGGCACACCAGGCCGCCGGGCGCACCACCGTGACCTGGGTGGACGGCGAGGTGCTGCTGGCCGCCGGCGCGATCGGGTCGCCCCGGCTGCTGATGCTCTCCGGCATCGGGCCCGGCGACCACCTCCGCGACCTCGGCCTGCCGGTGATCGTGGACCTGCCCGGCGTCGGCGCCAACCTGCACGACCACCCACGCTCGCAGGTCGCCTACGCCTCCGGCGCACGCCTGCCGGACGGCACCTCGCACGTGCTGGCCAGCACCGAAGCCGACGGGCCGCCCGACCTGCACATCGCGTTCGGCGCCCGGCCGCTGCATCCGCGCAACGAGCCCGGCGACGAGGACGGCTACTCGGTCGTGTTCGCCCTCACCCGCCCGCACAGCCGGGGCACCGTGCGGCTGCGCGACCACGACCCGTACGCCGAGCCGCTGATCGACCCGGCCCTGCTCGCCGACGACACGGACGTCGACCGCCTGGTGACCGGGCTGCGGATGGCCCGCGAGATCGGCGCCGCGCCCGCGCTCGGCGGCGTCGAGGAGTTCCCCGGTTCCACGGTGGACAGCGCGGCCGTGCTGGCGCAGTACGTGCGCGACACCGTGACGCCCTGCTCGCACCCGGTCGGGACCTGCCGGATGGGCATCGACGGCGCGGCGGTGGTCGACCCGGAGCTGCGGGTGCACGCCGTCGAGCGGTTGCGGGTCGCCGACGCGTCGGTGGTGCCGTCGATCGTCACGGGCAACACGCACGCGGCCACCCTGGCGGTCGCCGAGCGCGCCGCCCGGCTGGTCACCGGGCTCAGCGGGTGACGTAGCCGTCCAGCAGCGGGCCTAGCTCCCGGGCAACCGTGGTCAGCGCGCGGGTGTCGCGCTCGGCCCGGGCGATCAGGATCGCGCCCTCCAGCGCGCTGACCATCAGCGTGGCGGCGGCGGTGGCCTTGCGGGCCGGCACGCCCATGCCCACGAGCGCCCGGGCGATCGGCGCCCGCCACGCCGAGAACGCCGCCGCGGCCGCGGCCCGCGTCGACTCGGTGACCGAGGCGTCGACCGTGGCCGCCGCCACCGGGCAGCCCTGGTCGAAGCCGATGGCGGCGAACTCGTCGGTCCACTGCCGCACCATCGCGGCGAACAGCCGGCTCGGCGTCGGCCGCGCCATGCCCGCCAGGAAGCGGTCGATCCGGTTGGCCGCGTACCGGCCCGCCCAGTCGACCGCCTCGTTGACGAGCTGCTCCTTCCCGCCCGGGAAGTAGTGTCCGAGCGAGCCGCGCGGCGCCTCCGCGTGCGCCACCACGTCGCGCAGCCCGGTCGCCGTGACGCCCTCGCGCCGGATCAGCTGGGCCGTGCTGAACACCATCCGCTCGCGCGGACCGCGCTCGGCCATGCGCGCTCACCCCCTATGACGACTGTCATAACCGAGGCTACTATGACGGCCGTCATAGGGGGTGAGCGCATGCGGGTCGGATTCGCCGGTCTCGGCGTGATGGGTGCACCGATGGCGCACAACCTGCTCCGCGCCGGCACACCGCTGGTGGTCTGGAACCGCACCGCGGCAAGCGCCGAGCCACTGCGCGACGCCGGCGCGACGGTCGCCACGAGCCCGGCCGCGCTCGTCGAACAGGTCGACGTGCTGCTGATGATGCTGGCCGACGCGGCCGCCATCGACGCCACGCTCGGCGACGCGCCGCTCACCGACAAGATCATCGTCCACATGGGCACGACGGCCCCGGAGCACTCGCGCGCCCTCGCGACCACGGTCGCGGCGCGCGGCGGCCGGTACGTGGAGGCGCCCGTCTCCGGGTCCCGCAAGCCCGCCGAGGCCGGTGAGCTGGTCGTCATGCTGGCCGGCGACCCCGACACCGTGGCGATCGTCGAGCCCCTGCTCGCCCCACTGTGCCGGGCGGCGTTCACCTGCGGCCCCGTGCCCGGTGCCCTGACCATGAAGCTCGCCGTCAACCTCTACCTGATCACCCTGGTCACCGGGCTGGCCGAGGCCGTGCACTTCGCCGCCGGGCACGGGCTCGACCTGGAGCAGTTCGTCACCGTGCTCGACGCCGGCCCGATGGCGAGCGCGGTCTCCCGGGTCAAGGCTCGCAAGCTCGTCGACCGGGACTTCGCGGTCCAGGCGTCGATCGCCAACGTGCTCGACAACAACCGCCTCGTCGCGGCGGCCGCCCGCCAGGCCGGGCTGGCCTCCCCGCTGCTGGACGCCGCGCACGCGCTCTATGCCGAGACCCTGGCGCTCGGCCACGGCCCCGCCGACATGGCCGCGGTGCTGCACGCCATCGAACGCCGCACCACCACCCAACGGTGTTAGCCTGGGAGAAAGATTCTTAATTTCCCGATATGTCGGTGTTGGGGCGGGTGATGACCCAGGTCGCGTGGGTGAACGCCACGGCCCGCTTCGCCCACCGCCTCTGGGTCGACGGCGCCGTCCGCCGGGCCGCCCGGGCCGCGGTCGTGGCGCCCAGCGTCTTCGCGATCGGGCTCGAGGTCATCGGCTCCGTCTCGATCGGCACGTTCGCCGCCATCGGCGTGTTCTGCCAGCTCCTGCTCGTCGAGTTCGGCGGTCCCATGCGCGAGCGGATCCAGGCCGAGCTCTGGCTGGTCATCGCCGGCGGCGTCCTGATCGCGATCGGCACGCTGGTCTCACCGCACGTCTGGCTCGCCGCCCCGATCATCCTGCTCGTCGCGTTCCTCATCCTGTTCTCCGGCGTGGTCAGCTCCGTGCTGGCCGGCGCCAGCGTCTCGCTGCTGCTCGCGGTGATCCTGGCGGTGTCGCTGCCCGCGGGCGCCGGCCAGGTCATCCCCCGCCTGGCGGGCTGGGGGCTGGCCGCCGGCGCCTCGTTGCTCGCCGTCCGCTTCCTCTGGCCCTCGCCGGCCCGCGACCCGCTGCGCGCCCCGACGGTCGCCGCGTGCCGGGCGCTGGCCGACACGATGCACGCCGGTGCCGCGATCTGGCGCGGCGGCGGGCCGTCGCACGACGACTACACCGCCCTCGTCGACAAGGCGGACGAGGCCGTCCGGAGCCTGCACCGCGGCTTCCTCGCCACCCCCATCCGCCCCACCGGCCTGACCACCTCGGCCCGCACCCGCGTGCGGCTCATCGACGAGCTCGGCTGGATCCGCGACGTCGTCCGGCACCCCGTGCCCCGAACCTTCGGCACCGGACCAGCAGCCGCCACCGACGGCACCGGACCAGCGGACGCCGCCAGCAGCACCGGACCAGCGGACGCCGTAAGCGGCAATGGACCAACCGCGGCCGCCGCAAGCGGCAATGGACCAATCGCGGACGCCGCCGGCGGCAACGAACCAGCAGCCAGCGCCGGCGGCATCGGACCAACCGCGACCGCAGCAGGCGGCACCGAGTCGGCCGCCGCGGCCAAGGAGGCCACCGGTGACCTGCTGGACGCGGCGGCCGACCTCCTGGAGAACCCGGAGCGCCCGCCCGACGACCTGCACGCCGCACAGCGCCGGCTCGACGCGGCGCTGCGCCGGATGGGCACGGCGACGACGGCGACCCGGATCACCGGCGACGGCCGGTCGGCCGAGCTCGTGAGCGCGCTGGAACCCAGCTTCCGCGTCCAGGAGATGGCGTACGCGGTCCGCCTCGTCGCCCGCAACGTCGAGCTGAGCGTCGCCGCCGAGCGCCGCACCTGGCTCCAGCGCGCCCTCGGCCAGCAGCCCGGCGGCCTGTCCGGCCCGTTCGCCACGGCGCGCGAGCGCGCGCTTGCCCACCTCCAGTGGCACTCCACCTGGCTGCACAACAGCCTGCGCGGCGCGGTCGGCGTGGCCGCCGCGGTCGTGGTCGTCCACTACACCGGCGTCCAGCACTCGTTCTGGGTGATCTTCGGCGCGCTCGCCGTGCTGCGTTCCAACGCCCTCGCGACCGGGCAGAGCGCGGTGCGGGCCATCGCCGGCACCGTCGTCGGCTTCGTGATCGGCGCCGTGATCCTGATCGGCATCGGCACCAACATCGACGTGCTCTGGGCCCTGCTGCCGGTGGCCATCCTGATGGCCGGCATCGCGCCCGCGTTGATCTCGTTCGCCGCCGGGCAGGCCGCGTTCACGGTCACGCTGCTGATCCTGTTCAACATCCTCCAGCCGGCCGGCTGGCAGCTCGGGCTGATCCGGATCGAGGACATCGCGATCGGTGTCGGGATCAGCCTGCTGGTCGGGCTGCTGCTCTGGCCCCGCGGCGCCCGCGAGGAGTTGCGCGTCGCGCTCGCCGACGCCTACGACAGCAGCGCCCGCTACCTGCACGCCGCCATCGCGTACGCGGCGTCCTGCTGTGACGGCGCCGTCCGCCCGCCGCCGCCGACCGCGGAGGCGCAACGGTCCGCGGCGGCCGCCCGGCGGCTCGACGACACGTTCCGCACCTACCTCACCGAGCGCGGCGCCAAGACGATGCCGCTCGCCGAGATCACCAGCCTGGTCAACGGCGTGGCCGGGCTGCGGATCGCCTCCGACGCGGTGCTCGACCTGTGGCAGCGGGACCACACCAGCGCCGGCGACCGCGCCGCCGCCCGTTCGCTGCTGCTGCGCACGAGCCGGACCACCGAGCGCTGGTACGCCGACCTCGCCGCGAGCATCGCCGGTGAGCGCACGGCACCGGCTCCCGAACCCGCCGACGTGACCGCCGACCGCCAGCTGGTCGAGGCGCTCCAGCCCGACCTGACCGGCCAGGACGGGGGCGACAGCGCCACCGCCGTCCGGGTGATCTGGACCGCCGACCACCTCGACGCCGCCCGCCGGGTGGAGGTCAGCCTCGCCGAGCCGGCCCGGCGGACCGGGACTTGACGAACGAAGTTAATAGGGTTAGCTTTTTGGCTATGAACATTAACTACCTCGACCGCGGCGCCGGACGCCGCATCGCATACGACGTCCAGGGCGACGGCCCGCTGGTGGTCGGCCTGCACGGCATGGGCGACCTGCGCTCGGTCTTCCGGTTCACCGTCCCCGCCCTGGTGGACGCCGGCTACCGGGTCGCCACCTTCGACTCCCGCGGCCACGGCGACAGCTCCGACGGCTTCGACGCCTACGACGACGTGGCACAGGCCACCGACGCGCTCGACCTGATCGACCACCTCGGCGGCGGTCCCGCCGCGCTGCTCGGCAACAGCATGGGCGCCGGCGCCGCCGTCTACGCCGCGGCGGAGCGGCCCGCCGCGGTCACCGCGCTGGCTCTGCTGGGCCCGTTCGTCCGCGACCCGAAGCTGAGCGCCGGCGCCAAGCTGGCCGTCTCGCTGATGCTGCGCAAGCCGTGGGGTCCGGGCGCCTGGGCCGGCTACTACAAGCGCTACTACCCCGGCAACCCGCCGGCCGACCTCGCCGCGCACCAACTCCGGATCAAGCAGAGCCTGCGCAGCGCCGACCACCTGGCGTCGTTCCGGACCACCGCCGGCACCAGCCACGCGCCGGCCGAGCAGCGGCTGTCGCGGGTTTCCGCGCCGGCGCTGGTGGTCATGGGCGAGAAGGACATGGACTGGCCCGACCCGATCGCCGAGGCCCGCTTCGTCGCCGAGTCGCTCCACGCCGAACTGGTGCTGGTGCCCGACGCCGGCCACTACCCGCAGGCCGAGCGGCCCGACCTGGTCAACCCGGCCCTGGTCGCGTTCCTCGGCAAGGTGTCCGCAGGTGCCTAGGGCCGGCCTGACGCCGGCGGTCGTCGTCGACGAGGCGGCGCGGCTCGCGGACGAGGTCGGCCTGGACCGGCTGACCCTCGCCAAGGTGGCCAGCCAGCTCGGCGTGACCCTGCCCAGCCTCTACAAGCACGTCGCCGGTCTCGACGGGCTGCGCCGGCTGCTGGCCCTGCGCGGCATCCACGAGCTGACGGCGGCCACGACCGCGGCCGCCGTCGGCCGCAGCGGCACCGACGCGCTGCGCGCCGTGTCGGCCGCCTACCGCGACTACGCCCGCGCCCACCCGGGGCCCTACGCCGCGGCGCTGCGGGCACCGGAACGGGGTGACACCGAGCACCAGGCCGCGGCCGAGGGCGCGGTCGCGATCTTCCTGGCCATGCTCGACGGGTACGGCCTGAGCGGCGAACGCGCCATCGACGCCGTCCGGGTGGCCCGCAGCGCGCTGCACGGCTTCGTCGCCATCGACGCGGCCGGCGGCTTCGGCCTGCCGCAGAGCGTCGCCGCCTCGTTCGACCAGCTCGTCGAGGCCCTCGACCGCGCCCTGCGCACCTGGCCCTAACCGACCAGCTTGTCCACCAGGGCGTTGCTGAACTTGCCGGCCGGGTCGACGCGGGCGCGCAGCGCGCGGAAGTCGGCCATCCGGGGGTAAAGCGCGGCGACCTCGGTGGAGACGAAGCACTTGCCCCAGTGCGGCCGGGCGCCCAGCGGGAGCAGGAGCGCCTCGATGTCGGGCAGCAGGGCATAGACGCGCTCGGCGTCCTTGACCCAGGTGAAGTGGATGCCGACCACGTCGCCGCCGTACGCGCAGCTCAGCCAGAGGTCGTCGGCGGCCACCGTGCGGATCTCGGTGACCTGCAGCACCTCGGCGATCCGCGCGCCGAGCGGCCGCAGGGCGGCGAACGCCTCCTGGACCGCCGACCGGGGCAGCAGGTACTCGCTCTGCAGCTCCTCGCCGCGGCTCGGCGTGAAGGCCAGCCGGAAGTGCGGCAGCCGCTCGTGCCACGGCCCGGGCACGCCCTGCTGGCCGGTGACCGCCTCGGTGGGCGCGCCCGCCAGCATGTGCACCGGCTCGTCGGCCGCGGTCGCACCGAACAGGTCGGCGGGCAGGTCGCCGCGGCTCTTCAGCCAGACCTGCGCGATCCGGTCGCTCGACCAGTCGAGGAACAGGCTGACGCTGTAGGCGGCGCCGGTGAGCGCGTCGAACCCGGTCTCGGCCACCGACCACGGCAGGTCGCGGTAGACCGCTTGCTTGACCACATAGGACGGTTCGACGTCGAGGGTGACCCGGGTCACCACGCCGAGCGCCCCGAGCGCGACCACGCTGCCGGCGAAGTCGGGCTCGCCGCGGGAGACCCGGCGCAGGGCCCCGTCCGGGCCGATCAGCTCGACCGCGCGGACGGCGGCGGCGAGCGACCCGGTGCGGTCGCCGGAGCCGTGCGTGCCCGTCGCCACCGCGCCCGCGACGGAGATGTGCGGCAGCGAGGCCATGGTCGCCAGCGCCCAGCCGCGCGCGTCGAGCGCGACCGCGACCTCGCCGTAGCGGGCGCCCGCACCGACCGTGGCCGTGCCGGCGGCCTCGTCGAGCTCGAGGTCCATCGGCAACCCCGCGGTGGAGAGCAGGAGCCCGGGCGTGTCGGCGAGGCCGGTGAACGTGTGCCGCGTGCCGAGCGCCCGCACCCGGTCGGCGCCCGCGACCAGCTCGCGGGCCTCGTCGACCGTCGCCGGGCTGGCCAGCCGCGGCGCGCCGTACCGGTGGCTGCGGGCCCAGTTGAACTCCATGAGCAGCAACGCTAGGTGATCAGCGGCGGCTTTGGAACCGCGACGACAGCCCGTCGGAGCCCGGGTTGGGCTTGGCCGCGCCGTCGCCCGACCGGGCCGCGAGGCCGTGCGGGTCCGGCGCCGGCGCCGGCGCCTCGGGCGTCAGGCTGTCGAGCCGGTCGGCCATCCGGCTCTGGATGTACTCCACGCCCGCCCGGTCGTCGGCCGTCGGCGCGGCGAGCACCGCGTAGACGAGTCCGATCACGACCAGGATCACCGCGAGCACGATCGGCACGAGCAGGTTGGACGCCGTCGCGCCGGACGCGGTGCCCTGCTCCTCGTGCAGGGTGGCCGACATCGCGTACATGCCGGTGAAGTGCATGCCGTTGACCGCGACGCCCATCACGAGGGCCGAGCCGAACAGGGCGAGGGCGCCCCGGACGTTGGTGGCCAGCCAGAGCGCGACCGCGGCCGCGACCACCGCGATGGCGATCGACAGGCCGACCCGGGTGCTGTCGTAGTGGACCTCGGCGTGCAGCCGCATGGCGGCCATTCCGGTGTAGTGCATCGCCGCCACGCCCAGGCCGGCCACCACGCCGCCGATGAGGACCTTGACCAGCATGGACCGGCCCATTCCGGCGATGAACAGGCCGATGCCGACCGTCACGATGGCGATCAGCGCGCTGGCCGCGGTGAGACCGATGTCATAGCGGATCGGCGCCCCCGTGACCGAGAAGCCGAGCATCGCCATGAAGTGCATGCTCCAGATCGCGGTGCCGCCGATCGCCCACGCGGCGAGCATCAGCCACCAGGCCCGTTGCGCGGTGCCGTGTGCTTCGCGTGCGCGCTGCGCGCAGATCAGGCCGAGCACCGAACCCAGCACCGACAGCGCGTAGCTCAGCGCCGGAGTAATCCAGCCGTACCCGAATTGGTCGATATGAGCCATTGTCCGCTTCCGTCCCCCGCCAACTGGTTGCGAGATCAACAATGTCCCATCGATGGGACGATGAACATGCAACTTTCGGTCAGAAAGCATTGTGTAGCCTCACGCTGACCGGACGGCGTGCGTCGATGCATCGCGTCGGGCGTCCGATCAGCGGAACTCAGGGGCGTGGACACCACCTCGGGTGGTAGGAAGGCGGGCATGCCCGCACTGCTGCCGCCCACGGTCGACGTCCAGCGTTCCTTCCTCACGGCCATGGCCGAGTTCCGGTCCGAAGGGCGCGGCGGCGCCGGCGACGAGACGATGATCGGGCGCGAGATCCGGGAATATGGTGACCGCTGGGCTGACCCTGACGTCTTCGCCGACTACGTCACCGGCCTGCGCGCGGACGCGTTGGAGGAGTCGCCCCGGCCGGCGAACTTCGTGCCCGCCACCACACTGTGGTGGGTCGACGACGACGCCTACCTCGGCCGGATCGCGATCCGGCACCGGCTCACCGCGTTCCTGCTGGAGCTGGGCGGGCACATCGGGTACGACGTGCGGGTGACCGCCCGTCGGCTGGGTCACGCGACCGCGATGCTGCGCGCGGCGCTGCCGGTCGCGCGGGGCCTCGGCATCGAGTCCGCGCTGGTCACCTGCGACGTCGACAACGTCGGGTCACGGAAGGTGATCGAGGCCAACGGCGGCGTGTTCGAGGACGAGCGCGGCGGAAAACTGCGCTTCTGGGTGCCGACCGCGCCGGTAGGCTCGGGCCGGTGATCTACAAGCTGCTGAGCACCGCGGAATGGCGGGCCGCCGAGGCCGCCGGGGTCTACGCGGGTTCCGACTTCGACCGCGGCGACGGCTTCATCCACTTCTCCGCGGCCGACCAGGTCGTCGAGACCGCGGCCCGGGTGTTCGCCGGCCAGAGCGACCTGACCATGCTCGCCGTCGACCCGGACGTGCTCGGCGCCGACCTGCGTTGGGAGGTCTCCCGGGGCGGCGCGCTGTTCCCGCACCTGTACGCGGCGATGCCGCTGTCGGCCGTGGTGGCCGCGATCACGCTCCGCGACGACCTTCCCGTGGACGAGGCGGTGGCGGCGGCACTGCCCTGAGTGCCGCCGCCCGCGTGCCTCAGGAGACCGTGAACGGCACGGTCACCGTCGACTGCCTCCCTTCGGTGGCGGTGGCGTCGACCCGCACGGTGGTGGGCGCGTTGCCGATCGCGTTCCACACCTCCAGCTTCGCGCAGCCGCCGGTCATCGCGGCCAACGTCCCGGACGACGAGCGCAGCCCGGCGGCCTGGGTGTAGGTCTCGGTGCCGACCACCGGGTCCGTGGCGAAGTAGTTGTAGGTCTCGACCCGGCTGAAGGTGCCGGTGCCGGCCGGGTCGTAGGAGACCCGGGCCTGCACGCCCTGCGCCACCGCGGTGCCCGCGTCCACGTACAGCTGGAACGCCGTGGCACCGCCGACCGGGCCGCGCAGCCCGCACAGCGTGAACGTGGCCGGGTTGTGCGGTGTGCCGTCCCAGTTGCCGTTGGCCGCGGCGAGGGTGACGGTGGCCGCGCCCGCACCGGCCGATGTGGACAGCGCACCGCCGGACCGCACGAACAGCCTGTTGGAACCGACCGGCGGGTTGCTCGTGGGGGGATTGCTGGTCGGCGGGTTGCTGGTCGGCGGGTTGCTGGTCGGCGGGTCCGTCGGCGGGTTCGCGACCCCGCCACCGCCGCTCCAGGTGAACGCGCCCGTGGTGGCCGTGCGTCCGGCCGCGACCGTGAGCGTGCGGCCGTCGGAGAACCGTACGGTCAGCGGGTTCGCCGACACGTTGGTCGCCACGTACGTCCGGACGCCGTTCTTCGTGAACACCGCGTACAGCGGCGTGTCCGCGGTAACCGTCGTGTCGAGCGTGCCGAGCGCGGCGACGTTGCGTACCCAGTGGAAGGTGTGCGCCCTGGTCTCGCCGTCCTCGGGCGGGTAGCCCGGGTTGGCCCGCAGTGCGGCCAGCGCCGCGTCACCGGACCCGCCGGAGCCGAGCGCCCGGAACGACCAGAGCACGTCCTGCCAGACCGTCGGCTGGCCGCCGTTGTTACGCACGAGCTCGTCCCAGTTGATGTTCACATAGGCCGGCCGCTGGCCCAGGTAGAGCGAGCCGCCGGTGATGGGCAGCAGGTTGATGCCCTGGATCATCTCGGGCTCGCCGCTGAACCAGGTGGCGTACGCGCCGCCGTCGCCCCAGACCATGCCGACCGTGCTGTGCCCGAACGCCGCCGGGTAGTTGGTGTCGGACGAGTCGAACCAGTACTCCTGGATCGCCTGTGCCTGGGTGGTGTAGATGAACAGGCCGGCGTCGCGCACCGCGGTCTGTCCGGTCGCGATGCCCCACTGGATCAGGGCGTTGGCGAAGTTCATGCCCTCCGACGACGACTCCTGGTTGTTGCCGGCACCGAACGCCGCGTGCCCCGACGCCCAGTCGTGCCCGGCGTAGATGTCGAAGTCGCGCAGGAACGGGAACATCGCGTCGTTGCGCTGCCAGCTGTTGGCGTCGCGGATCAGCAGGTTGACCATCGCGCCGTACTGCGACTGTGCCGCCCAGGCCGGGTCGAACCGGGCCAGCGTGGCCGCCGCCGCGATGAAGTAGCCGTAGTGGAAGTGGTGGTCGTTGAGCTCGGTGTCCGACCCGTACGAGGCCGGGAACCCGACCAGCGTGCCCCAGGCGGCGTCGTACGCGAAGACCCGCTGGGTCTTGCCGGCCGAGGCGGTGAACCAGTCGGTCAGCCGGGTACGGATCGCGGACAGCATCCGGTCCCGCTGTGCGGTGCGGCCGAGCTGGTCGGCGATCTCGGCGAGCCGGGCTGCCCGACCGAGGCCCTTGCCGGTCCAGTAGGTGTCGTTGCCGACGCCGGCCATCGGGTCGCCGTTGGCCACCTGGTCGAGCAACGTGCCGAGGGTGGTCAGGTCGGCGCCGGTCGACGTGGCGACGGCCGGGACCTCGGGCAGCACGCCGTTGAACCGGATCGCGGTGGTGAACGAGGAGACCCCGACCAGCGTCTTCATCGGACCACGGGCCGACACGTACGTCGGTGTGATCGGTGTGCCGGAGGCCAGGTTCTTCCACTGGTGCGGATAGAGGCTCACCACTGTCGGCCCACCGCTGCCCTCGCGGGCGGTCGTGGTGAACGCGTACGTGGCGTTGACCGTGCTGGTCGCCTGGCTGTAGGACCAGCTCACCGTGGTGCCGGTGACGTGCCGGTGCGCGTACGTGGCGTAGCTGTCGGCCAGGGCGGTCCGCTCGGCGGCCGGCGTCGAGGTGGTGGTCGGCAGCAGCGCCACCGACAGGTAGCCGCGACCGGCCAGGGTGGACGTGATCGTGGCGCCGCTGACCGTCCACGTCGCACCGGTGGGCGCGAACGCGACGTAGTCGTGCCCGCGCATGGTGAAGCCCACCCGGTTGCCGCTGTTGACCCAGACGGCGGGTGCGCTCGGGAACGACAGCACGGCGTCGCCACCGCTCACCTGTGCGTACACGAAGGGCAGTCCGTGCCCGATCGTGGCGCGCAGGGTGCGGCCGTTGCCGGCCCAGTACGGCGAGACGGTCCAGTCAGTCCAGCCGTCGACCTTCACGTCGGGTGAGCTCAGCCCGGCGACGCCGAGGGTGAACTCCCGGCTGTACGGGTAGTGGTACTCCCCCACGGTCGTCGGCGTGCCGGAGACCGTCGGGGTGGTGGTGTAGGAGACGCCGAGGCCGTCGCCGGCCGGCTGGAACGACATCGGGTGCGCGTGCAGCGGTGCGGAGTACTGGCAGCCGACGTTGTCGCGCTTGTAGAGCAGCGACGACCACCAGTCGTTGGTCGGCACCGCGCCGGCCGGGGCGTTCGCGGTGACGTAGAGGCGGGGGTTGGCGGACACGCCGGCACACGCGACGGGCGCCGAGGCGCCGGCCGGGCGGCTGGTGGCATAGCTGCCGGCGCCCAGCGGAGCGGCACCGGCCGGGTCGAGCATCGTGAACGAGAGCGCGGTGGTCACCAGCGCCACGGCGAGGACGGCCGCGGGTGCGCGCCATCGGCGGGAGAACGGTTTCATGGAGCCTCCGGGGACGGTCGGGGGCGTTCTGTTGCAGAGCAGGTCACCAAACCCAGCGGCAGATGTCAATGGGTTCTCAGTTGACGAGAGAGCGCTCTCAGCGTGGGGCGGCCAGCGTGAGCACGTCGGCGAGGGCGAGCCGGGCGCCGCGAGCGGTCAGCCGGCGGTACCGCTGCGCGCCCAGCCGCTTCCGCAGGCGACCAGCGGTCTCGGCGTGGGTCTCCCGGTCGACACCCCACAGGTCGGACCCGGAGGTCCCGCGCACCCGCCCCGCCGCGCCGAACAGCGTCGCGGCCCGCTCGCTGTCGCCGGTGCGGTCGGCCACCGCGGCGAGACCGTCCAGCGCCCGCGGGATCGTCTCCCGGCTGCCGATCGCGACGCTGCGGTCGAGCCCTTCGCCGAGCTCGCCCGCGGCCCGGTCGAGGTCGCCCTGGCGCAGGTGCGCGAGCCCGAGCCCGACCAGGCCGTTGCTGACCAGCACGTCGTCCTCCAACTCGCGGGCACCGCGCACGCCCTCGTCGAGGACGGCGACCGCCTCGTCCTCCCGGTGCGCCGTCACCCGCGCCACGCCGAGCCCGAGCAACGCCAGCAGCAGCCACCACCGGTGGTCGAGGCGGCGGAGCGTGTCGACGGCGCCGCGCAGGTCGCGCTCTCCGGCGTCGGGATCGGTCGCCAGCACGCCGCACGCGAGCGCGATCGTCGCGGCCGCGCGCTCGTCGCCGAGCGCGACGAACCGATCGCGCGACGGCGGCAACACCTCCGCGGCACGGTCGTAGTCCGCGCCGAGGAAGGCGAGCATGCCGAGCACGAACCGGGCGTACGCGCGGTTGTCGTCGGTCAACGCGGTGCCCGGCGCCAGCGCCCGCTCCATCGCCTGCCGCACGTCGCCGGAGAGGCGCTGGTCGAACAGCAACGGCCAGATGGCCAACCCCATCCGCACCGCGGACCCGGCGTCCCCCGCGGCGACGAACCACCGCAACGCCGCACCGCAGTTGTCCTCGTCGGCGACACAGGTGCGCACCAGCGGACGGATCTTGCCGTTGCCGTCCAACTCGGCGCCGACGTCGAACGCTAGCTGGCGAAAGTACTCGGCGTGCCGCTGGTGCAGTCGGTCGGCCTCACCGGCGTCCGCGAGCCGGGCCAGCGCGAAGTCCCGCACGAGCTGCAACATGGAAAATCGAGGCTGACCGTGTACGGAGTGGTCCGCCCGCAGCAGGGCCTTGTCCACGAGGGACGCGACCCCGTCGAACACGTCGTCGCCGCAGATCGTCTCCGCAGCCGCCAGGCTGAAGCTGCCCGCGAACACGCCGAGCCGACGGAACAGCGTCCGCTCCGCCTCGTCGAGCAGGTGGTAGCTCCACGCGATCGTCGAGTCCAGCGTGCGCTGCCGGGAGGGCCTGTCCCGCGCGCCCGCACCCAGTGCGTCGAAGCTGCTGTCCAGCCGCGACAGCAGGTCGTCGAGCGCCAGCACCCGGGCCCGGGGCGCGGCCAGCTCGATCGCCAGCGGCAGGCCGTCCAGGCGCCGGCAGATCTCGGCGATCGTCCGCACCTCCGCGTCGTCGAGCGTCAGGTGTGCGCCCGCCGCCTCGGCCCGGTCGGCGAACAGCCGCACCGCGTCAGAGCGTTTCGCGGACTCGGCGCTGTCGGACCAGTCGCGACGGGCGCCGGGGGCGTGCCCGCACCGAACCGCTCGCTGAGCAGCAACGCGAGGTCCTGCCCGATGAGCGCGACCAGCTCGCCGGGTTGCGCGAACGTGCGGTAGGAGACGCCGCTGCGGGCCACCCGTTCCAGCATCTCGGCGAGCCGTGGCTCCCGGTGCGGCGCCGGCAGCTGCACGTACACGAGCTGGGGTTTGCCCGCGGCGGCGAGGAACTCGTCCTCGAGCCCGGAGACGGACCGGCCCGGTTCGACGGTCCCGTAGCTCTCGCCGTAGATCGCGACGAACACGTCGCTCTGCGCCAGGTAGGCGAGATAGAGGTCGCGCGGCGGATAGGGCCGGGCACCCAGCTCGAACATCACCGGCGTGAGGTGGAGTTGCTCGATCGCGCGCCGCGCGGCCACACGGGCGTCCGACAGCTCGTTCATCGTGGAGCTGACGAAGACGCGTAGCCGCTGGTCAGGCGTGCGGATTTCGGTCATACCCGGACGCAAGCCTACCATCCGGGTCCGACTCGTTCAGGCGTCCAGCGGGATCGTGAGCCGCAGGTCCGTCACCGATCTGCCGAGGCGGGCGCGCAGGGCCTGCGCGGGCACGACCCATCGCCGCGCCGCCGGGTCCCAGGTCTCCCGCGCGCGGCGCCTCACCCGGACCGTGGCCGTCACGGTCTCGGCCGGACCTGCCGTGACCACGGTGGCACCGGCCAGCCAGCGCAGGGGACGCTCGGGCGCCGACGCCGGGTCGACCGGCTCGAGGTAGCACTGCACCACTTCGGTCCCGGGTCGGGTGCCGGTGTTGGTCAGCTGGACCGTCACCGCCAGGTCGTCGTCGCCGGCCGTGGCCACGTCTGCCGTCTCGTAGCGCCAGTCGGTCCAGCCCAGGCCGTGGCCGAACGGTGCGGCCGGTTCCGCGCCCGCCCGCAGCCAACCGCGGTAACCGACGTGGATGCCCTCCGGGTAGCTCAGCACCAGGTCGTCGCCGGGGATCGGGCGCGGCGTCGGCACGTCGGCCTCGTCGGCCGGCAGTGTCCACGGCAGACGGCCCGCCGGCTCGGCCCGGCCGAGGACGACGTCGGCCAGGGCGGCCCCGGCCTCCTGCCCGGGGAACCACGTCCACAGCACCGTCGCCGCCCGCGTGAGCCACGGCAGGACGACCGGCGCACCGGCGTTGACCGCGACGACCGCGTCGGGCGCCACCGCCAGGATCCGGTCGACCAGCTCGTCCTGCCGGCCGGGCAGCGCCAGGCAGGTGCGGTCCCAGCCTTCCGACTCGACGTCGCTGTTCGTGCCGACGACCACCACCACGAGGTCGCACCGGCGGGCGAGCGCGACCGCCTCCGCGATCTCGTCCTCGACGGTCGGACCCGGCGGCCGCAGGCGCAGCTCGCCGCGGACGACGCGGCCGAAGCCCTCGGCCGGGATCGCGGTCAGCACGGCCCGCACGTCCACGTCGCGCGGCTCGTGGACGACGAGGTCGGCACCCCGTCCGGGCGGCGCGTTCACGCTCGAATCGAGGAAGACCTCGGGCCCGGCCGGTTCGTCGCCGGACGCCACCACGACATCGTCCACGCGGAGCACGAACCGCCCGACGGTGCCCAGCTCGATCCGGTAGTCGCCCGGTTCGGCCAGCCGGAGCACGGTGTGCAGCTCCACGGTCTCGACCTCGGCGGGCACGGCCCGGTCCCAGCCGTCCCACTCCGCCAGCGTGACGCTGCTGAGCAGGGCGCCCGCCGCGTCGAAGGCGCGCATCCGGGCGACGCCCGGGCCACCCTCCGGGTCGTGGCCGAGCGACGCGAGGTCCGCGGGTGGGAGGTGGACCCGCGCGTCCCCGCCGCGGGCCAGCGTGACCTCGGCGTGCGGCAGCGCGGCGGCGAACGCCTCGGGCACGCCGACGACCTGCCGCGGCGAGACGACCGAGCTGCCGCCGCCGAGCACGAACGGAGTCGCGGCGTTCGGCCCGATGACCGCGACCGACCGGACGGCCGCCGGGGCGGCCGGGAAGCCTCCCGGGTGCCGGCGCAGCACGACTGTGGACCGCGCGGCCAGCTCACGCAGGAACGCCCGGTCGTCGCCGAAGACGGGCGTGGGCTGCCCGCCGGTGCGGGCCGCCAGCCGCAGGATCCGTGCGACCTTGTCGTCGATGACGCTCTCCGGGACGCGGCCGTCCTTGACCGCGGCCAGCAGTTCCTCGTCCCACGGGCCACCGGGCCCGGGCATGACGAGGTCGAGGCCGCCGTTGGCCGGCCCGACCGTCGCGGTGGTGGCCATCCAGTCGCTGACTACGACGCCGTCGAACGCCCACTCTCCTTTGAGGACGTCGCGTAGCAGCGGCGCGTGTGCGGTCATCGGGCTGTCGTCTCCGTAGGCGTCCGCCCGGTTGTAGGCTGCCATCACGCTCCAGACGCCGGCCTCCCGGACAACACGCTCGAACGGCGCCAGGTAGACCTCCCGCAGGGCGCGCTCGTCCGCGCGGGCGACGTACCGCGTGCGGTCCCGTTCCGAGTCGTTGAGCACGTAGTGCTTGACGCACGCGGCGACGCCGTGGCGCTGGATCCCGGCCACGAGCGGGCCGGCGATCTCCGCGGTCAGCAGCGGGTCCTCGGAGAAACACTCGAAGTGCCGGCCGGCGTACGGCGTGCGCTGGATGTTGACCTGTGGTGCCAGCACCACGTCGACGCCGTGGCGGCGCGCCTCGACGGCGAACAGGTGCCCGAGCCGGTCGGCCACGGCCGGGTCCCAGGTCGCTGCCACCGCGCTCGGCGACGGGAACAACAGGGAATGGCCCTCCCCCGTGCCGCGCACGCCGACCGGCCCGTCGGAGAGCACCAGCGACCGGAGGCCGACCTCCGGTCGCGGATGCAGCACCCAGGTGGTCATCCCCGTGAGCAGCTCGATCTTCCGCGCGATGTCGAGGTTCATACCCGGATCCGCCCCAGTGCGTTGCCGCCCTCGTAGAGGAAGCGTTGACCGAAGAAATAGACCATCACCATGGGTACGGTCAGCAGCATGCCGCCGGCCATGATGAGGTTCCAGTCGGGGGTCTGCCCGACGTTGCTGGTCTGCGTCATCGCGTAGAGCCCCAGCGCGAGGGGATATTTCTCCGGGTCGTTGATGTAGATGAGCGGCCCCAGGAAGTTGCCCCACTGGAAGGTGAACGTGAAGATCGCGACCGTGGCCAGCGCGGGCACCGACAGCGGGACGATGATGCGCCGCCAGATGCCGAAATAGCCGAGCCCGTCCAGTCGCGCCGCCTCGTCGTACTCGGTCGGGATCTGCATGATGAACTGGCGCATCAGGAAGATGCTGTAGCCGCTGCCGAACAGCTGCGGCACGATCAGTGGCCAGAACGTGTTGATCCAGCCGAGGTACTGGAAGGTGACGAAGGTGGGGACGATCGTCGCCTCGTACGGGATCATCAGGGTGGCCAGCGTGACGACGAACCAGATCCGCCGGCCCGGTGCCCGCAGGCGGGCGAGGGCGTAGCCCGCGAACGAGGACGCCACCACCTGGCCGACCATCGACGGGATCACGATGACGACCGAGTTGAACAGGTAGCGGCCGAGGTCGGTGTCCGAGAAGATCCGGCCGTAGTTCGCGAACTCGAAGGTGTCGGGGAACAGCTTCGGCGGGAACGTCGTGACGTACTTCGTGCTCGCCAGCGAGGTGCTGACCATCCAGAGGAGGGGCAGCACCATCAGGGCGGTGCCGAACAGCAGGACCACGTACACCGGGATCCGTTGGCCCCACCGCGGGCGCATCAGCTCACCTCGCCTTCGTAGTGGACCCAGCGCCGCGACCACCGCAGGACGACCAGCGTCAACAGCATGATCATCACGAACAGCAGCACCGCGATCGCCGACGCGTAGCCCATCTTGTTGAACTCGAACGCGTTCTCGTAGAGGAACGGCACCAGCATCAGCGCCCCGGCGTTGTGGCCCTGTGTCACGACGTAGACCTGGGTGAAGACCTGGAGGGCGCCGATGATCCCGTTGATCAGGTTGAACAGGATGATCGGCGAGAGCATCGGGACCGTGATCGACCGGAACTGCCGCCACGGTCCCGCGCCGTCGAGCATCGTCGCCTCGTAGAGGTAACGCGGAATCGCCTGCAACGCCGCGAGGAACAGCACGACGCCGCCGCCGAGCTGCCAGACGCCCATGATGATCAGGCCGTCCTTGACCCGGGCGGGGTCGACGAGCCACGCGGGCCCGTCGACCCCAACCGTCCCCAGCAGCGAGTTGACGATGCCGGACGGTGCCAGCAGCCAGCTCCACAGCATCACGACCGCGACGATGGGTATGGTGCTGGGCAGGTAGAACGCGGTGCGGAACCACCGGCGCAGCACGATCGGCTTGTTGAGCAGCAGGGCGAACCCGATGCTCAGGGCGAGGTTGACCGGCACCAGGATCGCCGCGTAGTAGGCGGTGTTGCGCAACGCCAGCCAGAAGTTGCTCCCCTCACCGGTGAGCAGGCTGCTGTAGTTGCGCAGGCCCACCCACTGCGGTGGCTGGAAGAGGTCCCAGTCGGTGAAGCTGAGGACCACGCTGGCCACCAGCGGCACCGCATAGAGGGCCAGGATGCCGACGATCCAGGGGAGCATGAACAGGTAGAAGGCGACCGTCTCCCGCGTCCTGTTCGACATCGTGCGGCGCGTCGGCGCCCGCCCGCTCCGGGTCATGGTTCCCACCGGTCGACCTCCGTCAGCTGCCGGCCAGCGTGGCCTTGATGTGCGACGCCGCGTTGGAGGTCGCCTCCTCCACCGAGGCGCTTCCGGTGAAGAACGGGTAGAGATCCTGCTCCACCTGCTTGGCGATCTGGTTGGCCTGCGGCGGCCGGGCCGGGGAGAACACCTGGTTGCTGGCCTTGGTCAGATCCGCGTACGAGATGCCCTGCGGCAACGCCTTCTCCCACTCCGGGATCAGCGCCTTCGCGCTCGGCACGTCCTGTTGGTTGGCGACGATCGGCTCCTGGCCGTCGACCGAGAACATGTACTGGACGACCGCCCAGGCGGCGTCCTGCTGCTTCGACCGCGAGCCGACCGCGAGGCCGGTGCCGAAGGCCATCATCGTGGGGTTCGCGGCGTCCGGGCTCGGCGGCGGCGCGATGCCGAAACTGAGGCCCTGCTTGACGAAATCGGGAATGTCCCACAGGCCGGCCCAGATCATCGCCGTCTTGCCCTGCGCGAACAGGGCGTCCCGGTTGACGTTCTGGCCGAAGTCCGCGTAGTCCTGCAGCGTCGGCGAGACCTTCAGCTTGGCCGCCAGGTCGTAGTAGGTCTGCAGGCCCGTCCGGAACTGCGGCGAGTCGATGGCCGGCCCGTCGAGCGCGTCGTTGAGGATGGTGCCGCCGAACGAGCGGGTCACCGACTCGACCGCCTGCGGCCAGTTGTCGATGGCGACGCCGTACTGCGTGGTCTTGCCGCCCTCGACGATCGTCAGCTTCTTGGCCGCCTCGGTGAACTCGCCCCAGGTCCAGCCCGCCTTCGGCAGCGCGACGTTCGCCTTCTCGAACATGGTCTTGTTGTAGTAGAAGACGAGGTTGCCGCCGCGGTCCGGCAGCGCGAACTGCTTGCCCTTGAGGTTGTACCCGCTGATCCGGTTGGCATCCACGGTGTCCTCGAGCTTGAGCCCCGCGGACTGGATCCGTGGTGCGAGGTCGAGGATCGCGCCGCGCGAGGCGAGCGCCGGGCCGCGGGTGCTGTCGACGAGGATGATGTCGGGCGAGCTGCCGCCGGCGATCATCGTGTCGACCTGCTGGTCGTAGTTCTCGATCGGGATGTTCTTGACCGTCACCTTCACACCGGGATGGGTCGCCGTGTAGGCGTCGGCCCTTTCCTGATACGTCTTGGTGTCGTTGGTGCTGCCCCAGATCGACATGACAAGGTCGGCCTGGTCGGCCGTACCCGATTGTTCGGTATCGCTTCCGCATGCGGCGAGCCCGAGGCCCACCGACATCGCGGCGAAGACCGCCATCGCGCGCAGCGCGGCACGTCTTTTCATTTCTAGGTTCCTCTCCGCCGGAAAACCTAGTCGACTGTGCGGAACGCGACTGGTGGCCGGGAGCGCCCGCCGGCTTCCCACGGCGAGCGGCACCCGCCGCGGCACAGGGCGTGCCGCGGTTTGCGTCAGTCACGATGTACGCGAACCCATGCCGCGAAAGGCGATCAGACGATCGCTGGCATTCGGGTGGCGTGCCACGGAGCCCGGAGAGTCGTACTGACGACGTTCGCGCGTAAGACCATCCGGCACCCAGAGGCCGAGTGTTCGCGCGCCGTCGGCGGAGCCTTATCCCCCCTGCGCGGGCCAATAGGCCGAGCGCAACGGTCCGGCGCTTCTATGAAGCATCGAAGCTAAAGATAAGTCCCAGTACGAGCTATCCGACACCTCCTGTTGACGAGCACGAAACGATGTGACAAGGAGGTAACCACACTTGCTGACGGCCAGCAAGGGGGGTCTTTCTCGGCGACCCCCCCTCTTGCCGGCCGCTCCGCCGGTGTGGTTATGTCGAGAAGCCGTGAGCGAGGCCGGGTCTCCCGCCGCACACGGTCGGCAGCGCTTCCCCTGCCGTCACGTCTGCCACCGCACCCATTCGGTCCGCAGCGACCGGGAAGAGGCATGCCACCATGACCGACACGATCAAGCTCGGCCTTGTCACCGACGTGGTCCCCATCGAGGAGATCGCCGAAGGCTGGGACTTCTACGAGATCCCCAACTCCGTGCACATCCTGCCGTTGCACAGCGAGTCGACCTGGGCCGCCAACCGCGACCGCTACCTGGCCCGGGCGGTGCCGACGCCGGTCGCGAGCCACTACGTCAGCGGCACCGATCCGCTGCACGGCTTTGGTTCGTTCGCTTCGGGACCGTCGTACGACCGCGAGCAGCAGCTCTTCTGGGCGGCCCGGTCGTTCCGGCGGATGCACGAGATCGGCGTCACGGTCGCGGGTGTCTGGGGCGGCTTCTTCCGTTGCCCCGACGGCTACCCGCGGACCAAGGCGTGGGACGACGCGGTCAGCTTCTGCAACATCCTCGCCGACGAGGGCGAGCGCTGGGGCATCGACATCGCACTGGAGCCGAACGCCGACCCCGACACGCTGTTCCCCAGCTACACCGAGGGTCTGGCGTTCGCGAAGACGGTCAACCGGCGGGCGATCAAGATGATGGTCGACCTCAACTACTTCATCAAGCTGGGCGAGTCGTTCGACATCGTCAGGGAGGACCCGGCGTACTGCGTACACGTGCAGATGGCTGGTGAGGGCAACGGCCACTCCCAGACGAACATCGAGCCGCGCACCGAGGCCTACCACCAGCTGTTCACGGTGCTGAAGGACATCGGCTACCGGAGCACGGTGTCGGTGGCCGCGCCCTGGCTCAGCTCGACGGGCGACGATCCCATCAACTACGGGTACGAGACGCGGGTCACGCTGAAGTACATGCAGGACCTCCGCGACGCACACTTCGGCTGAGCGGAGCGGTCAACATGAAGGTCGCCGTCATCACCGAATGGCATCCGTTCGACGTCGTCAACTTCCAGCGGCTCTTCTGGTCCTTCGACGACATCGAGGCGTACCCGCAGCCCTGGGACATCTTCTGTAAGGACCCCGGACGCGACGGCTACGACGCCCTCGTGTTCTACAACATGAGCTTCCCCGCCCCGGCGTCGGACGATTCGCGCCGGCGCTACCTGGAGGACTCGTTCGGCACGACCGGTCAGGGGATCGTGCTGCTACACCACGCGATCCTGAGCTACGAGACCTGGCCGTTCTGGGACGGGGTGTCGGGCACGCGGGACAGGCGGTTCACCTATCACCCGGAGCAGGAGCTCCGGTGCGCAGTGGTCGGCGACCACCCGATCACGCGCGGGCTCGGCGACTTCACCGTCGTGGACGAGTCGTACGCGATGGCGGAGCCGGCGGAGGACAACGACGTCCTCATCACGACCGACCACCCGCGGAGCCTGCGGGCTCTCGCGTGGACGCGGACCTACCGGAACAGCCGCGTGTTCTGCTACCAGTCGGGTCACGACGACACGACCTGGCGCGACCCGACGTTCCGGACCGTGCTGCGGCGCGGCATCTTCTGGACCGCGGGACTACTGGACTGAATGGACGGCGGCCCGGGTGGATCTCCGGTCCACCCGGGCTCCACAAAGGAGACACATGAGGTACGTGGACATCGGCGGCTCCGGGCTGCTCGGCTCGACGGTGGCGCTGGGCTGCATGCGGATCGCGAGCCTCGACAAGGCCGAGCTGGTGAACCTGCTCGGTGTCGCCGTCGACGCCGGCATCAACCTCTTCGACCACGCCGACATCTACGGCGGCGGCCGGTGTGAGGAGGTCTTCGGCGAGGCGTTCCGGTCGGTTTCGGTGCGGCGGGAGGACGTGCTGCTGCAGACCAAGTGCGGCATCCGCGACGGGTTCTTCGACTTCTCGAAGGAGCACATCCTCGCCTCCGTCAATGGCTCCCTTTCCCGGCTGGGCACCGATCACGTCGACCTGCTCCTGCTGCACCGGCCGGACGCACTGGTCGAGCCCGCGGAGGTTGCGGCTGCCTTCGACGAGCTGCACGCCGCGGGCAAGGTGCGCGCCTTCGGGGTCAGCAACCAGCACCCTATGCAGATCGAGCTGCTGCGCCGGCACGTGCGCCAGCCGCTGGTCACCAACCAGCTCCAGCTCAGCGTGGCGCACACCGGCATGATCGACGCCGGGATCAACGTGAACATGACCAGCCCCGGGGCGTTCGACCGGGACGGCGGCGTCCTCGACTACTGCCGGCTGCACGGGATCACGATCCAGGCCTGGTCGGTCCTCCAGTACGGGCAGATCGAGGGCACGCTGCTGGACGCCGAGCAGTTCCCCGAGCTGGACCGGGCGTTGCGCGACACCGCCGACCAGCTCTCGGTCACGCCCGCGGCGGTGGCGGTCGCCTGGATCCTGCGGCACCCGGCGCGGATGCAGGCGATCGTCGGCTCGACCAACGCCGCGCGCGTCGCGAGCCTCGCGGCCGCCAGCGACGTGGAGCTGAGCCGGCCGGCCTGGTACGAGGTCTACCGCGCGGCCGGCAACCGCCTGCCGTGACCGTCAGGCCGGGCGCCAGCCCGGCCGGTGGACGTCGGCGCCTGGGGTATGCGGACCAGGGCCACCTGACCCGCGACTTCACCGCGGTGGTCGGGGAGCCACCGGCCTGTTACGCGCGCGCCCAGCCCGGCGCCGCTGCGGGCCAGGAGTAGCGTCGCCGGTATGAGGATCGTCATCGCCGGCGGCCACGGGCAGGTTGCCCGACTGCTCAACCGGCGGCTCGCGGACGCGGGCCACACACCGGTCGGCATCATCCGTAACGCCGCGCAGTCCGACGAGGTGACCGCGTCCGGCGCCGAACCGGTAGTGCTGGACCTCGAGAAGGCCTCCCGCGACGAGGTCGCCGCGGTACTCGCCGGCGCCGACGCGACCGTGTTCGCCGCCGGCGCAGGCCGAGGCAGCGGCCCAGCTCGCAAGTGGACGGTAGACCGGGACGCGGCGATCCTGCTCGCCGCCGCGGCGGCCACGGCCGGCGTACGCCGTTTCGTGCTGCTCTCCGCGATCGGCGCCGACGACTTCGACCGCACGCTGGACGACGACTTCGAGGTCTACCTGGAGGCCAAGAGCGCCGCCGACGCCGCGGTCCGCGACAGCGACCTCGAGTGGACGATCCTGCGCCCGGACGGTTTCACCGACAAGCCCGGCACCGGCAAGGTCACGGTGGCCGAGACGGTCGGCCGGTCGAGCATCCCGCGCGCGGACGTGGCCGCGGTGATCGCCGCGCTGGTGACCGGCACCCTGGCCGTGCACCGCCAGTTCGAGGTGACGGGCGGCGACACCCCGATCGACGAGGCGATCGCCGCCCTCTGACCGCTCAGGCCCGGGCAGGCGGCTGGTCGACCGACGACTCGACGTCGGGCACACCGGCCGCCTTCTCCTCGTCTTCGTCCTCGTCGGTGGGTTCGGTGCCGGGCGGCTCCCGGTCGGGCGTCGGCTCCCCACCGGGATGGTCGGCGAGGTACCGCACCGCGGTGTTGCCCACGGCGAGAATCGGCACGGCCACCAGACCGCCGACGATGCCACCGACCACTACACCGGTGGCGATCGCCAGAATGACGGCGAGCGGATGCAGCGCCACCGCCCTCCCCATGATCAGCGGCTGCAGCACGTGCCCTTCGAGCTGCTGCACGCCGATCACGATGGCGAGCACGATGAGAGCGCTGATCGGCCCCTGGGTGACCAAGGCGACCAGCACGGCGACGGCGCCGCTCACGGTCGCACCGATCACGGGGATGAACGCACCGAGGAACACGAGCGCCGCCAACGGAAGCGCGAGCGGGATCCCCATCACGGCGAGCCCGATCCCGATGCCGACCGCGTCGATCAACGCGACGAGAACGGTGGCCCGCACGTACGAGACGAGGGTGTGCCAGGAGTAGTGCCCGGCCCTGGCAACCGGCACCCGCGCGCCACGAGGCAGCAGCCGGCACAGGAAGGTCCAGATCGACTCACCGTCACGCAGGTAGAAGAAGAGCGTGAACAACGCGAGCAGCACACCGGTGGCAACCTCACCGATCGTGGTCGCCGTGCTCAGCGCCCCGGTCGCCAGACTGTCCCGGTTGTCCATGAACTGCCGCTGAAGCTGCTCGATCGCGTCGCTGACCTGACTCTGCGAGATGTGCAACGGACTGTTCGCGAGCCAGGTCTGCACCTCGTCGATCCCCTGCCCGACCTGATCGGACAGATCATCGAACTGCGCGATGAACGTCTGCACGATCAGACTGAGCCCGCCGAACACGACGATCAGCCCACCGATCAGCACCAACGCGGCGGCCAACGACCTGTTCATCCCGCGCCGCCGCATCGCGGCGGCCACAGGCTCGAGCAACGCCGCGAGCAGGATCGCCACCACGACAGGGATCAGCACGATCCGCAGAACCCCGATAACCCGGAACAAAAGGTACGCGGCGGCAACGAACAACACGATCCGCCAGGCCCAAGCCCCCGCGACCCGAACCGCACGAGGTATCCCGTCGTCAACGGTCGGCTTCGGATCAACCACCACCACCGGCGCAACGGCCGGCGCCAACCGCTGATTGGGAGTAAACGGCGGCGGCCCACCCTGCCGCCCAGCGGCACGCATGGTGCTACGCGCACGCTCCCGCACGGACTCGACCCACGTCATGCCGCACTGCGTTGCCCACCGGCGAGGACCCGGAAACCCACAACGGCGGCAAGCGCGAACCTAAGAAAACCCGTAGAACGCCAACTCGGTCGGAGGAGGCGGCACTCCACGATATTTCTGCACTCTCACTTCCCACTGACTCCGCCGCCGCTGCCGATCCCGCCGCCCCCGATCCCGATAAAACGTCTCAGGCGGCCGAGCCAGCCCGTAAAGATCCCCCCACCACTCCCCCAACAACGGATCAAGAATCACGTCAAGATGAGCGGGAAACCGCCGCGAGCCGCCATCGACCGTGTTGTCGCTCTCCACCATCGGCATCAGCCTGCGCCGAGTCTCATCGACAACCACGATCCGAAACCCGCAGGCCCCCAACAAGCGCTCAACCATGGCCAGGCTGGGAACCAAATCCCCGGACTCGATCCGCCCCACAGTGCCATGACTGGCCCCACTCTTCTTAGCCAACTGCCGCTGACTGAAATCGGCCCGCCGCCGAGCAGCCCGCACCAACCCAGAAACCGACCAAACAAGAGAAGCACGAACCGATCCACTCATGGCCCCAGCATGCCGCCCCACCACCGACCCCAAAACCCCACGCCAAAACCTGTGGATAACCCCGACCAGCCCACACCCACCACCGGCCGCTTTGCTCTGCATCCATATACGCACCACCCCGAGCCAGGGGTGGTGCGTATATGGATGCAGAGCAAAGCGTGGATGACAGGGTGGCTTGGCGACCTGGCTCATGGTTGGCGTTGAGGGCTGCTGACTGGCACGGCGCGTGACCGACCGGCACCGTGTTGGCCGTGATCGCCATCGATGACGGGATCGCCCGTTAGGCCCGTTATTACTCTGTTCGTCTCTTGGAGCCAGCCCCGGAGGTGCCTGCGCGTCGTCGTCGACTCGGCTGCCGGTCGCGTTGCTCCTCCAAGCGCTGGTTGGTCGATCGGGGTGTCCGTCCCCGAAATGCGCGAGGACCTCGCCGTCGCCCTCGCGCGGCACCACCTACCCTCACCCGGCGACGACCGCCGACGGCTGGCCGATCGGTCGGGTCTTGTGGCTGGCCCTGTAATGGTCGGTGGGGTCGACGGTTGGGCTCCAGGGCTCGGTGCGATTCGTGGACCTTCGGCGGTGCGTGGCGCGGGTGCGGGGCGGCGGACCTCTTGGGAGCGTGCGGTTGACCGCACTGGGATTGGGCGGGCGGCTCGGTGGTTCGGCGCTGCGGTGGTTGCGAGGCTGGGGCTGCGGGTGACGGATCTCGGGGCGGGTGGTGGCGGTTGTGATCTGCGAAGCTGGCATCATGGCGGTCATTGGGCTCGTCCTCGCCGTCGGTGCGGTGGGTGGGACGCCGGTGCCGGTCGTCCACTCCGCGTCGATCGAGGCGGCGCGGTGAGGGCCGTTCTGGTTGGTCCGTTCGAGTGGCGGACCTGGCGGCAAGTTCTGTATGCCGTGGCCGGGGTGGTGCTGTCGGCGCCCGCGCTTCTCGTGCCGGTTGTGCTTGTCGTTGTCGTGCCGGCGGGACTCGTTGGGGTCGGGCTGCCGCTGGTGGTTGGGGTGTTGTTGCTCGCCCGGCGGTTGCCTCGCTGGTTCGGCTTGTTGTCCCGGCCGTTGCTCGGGTGGGAACTGCCGCCTCCGCCGCCGTTGCGTGGGCGGACGCTGCTTGGTCTGGCGCGTTTGGTGTTGGTCGATGGGCGGGGCTGGCGGGCCGCCGTGTACGCGTTCGTGAAGGTGCCTTTGGCCTTTGTCTCCGCTTATGTGGCTGTGGTCGGGACGCTTTTTGCCGTTATGTTGATTTTCTCGCCGGTGTGGTGGGCCGTTGGCGCCGACGATCTCAGTCCGGTTGGCGTTGATCGGCGGGGCGACACCGCGTATGTCTCGGCTATCGGTGTCGTCTCATTGTTCTTGTTTCCGTGGTTGTTGCGCGGTCTGGTCGCTCTCGATCGCGCGTTGGCGACGTTGTTGCTTGGGCCCGGGCCGGCGGCTGAGCGCATCGACGAGCTGGTGACCAGCCGGGCTGCGCTGACCGCCGATGCCGCTGCCACGTTGCGGCGGCTCGAGCGTGACCTGCACGACGGGACCCAGGCTCGGCTCGTGGCGCTCGGCATGACCCTGGCCCGGATCGAGAAGAGACTCGGGCCCGACGAACACGAAGCGCTCGCGCTGGTTGACGCCGCCCGTGGTGGTGTGACCGATGCGCTCGACGAGCTTCGGGAGATCGTTCGCGGTATCCATCCGCCGGCGTTGGACGCGGGACTGCCGACCGCGCTCGGTACGTTGGCGGCGCGCAGTGGGCTGCCTGTCACCGTTTCGGTGTCGTTGGACCGCACCCCGTCGGCCGACGCGGCAACCACCGTGTACTTCACGGCCGCCGAATTGCTCAGCAACGCGGCCAAGCACGCTGGTGCGCGGACCGTGGAGCTGTCGCTCAGCGGCGCGGACGGGTGGTTACGGTTGGTCGTGACCGACGACGGGCGCGGCGGTGCGGCGGCCTCTTCCACGGGTACGGGTCTGCGTGGGCTGATCGCCCGCGCGCGGGCCCTCGACGGGCGGCTCGAGGTGTCCAGCCCCGACGGCGGTCCGACCACGGTCGTCTTGAGCCTTCCAGGAGCCTGATGTGCGTACCGTCATCGCCGAGGACAACGTGCTGATGCGCGACGGCATGTCCGCATTGCTCGGCGACCACGACGTGTCCGTGCTCGCCGCGGTATCCGACGCGGCTGGTCTGTTGGCCGCCGTCGAGGAGCATCGCCCCGATGTGGCGATCGTCGACGTGCGCATGCCGCCGACGTTCACGGACGAGGGTGTACGGGCGGCGATCGCCATCCGGTCTGCGTACCCGGAGACGGGTGTCCTGGTTTTCTCGCAGTGGGTTGAGACCGTGTACGCGAACCAGTTGCTCCGCGACCACCCCGAGCGGGTCGGTTACCTGCTCAAGGATCGGATCGTCAGCACGGCGGCGTTCCTGGACGCCCTGCGGCGCATCGCCGACGGCGGTGTGGCGCTGGATCCGGAGGTGATTCGGCAGCTGCTATCGGCACCCACAGTGGACGCCGGGCTGGCCCGGCTCACCCCGCGCGAGCGCGAGATTCTGGCGTTGCTGGCGGAGGGGCGCTCCAACGTCGCCATCGCGGCGGATCTGCGTCTGGCCGGCCGTAGCGTGGAGAAGCACGTCACGGCCATCTTCACGAAGCTCGACCTGCCGCCGGCGCCCACCGATCATCGCCGCGTTCGCGCGGTCCTGCGGTACCTCGAAGCCCAACGCCTGTCCACTCAGTAGGATGGCGCGTTGCCGGCCTCGGCCTGGTCGCGCGATCATCGACGCCAGGTGATGGCTCGTCTTACCGGGACCGGGGGTACATGCAGGCGCTCGATCCGCGCGCAGTGACGACCGTCGAGGAGTTCGTCGTCCTGTTGCGCCGCGTGCGGGACCGTTCGGGCCTGTCCTACCGGACGATCGCGAAGCGGGCCGAGTTGGCCGGCGCCGTGTTGCCCGCCAGCACGCTTGCCACGATGCTCACCCGGCGCACACTTCCCCGCCGGGAGCTCGTGTCGGCCGTCCTCGCCGCGTGCGAGGTGCCGCCCGGCGCGATCCGGCACTGGCTCGACGTCTGGGGACGCCTCGCGGAGCGCGCCGACGACGCCTCAGCCGACGAGGAGGATGGCGGCGCCGCGATCGGCCCTGTGCCGTTCCAGTTGCCTCCGCCGCCGCCCGCTCTCGTCGGCCGGGGTGCCGAGCTCGACCTGCTCGCCGCCGGACTGGCCGAGCCGCCGGGCGCGTGGCTGCTCACCGGTGCCGGCGGCGTCGGCAAGTCCGCCCTCGCGGTGTTGTCCGCGCACCGGGCCGGCGGGCGATACCCGGGCGGCTGTCTCTACGTCGACCTGCGCGGGGCCAGTGCCGAAGGGGCGCCGAGCGAGCCGTACGACGTGCTCCTCGGGTTCCTGCGCGCGCTCGGCGTGCGCATGGCGCCCGGCACGGTGGACGAGGCGAGCGCGTTGTTCCGCAGCATCACCGCCGACCGGGCCATGTTGGTCGTGCTCGACAACGCCGGTTCGGCGGCGCAGGTGCGGCCTCTGCTGCCCAGCGGCCCGCGGTCGACCACGCTGGTCACGAGCCGTTGGCGGCTGCCCGACCTCGACGTGACCGGGCGCCTCGCGGTGGAGCCGTTGCCGGCGGCCGGCGGGCGTGCGCTGCTGGCGCACCTGTGCGGTGCCGGCCGGGTGACCGCCGAGGCCGCGGCCGCCGCCGACATCGTGCGGCTCTGCGGTGGCTCCCCGCTGGCCCTGCGGATCGTGGGCGCCCGGGCCGCCAGCCGGCAGGTCCCCGGGACGCTCGGGGTCCTCGCCCAGCACCTCGGTGACGACGCCCGACATCTCGACGCGCTCGAGGTCGGCGATCTGTCGGTGCGCGCCGGCTTGCGGGTGGGATACCGGAGCCTCGTTGACGTCGACGCCACCGCCGCGACCTTGTTCCGGCTCGCCGCCGTGCCCGACTGGATCGAGCTGAGTGTGGATGCCTGCGCGGTCATGCTCGACGCGCCGGCCGTGACCGTCGACCGGGCGCTCGACCTTCTCATCGACGCGCACCTCGTCGAGGGCACGGCGCCGGGGCGGTTCCGCTACCACGACAGCGTGCGGATCTTCGCGCGCGAGCTGGCCGCCGCGTCGGATCCCGCGGACGCCCAGCTCGCGGCGCGGTCCCGGCTGGTGTCGGTGATGTTCAGCGCCGCCGCCGGTGCTGCCCGCACGCTCTTCCCGCACGACACGCTTCCCTATGGCGAGCTCGGCGCGACCCCACAGCGGTTGATCAGGGCGGACGCCACCACCGCCGAGGCCTGGCAGTGGCTCGAGCTGGAGCGGGTCAACCTGCGGATGCTCGCCGGTCAGGAGCTGGCGGCCGGCAACTGCCTGCCGGCGATCCGCGATCTGGGTGTCGCCGTCGCCAAGTACCTCGACTACGCGGGGCACTTCGTCGACCAGGCCCGGCTCGGGCAGATCGCGATCGACGCCGCGCGGCGGCTCGGCGACCGCAGCGGCACGGCGCAGGCACTCAACATGCTGGCGATCGCCATGCTGCGCCACGAGCGGCGGGGTGAGGGCATCGCGCTGCTCGACCAAGCGCTGGTGATCCGGCGGGAGCTGGGCGACCGGGCCGGCGAGGCCGCCTGCCTCAACAACCTCGGCAACGCCCATCGCGACGACGGCGACCTCGACGCGGCGTTGGGGTGCCTTCAGCAGAGCCTGGCGCTGCGGAAGGAGCTGAGCGACCGCTACAAGACCGGGTCGGCCCTCGACAACATCGGCATCGTGCTGCGCCGGATGGGCCGCTATCAGGAGGCGCTGGACCACCACCGCGCCGGGCTCGCGATCACCCGGGAGCTGGACGACCGGCTCCGCGAGGCGCTCGTGCTCACGAACCTCGCCGAGACCGAACACCTGGCCGGTCAACCCCGGCAGGCACTCGGTCACGCCGAACAGGCGCTGTCCATCAGCCGGGAGCTGCACCACGACCGCGGGCGCGGCCTCGCCCTGCAGGTGATGGGCGACGTCTGGACGACGCTCGGCCAGCCCGCGCGCGGACGGGCGTGCCACGACGAGGCGGCGGAGCTGCTGCACGAACCGGCGATCGGCGCGCCCACGCCGATCGCCGGCTGACCAGTGCGCCGGATGGCCCCCGAACGCCATCCGGCACGCGGTGTGGCAATCGTCGGTGCGCCGTACACCGATCGAAAGGATCTCGAACACTCTCGAACGAACCCGAACACCGGCCATGTGCGGTCGGGGCGGGGCAGCGGGGTCGACCCGGCCGAGGAGACGACCGGCGGGTGTCTGGTGATGGTGGACCAGGTCGCTCCCTACCATGCCGCCTTCACCGCGGCGATGCGGCAGGCGCACGGGAAGGTTCTTTCCAAGGGCCTGCCGCGGATCACGCGTTACCGGGCCGGTGCCTCACGGTTCACCGTGATGGATCCGTCCGGCAACTCGATCGTCTTCATCCAGCGCGACGAGCCGGCGGAGCTCGAGTACGGCGGCTCGAAGGAGCTGAGCGGCCTGGCGAAGGTCCTCGACAACGCCCGGATCCTGCGCGAGTTCAAGGAGGACGACCGGGCCGCGTACCGCTCGTTGAACTCCGGGCTGCGCCGCCACGGCGCCGGCGCGACCGCCGTCGAGCAGGCCGTGGCGCTGGCTGTCCTCATCGAACTGTCGACGGCTCTCGACGAGCCCGTGCCAGTCTGGGGAGACCGGCTGCGCCAGCTGACCCTGACCGCCGAGGAACGCCGCCAGGTCGATGCGGCCGTTGCCGACCCGGCGCTGCTGAAACCGTGGCTGCGCGCGTGATCGGTGCCAGTGGTACGCATGCGGCGGACGAGCCGCGCCATCGCGACCGCCAGCGCCCGCACCCGCTAGTAGGTTCGAGGCAGGGGGCGGATCGATGGCTGCTGAGCAGCGGAACCTGGAACTGATGCAAACGTTGGACGATGCCTGGAACGACCAGGATCTCGGGACGTTCAACAGCCGCCACGCGTCGGATGTGGTCGTGCGGTGGCCCGGCCGGCCCGAGACGCACGGGGGGCACGACCACGAGGTCGAGGCGCGGCAGTTCTTCGCGGCGTTTCCGGATCAGCACCTCGACAACCGTCCGTACAAGGTGCTCTTCGCGTCCGGTGAATGGACCTGTTCGGTCGCGCACTGGACCGGCACCATGACCGGGCCGTTGCCCGGTCCGGACGGCTCCGAGATCGCGCCCACCGGCAAGTCGTTCGCCGTGGACTTCTGCACCGTGGCGCACTGGGTGGACGGGAAGATCGTCGAGGAGAACCTCTTCTACGACCTGACGACCTTCATGAAGCAGATCGGGCTGGGGTCGTGACCGACGTCGGCGTCGGGATCGTCGGGACCGGGTACATCGCCAAGGGGGCGCACGGGCCCGCTGTGACGGAGACGCCGGGTGCGCGGTTGGCCGGGGTGCTGTCCCGGTCCGAGAGTGCGGGCCGGGAGTTTCTGTCCACATTCGATGCTTCCGACGCCAAGGCGTACGACGATCTCGGTGCGTTTCTCGCTGACCCGGGCATCGGGCTCGTCGTTGTCGCGTCGCCCGACGGGCTGCATTTCGCGCAGGCCGAGGCGAGTTTGCGGGCCGGTAAGCATGTCGTCGTCGAGAAGCCGATGGCGTTGAGCATGGGCGAGGCGCGCACGCTCGTCGATCTCGCCGACAGCGGTGGGCTGGTGCTCGCGGCCGGCTATCACCTGCGCTGTCATGTCGGCCATCAGCTGCTTCGGGAGCGGGTGTTGGGCGGCGAACTCGGCACGTTGCGGCATGTGCGGGTCAGTTGGCCCTTTCCGATCGCCGAGACCAACTGGCGGGCGCAGGGCGAGGTCGCCAAATGGTGGTCGTTGTCCGCGACCGGGACGCACTGTCTGGACCTGGCCCGGTGGTACGCGGACGACATGGCCGACTGGGCCCAGTTCCGGTCGGTTCTCAGCAACAGCAAATGGCACGCCCGCAGTGACGAGGCGGCGGTCATCGCGGCTCAGCTCGCCTCGGGGCCGACCGTCGACGTGCTCAGCGCGATGCAGTTCGACGCCTTCACCCGGCTGGAGCTGTTCGGCGACCACGGGTCCGCGGTCGCGGAGAACACGTTCGGGTCGCACGGCGGTGGCGAGATCACCGTCAACGGGGAACGGCTCGCCTACACGCCCGAGAACCCGTTCGAGCGCCAGCTCGCGGGTGTGCTGGCCGCCATCGCGGGTCAGGGTCCGCCGCCGGCGGACGGGGCCGTCGGGCTGCGGGCCGTCGAGGACCTGGTGCTCGCCGACGACCGCTGACGGCTACCGTCCGGTGGATGAGTCATCAGCTCTACTACGAGGACAGCGGGCGGGGCGACGCCGTCGTGCTCATGCCCGGCTGGGGTGGCAGCATCGTCGACCTCAATGGCGTACGCCGGGAGCTGGGGTCCGGGTTTCGGGTCATCGCCGTCGACCTCCCCGGTTCCGGGCGGTCGCAGCCGCAGCCGCGGGACTACCCGCCGACCTACTACCGCGACGACGCCCACCTCCTGCTCGGCCTGCTCGACGAGCTCCGGGTCGACGCCGCGCACCTGGTCGGCTTCAGCGACGGCGGCGAGGAGGCGCTGCTCATGGCGCAGCTTCAGCCGGCCCGGGCGCTGTCGGTGCTGACCTGGGGTGCGGCCGGCCAGATCGTGGCGTCGCAAAAGCTGCTCGACGGGCTCACCCGGCTCGTCGACGAGCCCATCGACGAGCTGAAGCCGCTGGCCGCGTACCTGGCGGAGAAGCACGGTGTGGCCGGCGCCCGCACGATGGCGAGCAGCTGGTCCCGGGCGATGGCCGCGGTCGTCGACGCGGGCGGCGACGTCAGCCGGTCCGGTGCCGCCGCGATCCGCTGCCCTGCCCTGCTGATGACCGGGACCTACGACCCGTTCTGCCCGCCCGAGCTGGTCGAGGAGATGGCCGGCGCCATCCCGCGCGGCCGGTTCCTGGAGATCATGGGAGCCGGACACGACGCGCACCTGTCGCATGCCGGGTTCCTGTCACGCACGGTCGTGTCGTGGCTCGCTGACCACTAGCCGTACTCGCCGCGGATGGGCAGGTAGTAGGCGGGCGTGAAGCTGGCGATGATGACGACTCCCGCGATCGGTGCGAACGCGCCGACGACGATGCCGACGCCCAGCCCGCGGTCCACAGGGTGATGCCGTAGAAGACGATCGCGGTCCCGACGCCCTCGTCCGCGCGGAGGGCGCCGGCGAGCACCCTCGTCGAGAACGGGAGGAAGGCGATCACCATCAGCAGCACGGTGTTGAAGAACAGGACGGCGCGGTCGACGTGGCGGCGTCACCGCGATCGCGAAGACCGCGTCGCTGAACGCGACGAGGCGGCCCGGATTACGCAGGAGGCGCGGCAGGTGGGCGGTGCCTCGCTGCCGCGCGGGAGCCATCACGCGACCCGGCGGCCGGTTTTCTTGGCAGTCTTCTTCGCGGGGGTCTTCTTCGCGGTGGTCTTCTTCGCCGTCTTCTTGGCCGTCGTGGTCTTCTTGGCGGCCGGCGCCTTCCGGGTGGCGGTCTTCTTCGCGGCTCCCTTCTTGGCCGCGGCCTTGCGGCCACCACCGGCGCGGCGGGACTTCGCGTCCTCGACGCTGCGTCGCAACACGTCCATCAGGTCGGTCACGTTCGTCGCCGCCGGGGCCGCCGCCGTTTCGGTGATCTCCTCGCCGGCCTTCTTCGCCTCGATCAGTTCGTTGACCCGGTCCGTGTAGGTGTCCCGGTATTCCTCGGGCTTCCACCCGCTGGCCATCGAGTCGATCAGCTGGGCCGCCATGCTCAGCTCCGTCGGCTTCAGCTTGATCCTGCCCGGCACGTCGGCCAGGTCGGCGGCCTCGCGGACCTCGTCGGCGAAGTACATGGTCTGCAGCACGAGCACGTCGCCGTCGGCGCGGATCGCGGTGAGGTATTCCTTGCCGCGCATGACCAGCGTCCCGATCGCCGCCCGGCCCGCGTCGACCATCGCGTCGCGCAACAGGGCATAGGTGCGCGTCGACTCCTCGCCGCCCGGGCCCAGGTAGTAGGCCTTCTGGTAGAAGACCGGGTCGATCTCCTCGACGTCGACGAACGCGTGGATCTCCAGGCTGCGGGACCGCCCGGGCGCGATCGAGTCGAGCTCGTCGGGGTCGAGGATCACGTGCTGCCCGCCGCCGATGTCGGCGCCGCGGACGATGTCGGCGTACTCGACCTCCTTGCCCGTGCGTTCGTTGACGCGCAGGTAGCGGATGCGGTCGCCGGTGCCCTTCTGGAACTGGTGGAACGAGACCTCGTGCTCCCGGGTCGCCGAGTACATCCGCACCGGCACCGCCACCAGCCCGAAGCTGATCACACCTGTCCAGATCGGACGCGCCATCCCCGACCACCTCCGTAAGCACCAGCAAGCACTACCGCGAGCCTCGCACGCAACCCGGTCGGTCGCTGACGAACAGCCGTCTTGCACAGATGTCTCAGACGTGCGTACCATCGATTCATGACACGCATCGCGAACGCGAGGATCCTGGTTTCGGGCGCCGGCATCGCCGGCACGGCGCTGGCCTGGTGGCTGGCCGAGCACGGCGCCGACGTCACCGTGGCCGAGCGGGCCGAGGAGCCGCGCGACGGCGGCTACAAGGTGGACATCCGGGGCGCGGCGCTGACCGTGGTCGACCGGATGGGCCTGCTCGACCAGGCCCGGGCCGTCCGGACGGGCGTGCGCGCCGGCTCCGTGGTCGACGCCACCGGCCGCCGGGTGGCCAGCATGGACGCCGACACGTTCGGCGGCCGCGTGCACGACGACGCTGAACTGCTCCGGGGCGACCTGGCCCGGATCCTGCGCGAAGCGACCACCGGAAGGGTCGGCTACCGGTTCGGCACCGAGATCGAGGCACTCGACCCGGACGGCACGGTGACCTTCGCGAACGGCGGCGCGAGCGAGCGCTTCGACCTCGTGGTCGGCGCCGACGGGCTGCGCTCACGCACCCGCTCACTGGCCTTCGGGGAGGGCGGCGTCCACGACCTCGGCCACTACATCGCGATCTGCTCGGTGCCCAACCACCTCGGCCTCGACCGCGAGGAGCTGACCTACGTCGGCCCGGGGCGCACCACGCTGGTCTACAGCACCGCCGGCCAGAGCGACGCCAAGGCGATGTTCCTGTTCTCCGGCGACGCGCCACGCCCGCAGGGGCAGGAGGCGCAGAAACGGTTCCTGACGCAGGCGTACGCGCAGGAGGGTTGGGAAGTTCCCCGCCTGCTCGAAGCGATGGGCGACGCCACCGACTTCTACTTCGACACGATCAGCCAGGCCCGCCTCGACCGCTGGTCGACCGGCCGGGTGACGCTGGTCGGCGACGCCGCCTACTGCGCCTCCCCCGCGTCGGGTCAGGGCACGAGCCTGGCGCTGGTCGGCGCCTATGTGCTGGCCGGCGAGCTGGCCACCGCCGGCCTCGACGAGGGTCCGCACCGCTACGAGGAGCTGATGCGCCCGTTCGTCGTCGCCAACCAGAAGCTCGGCCCGGCCAACATCAAGCGCATGGTGCTGCGCAGCCGCGGCCAGGTGCGGATGTCGATGCGGATGCTCGGGCTGCTCAACCGGCTCCCGGGCAAGGAGCGGATGCTGGCGAAGGTCGTCGAGCCGATCCACCGCGCCGCGACCGCGATCACCCTGCCCACTTACTGACCTCTGGCACCACGATGGCACCACCCCTTGCGGTGGTGCCATCGTGGTGCCATAGTAGTGCCATGGACCTGACGCCCTACGTCGACAAGCTCCGCGAGGAGTTGGCCGTCGCCGCCGAAGCTGGTGGCGACGAGGCCCGCGCGCTCGCCGAGCGGCTGACCGCTCCCCTGGACTCGGCCGTCCGGCTGGCCTTTCTCGAGGCGCTGTCGGCCGCGGCCGACGAGATCACCCGTGACCTGGCGCCCGGCTCGGTCGACCTGCGGCTGCGCGGCCGTGACCCGCAGTTCGTGGTCACGGTGATGCCAACTGGCACCACGCCGGCACCAACGCCGGCCGCCGCGCCGGTCGACGAGGCCGCGCTCACCGCGGGCGCCGCGTCGGCCCGGATCAACCTGCGGCTCCCCGACGAGCTCAAGGCCCGCGTCGAGACGGCCGCCGCCCGCCACCACGTATCCGTCAACACCTGGCTCGTCCGCGCGGCCGCCGCCGCCCTCGACACCGACAGCCAGCCCACCGCTCCCGATCGGGGCGCCGGCGAGGGCCAGCGCTTCACCGGCTGGGTGCGCTGACCCGAGCTCCAGACACACACGAGGGGACCACCATGCCCACATTCGACACTCCCACCGCCATCGACGTCGAGATCAGCCTCGTCGTCGGCCACGTGCGCATCACCGCGGACGAGCGCGACACCACGTCGGTCGAGGTCCGGCCGGCCAACTCGGCCGGCAGGTCGGTCAAGCTGGCCGAGGAGACCCAGGTCGCGTACGCCGACGGGCGGCTGTCCGTGCGCACTCCCAAGAACCTGACCCGCTGGTTCTCCGGCAAGACCGGCCTGATCGACGTCGAGATCGCCGTCCCGGCCGGCTCGCGGCTCACCGGCAGCACGGACGCCGGCGACCTGCACGTCACCGGCACGCTCGGCGACACCCGCTACAAGTCGGGCTACGGCGCGCTGCGGTTGGCACAGACCGGCCGGCTCCGGCTCGACACCGGCGCGGGTGAGATCACCGCCGAGCGCGTCGACGGCGACGCCGAGGTGACCACCGGCACCGGCCGCGTGCACCTCGGCCGGGTCGAGGGCGCCACCGTGGTCAAGAACTCCAGCGGCGAGACCTGGATCGGCGAGGCGGTCGGCACCGTGCGGGCCAACGGCGCCAACGGCAGCATCGAGGTCGACCGCGCGGCGGGCGGCGCGACGCTGAAGACGGCCAACGGCAGCGTCCGCGTCCGTGCGGCCGTGCGCGGCCAGGTCTCGCTCGACACCGCGGCCGGCTCGATCGAGGTCGGCATCCCCAGCGGCACCGCGGCCTGGCTCGACCTCGACGTCAAGAACGGCGCGGTGCGCAACAACCTCGCCGGCACGTCGGGTCCCGCGGAGACCGACGAGAAGGTCGAGATCCGCGCCCGCACCTACTTCGGAGACATCACGATCCAGCGGGCCTGACCCCCGCTCCCGCTCCACCACACCCGCAGCCGCGGCAGCTCTGCTGCCATGGCTACCCATGCTGCCCTGGTATCAAAGGAAGGACCATCATGACCGCGATCGAGGTGTCCGGCCTGCGCAAGGCGTACGGCAAGCACACCGTGCTCGACGGCATCGATCTGCACGTCGCCGAGGGGTCGGTGTTCTCCCTGCTCGGCCCGAACGGCGCCGGCAAGACCACCACCGTCGAGATCCTCACCACCCTGCAGGCACCGGACGCCGGCCGGATCGTCGTCGGCGGGCACGACCTGGCCCGGGACCCGCAAGGGGTACGCGGAGCCATCGGCGTGACCGGCCAGTTCTCCGCGGTCGACAACATCCTCAGCGGCCGGAAGAACCTCCAGCTCATGGCCGATCTGCGGCACATGGGCAAGCGCGCCGGCCGGGCGCGGGTGGCCGAGCTGCTGGAGCGCTTCGACCTCGTCGAGGCGGCCGGGCGGCCCGCGTCCACGTACTCCGGAGGCATGCGCCGCCGGCTCGACCTGGCCATGACGCTGGTCGGCACGCCGCGGATCATCTTCCTGGACGAGCCGACCACGGGCCTCGACCCGCGCAGCCGCCACACGATGTGGCAGAGCATCCGCGAACTGGTCGCGGCCGGCACGACGATCTTCCTGACCACCCAGTATCTGGAGGAGGCCGACCAGCTCGCCGACCGGATCGCGCTGCTCAACGGCGGCGTCCTGGTCGCCGAGGGCACGCCGGCCGAGTTGAAGCGGCTGGTGCCGGGCGGCCACGTGCGGCTGCAGTTCAGCGACCCGGCGCGGCTCGACGTCGCGGCGGCACGGTTCGCCGACGGTACGCGCGACGACGACGCCCTGACGCTCGACGTGCCCGGTGACGGTGGTGTGTCGTCCCTGCGCACCCTCCTGGACCGGCTCGCACACGAGCGCGTCGAACCCGACGGCCTCGCCGTGCACACCCCCGACCTCGACGACGTCTTCCTCGCCCTGACCGCCACCGCCCCCGCTCCCATCAAGGAGAAGGTCCGATGACCACCACCGTGCTCGACTCCGTGACGCTGTTCCGCCGGGACATGACGCACGCCCTGCGCTTCCCGATGATGACGATCAGCGGCATCGGCACCGCGTCATTTTTCCTGCTCCTGTTCGTCGGCGTGTTCGGCGACGCGCTCGGCGCGGACTTCCTGCCGGGGGACGGCGGCCACTACGTCGACTACATCGCGCCGGGCATCATCCTGATGGCCGCCGGCACCGGCACCGCGGCGACCGCGATCAAGGTCAACCAGGACATGCAGGAGGGCTTCATCGCCCGCCTGCGGACGATGTCGATCGCCCGCATGTCGGTGCTGACCGGTCAGGTGGTCGGCAGCCTGGTCCGCACGATCCTCAGCGTGGTCCTGGTCGTCGGCGTCGCGCTGGCGCTGGGCTTCCGCCCGTCGGCGACGCCGCTGGAATACCTTGCGGCGCTGGGCGTCTTCGCGATGCTGACGTTCGCGCTGACCTGGATCGCGGTGGCATTCGGCCTGGCCACCAAAACGGTCGCGGGGGCGAACAGCCTGTCGCTGATCCTCCAGTTCCTCCCGCTGATCTCGAGCGCCTTCCTGCCGACCGACTCGATGCCGGCCGGGGTGGCGTGGTTCGCCGAGCACCAGCCGTACACGCCGATCATCGAAACCCTGCGCGGCCTGCTGATGGGCTCGGGCATCGGCGCCAGCGCCTGGTGGGCGATCGGCTGGTGCGCGGTCCTGGCCACGGTCGGCTTCTTCTGGTCCCGCGCCCTCTACAACCGCCCGCGCGGCGCCTGAGGGCTAAGCAACGGTCCGCTATTAACGCTTTCCGCATAGGAACGGTCCGTTATTAACACTGCGTGTTAATAACGGACCGTTCCTTCGTGGACCGTCATCACGCCGGCTACGTCCACGTCGGCCGACGTGCCCGGGTAGCCGGACTCCGCGATCAGGCGGGCGCCGAGGACCGCGCTCCAGAACGTGCGGGCCTCCACTTCGGGCGTACGGTCGACCGCCCACCCCCGCCGCGCCAGGATCGCGGACAGGTAGTGCTCCGCCTGCCGGAACAGGACCGTCAGGTTCTGCTCCGCGAGCGGCCGCAACTCCGGGCGCCGTCGCGTGATCGACATCGCCTCGACCAGCGACGGCAGTGAGGGCAGGGCCAGCGCCGTGCGGGCCAGCGTCGTGCGGAACGCCTCCGGTGTGCGCTGGCGGCGGCCGATCGGCTCGAGCCGGGCCGCGTCGCGCAAAAACATGAGGAACGCCGCGTGAACGAACAGGGCGTCCTTGGAGCCGAAGTAGTAGGTGATCTGGTTCGGGTGCGCACCCGCCGCCGCGGCGATCTCGGCCACGTTGACCTGGTCGAACCCGCGTGCGGCGAACAGCTCGACCGCCCGGTCGAGGATCAGTGCACGGGTGCGCCGGCCGCGCAGCCTGGGTGGAACGGTGGTGGACACCTCTTAGTTGTATGCGATACAACTAAGGTATGTCCACCACCCCAGACGTCGTCGTCACCGGTCTGGGTGCGACGACCCCGCTCGGCGGCGACGTCGACGCCCTGTGGCAAGGAGTGCTCGCCGGCCGCTCCGGGGTCCGCCGGATCGACGACCTGGTCGCCGCGTTCACCTTCGCCGACGACCTGCCCGCCAAGATCGCCGCACCGATGGCGGTCTCCCCCGCCGACGCGCTGACCCGCGTCCAGGCCCGCCGCATGGACCGCGCCGAGCAGGCCGCCTTCGTCGCCGCCCGCGAGGCGTGGCAGGCCGCCGACACCCCCGAGGTCGAGCCCGAGCGCCTGGCCGTCGCGATGGGCACCGGCATCGGCGGCGTCACCACCCTGCTCGACCAGGACGACCTGATCGAGGAGCGCGGCCCCGGCAAGGTCTCGCCGCTGACCGTGCCGATGCTCATGCCCAACGGCCCGGCGGCCTGGATCAGCATCGAGTACGGTGCCCGCGCCGGCGTCTTCACCCCGGTCTCGGCCTGCGCGTCGGGCGCCGAGGCGCTGGCCCTCGGCGCGAAGCTGATCCGCGACGGCGAGGCCGACGTGGTCATCGCCGGGGGTGCCGAGGCGGCGATCAACCCGTTGACCATCGCGGGCTTCGCACAGGCCCGCACGCTCAGCCGCCGCAACGACGAGCCGGAGGCCGCCTCCCGCCCGTTCGACGCGGCCCGCGACGGCTTCGTGCTCGGCGAGGGCGCGGGCGCGATGGTCCTGGAGCGCGCCGACTTCGCCGCCGCCCGCGGCGCCCGGGTGCTGGGCCGGGTCGCCGGCTTCGGCATCACCGCCGACGCCTTCCACATCACCGGCCCCGACCCGACCGGCGCGGGCCAGATCCGCGCGATCCGCAAGGCCCTGGCCGACGCCGGCCTCGAGCCCGCCGACATCGTGCACGTCAACTGCCACGCCACGTCCACAGTGGTGGGCGACGTCGGCGAGTCGGCCGCGATCGCCACGGCGCTCGGCCCCGAGGCGGTGCTCACCGCCCCGAAGTCCAACATCGGCCACCTGGTCGGCGCGGCCGGCGCGGTCGAGGGCATCGTCGCGCTGCTCTCCGCCGTCGAGGGCGTGGTGCCCCGGACCCTCAACCTCGAGGAGAAGGACAAGGAGGTCACCCTCGACGTGGTGGCCGGCGCGACCCGCACCACCCGGCCCGGCCCGGTGCTGAGCAACTCCTTCGGCTTCGGCGGCCAGAACGTGAGCGTGATCTTCACACCTGCGTGACGGTCGTGATCTTCGGTGCCGGCGCAACGGTAAGGTCCCTGGCGTGGGACAACGGCGGTGGAGTGCGGTGCCGGCGGTCGCGCGGCCGATCGCGGACGCGGCCGACGACGCGGTGGTCGCGGCCGGGACGCGGGACGCCGAGGCGCTCGACGGCGCGGTCGCGCGGCTGGCCGCGTACGACCCGGCCCAGGTCGGTCTGCTGCTCGGCACCGTCGTGCGGCACGCGCTCGAGGAGGCCAACCCCGACGGGCTGAGCAGCGACGACGTGCGCGAGACGCTCAAGGCGGCGGTGACCGACGCCCGGCAGTGGCGCGGCGACGTCGACCCCCAGGTCGTGCTCCTGCTGCTCGCCGGAGCCCTCGGCGTGCACGAGCCCGACCCCGACGAGCCGCCGGTCAAGGCCGACGTCTCGGCCCGGCACGGCGCCCTGCTGGTCGCGCACCTGGTCGATCCGGCCACGTTCGCGGCGCGCCTGGAGCGGGCCGCCACGGAGCTGGCGCAGCACGCCGAGTGAGCGCGATAGGTTGATCGGGTGGGAGCGACACCGTGTTGAGGCGCCGTCGGGGCGGGTCCGGCGAGCCGGACGACGAGCGGCACGACAAGCCGTTACGCCTGTTCCGCCAGCTCGTCCGTTCCGGGCAGCTGCCCGTATACCAGCCCGAGCTGTGCGAGCACCTCGACGCCGCGCCGGCCCGTGACGTCGGCCGGCCGACCGCGTGCGAGGACCACCTGCCGACCGACGAGCCGGTGGTGCACCTGCGGGTCTGCCTCACCTGCGGGCACGTGGCCTGCTGCGACTCGTCGCAACCGAGGCATGCCACCAAGCACGCGCACAAGACCGGGCATCCGGTGATCCAGTCGGCCGAGGTCGGCGAGACCTGGCGCTGGTGCTATCCCCACGAGCTGCTCGGCTGAACGTGAAACACCGCCGGCAAACGGTCGTCGTACGCTAATTTTGCGAGGAATGCCCGATTAAGACCCGGGCGGCACCGAGCAGGAGCGGGCGACGATGCCAACCACCACCCACCCGACCGAGCTGCGCCTCGCGCTGGTCTTCAACGGCGGGGTCAGCCTGGCCGTCTGGATGGCCGGCGTCACCCACGAGATCGACCGGCTGCGCCGGGCCGAGGGACCCTGGCGCGACCTGCTGCGGGACGCCAACGTGCGGGTCGTCGTCGACATCGTCGCGGGTACGAGCGCCGGCGGCCTCAACGGCACCCTGCTGGCCTGCGCCGTGGCGGCCGGCGAGCCCCTGCCGAGCGAGCTGCGCGACCTGTGGATCCGAGACGCCGCGCTGACCACGGGAAAGCTGCTCGACGACACCGCCGAGACGCCGCACAGCCTGCTCGACGGCGGCTACCTGACGCGGATGATCCGCTCGGTCGTCGGGCCGCGCGCCCAGCGCGTCGCGGACCGCGGCGGCCACCCCGCCGATCCGGTCACGCTGTTCGTCACCGCCACCGCGACCGGCGGGCCGCAGCCGCGCGGCACGGACTCGCTCGGCCAGCGGTTCGGCTACGAGGACCACCGGCGGCTCTACCGGTTCGTCGCGGACGGGCAGCGCCAGGTGCACGACCCCGAGCTCGGGCCGCACCCGACGGTCCGCAACGACTTCACCGCGGGCGAGGCCCTGGTCACCGCGGCCCGCGCCTCGGCCGGCTTCCCGGGCGCGTTCCCGCCGGTCAGCGAGGAGCCCCTGCTGGCGCTGCCCGACCTGCGGGTACACCCGGACCTGCCGCACCTGCGCGACCTGCCGACCTTCCTGGTCGACGGCGGCGTGCTGGACAACGCGCCGTTCGCCCCGGTGGTCGAGGAGATGGCGCAGCGGACCGTCAACGGGCCGTACCGCCGGATACTGGCCTATGTCGTGCCCAGCTCCGGCGTGCGCGGCTCCGGCGCGGTGGTCCCCGCCAGCGACGTGGCCGGCTTCCGCCCGCCCCTGCACAGCGTCGTCTCCGGATCGCTGAACCTGCCGCGGGAGGTCGACTTCCGGACGGACGTCGACGAGCTCGACGAGCGGCTCGCGGTGGCCGAGGAGTCGCCGGCCGACCGCCTCTTCGACCGGCTGCACGGGCCGGCGGGCAGCGACCTGCGGGCCACGGCGGCCAGGCTGATCCAGGAGTACCGGCGGGCGCGTACCGTCGACGGGGTCTGGAAGGCGCGCCGCCTGCTGCGCCGCCGTCCACTCTCGACCGACCTCGGCCGCCCGGAGCGGGTCGACGTCTCCGAGCTGCTCGGCGACCACAACCTGTGGGTGCCGCCCGCCGGCACGCCGCTCGACCACGCGCTCGACGGTCCCCTGTGGACCTGGGGCGTCTCGGCCGCACAGCAGGTCGTCACGGTGATGCTCCGCGACGTGCGCCGCCACCTCGACGGCGACAAGCAGGCGCCCGAGTTCGCCGAGCCGCAGCGGCTCGCGCACGGGCTGAGCGCGGCGCTGGCGAAGATCCTGGCGATCGACTCCGCGGTGCGGCGGGCGACGCTGGACCACGCGCTGGCCGCCGGCGTGGGTCCGGCCGCGTCCGACGAGACGCTCGCCGGGGTGGTCAACGCCGCGTTCACGGAGCAGCGGGTACGCGAGCACCTGCTGGTGGTCGTCCGTTCCGCGACCTCGGCGTACGCGGAGTCGGTCGGCTCGGATCCGGCCGAGGTGGTGTCCCGGGCGCTGGCGGCCGAGGTGCTCTCGCGCGCGTTCGCGGAGCCGTCGATGCGCGCGCACACGCCGCCGTTCGACTTCGTGCGGATCGGGCCCGACGTGGACAGCCCGCTGGTCGCGCTCGGCGACTACCGCGACGTCGGCGACCGCAAGCTGTTCGGCACGCGGGTCGGGCACTTCGGCGCGTTCGCCGCCGACGGCGCGCGGGCCCACGACTGGCTGTGGGGCCGGCTCGACGCCGCCGCGCACTTGACCAGGCTGGTGCTGCGCGACGAGCCGCCGGCGGCGGTCGAGCGGCGGGTCGCGGCGGTGCAGATGGCGATCCTGGACGACGAGTCGGGGCGGGCGGGAGCGCCGGACGGTGCCGCGCTGCTGCAGCGGTTGGCCGCCGCGCACCACCGGGTCACCGGCGACGGGCGGGAACTGGTCCGCTCGTTCCTGCGCGGCGACGACGGGCGGTCGACCGCCACAGGCGTGGCCCGGGCCGCGACCCGGCTGCTCACCCACGGCTGCTTCCAAGCGGTCAACCCCTCCTCGGGTACGCCGCCGCGGGCCGGCTGGCAGCGCACGCTGGAGGCGGTCGTGGCACCGTCTCGGCCGGCCCGGCTGACGGCCGGCAACCGGTTGGCGCGGGCCGTCACGGGGCCGCTGCGGACCGGGTTGTGGACCGGGCTGAGCGACGACCCGACCCGGCTCGCGCGGCGGATGCGCACCCGGCTGATCATGCTGCTGCTCGGCTGCGCGGGCGTGGTGTTCGTGCTGGGCGCGCTGGTCGGCGCGGCCGCAGCGCTGTACCACAGCGGAGACCAGGTCATCCGGTGGACGACGTTCGGTGTGGTGCTCGCGGTGGTCGTCGCGTTCCTGACGGCGGCGTGGCGCACGCTGGCGGCACCGGACCCGGCGCCAGCTCCGGCCCCGGTCCCTCCCGAACCGGCGCCGGCCGCCGCGGCACCCTAAAGTTTTCGACATCGGTTTCGATTTGCCGACCAGGGGTGTAAGGTGCCGACACACCCCTTGGATCGAAGGTTTTCGAAACTCATGGCAGGCACCGGGCGACCGACCATGGCGGAGATCGCCAAGGAGGCCAACGTCGCGATCTCGACGGTGTCCAAAGTGCTCAACGGACACACGGACGTGTCGGCGGCGACCCGCAGCCGGGTCGAGCGGCTGCTGGCGGAACGCGGCTACCGCCGCCCGCGCGCGGTGCGCCGCGCCGGGCGGGGCAGCGACCTCGTCGACCTGGTGATCAACGACCTGGACAGCGTCTGGGGCCTGGAGATCCTGTCGGGCGTCGAGGAGGTCCTCGAGGCGGCCGGCCACGCCCTGGTCGTCTCGACGGTCCACAATCGCCAGTCGCTGACCCGGCGGTGGGTCGACTCGGCGCTGGGCCGCGGCTCGCTGGGCGCGATCCTGGTGCTCTCGGAGCTGACGGCCAGGCAGCAGGCGGACCTGGACCGGCGCGGCCTGCCGATCGTGGTGATCGACGGCGTGAGCCAGCCGCCGCCCGAGGTGGCGTCGATCGGCGCGACGAACTTCGCGGGCGGCTACGCGGCGGCCGAGCACCTGACGTCGTTGGGCCACCGCCGCATCGCCGCGATCGGCGGCCCGGAGCGGTTGCAGTGCACGCGGGCGCGGATCGCCGGCTTCCGGGCGGCGTTGGAGGCGGCCGGCGTGCCCGCTGACCGGGCCCTGGTGCGGTACGGCAACTTCATGCACGAGGGCGGGCTGCGCGGCGCGCAGGCGCTGCTGGCCTTTCCGGACCCGCCGACGGCGATCTTCGCGGGCAGCGACCAGCAGGCGACGGGCGTCTACGAGGCGGTGCGCCGGGCGGGGCTGACCATACCGGGCGACGTCAGCGTGGTCGGCTTCGACGACCTCAACTTCGCCGAGTGGACCGCGCCACCGCTGACCACCGTCCGCCAGCCGCTGCACGAGATGGGCGTGGCGGCCGCCCGCACCCTGCTGCGCATCGTCAACGGCGAGCGCCTGGAGTCGACCCGGATCGAGCTGGCCACCCACCTGGTCGTCCGCGGCAGCACCGCCGCGCGTTAACACGGCGTTCACGGTTCTGTGCCGGACGGCTGTGGACCTTGGACACACACATCTGGTTTCATCGATGCGACGTGCGCCGCGTCCCAGCCCGGAAACCCCCGTCCGGCCGCGGCCACAAAGGTCAGGAGATCCGATGGTCCGCACCCTCAGGGCCGCCGTCGCCGTGGCGGCCACCACCGTGGCCACCCTCGCCGTCACCCTCGTCGCCAGCCCCGCGCAGGCCACCCCGCCGAACATCCCGTCCTACAGCACCGCGCTGAGCCGGCTCAACTCGCTCACCGTCGCCGCCGAATCCCACCACTCGACCTACAACCGCGACCTGTTCCCCCACTGGATCACCATCACCGGCAGCTGCAACACCCGTGAGCAGGTGCTCAAGCGCGACGGCACCAGCGTCGTCGTGGACAGCAGCTGCGCGGCCACCTCGGGCCGCTGGTACAGCCCCTACGACGGTGCCACCTGGAGCGCCGCCTCCGACGTCGACATCGACCACATGGTGCCGCTGGCCGAGGCCTGGTCGTCCGGCGCCTGGGCGTGGACGACGTCGCGCCGGCAGACGTACGCCAACGACCTGGGCGGTCCCGAGCTGTGGGCCGTCACCGACAACGTGAACCAGTCCAAGAGCGACCAGGACCCCGCCACCTGGCAGCCGCCGCTGTCCTCGTTCCGGTGCACCTACGCCCGGGCCTGGATCCAGGTCAAGTACTACTACGGCCTCACCGTCGACAGCGCCGAGAAGTCGGCCCTGAACGGCATGCTCGCCACCTGCTGAGACCGCGCGCCTCATGACGACCTCGTGGCGGCGGGCCCGCCCGGGCGGTCAGGCCGTGGAGGACAGCCGGGCGAGGATCGTTGCCACGGGGTCGTCGGAGGCGTGGTGGAAGGCGGTGCCGGCCCACAGGTGGAGGTGGTCCGGGTCGTTGGTCGCCGCGGCCGCGCGGCGTATCGGGCGGGTCAGGTGGTGCAGGGCCGGGTAGCCCAGTGGGGCCGCATCGCTGTAGCGGTCCGTGAACGTGTTGCGGAGGCCGCGGGCCGGGCGGCCCGTGAAGGCGCGGGTGACCACCGTGGTCGTTCTGGCCGGGTCTGTCAGGGCCGCACGATGTGCCGGGGTCGTGCCCACCTCGCTGGCGCGCAGCAGAGCCGTGCCGACCGCGACCAGGCTCGCGCCCGCGGACAGCGCCGCGGTCACGTCGGCCGCGGTGCCGACGCCGCCGGCCGCCACCACCGGGAGCCGCACCGCGGACCGGACCACGGCGACCAGGTCCGCGAGCGGCAGTGCCGGCACCGGGCGGTCCGGTGTGAACGTGCCCGAGTGGCCGCCGGCGGCGGCGGACTGCACGACCAGGACGTCGATCCCTGCCGCGGCGGCCGCCTGGGCCTCCGGCACCGAGGTCACGGTCTGCGCCAGGACCGCGCCCGTCGCGCGCAGCAGGGTCAGGTCCGTGGCCGGTGGCAGGCCGAACGTGAAGCTGATCAGCGGGACCGGACGCTCGCGGAGCACGGCTACCTTGGCGGGCCAGCCGTCGTCGTCCTCCTGCGGCGCCGTGGGCAGAGCGACACCCAGGCGCGACGCCTCCGGCGCGAGCAGCGCCGCATAGCGGGCGTAGGCCGCCGCGTCGATCGGGATCGGGTTCGGGGCGAAGAGGTTCACCCCGAAGGGGACGCCGGCGGCGGTGACCGTGGCGACGTCGGCAGCCAGCGCCGAGGGTGTCAGGTAGCCGCCGGCGACGAAACCCAGCGCGCCGGCGCGGGCGGCGGCGATCGCCAACGCCGGTGTGCCCGGGCCCCCGGCCATCGGCGCGGCGATGACCGGCAGGGCCAGTGGGAGCCCGGGCAGCGCCGCTGTCACCAGGTCGTCGGCTTGCCGGGCTGGTAGAGCCAGGTCTGGAAGAACGCGTCCAGTTGCTGGCGGCCGTGCTTCTCGGCCAGTCGGACGAAGTCGGCCGTGGTGACGTTGCCGTTGCGGTTCTTGGCGTACCAGTCTCGGAGCAGGTCGAAGAACGCCTTGTCGCCGATCTTCACCCGCAGCGCCTGCAGGGTCATCGCGCCACGGTCGTAGACCGCGCTGCCGAACATGAACTGCGGGCCGCCCACGTTGGCCGGCGGGCGGTTCCAGAACGAGCTGGTCGCCGGGCGGGCGTAGGACGCCTCGAACGACTGCTGCGCCGTGTCGCCGCCGTGCTTCTCGTCGTAGATCCACTCGGACCAGGCCGCGAAGCCCTCGTTGAGCCAGATGTCCGGCCAGACCGTCAGGCTCACGCTGTTGCCGAACCACTGGTGCGAGATCTCGTGGACGACCGTGCCGGCGCCCGGCGTCGAGTCGTATTGCGACTTCGTCTGCGACTCGAGCGCGTAGCCGACCTCGGGCGCGTGGTCGACCACCCCGCCGCCGCTGGTGAACGGGTAGGGCCCGTAGAGCTGCGCGAAGAACGTGATCACCTCGGCCTCGGCCGCCAGCCGCTCGAACGCGCCCTCGGGCACCTCGACCGGGTCGACCGCGTGGTAGAGCGGAATCTTGCCGACCTTGCTGATCCGCAGCTCGAACACGCCGTTGGTGACCGTCGCGAGGTAGGGCGCCATCGGCGAGTCTTCCCGCCAGCGCCACGTCGTCTTGTCCTTGTGGTCGCGCTTGGAGATCAGCTTGCCGTTGCCGATCGCGGTGATGCCCTTGGGCACCGTCACCGTGAACTCGAACGTCGCCTTGTCGCGCGGGTTGTCGTTGGCCGGGTACCACCCCGGCGAGCCCTGCGGCTCGTTGACCACGAACGCGCCGTCTTCGGTGGGCACCCAGCCCTCGCTGCTGCCGTCGGGGTCGATCACCTCGGTCGGCGTGCCCGCGTAGTCGACCCGCACCGTGAACGTGCGCCCGGCGCGCAGCATCTTCCTGGGGCTGACGATCAGCTCCTGCCCGTCGCGGCTGAACCGGGCCGGCGCGCCGTCGACCCGCAGCGAGCTGATCTCGAAGCCGCGCAGGTCGAGGTCGAACTGGGTCAGGTTTTGCGTGGCCCGCGCGGTGATCACCGCGGTGCCGTCGAGGAAGTTGGTCGCGCGGACGTAGTCGAGGTCGAGCGCGTAGTGGCGCACGTCGTAGCCGCCGTTGCCGGCCAGCGGGAAGTAGGGATCGCCGAGACCCGGCGAGCCGATCGTCGAGCCGCCGGTGGCGGCGGCGGGGGTGGCGACCGCGAGGGCGGTCAACGCGGCAACCACACCGGTGAGGGCGCGTCGCAACAGGACAGACGACACTGGCGGTCCTCCTTGGGAGAGCGGCACGACGATCTTCGCACCACCCACCGACAAAACCCAGCGTCTACTCAGGCGGAAGGGTCGACCGGCCAGGCATGCCGCGGGTACCGGCCGCGCAGCTCCGCCCGTACCTGCGGATAGCCGGTCCGCCAGAAGGACTCGAGGTCGCGCGTCACCGCCACCGGCCGGCCGGCGGGTGAGAGCAGGTGTAGCAGCACGGGTACGCGACCCTCCGCCACGGTCGGCGTCGTCCGCCAGCCGAACGCCTCCTGGACCTTGAGCGCGACCACCGGCGCTTCCGGATCGGCGTAGTCGACCCGCAGCCGCCGCTCCCCCGGCCCGGCCACCCGCTCGGGCGCGACCGCGTCCAACCGCCCGGCCACCTGCCAGGGCAGCAGCCGCCGCAACGCACCGGCGACGTCGATCCGGGCGAGGTCCGCCCGCCGCCGCGCGGAGGCCAGGTCGGGTGCCAGCCAATCCCCGGCCAGCAGCGCCGCGTCGCTCACGTCCGGCCACGGCTCACCCAGGGCCTCCCGCGCGAACGCGAGCCGTTGCCGCAACGCGACCGCCGCCCGGTCCCACCGCAACACCCCGAGCCCCTCACGGCGCAGCCCCTCGTGCAGCGCCGCCGCCATCAGCGACGGCGGCACCGTCGACAGTGGACGCGATACCAGCACGACCGCGCCGAGCCGCTCGACCTCCTCCGCCACCACGTCGCCGCCCGACCAGGCGACCGACGACTCCGTGCGCAACAACCCCGCACCCGCCTCGCGCGCCGTGGCCTCGTCGATCGCCACCGCCGACCGGATCCGCGCCGATGCCCGACCCGGCTGGCGGTCGGCCGCCGCGACGGCCAGCCAGTCGACGCCCGCCAGGGAAGACCCCGGCGCGAGCTCAGCGGCGGTCCCACCGCTCATCAGGTACGCGGACCCGCCCGCACCCCGCGCCTTCGCCAACCGTTCCGGGTACGCCAACCCGACCACCAGCCCGGCCGCGAGGTCATCCGACATCCGCGCCCCGGACGCACCCCGACGGTCCAGCGACGCGCGCAACCGGCGCGCCTCCTCCCGAAAGGCACCGTCACCGCGCACCCGCCGCCAGCCCGCGACGAGATCCTCACCGGCGCTCTCCCGATCGAGCAGCGCGACCACCTCGGCGGCCCGGTCGGCTCCGACCACGTCGGCACCGTCGAGCAGGGCCCGCGCGAGCCGCGGATGGGTGCCCACCCCGGCGATCCGCCGCCCACGCGCCGTCACCCGACCGCTGTCGTCGACCGCACCGAGCGCGACCAACGTCGACGTCGCGACCGCCATGGGCCCGGCCGGCGGCGGATCAGGCAACGAAAGCCCCGCCCCACCGGGCGCGCCCCACAACGCCAGGTCGAGCGCGAACCCGGTCAGATCGGCCCCCTCGATCTCGGGCGCCGGCCGGGCCGGCAACCGGTCGTGGGCCGCCTTGGACCAGCAGCGATAGACGGTTCCGGGCCCCTCACGCCCGGCCCGGCCGGCCCGCTGCTCCGCGGCGGCCTTCGAGACGGGCACGGTCACCAACGCACCGAGCCCCCGCGCGTAGTCGGTCCGCGGCACCCGCGCCAGACCCGCGTCGACCACGACGCGTACACCCGGAACGGTCAGGCTGCTCTCCGCCACCGCCGTCGCGAGCACCACCCGCCGGTCCGGCGACGGCCGCAGCACCGCGTCCTGCACGGCCGCGTCCTGCCGACCCAGCAGGGGATGCACCGGCAGGTCACGCAGCCGCTCCGCGACCGAGGCGATCTCGCCCGCACCGGGCAGGAACACCAGCACGTCACCGGACCGCTCGCGGAACGCCCGCCGGGTGGTCGCGGCGACGTGGTCCAGCAGCCGCGGATCCACCCGCAGCCCGTGCGGCGGGTCGACCTTCGCCGGCGGCGCCCACACCACCGAGACCGGGTGCAGGGCGTCGTCGGCGGTGACGGTCGCACCCAGCAACTCGGCGAGCCGGGCCGTGTCAGCGGTCGCCGACGTGGCCAGCAGCCGCAGGTCGGGCCGCAGGTTGGCCCGCACGTCGACGCAGAACGCCAACGCCAGGTCGGAGTCGAGGTGCCGCTCGTGGCACTCGTCGAGGATCACGGTGTCGACGCCGTCGAGCGCCGGATCGTGCTGCAGCCGGCGCACCAGCAGCCCGGTGGTCACCACCTCGACCCGCGTGTCCGCCGAGGTCCTGCGGTCGCCGCGGACCGCGTAACCCACCCGACCGCCGACCCGCTCACCCACCAGCGCCGCCATCCGCCGCGCGGCGGCGCGGGTCGCCAGCCGGCGCGGCTCCGCGACCAGCACACGCCCGTGGCCGGCGAGGTCCAGCGGCACGAGGGTGGTCTTGCCGGTGCCGGGCGGTGCCACCAGCACGGCGCTGCCCCGGGCGTCGAGCGCCGCGCGCACCGCCGGCAGCACACGGCGGATCGGCAGGTCGGGTTCGTCGGGCAGCACCGCATCATGATCCCCCACCGGACGTTTCACCCGAGCGCGGCGCGGGAAAGGTGTGCGGACTTCACGACACGGGCACGACACGCGGCGGAGGGGCGGCATGAGCCGGGAGACCGAGAAGCAGCGGTGGGACCGCAACTTCAGCGACCTGCTGCAGGAGCTGCGGGTGGCGCAGACGGGCGTGCAGATCCTGTTCGCGTTCCTGCTGACGCTGCCGTTCAGCAACGGCTTCCCGCGCACGACGGCCTTCCAGAAGGACGTGTACGTCGTCGCCCTGATCGCCGCCGCGTGCGCCGCCGCCCTGATCATCTCGCCGGTCGCCTTCCACCGCGCGCTGTTCCGCCAGGGCCGCAAGCCCGAGCTGGTGAGATACGCGCACAAGGTCGCCACCGGCGGCCTGTTCTTCATGTTCATCGCGATCGTCGCGTCGGTCCTGCTCGTCATCGACTACGTCCTGCCGGCGCCGGCCGCGCTGGTCCTCTCGGTGTTCACGGGCCTGTTCTTCGTCACGTTCTGGGGCATCCTGCCCTGGTCGCGCCGCGACTGGGGCGAGCCGGACGAGACCGAGAAGCAGATGGAGGAACGGCGGGAGAACCCGGAGCGCTACGAACTCGCGTAGCGGCCGCCACAACCGAATCCGGCCCTGAGAGACTCTTGGTCTTCCGGGAGGCTGGGTTGCGGGACGTACGGGAACACATCAGGCGGTCGTGGACCTTGTCGGTCGTCGTGCTGCTGCTCGCGCTCATGGTCGCGGGCAGCGCACCAAGTGCTCTCCGGACCGCCGGCCCCGTCGCAGGGCCGAGCGTGCCGGACCGGACCGCCGGATACTCGACGTTCACCGGCTCGGTCACCGGCGCTCCTCCCGGCCGGGCGATCGCGCTGTACGGCTACGGCAACGGCGAGCTGTTCAACATGTTCCAGTCGCTGGTCGTCGGCGCGGACCGCGACACCTACCGCCGGGTCGACGCCATGGAGGACCGCGACCGGCCGTCCGCGCTGCTCGCACCCGACGGCACCCACGTCCTCCTCGGCGACGAGCGGGGCGCCACCGACGACCTGATCCTGGTCGACCTGGCGACCGGAGAGCGCCGGTCCATCCCGCTCGGTGCCACGGTGGGCGTGCGGCTGCTGGCCTGGTCACCCGACGGCCGCTCCGTCGCCTACAGCGCCGCTCCCCTGACCGACACCAGCGAGTTCGGCAGCGTGAACGTCGTCGAGCCCGCGGTGGCCCGCGACGGCACCCTGCGGCTCCTCGACGTCGCGAGCGGAAGCAGCACCGACCTGCCCTCGGTGGAACCGCCGTGGACGGCGGCGTTCGCACCCGACAGCCGCCGGCTCGCCGTGCAGGTCGGCCAGCAGGTGCGCCTGATCGGCCTCGACGGAACCGAGTTCGACACCGTGGACATCGCCGCGGGACGCGAACTGGCGCCCGAGGTCGGCTGGTCGCCCGACGGCCGGTTCCTCGCCACGGTGCCCTGGGTCGGCGACGGCCCGACGGGCGGGTTCACCGGCCACGGCATGTTCCTGTGGGACTCCGGCGACGTCTCCTTCGTACCCCTCGACGACGCCGACTCGACGCCCACCGCGGTCCCGGACGTGGCCAGACTGCTCGGCTGGCGCTCGGCGGACACGATGGTCGTCGCGACGGTCGACGACGCGCAGCACGTCACGCTGGCCGAGGTCGACCGGGCCACCGCCAGCCGCCGCACCCTGTCCCGTTTCGACACCGGCAGCACCTGCGAGCTGCACACCCAGCCGTGCATGGTGTTCGACCTGCACCTCGCCACGGGCCTGCTGCCGGACCTGACGGTCCGCGACGCCGGAAACCCGCAGCGCGGCGGCGTCGGGCCGATCATCGTCAACAGCCTCGTCGTGGCCACCCTCCTCGGCGCCGCCTACCTGCTGTGGCGCCGCCTCCGCCGGACGGGATCGGGTCCGCCGCGGGGCTGACCTGTCCGCGCCGAGGCTGACCCGCGGGCGCTCGTTAGCCTACGGGCCATGACGCAGCGGATCCGGTTGTTGATCGCCGACGACCAGGCGATGATCCGCGCCGGTCTGCGGCTCGTGGTGGAGGCGTCGGCGGCCGACTCGATCACCGTGGTGGGCGAGGCGTCCGACGGGCGTGAGGCGGTCGACCTCGCACGCCGGCTGCGCCCCGACGTCCTCGTCATGGACATCGCGATGCCGAGGGTCGACGGTCTCGCGGCGGCCCGCACCCTGTTGACCGGGCCGCACCCGCCGAAGATCGTCATGCTGACCATGTTCGACAGCGACGAGCACCTGTACGCGGCCCTGCGGCTCGGTGTCAGCGGCTTCCTGCTGAAGGTCTCGCCGCCCGAGCAGCTCGTCGCCGCCGTGCGGACCGTGGCGGCCGGCGACGCGCTCATCGACCCGGCCGTCACCGGGCGCGTCATCGCCGGCTTCGCCGGCCGGCCCGCACCCGGCCCGGCGCCCGGGCTCGACCGGCTCACCGGCCGCGAGCACGAGGTGCTGGTGCTGATGGCGCGCGGGCTGTCCAACGCGGAGATCGGCGAGCGGCTGCGGGTGGGTGAGGCGACCGTGCGTACCCACGTGGGTCGGATCTTCCAGAAGCTCGGCCTGCGGGACCGGGTGCAGGCGGTGGTCTACGGCTACGAGTCGGGCCTCGTCGAGCCCGGGGCACGATGAGCGGCTGGCGTCCGTCGCGGCTCGACGTGCTGTTGGCCGTGGCGGTGGCCGCCGCCGGCACGGTCGAGGCGTACGGCCGCGCGGGGCCGGGGCCCGGACACGTCCACCACCCCACCCTGCTCGCCGCGGGCGCGTTAGCCGGCGGGCTCGTGCTGGTCCTGCGCCGCCGCGTCCCGATCGGGGCGCTGGTCGCGCTCACCGCGCTGACGACGCTGCTGCGGGCGGTCGTGATGGACGCGGACTACCCGCTCGCCGCCTGGCAGTTCTACTCCAACCTCATCCTCGTGCACACGGTCGGCAGCGAGGTCGTGCGACCGCGCGTCCGGGCGGCCGCCGTGCTGGCCGTCCTCGCCGACTACGCGTTGCTGCAGACGCTGCCCGGCCAGGATCTCGCCGAGAGCCTGATCGTCGCGATCTTCATGGGCGTCGCCTACGGCAGCGGTGTCCTGCTCCGCCGGCAGACGGCGCGCACGGTGCGGATGGCCGAGGCGGCCGCGCTGGCCGCCACCACCGAACGCGCCCGGATCGCCCGCGAGCTCCACGACGTCATCTCGCACAACGTCAGCCTGATGACGCTGCAGAGCGGCGGCGTGCGCCTCCTGCTCGGCACCGATCCCGCCCGTGACCGGGAACGCGACCTGCTCCGCGGTGTCGAGCAGGCGGGCCGGGAGACCGTCGAGGAGCTGCGGATCATGCTCGGCCTGCTCCGCGACGGCACCGCCCCGGCCCGCCTCGACCGGCTCGACGCGCTCGCCGGGCCCGTACGCGAGGTTGGGCTCGACGTCCGGGTCGTCCGCACCGGCGCCGGCCGCCCGGTGGCGCCGGCGGTCGACCTGGCCGCATACCGCGTCGTGCAGGAGGCGCTGACCAACTCGCTCAAGCACGCCGGCGCCACCGCGGTGACGGTCACGGTCGACCACGCCCGGGACGCCCTGCGTGTCGAGGTCAGCGACGACGGCGCGGGCACGCCGGCGGCCGGAGACGGGCACGGGCTGGCGGGAATGCGCGAACGGACGGCCCTACACGGCGGCACCTTCGAGGCCGGCTCCCGTCCGGGCGGCGGGTTCACCGTCACCGCCGTGTTCCCACTCGCGGTCGCTCATCCGCAGCATCCGCAGGCCGATGACGCCCGCGCCGGCGACGTAGAGCAGGCTGCCGGCGACCATCCCGATCGGATAGATCGGTCCGGTGAGCACGCCGACCAGGATCGCCGGCGGCGCCCACCACGGGACCTGGCGGTCGAAGGCGAGGACCAGACCCAGCAGGAGCACGCCGAGCAGCCCGAGGAAGCCGGGGATCTGGAAGCCCCACTGGGCACCGGCGAGCGCCTCGTCGGCGATCCGGCTGCCGCGTTCGGCGCCGAACTCGCTCTCGAGCCGGGCGTAGAAGTAGTCGCCGAGCATGAGCGCCGAGAAGTTGACGACGCCCAGCAGGGCCACCGCGCCGGCGACGTGGCCGAGGACGACGGCGCGCCGGCGGGTCAGGTGGATCATTCCGACGATGCCGGGCACGAGCAGGACCCAGCTCCAGTGCAGCAGGGCCGCGCTGACCGACACCTGATCGGGATGGCGCCCGTAGGCGCCCGCGGCGGCGTCGCCCGCGCGCAGGGCCGGATCGACGACCAGCCCGGCGACGTAGACCAGCGGCGCGGCGACGAGGCTGACCCCGGCCATCCACCGGCGAAGCGTGTGATGCATGACGACCTTTCGACGAGAACGGACAGTGGCGAGCCGAAACCGTAAGCGGGCACACCCCGCGGCGTCGTCAACCGCGACGCGGACCTCCGGTCAGCGCGCACGCTGACGGTCGGTATGGTCGGTGCGATGAAAGGCCGGTACGCGCACCTGGATCGCATCCGTTCCCTCGATCCGCGCCGCGACCACGTCGCCATCTACCAGACGACCGTGCGCCACGAGTTCCCGTGGGACATGCGGATGGGGCTCAACCTCGCGTTCATCCGGACGTTCTCGATGCCTGAGGTCGCCGCGATCCTCGTCGGGACCGGTGAGCTGACCGGGCGCACGCAGCGCCGGCTCGACGACACCGGGCTGCTGATGTACGAGATCGTGGTGCACGGCCTCGACCACCCGCGCAGCCGGGACGCCATCCGGCGGATCAACCAGCTCCACCGGCCCTATCGGCACGTCCCGGCCGACGAGTTCCGTTACGTGCTCGCCTGCCTCGCGATCCTGCCCATGCGCTGGCTCGACCGCTACGGCTGGCGCCAGCCCTGCTGCCACGAACGGGAGGCCAGCTACGGCTTCTACCGGGACCTGGGCGAGCTGATGGGCGTCGACGGGCTGCCCCGCTCACTGTCCGAACTGGAGGCCTGGTTCGACGCGTACGACCGGGAGCACCTGCGACCCGACGACAACGCGGCGGCCATCGAGCGGGCGACCCGCATGCGCATGGTCGAGCGCCTCCCCCGCTCGCTCGCCCCGCTCGGCAACGCGATGGTCAGCGCCCTCTACGACCCGCACCTGCGGGCGGCCACCAAGGTCGGCCCACCCGCGTGGCCGGTCCGGGCCGCCCTGCACCTGGGCTTCAAGAGCCGCGCGCTGATCGTCCGGCATTTCCACCGGCCCCGCGCGGTCGCCCTGTTCGCGGACGGCATCGTCACCAAGTCCTATCCCGACGGGTACGAGATCAGCCGGCTCGGACCGCCCGCGGGCTGATCTCCCCCGCGCGGGGGATCAGGCTGCCTCTCCGAGGTGAGGCCGGGCGCCGCCGGCGCTCCTAGCGTCGGTCGCATGGCGATCACCGTTGCGGCACCATCGGAAACAACACGGGCCTGGGCGCTCGTGCGCCTGACCCGGCCGTGGTTCTGGCCCCTCAGCTGGGCCGGCGCGCTCTTCGGCGCCGTGCTGGCCACCGGCGGGTGGCTGCCACCGCGCGGTGCCGTGCCGGCGAGCGTCGCCGCCGCCATCGTCCTCGGTCCGCTCGTGTGGGCCACGGTGTTCGCCCTCAACGACCTGCACGACCTGCCCAGCGACCGGCGCAACCCGCGCAAGTCCTCCGCGCCGCTGGTGACCGGTGTGCTCACACCGGCGGACCTGCGCCGGTGCGCCGGCTGGTGCGCCGCCGCGGCCGTCGCGACGGCGACCGTCGCCGGCCCGGCGTTCGTCGCGGGCACCGCGATCGTGCTGCTGCTCGGCTGGCTCTACAGCGCCCCGCCGGTCCGGCTCAAGGCCCGCCCCGGCTTCGACGTCGCCGTCAACGCGATCGTCGTCGGCGTGTTCGGGCCGCTCGCCGGATGGTCGCTGCACCGTCCCGCCGCCGACTATCCGCCCGTTCTCGCGGTGCTCGGCGTCCTTCTGGCCGCGGCGCTGTACCTGCCCACGACGGTCCTGGACCGGCAGGCCGACCGCGCGGCCGGCTACGCCACCTCGGCCGTGCGCTGGAGCGCGGACGCGTGCTACCGCACCGGACTCGCCCTGTGGGCCACCGCGAACGCGATCTGGCTGGCCTGCTGCCACCTGGACGTCTTCGTCGTACGCGATTCGTGGCTGCTGCAGACCGTCGCCGCTCCCGTGCTGGTCGCCGTGTACGCGTTCCTCGCCCGGCAGCCGTCGATCCCACGGCTCGCGGTCGTCGCGCTGGCGTTCGCGGTGCCGGCGACGGATTTCCTCCTCGCCTACACCGGCGGGGTCACAGATTGGTGAGGCGTTCCAGATGCTCCGGATAGCGGGCGCCCTGCACGTCGATCCCGGCCGCGGCGGCGTCGATGTGCCGCAGGTCGTCGGCGCTGAGCGCGACGCCGGCCGCGCCGATGTTCTCCTCCAGGCGCTCGAGGCGGCGGGTGCCGGGGATCGGGACGATCCACGGTCGCTGCGCGAGCAGCCACGCCAGCGCGACCTGGGCGACGGTGGCGTTCGTGCGGGCGGCGACGGTGCCGAGCAGGTCGACGAGGGCCTGGTTGGCCTGGCGGGCCTCGGCCGCGAAGCGCGGGATGGTGGTGCGGATGTCCCCGGCGGTGAACGCGGTGTCCACTGTGATCGTGCCGGTGAGGAAACCCTTGCCCAGCGGGCTGTAGGGCACCAGGCCGATGCCGAGCTCGGCACAGAGCGGCAGGATCTCCGCCTCGGGGCGGTTCCACCACAGGGAGTACTCGTTCTGCAGCGCGGTGACCGGTTGCACGGCGTGTGCGCGCCGGACGGTGTCGGCGGCGGCCTCGGACATGCCGAAGTGCTTGACCTTCCCCGCCGCGATGAGGTCCTTGACGGCGCCGGCGACGTCTTCGATGGGCACGTCGGGGTTGACGCGGTGCTGGTAGAACAGGTCGATGCGGTCGGTGCGCAGCCGCCGCAGCGACGCGTCGGCGACCTGCCTGATGTGCTCGGGGCGGCTCGACAGGCCGGCCTGCCTGCCGTCGGCGTCGAACGCGAACCCGAACTTGGTCGCGATGACGACCTGGTCGCGCACGGGTTCGAGGGCTTCACCGACGAGTTCCTCGTTGACGAACGGCCCGTACACCTCGGCGGTGTCGAAGAACGTGACGCCGCGATCGACCGCGGCGCGCAGCAGGGCGATGTTGGCGGCCCGGTCGGGGCCGGGGCCGTAGCTCTGGCTCATGCCCATCGCACCGAAACCGATGGCGGAGACCTCGAGGCCGGCGCCGAGCGTACGCGTATGCATGTGACGAAGTCCTTCTATCGGGGGGAAGAGGCGGTCGCCGCCCAGCTCGCCAGCAGGCGCAGCGCGTCGGAGGCAGGGGTGCCGGGTTCGGCGCTGTAGGCGGTGAGGGTGAGCCCTGGGTCGGCGGGCATCGGCATGGCCTCGAAGCCGAGGTCGAGCCGCCCGACGATCGGGTGGTCGAAGTGCTTGACGCCCGTGTGGTGGAGGCGGACGTTGTGCGCGCCCCACCGGGTGCGGAAGTCGTCGCTGCGGGTCGCCAGCTCGCCGACGAGGTCGGTCAGGCCCTTGTCGTACGGGTCGCGACCGGCCTCGGTGCGCAGGAGCGCGACGGTCGTGTCGGCGGCTCCGTCCCAGTCGGGGTAGAGGTCCTCGGCGCTGGGGTCGAGGAAGCAGAACCGGGCCAGGTTGACCGGCCGGGCCGGCCGGTCGAAGGCGACCGAGTAGAGCGCCTCGCCCAGCCGGTTGACGGCGAGGATGTCGAGCCGGCCGTTGCGCACGAACGCCGGCGCGTCCGTCATCGCGTCCAGCAGATGCCGGGTGCCGGGCCGCACGTGCTGCCTGGCCGGGCGGCGGCGGGTGCGGGTGGCGGTGTTCGCGGCACGCGCCAGGTCGTAGAGGTGCGAGCGCTCCGCGTCGTCGAGCCGCAGCGCCCGGGACAGGGCGTCCAGCACGCTGTCCGAGACGCCGGACAGGTTGCCGCGTTCCATCCGGGTGTAGTAGTCCGGGCTCACCCCGGCGAGCATCGCCACCTCGGCCCGGCGCAGTCCGGCGACCCGACGGGTGCCGCCGAAATCGGGCAGACCGGCATCTTGCGGCGCGATCCTGGCCCGTCGAGAGGTCAGGAACTCCCGGATGTCGTCCCTGGTGTCCACGCCACCCACGCTACGACGGTCGCTCCCGGCGCATAGAGGTCCTGTCATTACCTGCTTCGCCAGTCACTGTCTGCCGGCGTCCTCGCCCGCTTTGCTGGTCGGGACACCCCACGAAGGAGAAATGACATGCGCAAGGTGGTCATCTACGCCCCGGGTGACGTACGCGTCGAAGAAAGCGAACGGCCCACCGTCGCCAAGCCGACCGACGCGGTCATCCGCGTCTCCGCGGCCTGCGTGTGCGGCTCCGACCTGTGGCAGTACCGCGGAGCCGAGCCGGTCGGCGACCCGCATCCGATGGGCCACGAGTACGTCGGCGTCGTCGAGGAGGTCGGCGCCGACGTCCGCACGATCAGGCCGGGGCAGTTCGTGGTCGGCTCGTTCTTCGCCTCGGACAACACCTGCGAGATCTGCCGGGCCGGCTACCCGAGCCGCTGCGTCAACCTGGAGTACGTCGGCGCCGGCGGCGCGCAGGCCGAGTACCTGCGCGTGCCGCTCGCCGACGGCACCCTCGTCGCGACCCCCGAGCTGCCGGACGACGACCTGATCCCGAGCCTGCTGACCGCTTCCGACGTGCTGGGCACCGGCTGGTTCGGCGCGGTCGCCGCGCAGGCCGGCCCGGGCCGGACCGTCGCGGTCGTCGGTGACGGCGCCGTCGGTCTGCTCGGCGTCCTCGCCGCTCGGCACCTGGGTGCCGAGCGGATCATCGCGATGAGCCGCCACGTGCCCCGGCAGAAGCTCGCGTTGGAGTTCGGCGCCACCGACATCGTCACCGAACGCGGCGACGACGGGGTGGCGAGGATCAGGGAGCTGACCGGCGGGCTCGGCGCCCACTCGGTGATCGAGGCGGTCGGCACGCAGGAGTCGATGATGCAGGCGATCCGCGCGACCCGCAGCGGCGGCCACGTCGGCGTCGTCGGGGTCGCACACGACGTCGCGCTGCCCGGCGACGAGGTCTTCTACTCCGCGGTCCACCTGCACGGCGGCCCCGCGCCGGTCCGTCGTTTCCTGCCCGACCTCGTCGACCTGATCGTCCGGCGCGAGATCGAGCCGGGCAAGGTCTTCGACCTCGACCTGCCGTTGGACCGGGCCGCCGACGGCTACCGGGCGATGGACGAGCGCCGCGCGATCAAGGCCCTGCTGCGGCCATAGGGGATCAGAGCACGCGGCCGAGCTGCCGGCGGGACTCGATCGCCAGCTTCCGGAAGACCTTGCGCAGGTGGTAGTCGACCGTGCTCGTGCTGATGAACAGCCGTTCGGCGATCTCCGGGTTGGTGAGCCCGTCCCGGGCCAGCGCGGCGATCGTGGCCTCCTGCGGGGTGAGGCCGTTGGCGGCGTCCGGACCGCGCTGCCGGGTGGTTTCGCCCGTGGCGTGCAGTTCCTGCCGGGCCCGGTCGGCGAAGCCCGGCGCGCCCATGTCCTCGAACATGGCCAGCGCGGTCCGCAACGCCTCCCGGGCGTCCTTGCGCCGTTTCTGCCGGCGCAGCCACTCGCCGTGCAGCAGGTGGGCGCGGGCGACGTCACCGACCGCGGCGGTGGCGCCCAAAGTGGACAGTGCGGACCGGTAGAGCGCGTCCGCGTCGGCCGGCGGCGCCAGCAGCGCCCGGGACCGGTCCAACAGGCCCAGCGCCCACGGCCTGCCGCTGGCGGTCGCCCGGTCGGTGAGCTGCGCCAGGGCCCGCTCGGCGAGGGGCCGGTCGCCCGCCCGGGCGGCGGCCTCGACTAGGTCTGGCAGGACCCGGCCGAACTCGCCGGCGGTCTCCTGGTCGATCAGCGCGTCCGCGACGGCGGCGGCCTCGGCGTAGTTGCCCGCCGCGAGCTCGAGCGTGACCAGGCCGACGCGGGAGAGGTTGGCGGCCGCACCGATGCCGAGCCAGGTCGACGCGGCGTGGGCGCGCTCGAGGCGCTCCCGGGCGTCCTGCGGCGCCCGCCACGCGACCTGCTCGGGGCTGCGGAAGACCTCCCACATCTCCGGCATGTCGGCCACCGCGCTGCGCAGCTCGCGCACCTCCAGCAGCAGCTCGTCCGCGGCGTCGAGGCGACCGAGCGTCGTCTCGTGCAACGACCACGAGTAGAGCACGGTCTCGAGCACGTGCAGGGCTCCGGTGCGCCGGGCGACGTCCGCGCAACGGCGCAGGACGGCTTCGCGGATCTCGTCGTCCCACAGCCGGGTCGAGGTGGTGACGACGACGAGGTAGTGGTCGAGCAGCTCCGCCTCGTCCAGCTCGCTGTCGGCGATGCGCGCGAAGGCACTCCGTAGCACCGGGATCGAGGCGCGGTAACCGGAGGTGACGAGCGTGCCGAAGCCGGCGAGCAGCTCGTCGGTCAGCGTGTCGCCGGTGGCGTAGGCCAGCGCGACCGCGCCGAGCTCGCGCATGTCGGTGCCCTCGGTCAGGTGCTCCGCGCGCAGTGCGAAGTCCACGGCGCCGAACAGCGCCTCGCGTGCCAGCTCCGGTGCCGCGGCGCGCAGTGTCGTGTGCGCGTCCAGACAGCTCTCGACCACCCGGGCCATCGCGCGTTCGCCGCCCACCGAAACCGTGGCACGACCGCGCAGCATCAGCCGGTTGCCCCGGTCGGTCGGCCCCAGCAGGTCGGGGTCGATGGCGTCGAGCAAACGGTGCGCCTGGCTGGGTGCGCCCGCGGTCAACGCGGCGTCGGCGGCGGCGAGCAGCCGCTCCGCGCGCAGGCGCTCGTCGGGGGTGAGCTCGGCGGCGCGGGCCAGGAAGGTGGCCCGGGCGGCGTAACCACCGCGACTCGCGGCGCGGTCGGCGGCGCGGACGAGGTCGGCCGCGACCGCTTCGTCCGGTTGGAGGCTCGCCGAGGCGCGGTGCCACGCGCGCCGGTCCGCGTCGTTCGTGCGGGTCGTCACCTCGGCCAACGCTCGATGCGCGGCCCGCCGCTGCGAGCTGGTCGCGCCGCCGTAGACGGCCGAGCGCACCAACGGGTGCCGGAAGCGCACCGTGCCGGCGAGGGTCACCAGCCGGGCCCGCTCGGCCGGGTCGGCGGCCTCCGGAGGCAGGCCCTGCGTCCCGGCCGCGGCGGTGACGTACCCGATGTTGCCCTGTGGCTCGGTCGCGGCGATCAGCAGCCACCGCTGGGTCGGGTCCGGAAAGCCGGCGATCTGCCGCAGGTAGTGCGCCTCGAGCCGGTGCCCGACCGGCAGCGGTTCCGGCAACAGGAGCGCACCGGAGAGCTGGTTGCCCGTCAGCGAGCCGGACAGGTCGGTGATCGCCAGCGGGTTCCCGCGCGTGGCGGCCGCGATCTGGTGTGCGACCTTGAGGTCGAGGGTTCCGTCGACGACCGACCGCAACAGGTCGAGCGCGTCCTGCTGCGGCAGCCCTTCGACGGGCAGCACCGGGAGGCCGTCGAGCACCGCGACGTCGTCGGTGCCGGTCCGGACGGTGAAGACCAGGCCGATCCCTTCGGCGTGTACGCGCCGGGCCACGAACGCGAGCACGTTGAGCGACTCCGGATCCAGCCACTGCGTGTCGTCGACGCAGCACAGCAGCGGGCCGCCGGAGGCGACGGTGGCCAGCAGCGACAGCACCGCGAGGCTCACCAGGAACCGGTCGGCGGCGGGGCCGTCAGCCATGCCGAACGCCGCCGACAACGCGTCGCGCTGCGTGTCCGGCAACTCGGCGAAGGCGTCGACCTGGGCGACGAGGAGGCGGTGCAGTGCCGCGTAGGGGAACTCCGACTCGGCCTCGACGCCGGCCACCCGCAGGACACGCAGATCTGTCGCCAGGTCGGCGGTCGCGTCCATCAGCGCGGTCTTGCCGATGCCGGCCTCGCCTCGGAGCACGACGACCTGGCTCATCCCGGCGCGCACCTGCGCGACCGACGCCGCCAGCGACGCCAGCTCGGTGTCCCGTCCAAGCAGCATCGCAGCAGACTACTCACCACGTGGCCGGAGACTACGTGGTCGACCGGATCGACTACGCACCTCCGTTGATGCGACGCGCGCCCCGGCGTTCCTAACCTGCGGCTGTCACCGTGTGTGGGGAGGCCGTCATGATCGATCCTGCCGGCCCGCACGCGATGCACGGCCGGGACGCCGAGTTGGCCGCCGTCGAACGGCTGCTCCGGGACGCCCGGGCCAATCGCGGCGCGGCGCTCGTCGTGCGCGGCGATCCGGGGATCGGGAAGACGATGCTGCTCGCGGCGGCCCGCGAGGCCGGGACCGCCGCGGGCATGGCGGTGCTGTCCACGAACGGCGCGGAGACCGAAGCGGCGTTGCCGTTCGCCGGCCTGCACCAGCTCCTCGCGCCGGTGCTGGGCGACCTGCGGGCGCTGACGCCGCGTCTGCGGCGGACGTTGCGGGGCGCGTTCGGGCAGGGCGACACCAGACCGGACCGGTTCACCGTCGGGCTCGCCGTGCTGGAGCTCCTCGGCGACCGCGCGGCCCAGGCACCCCTGCTGATCCTCGCCGAGGACGCGCACTGGCTCGACCCGGAGACCCTCGACGTCCTCGTCTTCGTCGCCCGCCGCCTCACGGTCGAGCCGGTGGCCGCCTTGATCGCGGCACGGGCTCCGCTGGACGGCACGGGCCTCGTCCACCTGCACCTGCGCGAGCTGGACGACGAGGCCGCCCGGCGGGTCCTGCACGACCGCTCCCCCGCGCTCGACCCGGGCCTGCGCGAGCGGATCCTGACCGAGGCGGCGGGCAACCCACTGGCGCTGGTCGAGCTGCCGGGCTGCCTCACGCCGGACAGCCCGACGGAGCTGATGCCGCTCAACGAACGCCTGGACAGCGCGTTCGCGGACCGGTTCGCCCAGCTGCCCGAGCCGACCCGCGCGTTCGTGGCCGCGTTCTCCGCCGACACCGGCGCACCGACGCCGGCGCTGGTGGCCGCCGCGGGCGCGCTGACCGGCCACGCGGTCGACACCCGGTGCATCCAACCCGCCATCGACGCGGGGCTGCTCCAGATCCACGCGCGGCGGCTGCGCTTCCGGCATCCGCTGATGCGGGCGGCGGTCTACCGCGCCGTCGACGACGTCACCCGGATGACGGTCCACCGCGCCCTGGCCGACGCGGCCACCGCCGACCCGGACCGGCGGGCCTGGCACCGCAGCGCCACCACGCTCGGCACGGACGAGGAGGTGAGCGCCGAGCTGGAGGCGACGGCGGGGCGGGCGGTCGAGCGGGGTGCGGTCGGCGTCGCCGTGGCCGGCCTGGACCGCGCGGCCGAGCTCACCGACGACCCGGCCCGCCGCGCGGCGCTGCTGCTGCGGGCCGCCGAGCTCGCCGCGGAGCTGCACGACCGGGGCCTCGCCGCCCGGATGGTCGCCAAGACCGACCCGGCGGCCTGCGACGTCGTCGACCGCGGCCGGCTGGCCCTGGTCGGTGACGTGGTCGAGCCCGGGGACGTGCGGGACACCGGCCGGATCGACCTGCTGTGCGGTCTCGCCGAGCAGGCCCACGCGGCCGGCGACACCGGCGTCGCGGCCGCGCTGTGCTGGCGGGCGTCCTCGCGCGTCTGGTGGGCGAGCCTGCCGGCGGAGGTCGGCGCCCGGATCACCGCGGTCCTCGACAAGATGGACCTCGACGCCGACGATCCGCGGGCGCTGGCGATCGGGGCGTACGCGCAGCCCGACGCGTTCGGCGCCGCGACGCTGCGGCAACTACCGGCCCTGGTGCCCGACCGGTCCGACATCGACGGGATGCGCTACCTCGGCGGCGCGGCCCTGATCCTCGGCGACTTCGTCACCGCGTCGTCCTACCTGAGCACCGCCATCGCCGGATACCGCGCCCGGGGGCGGCCCGCACCCCTCGCCCGCCTGCTGTCGTCCACCGGGCTCATCCGGCTGTGGCTCGGTCGCTGGCCCGCGGTCCGCGCCGACCTGGAGGAAGCCGAAGCGCTCGCGGCGGAGACCGGCGACCGGTTCTGGACCGTCGCGGCCCGCGCGAGCCAGGCCCTGCACGAGGCGATGAGCGGCAACGCCGGCGCCGCGACCCGGCTCGCCGACGCGGTGCTGGCCAGCCCGCTCCTCGCCGGGGTGCGGTTCGCCGCCGCGGCCGCGCAGCACGCCCGCGGCGTCGCCGCCAACGCCGCCGGCCGGCACGACGAGGCGTTCGACCTCCTGGTCCGCCTCTTCGACCCGGCCGACGCCGCCCACCACCTCGACCTGTCGGGGTGGGCGCTGCCCGACCTCGCCGACGCCGCCGTCCGCGTGGGGCGCCAGGACGACCTGCGGGAGATCGTCGGACGGGCGCGGGACCGGGCGGCCCGGCTGCCCTCCCCGATGCTGCACCGTTGCCTCGCGTACGCCACGGCCGTGCTGGCACCCGAACCGGAGGCCGGACCGGCGTTCGCCGCCGCCCTGGCCATGGACCTCGGACAGTGGCCCGTGCACCGGGCCCGCCTCGACCTCGCCCACGGGAGCTGGCTGCGCCGGCGCCGGCACATCCTGGAGTCCCGCCGGCTCCTGCGGGCGGCGCGCGACGGCTTCGACGCGCTCGGCGCCGGCGCCTGGGCCCGGCTGGCGCGCGAGGAGCTGCGCGCGGCCGGCGAGGAGAGCGCGAGCCGGGCGGTGCCCTCCGGCGAGCAGCTGACCGCCCAGGAGCTGCAGACCGCGATCCTGGCGGGGGCCGGGCTGAGCAACCGGGAGATCGGCCAGCGGCTGTTCCTCTCGCACCGGACCGTCAGCTCGCACCTCTACCGCGTCTATCCCAAGCTCGGCATCAGCGGCCGCGCCCAGCTCGCCGACGCCCTCGCCGCGCTCGACGCCCAGCCGCGCTGAACACCGTCACCGTACGGATGCGCGCCGCCCGCCGTCGTATCGATCCTTGCCGGTATGAAAAACGTGCGCGTGACGCATATCGGCGGCCCTACCGCGCTGGTCGAGGCGGCCGGCTGGCGCATACTCACCGATCCCACCTTCGACCCACCGGGCCGGCGCTACTCGTTCGGCTGGGGCACCAGCTCGCGCAAGCGCACCGGCCCGGCGCTGCGACCCGACGAGCTCGGGCCCGTCGACGCGGTGCTGCTCACCCACGAGCACCACGCCGACAACCTGGACGACCGGGGTCGCGCCCTGCTGCCCGACGTGCCGATCGTGGTCACCACCCGCGCGGGCGCCCGGCGGCTCGGCGGCGGCGCCCGCGGACTGCGGCCGTGGGCCGAGACGACCCTCACCGCGCCAGGCAGGCCACCCATCACCGTCACCGCGACACCGTGCCGGCACGGTCCGCCGCTCAGCCGCCCGATCGCCGGCCCGGTGGTCGGTTTCGCCCTGCACTGGGAGGGTCAGGAGCACGGCGTCTTCTGGATCACCGGCGACACCGTCCTCTTCCGCGGCGTGCGGCAGGTGCCCCGGCGCATGGTGGTCGACACGGTGCTGCTGCATCTCGGCGCCGTGCGGTTCCCCTCGACGGGGCCGCTGCACTACAGCATGACCGCCGCCGAGGCGGTGCAGCTGTGCACGCTGGCCCGCCCGCGCACGATCATCCCGGTGCACTACGAGGGCTGGGAGCACTTCACGCAGGGCCGCGACGCGGTGGAGAAGGCCTTCGCCGCGGCGCCCGACGACCTGGGCCAGCGCCTGCACTGGCTGCCACTGCGCACGAAACCGCACTAGCACCGTCAACGTACGGATACCGCGCGGCGCCTTGTTCGCCGAGCGTAGATCGCATCCTGCTCATCTTCCTGAAGGAGTACGACGCATGAGCACGATCGTCCTGGTGCACGGGCTCTGGGTGACCCCACGCAGTTGGGAGCACTGGGTCTCGTACTACGAGAGCAAGGGTCACCAGGTGCTGACCCCGGCCTACCCCGGCTTCGAGGTGGAGGTGGAGGCCCTGCGGGCGGACCCCACGCCGATCGCCACCGTCACGGTCCCGGAAACCGTGGCCCACCTCGAGAAGATCATCACCGCCCTGCCGGAGAAGCCGATCATCATGGGCCACTCCTTCGGCGGCACCCTGACCCAGCTGCTGCTCGACCGGGGCCACGGCGCCGCCGGCGTCGTGATCGACTCGGCGCCGCCCGAAGGCATCCGGGTCAACCCGCCGTCGCAGATCAAGTCGCTGTTCCCGATCCTCAACAACCCGGCCAAGCGCCACCAGGCCGCCGGGTTCACCGAGAAGCAGTTCCGCTACGCGTTCACCAACACACTGTCCGATGAGGACGCCCGCGCCGCCTACGAGCGCTACGCGATCCCCGCACCGGGCAGCTGGGTCTGGTCCTACGGACTGCTCGCGAACTTCACCCCGGGCAAGCAGGAGACCTGGGTGGACTTCCACAACCCCGACCGGGCGCCGCTGCTGTTCATCGCCGGCGGCGCCGACCACATCATGCCGCCGTCGGTCAACAAGTCCAACGCCGAGCACTACAAGGCGCCCGACACCGTCACCGACTACCACGAGTTTCCCGGCCGGTCCCACTGGACCTGCGCGGAGCCGGGCTGGGAACAGGTCGCCGACCACGCCCTGGACTGGGCCCTGCGGCACGCCGCCGCCTGACCCCCTGGGCGCGTCGTTCACCGGCCGCGGGCGACCGTGGCCGGTGAGTCGCGTGTGCCGGATGAGCCGGCACGGCGGCGCGCTTTCCGCCGTGCGGCGCAACCCGGCTCCGGTAGCGTCGATGTGATCGGTTGCCTGCCCGGGGCAGGAGGAGATGGTCATGACGCATGACTCCGTGCTGATGGTCACAGCCCGGGTCGACTCGTCGGGCGCGCGGGTGGTGCCGGTCGGCGAGGTCGTGATGGACACCGCCGACCGACTGCGCGGTGTCCTGCTCAACGCGCTCGGCCGGCGGCCGACGGCGTTGACCGTCGACCTGGGTGAGGTGTCGTTCCTCGACTCGACCGGGATCGCCGTCCTCGTCCAGGGCTACCGCCTGGCGGTCGAGTTCGCGGTGCCGATGACGGTCGTCAACTTCCGCCCTCCCGTGCGGCAGGTCCTGGAACTCAGCGGCGTTCTCCCACTCCTGGAAGGCGAACAGTGATCCCGTTGACCTAACGGGCCCAGGCTACGATCACACCCATGCTGCCCGCCCAGAAGATCAAAGCCGGGTCCGTCGGCAGCGTCGAAACGCGGTATCTCGACCTGCCGGAGCCGGTGCGCCTCGACTGCGGCCGCGACCTGCACCCGGTCCGGGTGGCGTACGAGACCTACGGAACCCTCTCGCCGGCGCGCGACAACGTCATCCTCGTGTGCCACGCCCTGAGCGGTGACGCACACGCCGCCGGCATCGCGAAGACGCCGCCCGCGGAGAGCACGCGGGACGGGTTCGGTGCGCAGGATCGCGACGGCACGACCGCCAAGGGGCTCGGCTGGTGGGACGGGATGATCGGCCCCGGCAAGGCGTTCGACACCGACCGGTTCTTCGTCGTCGCCACCAACCTGCTCGGCGGCTGTCGCGGCACGACCGGGCCGTCCTCGCCGGATCCCGCCACCGGCAGGCCCTACGGGTCGGACTTCCCGGTCGTCACGGTGGCCGACATGGTGCGCACCGAGCGGGCGTTCCTGGACGCGCTCGGCATCGAGCGGCTCGCGGCGGTGGCCGGCGGCTCCCTGGGCGGGATGCAGGCGCTGGAGTGGGCGGTCCTGTTCCCCGACCAGGTCGACTCCGTCGTGGTGATCGCCAGCACGCACGCGCTCGCGCCACAGGGCGTGGCCTGGAACGCGATCGCGCGTGAGGCCATCATGCGCGACCCGGACTGGCAGGGCGGTCACTACTACGGCACGGGTCGCGCGCCCGACGCCGGCATGGGTGTGGCCCGGATGGTCGGCCACATCACCTACCTGTCGGCGCCCGCGCTCGACGAGAAGTTCAGCCGGCGCCTGCAGTTCGCCGACGACATCCGGTTCACGATCGCCGAACCGGAGTTCGAGGTCGAGAACTACCTGCGCCATCAGGCCGCGTCGTTCGTCAAGCGGTTCGACGCCAACACCTACCTCTACACCTCGCGGGCGTTGAGCTACTTCGACCTCGCCCGGGAGCACGGCGGCGGATCGCTGGAGCGCGCTCTCGACGGCGTCATGGCGCGCACGCTGCTGATCGCGTTCAGCTCCGACTGGCTCTATCCGCCGGCCGCCCACGAGGAGATCGAGGTCGCGCTGCGCAACCTCGGCAAACCGGTCGAGTACCACCTGATCGACGCACCGTACGGCCACGACTGCTTCCTGCTCGAGGAGGCACGGCAGACGCCCGTCATCCGCCGGTTCCTGGCCAGCACCCCCGAGTAACGCCAGAAAGAGGTCAGCGTGACCACCGAACCCCACCGCGTCGAGGAAGCTCGCGCGTTCGGATTTGAGACCCGCCAACTGCACGCGGGGCAACGACCCGACCCGAACACGGGCGCACGCGCGGTGCCGATCTTCCAGACGACCAGCTACGTCTTCGAGGACCCGGAGTCGGCGGCCGCCTACTTCAACCTCCAGGAATACGGGAACACGTACTCCCGGATCATGAATCCGACCGTCGCGGTGTTCGAGGAACGGATGGCGAACCTCGAGAACGGCAGCGGCGCCGTCGCGTTCGCCAGCGGGATCGCCGCCCAGGCCGCGGCGCTGTTCACGCTGCTGGAGCCGGGCGATCACCTCGTGTCGTCCTCGGCACTCTACGGCGGCACCGTCAACCAGCTCAAGCACCTGCTGCGCAAGATGCGCGTGGAGCTGACCTGGGTCAACCCCGACGACCCGGACGCCTGGCGGCAGGCCGTCCGCCCCAACACCAAGGCCTTCTACGGCGAGACGATCGGCAACCCGGCCGGCAACGTGCTCGACATCGAGACCGTGGCCGCCATCGCACACGAGCACGACCTGCCGCTGATCGTCGACAACACGTTCGCCACGCCCTACCTGTGCCGCCCGATCGACTGGGGCGCCGACATCGTGGTCCACTCGGCGACGAAGTTCATCGGCGGCCACGGCACCAGCATCGGCGGCGTCGTCGTCGAGGCGGGCACGTTCAACTGGTCCAACGGTCGTTTCCCGGTCATCGCGGACCCGTCGCCGGCCTACCACGGGCTCAAGTTCCACGAGACGTTCGGCGAGTACGGCTACCTGATGAAGCTGCGCGCCGAGACCCTGCGCGACCTGGGCGCGGCGCTGTCGCCGTTCAACGCGTTCCTGTTCCTCCAAGGGCTGGAGACGCTGTCGCTGCGGATGGAGCGTCACGTCCACAACGCGCAGGCGGTCGCCGCGTTCCTGGAGTCGCACGAGCTGGCCGCGAACGTGACCTACGCCGGCCGGCCGGGCAGCAAGTATGCGGCGCTCGTCGAGAAATACCTGCCACGCGGTGCGGGCGCGGTGTTCTCCTTCGACTGCGCCGGCGGCCGGACCGGCGGGCAGGACCTCATCCGCGGCGTGACGCTCTGGTCCCACCTGGCGAACGTCGGCGACGCGAAGAGCCTCGTCATCCACCCCGCCAGCACGACGCACCGCCAGCTCAGCGACGACGAGCTCCAGGCCGCCGGCGTCGGGCCCGGCACGGTGCGGCTGTCGGTCGGCACCGAGTCCGTCGACGACCTGATCTGGGACCTCGCGCAGGGCCTCAAGAACGTCGCCGCGTCAGCGGCGGGGAGGTAGCACGCACATGACCGACCTCGAGCGCTACCAGGACCCGTCGACCATCCAACGGGTGATCCACACCGCGCGCACGATCGCGATCGTCGGCCTGTCCGCCAACGAGCTGCGCGCCAGCTACTTCGTCGGCTACTACCTCAAGCGACACGGCTTCCGCGTGCTCCCCGTGAACCCCCGCGAGACGGAGATCCTCGGCGAGAAGAGCTACCCGAGCCTGGCGGACCTCCCCGTGCCGGTGGACATCGTCAACGTCTTCCGCGCTCCGGACGCGCTGCCGGGCATCGCCCGGGAGGCGGTGGCGATCCAGGCCGGAACCCTCTGGTGCCAGTTCGGCGTGATCAACGAGGAAGGCGCGCGGATCGCGGAGGCCGGCGGCCTCACGGTCGTCATGGACCGCTGCCTCAAGATCGAGCACGCGCGCTACGTCGGCCGCATGAACTGGCTCGGCTTCAACACCCGCCGCATCACCTCGGTACGCACCGGACTCCAGTAGGCGCGACCCGGGCCGTTGCCCGAAACGCGAACTACTGTTGACGTGTGGCAAATGTGTCGTTGGGTGAGCTTCGTCACCGCGACAGCGAGTTCGTGCGGATCCTGCGGGATCGGCGGTTCGAGAGCGTTTTCCAACCGATCGTGCATCTGGCCAGCGGCGCGACGATCGGCTACGAGGCGCTGGTCCGCGGACCGGCGGGTTCGGCGTTCGCCGACGCGCACACGCTGCTGCGCCATGCCTACCTGAGCGGTCGCGTGGCCGAGTTCGACTGGGCCGCCCGCGCGGCGGCGTGCCGGGGCGCCATGGCCGCGCGGCTCGCGCCGGACCACCTCCTGTTCATCAACATCGAGCCGTTGGCGCTCGGCTCGGACTGCCCGCCCGACCTGTGGCCCGACATCGAAGAGGCGTTCACGCGGTTCCGGGTGGTGCTCGAGGTGACGGAGCGGTCGCTCGACCGCGACCCGCGGTCCCTGCTGGAAGGGATCGACCGCCAGCGACCCGACGTCGCCGGGCTCGCCGTCGACGACCTCGGCGCGAACCCCGCCGCGCTGTCCATGCTGCCGGTCCTGGCGGCGGACGTGATCAAGCTCGACCAGGCGGTCATCCAGGGCGGCCCCACGCCGTGGGCGATGCGGATCATGGACATCGCGTACGAGGAGGCGGAGCGCACCGGCGCGACGATCCTCGCCGAGGGCGTCGAGTCGCCCGTGCACGCCGCGTTCGCCCGCTCCGCCGGCGCGGTGCTCGGGCAGGGCTTCCACCTGGGGCCGCCGGCGCCGCTGCCCGCCGCCGGCCGGACGTCGCCCACTCCCCTGACCATCAACTCCGACCCGATTCCCGACCTCGCCACGCCCTTCGACGTGCTCGAGGAACGGACCACCGGCCGGGCGGACATCGCCTACGTCAACGCGCTCAGCCGCCACCACGCCGACCGGGCGGCCGAACTGACCGCTCCGGCGCTCTCGCTCCTGCTGCTGCCCGACCCGGGCCTGCTGACCGAAGCCGACCGGGCCAGACTGGCCCGGTTCACGCAGCGCGGCGTCGTCACCGGCGCGCTCGGGCCCGGCCTGCCGGACCCGCCCGCGGCCGGGGTCCGCGGGGCGCGCCTCCACGACCCGGCGCTCGACGGCCAGTGGGTCGCGCTGACCCTCAGCCCGGGCACGGCGTCGGCGATGCTGGCGCGGGTGGTGCCGGACGGCTCCGACACGTTCGAGTACGGCGTCACCCACGACCGCCGCCGCGTGGTCGCCGCGGCCCGCTGCCTGCTGCGCCGCCTCGGCGCGGGATCGGCCTAGGACTGCGCGGTTCCGGGAGCGAACGCGTCGGCGTACTCGGCGCTCGGCGCGATGTTGGTGATCACGTCGATCAGGACGCCGTCGGGGGCGGCGAGGATGAAGTGCCGCTGGCCGAAGTCCTCGCTGCGCAGCCCGAGCACCTCGGTGAGCCCCGCCTCGCCGACCAGGCGCCGGTGCTCGGCGTCCACATCGGACACTTCGAGGTTCAGCAGCAGGCCCTGCACCGGCTTGCGGTAGGCGGCCGGGAGCGTCGGATGAGCGTGGTCGAGCAGGGCGAGCTCGAACTGCGGTGCGTCGGCCCGGCGGAGGCTCACGTACCAGTCGGCCTCGAACGTCACCTCGAAGCCGAGGTGTCGGGTGTAGAAAGCCGCCGCGGCCGCGACGTCACGCGATGCGATCACCGGATAGAAGCTGGTCAGCATGTCGCCCTCCGCATTCACATACCGTGGGTATGTGAACGACGCTAGCTCGCATACCGCGGGTATGTCAAACTCGATCCGTGACGACGAGAGCCGCACAGCGTGCGGAGACCCGGCGGGCCCTGCTCGACGAAGGCCGGCGGCGGTTCGCCCGCGACGGCTACCACGCGGTCGTGCTGGAAGAGGTGGCCCGCGGGATCGGCGTCACGAAAGGCGCGGCCTACCACCACTTCGGCAGCAAGGCCGGGTTGTTCCGGGCGGTGGTCGCGGAGGCGCAGGACCGGATCGGTGCGGGCGTCGCGGCGGCGGCCGAGGCGCACGACGACCCCTGGGACCAGCTCGTCGCCGGTTGCCGCGCGTTCCTCGCGGCCGGGTCCGATCCCGAGTTCCAACGCATCGTGCTGCTCGACGCCCCGACCGTGCTGGGCTGGAACGAATGGCGGGAGATGGACGAGGCGTCCTCGGCAGCGCACCTCGGCGAGGCGCTGTCGGCCGTCATGGCGGCGGGGACGATCGCGCGGCAGCCTGTCGAACCCCTCACCCGCCTGCTCAGCGGCGCCATGAACGAGGCGGCACTGTGGATCGCCGGCACGCCCGACCCGGCGGCCTCCGTCAACGCCGCGATGGAGGCCCTCACCCGCCTGCTGGACGGGCTTCGCTCCTGACCGCGTCGGCGGCCGCGCGGGCTCGCGCCACGCGAGCCTTCTCCGCCAGCAGCGCGAACCCCCCGTCCTCGGCGAGGGTCACCGCGGCCGTCGCGTGGGTCACCGCCTCGTCCGGGCGGCCGTCGGCGCGCAGTGCGTCGGCCAGGGCGGTCAACGCCTCGATCTCCGGTTCCTTCGCCGCCGCGCCACGGGCCAGCGCCAGCGCCTGCTCGGCCGCGCCGATCCCGGTCCAGGACCCGTCGGCCGGTGCCGCGCCGCCCTGCGCCGTCCGGGCGGCGGCGATCACGACCAGCGCGTTCGCCGCGTTGGCAGGGTCGTCGATCTCGGTCGCCAGGGCGAAGGCGTCGGCGGCGTGCTTCAGGGCGGTCTCGTGGTCGTGGACCAGGTTCGCGACGTCGCCCAGGGCGACCAGTGCGACCGTGGTGCCGTAGCGGTCGCCCAGCTTCTCCTGAGTGGACAGTGCCGTCTGGAGGTGTTCCCGGCCCTGTGCCACCTCGCCGAGGTGGGCCAGGTTGAAGCCGAGACCGGACAGCACCATCGCCTCGCCGCCGAGGTTGCCCGTCTGCCGGTAGAGGGCGAGCGCCTGCGTCAGCACCTCGTTGGCCAGCCGCAGGTCACCCATCGCCGAGTGGAGCGTGCCGAGGTTGGCCAGCGCGACCGCCTCGCTGGCCGTGCGGCCGACCGCCCGGTAGATGGCGACCGCCTCCGCGATCCGGGTCGCGCCGACGCGCGGCTCGCCCAGCTCAGTGTGGATCACGCCCATGCTGCTGGCGGCCGACGCCTGCGCCTCCGGCCAGTCGATGTCGCGGGCGATGGTCGCGGCCGCGTCGAACTGTGCGGCCGCCGCGCGGAGCTCGGCCCGCACCCGGTGCGCGAGGCCGATGCTGAGATGCATGGCCGCGCGGCCGTGTCCGTCGCCGGCCACCTCCGCGGCAGCCAGGCCGCTGCGGGCGGCGCCGAACCAGTCGCCGTACGACCGGCGCAGCCAGAAGTAGCCCCGCAACGCGTCCGGTACCAGCCACGCCTCGGTTCCGCCGGTGGAGGCGGCGACCGCGACGAGGTTCGGCAGCATGCGGTCGACCCAGGCCCCGGCGGCCTCGGCGTCGTCGAACGCGGCGGCGGGCGCGTCAGCCTGCGGAATCGTGACCACCTGTGGGGCGAGCAGGGCGCCGGCCGAACGCACCGTCGTGAGGTAGTGCGCACACAACCTCTCCCGGGCCGCCGCGGCGTCGGCGTCGGGTCGTTCGCGGGCGAACTGGACCAGCAGGTCGTGCATGCCGAACTGGTCCGGAGCCTCACGGACGACGAGGTGTGCCGCCGTGAGCTCCGCGAGCAGGTCGACGGCCGGGCCGCCGAACAGCGCGGTGGCGGCGGCCAGGTCGAGGAACGGGCCGGGGTTCTCGCCCAGCAGCCGGAACGCGCGTTGGGCGCCGGCGGACAGCGTCCGGTAGGACCGGGCGAACGCCATCCGGACCGACGCGGCCGGGTCGCCGTGGAGGTCCAACGCGCGCAGCGCCAACGTCTCGGCGTACACGGTGATGTCGGTGGCCACCAGGTCGGCGATGGTGGCACCGACGATCCGCAGCGCGAGCGGCAGGTTGCCGCACGCCGTCGCCAGCCGGGCGACCGCGTCCGGCGGCGGCCCGGAGTCGCGGTCGACCATCTGCGTCAACAGGGCGACGCTCTCGTCGTCGTCGAGCACGTCGAGGTCGAGGCGGCGGGCGTGCTCGATCGCCACGAGCCCCGCGAGCCGGTCACGGCTCGTCACCAGCACCCGGCAGCCGGAACCGCCGGGCAGCAGCGGACGCACCTGCTCGGCGTGCGCGGCGTTGTCCAGCAGCACCAGGCACCGTTTGTGGTCGACGCTGCTGCGGTAGAGCGCCGTCGCCTCGTCCAGGTCGAGGGGCACGTCGGCCGCCGGCACCCCGAACGCGCGCAGGAACCGGGTCACCGCGTCGATCGGCTCCAGGGGACCGAGCGTGTCGTAACCGCGCAGGTTGACGTAGAGGTGGCCGTCCGGAAACCGGTCGCCGCGCTCGCGTGCCCACTTCGTCGCCAGCGCGGTCTTGCCCACGCCGGCCATCCCGGCGATCACGACGACGGCGGCCTCCGTCTCGTCGAGGAAGGCGAACTGCCGCGCGCGGCCGACGAACCCGGCCGCCGCCGCGGGCAACTGGCGTGGCCCGGCCGGCACCGGGTCGGCGCGGCCCGACCAGGCGTGGTCCGTGCCCGCCGCGACGAAGGCCGCCCGCTCGGCACCCGCCAGCCCCAGGGCGTCGGCGATCTGCTCGACGTTGCGGGGCCGCGGCCGCCGGCTCCCCCGCTCCATCTCGCGGATGGTCCGGTCGCTGACGTGCGAGCGCTCGGCCAGGGACTCCTGGGTCAGGCGCAACCGCACCCGATGACGACGCAGCAACTCCGGGAACGACTCCACCACGCTGCCGCGTCCTCCTGTCCGCCGGGCCACCGCAAACGTCCGGTGAAACGTCCTGTCACACGTCCGGTCGTGACTCTACGTTGATGGCCAGGCAAGCGCCGCCTGACATCGAACGGGGAGGACGATCCACTGTGTCCAGAATCAGACGGAACGTGGCCAGGATGCTGGTCGCCGGGGCCATGGTGATGGGCTCGCTGGTGGCGACCAGCACCGCCGCACAGGCGACGATCTACCAGCGGGAGATGCCCAAGGGCAGCTACCTGCTGCCGGGTGACGAGCTGCGGTACGTCGTCAGCACCATCACCGTGCGGCTGCGCATCGAGAACGGCACCTTGTACCTGCGCAAGAGCACCGCCGGCGTGCAGAAGCTGTGCTGGCTCCAGATCTACGCCAGCCACGCCGTCTACCAGCGCGACGGCAACTTCGTGACGATCAACAGCGCGGGCAACGTGTCGTGGGCCAGCAACACCGTGGGCCAGAGCGGCAACGCCCGGGTCGACGCCAACGGCTTCTACGTGGGCAGCAGGAAGATCGCTAGCTGCTGACCCCGCGGTGGCCGCGCCCGCCACGGGGGCCGGGCGCGGCCACCGCTGTCCTAATCGAACAGTCGCACCCGCAGGGCGGTGCCGGTGACCCGCGTGCGGTCGTCGTAGCCGCCCGTCACCAGGAGTGAGCCGTCCGGCAGCGCCGCCACCGCCGGATACTGCCGCTCCACCTCCCCCCGCGCCAGCGACCGGAAGCTGCCGCCCGCGTACACCTCGACGCCGAAGCCGCCCGCGACCGCGACCCGGCCGTCGGCCAGGGCGACCACCGCGTCGGAGATCTTGTAGCGAGGTTCCGCCATCCGCGGACCCGCCGTGAACCGACCGGTCGCCGGGTCGAAGACCAGGGTCGTGGCCAGCCGGGCGTCCGGGTCGTCGGCCGTCTGCCCGCCCACCACCAGCGCCCGGCCGTCCGGCAGGGGCGCGACCGCCAGCTTGTACGCCGGCACCGGCAGCCGCCCCGGCACCTCCTGCCACCGGTCGCGGGCCGGGTCGTAGAGCAGCGCGGTGTCCAGCAGGCCGACGCCGTGCGGCGCCGCGGTCTGGCCGCCCACCACCAGCACGCGGCCGTCGGCCAGCAGCGCCGCGCCGTGCCGGGACCGCGGCCCGGGCAGGTCGGCTACCGCGCGGAACCCGGTGCCGTCGAACACCTCCGCGCTCGCCAGCGCCGACCGCCCGTCGACGCCGCCCACGAGGAGCACCCGGCTGTCGCGCAGGCGGGTGGCGGTGTGGTTGCCGCGCGGCGCGGTCATCGCGCCCACGGACTCGAACCGGTCGCCGGTGAATACCTCGGCCGTGCCGCTCGGCGCCGAGCGCTCGTCCGGGAAGCCGCCCGCCACCAGCACCCGGCCGTCGCCCAGCGCGGTCGCGGTGTGGTTGAACCGGGGCCCGGACAGCGCCGGGCCGGGCGTGAACCGCCCGTCGGCGTAGAGCTCGGAGGCGACGGCCAGCTCGGTGCCGCCGCAACCGTCGGTCGCGCAGCCGCCGGCGAGCAGCACCCGGCCGTCGGGCAGCGGTGTGGCCGTGTGCGCGGCCCGGGCGACCCGCATCACGAAGCCCGGGGCCGGTTCCGGTGCCGGCGGGTCGCCGGCGCAGCCGGCCGACAGGAGCACGACAAGCAACGCTGCACGCCTCATGAGCCTGACGAGTCCCCAGAATGTCTTCAGGTTCACACCGGCCCGCTTTCAGCCGATTCCCACCGGCCCGCGCTACCTTGCAGGTCATGGACGAGAACCGCGCCCGCCGGGTGGTCGACGCGTTGCGCGACCGTGGTGTCCCGGCTCACGTTGCCCAGGCCAGCGCCGGCCGTTCGCAGACCGGCATCCGGGTCGTGCTGCCCGGCGACCGCGAGGCACTCTGGGACACCGACGGCACCGCCGGGCTCGAGGCCCAGGTGATGCGCGACGGCATGCTGGTCGGCTTCGTGCCGGCGATCCCGGGCTCCGAGGACTTCAGCGAGCCGCAGGTCGTCGAGACGATCGCGAACACCGACTACGACCAGCCGGTCGCCCGCCGGGCCGCGCATCCGGTGGCGCCGTCGCCGTCGCTGCCCCGCGAGGGTGGCTTCTTCCGCCGGATGCGTGAGGGGTTCAGGGAGAGCTGATATTCGTGGGTGCCGGCGATGGTCCGCTGGCACACTGGTCCGTCATGAGCCGCCAGACGCCGCGCAAGTTGATCACGTCCAACAAGCGGGCCCGGCACGAGTACGAGATCCTCAAGACCTACGAGGCCGGCCTCGTGCTGCGCGGCACCGAGGTCAAGGCGCTGCGGCTCGGGCGCGCCTCGTTGACGGGGGCGTTCGCCCAGGAGCTCGACGGTGAGCTGCATCTCTACGGGCTGCACATCGCGGAGTACGCCATGCGCGGCTGGTCCGACCACGGCCCGCGCCGCACCCGCAAGCTGCTCCTGCACCGGGCCGAGATCAACCGGATCCTCGACAAGATCCGCGAGCCGGGGATCACACTGGTGCCGCTCGCGCTCTACTTCGAGAACGGCTGGGCCAAGGTCGAGCTGGGCATCGCCCGCGGCCTCCGCGAGTACGACAAGCGGCACGCCATCGCCGAGCGTGACGCCAACCGGGAGATCGCCCGGGCCATGGGTCGGCACCTGAAGGGGCGCACCGCCGGGCGGCGGTGATCCGGCTCTCGTTGCTCGAACAGACAGGTCTGTCTAGTGTTGGCCACGAGCTAGACAGACAGGTCTATTCAGGGAGCAGCTCGTGACCCGAACCGCCGTAGCGTCCCGTCCATTTCGCCTCGGGCGCACCAGCTCTCTCGTGCTGCTCGCCTCGATCGTGGTCTCCCTGCTGGCCGCGTCCAGCGCGCCGACCCCGCTCTACGCCACGTACCAGGCCGAATGGGGCTTCTCCCCGATGACCACGACGGTCGTCTTCGGCGTGTACGCGGTCGCCGTGCTGGTCGCCCTGCTGATCTTCGGTCGCCTCTCCGACCACGTCGGCCGCCGGCCGGTCCTCTTCGTCGCGCTGCTCGTCCAAGCCGCCGCGCTGGTGGTCTTCGCCTTCGCCGGCGGCGTACCCGCGCTGATGGTGGCCCGGGTCGTCCAGGGCCTGGCCACCGGCGCGGCGCTGGCCGCCCTCGGCGCCGGGATGCTCGACGTCGACCGCGTCCGCGGCACCACCGCCAACGCGGTCGCGCCCGGCATCGGCACCGGCGGCGGCGCGCTGCTCTCCGCGCTGGTCGTGCAGTTCCTGCCGGCCCCGACCCACCTGATTTACCTGGCCCTGCTGGGCGTGCTCGCGGTGCAGGCGGTCGGCGTCGCGCTGATGCCCGAGACGGTCTCCCGCGCGCCCGGTGCCCGGCAGTCGCTGGTCCCGGAGATCAAGCTGCCGCGCCAGGTCCGCGGCCCGGTGGCGATCGCCGCGCCGGTGCTGTTCGCGGTCTGGGCGCTGGCCGGCTTCTACGCCTCGCTCGGCCCGGCGCTGGTGCGCGACCTGGCGGGTTCCACGTCCGCGGTCTACGGCGGCCTGGGCCTGTTCGTGCTCGCCGCCGTCGCCGCGCTCAGCGTGCTCGCGGTCGACAAGCGCCCGGCGCACACCGCGCTGACGGTCGGCATCGTCGGGCTCATCGTCGGGGTCGCGGGTTCGCTGTTCGCCATCTCGGCCGGCTCGACGGTGGGCTTCCTGATCGCGACGGGCGTGGCCGGCATCGGGTTCGGCAGCGGGTTCCAGGGCGCGATCCGGATCGTGGTGCCGCTGCTGCCCGCGCACGAGCGGGCAGGCGTGCTGGCCCTGCTCTACGTGGTCTCGTACCTCGGCCTCGGCCTGCCCGCCGTGGTCGCCGGCTACCTGGTCGTGCACGCCGGCGGCCTGCTGGACACGGCACGGGAGTACGGCGTCGCGGTGATCGTGCTGGCGGCCCTGGCCGGGATCGGGCTCGCCAGGCGGAACCTGCCCCGGATGCGGACGGCGGGGTGACCGGTGGCCGCGATTACGATGGCTGACGGAAGGCGGGTGAGCGGAATGCCAGCGCAGACGGCGCGGCCCTCGGCCCGGGAGCGGCTGCTCGCCGCGGCCGACGAGCTGTTCTACCGCGAGGGCGTGCACGTGGTCGGCATCGACCGGGTGATCGAGCACGCCGGGGTCGCGAAGGCCTCGCTCTACAACACCTTCGGCAGCAAGGACGAGCTGATCCGGGCCTACCTCGAGGGCCGGCACAAGGCGATCGAGAAGCGGGTCACCGACGGTTTGGCCGCCTACCCGACACCGCGCGAGAAGATCCTCGGCGTCTTCGACATCCAGGGCGCGCGCTTCCAGAGCCCGGAATACCGCGGCTGTCCGTTCATCTCCGCGACCGCCGAGGCCGAGCCGGGCGCGGGTTCACTGGCCGCCGCCGACGCCTACCGGGCCTGGGTGCGCGGGTTGTTCGCGGACCTGGCCCGCCAGGCCGGCGCGGCCGACCCGGAGGCGCTGGCCCAGCAGCTCCAGATCGCCTACGACGGCGTCGCGGTGAAGGTGCGGCTGGACCGCGACCCGGCCGCCGACCTCGCAGCCGGCCGAGCGCTGGCCGCCATGCTGCTGGACGCGGCGCTGGGGCCCGCCTAGGGCATTCCGGTCCAGCGCAGCCAGGTGTAGGGGCGGGGCTGCGGCGCGTTCCACTCGTCCTGCAGCTCCGCGGCGACGTCGGCGAACCCGGCACCGCGATAGGAGGCTAGCGCGGCCGCGTTGTCGGGGCGTACCCGCAGGAACACGTCGTCGAACCCGGCCCGCGCGGCCAGTGCCCGGGTCAGCACCCGGCCCACGCCGCGGCCCCGCTCCCCCGGCGCGACCAGCAGGCGGGCCAGCTCGGCCTCGTCCTCCTCGTCGTCGGACCAGACCTCGCCGTACGCCACGGGCCGGTCGCCGTCGACGAGCAGGTAGGCGGCGACGTCGTCCTGCGTGGACCAGCCGGCCACGACCTCGGCGGGAAACGGGTGCTCGGCCCGGGAACACCACATGTCGGCCTCGTCTGCGGACCGGACCCACCCGGCCACCAACGCGGCCCGGTCGACGGTGAACGGAACCAGTGCGAAACTCATGATGCCGTCGAGCGTAGCTGTGACAAATCTCCGCCGCCCTCGGCCCGGCGCCGGACCGGGCGTACAACAGGGACATGGACCTCGCCGAGCTGTTGGACGCGGGCGTGCTGGAGCCACCGACCCGCTACCGGGACGCCGGCGACGAGATCCGCCGCCGGCTGGTCGCGGCGGTCGACCTGGGCGCACCCGACCGCCCGCTGCGCTCCTATCTGGACGCCCTGGCCTGCGCGGGCGGCCCGATCGCGGAAGCGGCGTTCGCGCGCTGGCGGGAATACCCGCCTCCGCACGTCGGGGACGGCTACGACTTCGCGATCGAGCGGCACGGAGCGTCGGCTTGACCGGTGCCGCGGGTCGTGGCGAGGCTGGCCGGGTGAGCGACGACGACCCGTACCGGCTGAACCGCTTCGTCGAGGCGCAGGAGGGCGTCTACCCGCACGCGGTGGCGGAGCTGCGCGCCGGCTACAAGCGCAGCCACTGGATGTGGTTCGTCTTCCCGCAGATCGCGGGGCTGGGCCGCAGCTCGATGGCGCAGGCGTACGCGATCTCCGGCCTGGACGAGGCGCGCGCCTACCTCGCCCACCCGGTGCTGGGCCCGCGCCTGCGCGAGTGCACCACGATCCTGGTCGACGGCGCGGAGAACGACGAGCAACGCATCTTCGGCCCGGTCGACGCCATGAAGCTCCGCTCCTCGATGACGCTGTTCGCCCACGCGGCCCCGGACGAGCCGGCGTTCCGCGCGGCCCTGACCCGCTTCTACGACGGCAGCGAGGACGACGCCACCCTGGCCCGCCTCCGCTAGGCGGCCAGGGCCGCTCCCACCACGGCGCGCGCCTCCTCCTGGATGCGGGCGAGGTGGTCCGGGCCGCGGAACGACTCCGCGTAGATCTTGTAGACGTCCTCGGTGCCCGACGGGCGGGCCGCGAACCAGCCGTTCTCCGTCGCGACCTTGAGGCCGCCGATCGCCGCGCCGTTGCCCGGCGCCGACGTCAGGATCTCGGTGATCGGCTCCCCCGCCAGCGACGTCGCGGTCACCTGGGCCGGTGACAGCTTGCCCAGCACCGCCTTCTGCTCCCGGGTCGCGGGCGCGTCGACCCGCGCGTACGCCGGGTCGCCGAACCGGGCCACCAGGTCCGCGTGATGCTGCGACGGCGTGCGGCCGGTCTTCGCGATGATCTCCGACGCCAGCAGGCAGAGGATGATGCCGTCCTTGTCGGTCGTCCACACGCCACCGTCGCGGCGCAGGAAGGACGCGCCCGCGCTCTCCTCGCCGCCGAAGCCGACCGAGCCGTCCAGCAGGCCCGGCACGAACCACTTGAAGCCCACCGGCACCTCGAGCAGCCGGCGGCCCAGGTCCGCGGCGACCCGGTCGATCAGCGACGACGACACCAGCGTCTTGCCGACCGCAGCGTCGGCCGGCCAGCCCTCCCGGTTGCGGAACAGGTAGTCGATCGCGACGGCCAGGTAGTGGTTGGGGTTCATCAGGCCCGCGTCGGGCGTGACGATGCCGTGCCGGTCGGCGTCGGCGTCGTTGCCGGTGGCGACCTGGTACCGATCCCGCTTTTCGATGAGCGAGGCCATCGCGTACGGCGACGAGCAGTCCATCCGGATCCTGCCGTCCCAGTCGAGCGTCATGAACGCGAACCGGGGATCCACGACCGGGTTGACCACGCTCAGGTCGAGCCCGTGCTTCTCGGCGATCTCGGCCCAGTAGCCGACGCTGGCACCGCCCAGCGGGTCGGCGCCGATCCGCACCCCGGCGTCCCGGATGGCCACCAGGTCGACGACCGACGACAGGTCGTCCACATAGGACGCGGTGAAGTCGAACTCCTGTGTGGTCTCCGCCGCCCGCGCCCGCCCGTACGGCATCCGACGCACCCCGGCCAGCTTCTCGCGCAGCAGGTCGTTGGCCCGGTCCTGGATCCAGCTCGTCGCGTCGGTGTCGGCCGGGCCACCGTGCGGCGGGTTGTATTTGAACCCGCCGTCGTCCGGCGGGTTGTGCGAGGGCGTGACCACGACGCCGTCGGCACGGGCGGCCGGCCCGCGCTTGTTGTAGGTCAGGATCGCGTGCGAGACCGCCGGCGTCGGCGTGAACCCGTCGCGGCTGTCGATCAGCACGGTCACCCCGTTGGCGGCGAACACCTCCAGCGCGGTCTGCGTCGCCGGCTCCGAGAGCGCGTGCGTGTCCCGGCCGAGGAACAGCGGGCCGTCGGTGCCCTGCAGCGCGCGGTATTCCACGATGGCCTGGCTGGTCGCCGCGATGTGGTCGTCGTTGAACGCCTTCCGCAGGCTCGCACCCCGATGCCCGGAGGTGCCGAACGCGACCCGCTCCGCCGGCACCGAGGGGTCCGGGTGCAGGTCGTGGTAGGCACCGAGAACGGCCTCGAGGTCGATCAGATCACCGGGCTCCGCCGGCTGCCCGGCGCGGGGGTTGTTGGCCACGCCCGCATCGTAACGCCAGCGCAAGGAACGGTCCGTTGTTAACGGATTCCGTTGCGCAACGGACCGTTCCTAACGCCGTCAGGCGGTGAGGCCGACTGCCTCCACCGCCGGGGTGCGCAGCGCGCGGCGCGCGGAGCCGATGCTCGCCGCCAGCGTCAGCACGACCGCCGCCAGCGCGATCGCCGGCCAGATCACCGCCGGCGCGTCCGGCACGAGCCGGTCCGTGCGGGCGATCGTGTACGGGACGATCGTCGCCAGCGACGCCACCGAGCCGGCCAGCACGCCGGTCACCGCCAGCACCGCTGCCTCCGCGCCGACCATCCGCCGCACCTGTCCGGGTGTGGCGCCGGCCAGCCGCTGCTGCCCGAACTCGCGCCGCCGGTAGGTGGTCGCCGCGATCAGCGTGTTGACCAGCATGATGGCCGCGAACAGCGCGATCATCCCGACCACGACGAGGTTGAGCGTCTCGATGTTGCGCTGCATCGACGCCGGGATCGTGCCGCCCGGCGCGTCGGCGCGGTTCTCGACGCTCTGCATCACCAGGGTGCCGACGGAGATGCCGGTGAACAGGATGATCGGCATCAGCGCGCCGCCGAGCTGGTGCGAGCGCCGCCGCAGGTTCGCGACGGTGAGCCAGCCGCCGGCGCCGCCGAGGCGGGCCAACGGGCCGCCGAGCACCGCGGTGACCGCGCGGATCAGCGCCGGTGACAGGAGGGCCAGCCCGGCCGACGCGAAGATCGACGCCGAGCCGGCGGTCTGCATCGCGTCGGAGCCCGCGCCAGAGAACAGCAGCACGGTCAGCAGCCCGTTGTTCGCGCCGACCGCGACCAGCAGCACGCCGGCCGCGACCCGTTTCCAGCCCATCCGGCGCGGCTCGTCGGCCACGAGGGCCTCCTGGGCCGCCATCCGCCCGAGCCGCCGGGCGGTGGCCAGCGCGGCCAGCAGCGCGCCCAGCACGGTCACCCCGACGCCGATGCCGACGGCGATGGAGCCGAACCGGTAGGCGACCTCCGCCGGCACCTGGTCGGTGCGCACGAGCAGGGTGAACAGCAGCCGGCCGAGCCCGTAACCGGCCGGGACGGCGAGCACCGCGGCGGCGAGCGCGACCACGGCGGCCTCCACGACGACCATCCGGCCGACCTGGCCCGGTGTCGCGCCGACGCTGCGCAGCAGCGCCAGCTCCCGGTCGCGCTGCCGGACCGCGAGGGTCAGCGTCGAGGTCACCGCGAACGCCACGATCAGCAGGCACCAGCCGCCGGCCACGCTCGCCATCAGCGTCAGCGTCTCCTCGGTCGCGGTGTCGACGCCGCCCGCGGCGGTGTCGAACAACGACGCGAACGCCATCAGGATCGTGGCGCCGAGGAACGTGGCGGCGAACGTGGCCAGGAAGCCGCCGGTGCGGTGCCGCAGCGTGCGCAGCGCGAGGGTGACCATCGTTCACACCCCCGCCACGGCGACCGCGTCGGTCAGGTGCGCCAGCCGCTCCGCGACGGCGTCCGCGGTGGGCCGGGCCAGGTGGCCGACGATCCGGCCGTCGGCGAGGAAGACCACGGCGCCGGCGTACGCGGCCGCGGCCGGGTCGTGGGTGACCATGACGACCGTCTGGCCGTGGTCGCGCACGGCGGTGGCGAGCAGCGCCAGCACCTCGCGGGCGGCGCGGCTGTCCAGGGCGCCGGTCGGCTCGTCCGCGAAGATCAGCGCCGGCGAGCTCGCCAGCGCGCGGGCGATCGCGACCCGTTGCTGCTGGCCGCCGGAGAGCTGCGCCGGCCGGTGGTGCAGCCGGTCGCCGAGACCGACCTGGGCCAGCAGCGTCGCGCACCGCTTCCGGTCGACGCGCCGGCCGGCGAGCCGCGCCGGCAGCGTCACGTTCTCCAGCGCGGTCAGCGTGGGCAGCAGGTTGAACTGCTGGAAGACGAACCCGATCCGGTCCCGCCGGAACTTCGTGACGGCGGCCTCCCCGCCGGTCGGTATCGGCTGGCCGGCCACCGTCACGCTGCCCGAGGTGGCCCGGTCGAGACCCGCGGCGCACTGCAGGAGCGTGCTCTTGCCCGACCCGGACGGACCCATCACCGCGGTGAACGAGCCGGTCGGCAGGCGCAGCGTCACGCCGTCGAGGGCGGTCACCGGGTTGTCGGCCGTCCCGTAGACCTTGCGTACGTCGTCGAGGCGCAACGCCTCGCGGGCATCCAGGGAACTCATGCCTCGACGCTAGGAAAGCGGACGGCGCGGGTGAATCCGACCGACCCCCGTTGCCGGGGTGGGGTCAGCACCACCGTGCGCGGGTGTGCGACGGTGATCGGTGTGCGGGTGATGACGTGGAACCTGTGGTGGCGGTTCGGCGAGCCGGAGCGACGCCGCGCGGCGATCCTCGCGGTGCTCCGCGAGCAGCAGCCCGATCTGGTCGGCCTGCAGGAGGTCTGGGCCGACGACGACACCAACCTGGCGGGCTGGCTGGCCGACGAGCTCGGCCTGCACTGGGCGTTCGGCGCCGGCAGCGACCAGGAGACCTGGCGGGTCCGCGTCGACGGCGGGCCCGGCCTGCGCAACGGTGTCGCGGTGCTCAGCCGGTGGCCGATCCGCGCCGACAAGGCGTACGACCTGCCCGGTGATCCCAGCCGTGCGGCGCTGAGCGTCCTCGTCGAGGCGCCGCACGCCACGATCCCGCTCGTCACCACGCACCTGAGCGTGCTGTCCGGCTCGGCGGGCCGGATGTCCCAGCTCGACTGGCTGGCGCGGCACGTGGCCGGCCTGCCGCAGGACGGCCACCCGCCGCTGGTCGTCGGCGACTTCAACGCGCTCCCGGACTCCGACGAGCTGCGCCGCTTCGTCGGCGAGCTGACCGTCGGCTTCGTGCCGGACCAGCGGATGATCGACGCGTGGTGGTTCGCGGACCACGGCGACCCGGGCTACACCTGGGACCGGGCCAACCCGCACGCGGCGGCCTGGGTGGTGCCGAGCGGCCGCATCGACTACGTCCACGTGCTGCTGAGCAACCACCGCGCGGGGCGCGTCCTGGCCGTCCACCGCGCCGCCACCGCGACGATCGACGGTGTCTGGCCCAGCGACCACGCCGCGGTGGTGGCCGACCTCAGCGAGTGAACAGCTTCGTGGAACAACCCGGGCCGCCCGGTCGGAGCGCCTTCGGGTCGTAGGCAGGCGCGTGGACCTCACCGTCCGGGGTCTTGACGAGCAGGAAGCACAGGGGCTCCCCGCGTACGCCGACGGCGGCCACGAGCGTGCCCTGCTCGACGGCGGTGTCGGCGAACAGGTAAGGCTCCGGGATCACGCTCAGCACGGATGCTTGGAGGATCTCCGGCGTCGCCGCCCGCAGCGCGGACTCCAGCCGGTTCCGGATGTCGTCGGGCAGCCGCGGCACGGGTGACGGGCGCGGCACCGGCGGGGTGACCGACCGGTCGGGGCAGTCGATCTCGCGTCGGGTCGGCGGGCGGTGGAGCTCCCGTCGGAACCGGTAGCACCGGGTCGCCTGCCCGGCCGAGTGACCCTGAGCGCCGACGGCCGCCGGCACGAACTCACCCACGCGCACGGAGATCCGGACGTCGACGGTGGCCTGCTCGCTGCCCCAGGTCCGGCCGGCCCAACCGAGCGGCGTCAGCTCGGCGGTCCACGGGTCGACGGAGTTCCCACCCGCGTACTCCCGGGGAATTCTGTCGCGGGCGGCGTCCTCGGCCCAGCCGAACCCGGGGCCTTGCCCGAGGTCGGCCCCGACGTCCTGTGCCACCTCTTCGACGTTGTCCCGGGCAACCGCATCGCCGTCGCGGTCACCCAGCTGTCCGCGCACCGCGACGGCGCCCAGCACACACGCCACGACCGTCGCCATGAGACAGACCGACGTCAGCACCACCCGGCGGCCCCCATGCATGCCGCCACGCTATGCGCGGCGCGCGACGGCCCGACTGCGTCAAGGTCGCGATTCGACTTCGATCCCGGGTCGCTGGTGTTCGAAGTGCTCCTTGCCCACGACCACCGGGTTGGTCAGCTCGCCGATGCCGTCGATGGCGATCGTGACCACGTCGGCGGGCTGGAGGGTGAAGTCCATCGCGGGAGCCAGGCCCGTGCCCGTGGAGAGGACCGCGCCGTCCGGGAAGTGGTCGGCGCGGAAGAGGTAGTCGACCAGCTCGGCGAACGGGCGCTTGAGGCGGGCGGTCGACGTCGTGCCGGACCAGACCGCCACGCCGTCGCGGGTCACCCGCACCGCGACCGCGAGGTCGGCACCGTTGACCTCCCACACCGGGCGGATGCCGGCGGACAGGGCGCACGCGCCGGCGTACACCTTGGCCTGTGGGAGGTAGAGGGGGTTCTCGCCCTCGATCGCGCGGGAGCTCATGTCGTTGCAGACCAGGTAGCCGGCGATCTCGCCGAACCGGTTGACGACCAGGGCCAGCTCGGGCTCGGGCACGTCGAGCCCGGAGTCGGCACGGATCGCGACCGGCTCACCGTCGACGACGACCCGCCAGGCGGCGGACTTGAAGAACAGCTCGGGGCGCGCGGCCTCGTACACGCGGCCGTAGATGTCGGCCTCGCTGCTCTCCTCCATCCGCGCCTCCCGCGACCGCAGGTAGGTCACACCCGCGGCCCACACCTCGGTCGCACCGTCGACGGGCGCGAGCAGCCGGGCATCCTCGACGACGTCGCCGGGCGCGCCCAGCAACGCGCGAAGGTCGGCGACCCGCTCCCGCAACAACGCGGCGACGGACGGCACGGGCAGCTCACGCACCACCCCGTCGTCGCGCACGCCGACTCCGGGCGTCCCGTCCTGGCCCCGGCGGTATCTGACGATGTGCATGAGGGGCAGCTTAGGCGGACCGTGCCCGGTAGCCTCCCGCACGTGATCGCCCCGAACCCCGCGGGATGCCGACCTTTCGCTGGAGGCGGAGGCTCGTGAGTGACCCGACCCCCAGTCGGTTTATGGCGGAGCCGCCGCGCCGGATCCCCGCCCCGCTGCCCGTCGAGGACGGCTATGTGCCGCCCGAGAAGTCCAAGCGAGGGATGCGGATCTTCCTGGTCGCGCTGGGCGCCGTCCTGCTGGCGTGCGGCGGTGCGCTCGCCTGGTCGGCGGCCAACCGTAGCGAGCCGCCGCGAAACGTGGAACGGCTCGGCGAGCTCGGGATCGGCACGTGCTTCGACTGGTCCGAGCACGAGGGATCCATGAACGTGCCGGTGGTGAACTGCAACCGTCCGCACGACGCCCAGGTGATGGCGCGGCACATCGTCGACGACCGGGCCGCGTGGCCGGGCGAGGCCTGGTTCGAGGAGGAGTACGGGCCGCGGTGCGAGCGCACGCTGCGGAACTACGCGCCCGACGCGTACGACGACCCGGCGATCGAGGTCGGCTGGGTCGCCACGGACGAGGTCGGCTGGCGGCAGGGCCACCGGTGGGTGTCCTGCGTCGCCGGCGACTCGGTCAACAAGCGGTCCGAGCCGCTCCACTGAGAGGACGCCAACAGGCGACCCGACGCGCAAGCGGACCGGTTCGCTGCGCTGACGGGCGGTGTCAACCCAGGCAGATCTCGCGGGTGAGGGCGAGCAGGTCCGCGACGGCCGGGTGGCTCGGCGGCTCGCGCCAGGCGAGGTGGACGGTGACGTCCGGCGCGTCGGTGAGCGGCACGTAGGCGACCGCCGGGTGCGGGTGCATCGCGGCGGTGGCCGTGGTGGTCACGCCCACGGCGCGGCCGGCGGTGATGGCGGCCAGCCAGTCGTCGGTGTTGGCGACCTCCACGGCGGCGGCTGGGATCCGGTCCGGCGGCCACAGTTCCAGGGTCGTCGTGCCGCTGCGGGTGTTGACCGCGATGGGTTGGTCGGCGAGGTCCGCCAGGCGGAGCGCGGCCCGGGCGGCGAGGGCACTGTCGACCGGGACGGCGGCCACCCGCGGCTCCCTCAGGACCGACTCGACCACGACGTCGGGCAGGTCGACCGGGCCCCGCAGGATCGCGACGTCGACCCGGCCCCGGGCGAGGCCCGCGTCGCGCTCGTCGACGCGCAGCAACTCCAGGGGTGTCTCCGGGTGTGCCCGCGGCCACCGGCGCAGCAGCGTCGTGGTGTGCTCGCCCAGCGCCGACCAGGCGTGGCCGAGGCGCAGCGGCCAGGTGCCGGCCCGGGTGGGGTCGAGCACCTCGTCGACCCCGGCGACCGCGGCGGCGGCCCGGTCCCGGAAGGCGATCCCGGCGGCGGTCAGCCGGAGGTGGTGGGTGGAGCGGTCGACCAGCCGGACGTTGAGGTGGGCCTCCAACTGCCGCAGCGTGCGGGACAGCGCGGGCTGCGTCAGGTGCAGACGTGCGGCGGCGCGGGTGATCGTGCCCTCCTCGGCGATCGCGAGGAAGGCACGCAGGTGCCGCAGGTCGGCGGTCATAACTGCGAAGCATAACCGCAGCCAAACCGGCATTTCCGGGCCCGCCGGCCGGCACCTAGCGTCGAGGCGTGACCCTGGTGCTCGCCGGCGCGCTGTCCGTGCAGTTCGGCAGCGCGGTGGCCGCGCTGTTGTTCCCCCGCGCGGGCGTTGCCGGGGTGGTGACGCTGCGACTGTCCATCGCCGCCGTGGTGCTGCTGGCGGTCTGCCGCCCGCGCCTGCACGGCCGCACCCGGGGCGACTGGGTGCTGGCCGGTGCGTTCGGTGTGGCGCTGGCCGGCATGAACACGCTCTTCTACCAGGCGATCGACCGCATTCCGCTCGGCCTGGCGGTCACCCTCGAGGTGCTCGGCCCGCTGGTGCTGTCGGTCGCGACCGCCCGCCGGGCCGCGAGTTGGGCCTGGGCGGGCCTGGCGCTCGCCGGCGTCGCCCTGCTCGGCCGCGCCGGCCTGGGCCGGCTGGACGCGGCCGGGGTCGCCTTCGCCCTCGGCGCGGCCGCCATGTGGGCCGCGTACATCGTGCTCAGCGCCCGTGTCGGCGCCCGGTTCGCGAAACTCGACGGCCTGGCCCTGGCCATGACCGTCGCCGCCGTCCTGACGTTGCCGCTCGGCGTCACAGCGCCCCTGCTGCATCCACCGGTCCTGGCCCTGGGCGGGGCGGTGGCGGTGCTCTCGTCCCTCCTGCCGTACACGCTCGAACTGACCGCCCTGCGGCGGATGCCGACGACGACCTTCGCCGTGCTGATGAGCCTGGGCCCGGCGATCGCCGCGCTCGCCGGCTACCTGGTCCTCGGCCAGCGGCTCACCCTCACCGACGGGCTGGCCGTCGCGCTCGTCGTCGCCGCCAGCGCCGGAGCCGTCCATACCCCGAGGGCGGTACGTGTGTCCGGTTGCGACCCTGCGTCACCCCTGGTGAGCTGAGAGGCATGTCGGTTGGTGCGGTGTCGCAGATCCACGTCAGTGTGAGCGAGCTCGAGCGGTCGGTCCGGTTCTATCGGGACGTGCTCGGCGTGCCCTTCGTGTTCGACGTGCCGGGGCAGTCGATGGCGTTCTTCCAGAGCGGCGACGTCCGCCTCTACCTCGGCGTGCCCGAGTCCGAGGCGTTCGCCAGCAAGGTGACGCTCTACTTCACCGTCGACGATCTCGACGCGGAGCGCGAGCGGCTCGTCAAGGAAGGGGTCTCCTTCCTCGACGAGCCGCATGTCGTGCACCGGGACGGGAACGGCGAGCTGTGGATGACGTTCTTCCGTGACCCGGACGGGCACAACCTCGCTCTCACACAGACGAAGAGCTAGAACCCGGTGCGCCCCGCTCCGTACTGGTAGAGCGGGTTGCCCGTCGGCGTCGGCTGCTGGCCCGCGTCGATCTGGGCCCGCAGCGTGGTGCGCTGCGCGGCCGTCGCGCCGAGGTCGTAGGGCAGGTCCCAGGCCTCCGTCGCGTCGGCCAGCACGTCGCTGCCACCTGGGCGGAGCACGTCGGCCAGGCTGCGCGGCAGTTGCCACGGCAGCTTGCCGGTCGGCGCGTAGTCACCGAACAGCAGGCTGGCCAGCGCCGGGCCCATCTCCTCGCCACCGCGGTAGGTGACCACGATCGCGTTCGCGAGGTCGTTCCATTCAGTGATCACGTACGGGCGGGGCATGACCAGGGCGACCACCACCGGGATGCCCCGGGCGCGGAAGTTCTGGATCAGCGCGAGCTGGTCCGGCGGCAGGTACGGCTGCTCCTTCACCCACTGCGTCCCGTGCGTGTAGGAGCCCTCCCCGACCGCGACGATCGCGACCTTCGGGTTGGGCGCGTCACCGGACACCACGTTGACACCGGCGGTGGCGCCGCGGGCCCGGATGGCGTCCAGCATGGTCAACGAGCCGTACTCCTGGTGGAAGTAGCTCGTCCAGATGCAGCACGCCGACGTGTCGGTCGCCCGCGGACCGGCGACCACGACGGTGTCACCGGCGTTCAGCCGCAGTGGCAGCACCGCGCCGTCGTTCTTCAGCAGGGTCATCGCCTCGCGCGACGCCTGGTTGGCGAGCGCCGTGTAGGACGGCTGGTGCATCCGGTACGGGCCGTTGACCGGGTCGCCGTACGGGTTCTCGAAGATCCCGAGCTGGAACTTGATCCGCAGCACCCGGCGGACGGCGTCGTCGATCCGGGCCGCCGGCACGCCCGCGATGAACGACGACATCGTGAAGCCCACGGCACCCGGGTCGGCGCCGCCCATCACGTCGGAGCCGGCCCGCGCCGCGCCGATCCAGGAACCCCAGGGCAGCCAGTCCGTGGTGATCAGGCCCTGGTAGCCGAGGTTCTGCCGCAGGTACGCCAGGATCGGCGCGCTGTCGCCCGCACCCGGGCCGCCCGGGTCCAGGAAGGACGAACCCGCATACCCCGGCATGATGTTGACCGCGCCGGCCTCCATCGCCGCCCGGAACGGGATCATGTGGTACTTGATGGTGACGCCGTCGTACACGATCAGCGCCTCGCCGCCCGCGCCCTCGCCCGGCCAGTGCTTGACGGTCGCCAGCACCGAGCGCGGGTTGAGCTCCGGGCCGCCCTGCAGGCCGGCGACCAGGGCCCGCACCTGCGCCGCGGCCACGGCGGCGTTCTCGCCGTTGCCCTCCTGGATGCGCGGGTAGAGGACCTTGGTGCCGACCTCGGCCAGCGGGCCGAGCACGCCGCGGGTGCCGACCTCCAACTGCTCCCGGCGCTGCATGTCGCCGAGCTTGTACTGGAGCGCGTAGTCGCGGCCCGCGGCGAGCGCGCTCTGCGTCGGGTACGTGGTCTGGTAGCCGTGGATCGTGTCGCCGGCCGAGACGAACGGGATGCCGAGCCGGGTGCCCGACGACCCGAGCAGCGCGGCGTGCAGGTCGGCCGCGCCGGCCGGGCCGAAGTGCCAGCCCGAGCGCGGGAACGCCTGCGCGTTGTAGAACATCTGGTAGGCCTTCTCCTCGGCCGTCATCCGGCCCAGGAGGTCGTTGACCCGGGTCTCGACCGGCTGGCGCCAGTCCTCGTAGGGTGCGATCGTGCCGTTGCGGTCGAGGTCGCGGGCGCCGGCCACGATGCCGATCCCGTCGGCGACGGTCTCCAAGGTGGGCACGTAGACGCTGAAGCGACGGATGCTGCTGGTGGCTCCGTTCGCCGTGACGTACCACTTGTAGGTCCAACGATCGGCAAGATCCCAGCTCGGCGTGTACGACGTGCCGGTGACCTCGGCGACCCGGGTGTAGAGGTCGATCAGGTTGCCGGACGCGGCGAAGTCGTAGTCGGTCCGGCTGACGTTGATCCAGACCTGGTAGCGGGTCGCGCCGGAGACCGCCGCCCACGACAGGGCCGGGCGCCGGGTGGTGGTGACCATCGCGCCGTCAGCCGGTGTGTTGAGCGCGAACTGCCCGGTGGTCGCCGGCGGCCGGGTCGGCCCGGAGAGCAGCGGCGGGCTGGTAGCGCTGTTGTCGACGGTGCCGAAGACCTGCAGCTCCCACAGCGAATAGCCGTAACCCGTGGCGCGGGCGGTCCCGTACAGCCGCAGGAACCGGCCGGTGGCGGTGACCGCGAGCCGCTCGACGCCGCCGCGGCCGGCGGCGGTGCTGTACACGGTGGTCCAGGCGTTGCCGTCATTCGAGGTTTCCAGGCGGTACGCGGACGCGTACGCGCTCTCCCAGTTGAGCACGACCTGGTTGACGCTGGCCGTGCCGCCGAAGTCGACGCTGATCCACTGTGGATCGCTGAACTGGCTCGACCAGCGGGTGGTGGTGCGCCCGTCGACGGCGGCGGCCGGTGCGTTGCCACCCTCGTACGACGACGCGTTGACAGTCTTGAACGCCGAGATCGGCGTGCCGCCGGCCGGCGGCGGGTCGGTGGGCGGCACGCCGCCGATGGTCCCGAAGATCCGGAACTCCCAGAGCGAGTAGCCCCAGCCGGTGGTCCGGGCGGTGCCGTACATGCGGACGTAGCGCCCGGAGCCGGTGACCGCCAGGGTCTGCGTGCCGCCGGTCGCGGTGGTGGTCGAGTAGATCGTGGTCCAGGGCCCGGTCGCGGCGGCCGCGACCTGGATCTGGAACGCGGACGCGGCGGCCGCCTCCCAGACGAGCTCGACCTGGTCGATCGCGGCGGTGGCGCCGAGGTCGACCTGCAGCCACTGCGGGTCGGCGAACGCGCTGGACCAGCGGGTCCCGGCGTTGCCGTCGACGGCGGCCGAGGCGGGGGTGCCGGCGTTCTCGGTCGACGAGGCGGTGGCGGTCTTGCCCTGTGAGATCAGGGGGCCGGCGGCGGCGGCCGGGCTGGCGAACAGGCCGCCGGCGATGAGCAGCGTGAGGATCGCGCCGGCGACGAGCGCGCGGCGGCGGGGTGGGGCTGGCATGTGCACTCCAATACGGGGACGGACGACGTTGGAGAGCGCTCTCCAACAGAGTCACGACTCAGCGCGCGCCAGTCAAGGGGACGAATATTCGCCGTAGTCGAATTGGTTCTTGACAACCTCGCCGCGTGGGACGAACGTCTCCGCCTGAGAGCGCTCTCTCACCCCTGCTTCCGTCCCCGCAGGAGTCCAGATGCCCTACGCCCCGTCCCGCCGCCGCGCCGCGCTCGCCGTGGCCGCCGCGGTCACCCTCCTCACCGGACTGTTCGTGGTGACCTCCCGGTCGCCCGCGGACGCCGCCCTGGTCCTGGTCTCCCAGGGCAAGCCGGCGACGGCCTCCTCGACCGAGAACGCGGCCTCGCCCGCGTCGGCCGCGGTCGACGGCAACACCGGCACCCGCTGGTCCAGCGCGTTCGCCGACCCGCAGTGGATCCAGGTCGACCTCGGCTCGACCACCCAGGTCGCCCAGGTCACGCTGCAGTGGGAGGCCGCATACGCGCGCGCCTTCCAGCTCCAGGTCGCTGCGGCGGCCGGCGGGCCGTGGACCACGATCTACTCGACCACCACCGCTACCGGCGGGACCCAGACCTTGGCGGTCACCGGCTCCGGGCGCTATGTCCGGATGAACGGCACCGCGCGCGGCACGCCCTACGGGTACTCGCTCTGGGAGTTCCAGGTCTACGGCCTGATCGACACCGGCGGCGGGTGCAGCGGCAACGCGGCGCTGAACCGGCCCGCGGCGGCCTCGACGGTCGAGAACGCCACGATGCCCGCCTCGGCCGCGTTCGACGGCAACGGCGCGACCCGGTGGTCCAGCGCGTTCGCCGACCCGCAGTGGATCCGGGTCGACCTGGGCAGCACGCAGACGCTCTGCGAGGTGGTGCTGCAGTGGGAGCCCGCATATGCGCGTGCGTTCCAGATCCAGGTCTCGGCCGGGCCCGACGGTCCATGGCAGACGGTCTACTCGACCACGACCGGCACCGGCGGCACGCAGACGCTCGCGGTCAGCGGGTCCGGCCGCTATGTGCGGATGAACGGCACGGCGCGGGCCACGGCGTACGGGTACTCGCTGTGGGAGTTCGTCGTGCGCACCACGGGTGGTGGGCCGACCCCGCCGCCGACGACGAACCCGCCTCCCACCGGCGGCTTCTGGGGCGACACCTCGTCGATCCCGGCCGCGCAGAACGTGGTCATGGTCAAGATCCTCAACCGGACCAACGGCCGCTACCCGGACAGCCAGGTCTACTGGAGCTACAACGGGCAGGTGCACTCGATCGCCGAGCAGCCGTACTTCGACATGCCGGCGAACACGGCCGGGCGGATGTACTTCCACCTCGGTTCGCCGACGAGTGAGTACAACGACTTCATCGAGTTCACCGTCGGGCCGTCCGTGTTCAACGGCAACACCACCCGGGTCGACGCGTTCGCGCTGAAGCTCGCGATGCGGCTGCACGCCCGCGACGGCTACGACGTGGCGGTCGGCGAGACCGAGGCGACGTTCGCCGAGTCGCGGGAGGTGACGTTCCAGCGGTTCTCGGACGCGATGCCGGCGGAGTTCAAGCACCTGGCCACGATCCAGGCGCCGTACCGGATCCCGTCACCGGGCAACTCGCCGCAGTTCCGCGCCGGCGGTGTCTACCAGAACTACATGAGCACCTACGCGTCGCAGAACGGCCTCGCGGCGTCCACATCGGACATCTTCGGCTGCGCCGGACCGTTGGCCAACAACGCGGCCGGCTGTGCGGCCCTGAACCGGCACGTGGCGCACCTGCCGCAGGCGCAGTGGTCCAACCCGGCGAACTTCTACCAGGCCGCACCGGCCAACTACTACTCGAAGTTCTGGCACGACCGGGCGATCAACAACCTGTCGTACGGCTTCCCGTACGACGACTACGCGGAACAGTCCTCGTTCGTCTCCCACGGCGGCCCGCAGTGGCTGCTGGTGGCCGTGGGCTGGTGACCGAACGCGGCGGCGACCCGGACCGCCCGGCGGTCCGGGTCGCTCAGCCGCAACGGCTGCCGAGGCCTACGTCGGTGTTGGTCAGGATCGCGGCTTCGGTGAGCGGTGCGGCCGCCGGTGGCGTGGTCGCCGCGGCGGTCGGCGTCGGGCTGGCCGAGGCGGTCGGGGTGGGCGTCGGCTTCTTCGACGGTGTCCTCTTCGACTCCGGCGCCGGGGCGCCGGCGCCGCCGAGGCGTACACCCGAGGTCTGTGTCGTGCCCGGGGCGAGCTTGATGTTCGTCGCGGTGGCGGTGCGGCCGCGGACGTCGGTGACCCGGATGCTGTAGGGACCCGAGCCGATGCCGCTGTCGATCAGCCAGTAGTTGTAGGGCTCGCGCTGCGCGGTCTGCCAGCCGTCGCCCGGGCCCTTGGCCTCGACCTTGCGCAGCGCGTTGCCCGTGTTGTCGACCAGCACCGCGAACCAGTACTGGCTCGCGCCCTCCTTGATGCGGAACGTCAGGTTGGGCGTGCGCGGGCTGGCCACCGTCGTGTAGGTGACCGGGATGATGCCGTCGACCGGGTCGCCGATCTTCGCGAACGCCTCGCGGCTCAGGTCGATGTGGCCGCTCTCGCACGGCGGGCACTGGTCGACGACCTTGACGCGGACGCTGCCGTTGGGACCCTTGACGTCGAGGTAACCGCCGCATTGGGCGCCGTCGGCGTACTCCGCCGGCGAGAGGGCCACGAACAGCCGGTCCTCGGGCGGGCTCGGGTAGGAGCAGTTGCCCCCGTTGTCGGTGTAGAAGGTCGCCTTGCCGGTCGTCGCCCGGGCCGCGGACACCTCGGCCGCGCAGGCCGAGCCCGCGCCGCGGAGCGCGAACGCGCCCGTCAGGAGGGACGCGACGACAACCGCGCCCCCCGCGATCCACCAGCGCCGTTGCAATGCTCCGGTCACGGCGACCGATCCTGCCGTACGCGGGCCGAACGCACCAAACGTGAGATCAGCCGCGCGGCGTAGCCCGGCCGGACGGATCCGTGGACCCGTCCGGCTGAGTGGGCCGCGACGTCAGTGCATACCGACCGGCACGGCGAGCGCCTCGTCCGGCGTGTCGGCCGCCTTCTCGATCCGGCGGCGGGGCAGGAACAGCGCCGGCACCAGGCAGAGCGCGAGCAGCACGACCGCGACCAGCCACGTGTTGCCGAACGCGCCGGCGAGCGACGCCTGGCCCGCGGTGAGCACCTCCCGCGGCACCTCGCTGGCCGGCACCCGGCCCTGGGTGACCGCGCTGTAGGCGGTGGCCTCCGCGCTGTCGAGCACCTGGTTGGTGAGGATCACCGACATCACCGCGGTGCCGATCGAGCCGGCGGTCTGCTGGATGATGTTCATCATCGTCGAGCCGCGGGCCACCTGCTGGTGGGTCAGCGACGCGAGTGCGGCCGACATGATCGGCATCATCGTCATGCCCATGCCGAGGCCGCTGACGAACAACGAGCCGAGCAGCAGCGGGTACGACGACTCCGGGGTCACCTGGGTGAACGTGGCCATGCCGAGCGCGATCAGCAGGAGACCGGGCAGCACCAGCTTGCCGGGGCCGATCTTGTCGGTGAGCCGGCCGGCGACCGGCATGGTGACCATCGCGCCGAGACCCTGTGGCGCGAGCAGCAGGCCGGCGGTGAGCGTCGACTCGCCGCGCACCTGCAGGAAGTAGCTGGGGAACAGCAGCATCGCGCCCATGAACGCGACCGTGAAGAGGGTCAGCGTGACCGTGGAGACGGTCAGGTTGCGGTTCTTGAACAGCCCCAGGTCGATCAGGGCGTGCTCCTTGCGCAGCGCGTGCAGCACGAAGGCGACCAGCAGCACCAGGCCGACGATCGCCGGCAGCAGCACCCGGCTCGCGGCGATCGTGCCCTTCTCCGGGATCGACGAGACGCCGAAGAGGAACAGCGCGAGGCCCGGCGAGAGCAGCAGCATGCCGAGGAAGTCGAAGGACTCGGACGGGTGCGGCTCGTCCTTGGGCAGGATCCGCAGCGCCAGGACGAAGGCCACGATGCCGATCGGCACGTTGATCAGGAAGATCCAGTGCCAGCTCGCGGTGTCGACCAGCCAGCCGCCGAGGATCGGGCCGCCGATGGGGCCGAGCAGCATCGGCACGCCCAGCACGGCCATCACCCGGCCGACCCGGTCGGGGCCGGCGGCACGGGTCATGATCGTCATGCCGAGCGGCATCAGCATGCCGCCGCCGAGACCCTGCAGCGCGCGGAACACGATCAGCGGACCGATGTCCCAGGCGACGCTGCACAGCGCCGAGCCACCGACGAAGAGCACGAGGGAGAGCAGGTAGAGCCGCTTCGTGCCGAACCGGTCCGCGGCCCACCCGGTGATCGGGATGACGGTCGCCAGGGCCAGCGTGTATGCCGTCATCGTCCAGGCGACGTCGGCGTAGCTGGCGTTGAACTCGCGTTGGAACGTCGGCAGCGCGACGCTGACCACGGTGATGTCGAGGATCGACATGATGGCGCCGAGCACCACCACGCCGGCGACCTTCAGCACACCGCTGTCGAGCTTGTCCGACCCAGCCGCGGGTGCGGCCTGCGTTGTCATGCCCGATTCCCCCCATATCGACGGGCCCCCATCGAGGGCGAGATGATGTTCTCAGACAGACGTACGAGTCCTGAAACGAATTTCACGTTGGGTGACGGTCCTCACGTTTCGACCGCCATTTACGTCCACAATTGACACGATCAGTCCGCTTACTCACCGTCATCGATCCGATGCGCCGCGTACCGGTACGCTGTCCCGATGGCCCACCCGCTGCGGATCCGGCTCGATATCAGCGCCGATGCCGACGACGACGTGCTGGACCGCATGGCCGGCGACCTCCGCGCCGAGTTGCTCGAGCTCGACGTCGACTCGGTCGACCGGGCGGGCGACGGCCCGTTGCCCGCCAACGCCAAGGCCGGCGAGGTGCTCACCGCCGGCGCCCTGCTGCTCGCCGTGGCGCCCGGCGTCGTCGAGGGCGCGATGGCGATCCTCGCGTCCTGGCTGTCCCGCCAGCCGCGCGACGTCGAGGTCGAGATCGACGGGCAGCGCTTCTCGGGCACGGTCACCCGCGAGCAGCGCGCGGCCCTCGTCGCGGCCTACCTCGCCCGGGTAGGCCCGCCGCCCGCCGATGGCCGCTAGCCAGTTCCGGACGGCGCCGCCGCTGCGGGCGGGGCCGCGGCGGGCGCTGGTCGTCGCCACCACCGACTACGCCGACAGCACACTGCGCAAGCTGCGCTCACCGGCGCAGGACGCTGCCGACCTCCTCGCCGTGCTGGCGGACCCGGCCATCGGCGGGTTCGACGTCACCGTGTTGGCGAACCCGTCGGCCGGCGAGTTGCGCGGCGCCATCGCCGACTTCACCGCTGACTGCGGCCGCGACGACCTGGCCCTGGTCTACCTGTCCTGCCACGGCCTGCTCGACGCGCGCCGGCGGCTCTGGTTCGCCGCCACCGACACGGTCAAGGCCCGCCTGGCGGGCACCGGCGTCGACGCGACCTGGCTGATGGACCGCATGTCCGACTGCCGGGCGCGCCAGCAGCTCGTGATCCTGGACTGCTGCTTCAGCGGCGCCTTCGCCCAGGGCGCCAAGGGCGACGACGACGCCGCGCTGGAGTCCCGGCTCAAGGCCCGCGGCACGGTGGTGCTGACGGCCTCGGGCGCCACCGAATACTCCTTCGAGGGCGACCCGCTGGCCGGCGAGCCGCAATCGTCGGTGTTCACCGCCGCCCTGGTCGAGGGCCTGCGCACCGGCGCCGCCGACACCGACGACGACGGCCTCATCTCGGTCGACGACGCCTATTTCTTCGTGCACGACCAGGTGGCGGGCACGGGCCAGACGCCGCGGCGCTGGTCCGTCGACGCGTCGGGACGCATGATCCTGGCGCGCAACCCGGCCGGGGTGCGGGTCACGCCCGCGGCGATCCCGCCCGACCTACGCGCCCTGCTCGACCATCCGCGCCCGGGCAACGACGACGCCGCCCGAGGGATGACTCACCGGGGCGTGGCGCCGGCCAGCTCGGGTTCGGCGGCGGTCTCGTCGAGGTGGCGGCGGAGGTTCGCGCCTTCCAGGTCCACGTCGGGCAGGGCGCGGTCGAGCCAGCGCGGCAGCCACCATGCCGCGCGGCCCAGCAGGGACATCACCGCCGGGACCAGGGTCATCCGGACCACGAAGGCGTCGATCGCGACGCCGATCGCGAGCGCGAAGCCCATCGACTTGATCACCGGGTCGTCGAGCAGGACGAAGCCCGCGAACACGGCCGTCATGATCAGGGCGGCCGCGGTGACCACCCGGGCGCCGTGGCCCATGCCGTTGACGGTGGCGCGGGTCGGCGGGTCGCCGTGCACGAAGTCCTCGCGCATCCGGGACACCAGGAACACCTCGTAGTCCATCGCCAGGCCGAACAGGATGCCGATCAGCAGGATCGGCAGGAAGCTGACCAGCGGGCCGGGCGTGTCGAGGCCGACGAGCCCGGCCAGGTGCCCCTCCTGGAACACCAGCGTGGTCAGCCCGAACGTCGCCCCGACGGTGAGCAGGAAGCCCAGCGCGGCCTTGACCGGCACCAGGATCGACCGGAACACCACCGCCAGGAGCAGGACCGACAGGCCGACGACCAGCAGGAGGTACGTGGGCAGCGCGCTGGACAGCTTCGACGACACGTCGATGCCGACCGCGGTCTGTCCCGTCAGCGCGATGTCGGCGCCGGCCACCGACCGGGCGCGGTCGCGGACCTCGTGCACCAGCGTCTCCGTCGCCGGGTCCGTCGGCCCGGTCTTCGGCAGCACGCCCAGCAACGCCGTACGCCCGTCGCCGCTCAGGTTCGGCGGCGTCACGGCCAGCAGGTCGGGCGTACCCGCCAGCCGGTCCGAGGCCTCGGCCACCGCGGCGGTCGTGGCGGCCGCGCTGTCGGTGCTGACGACCAGCGCGAGCCGCCCGGTGAAACCCGGCCCGAAGCCCTCCGTGATCAGGTCGTTGGCGTCCCGGGTGGGGCTGCCCACCGGCGCCGTGCTCGCGTCGGGCAACGCGAGCCGCATGTCCAGGGCCGGCAGGGCCAGCGCGCCCAGCCCGAGCACCCCGACGAGCAGCAGCGGCACCCGCAGCCGGATCACGCGGCGGGCCCAGCGGAAGCCGCCCGGCTCGCGGCGCTGCCGACGCGGCCGGCCCGCTCGGCGCGGCAGCACCCGACGGCCCGCGAAGCCGAGCAGCGCCGGCAGCAGCGTGACCGCGACGAGCACGGCGACCGCGACCGTGCCGGCGGCGGCCAGGCCCATCACGGTCAGGAACGGGATGCCGACCAGCGCCAGCCCGGCCAGCGCGATCACCACCGTGCCACCGGCGAACAGCACGGCGGAGCCGGCGGTGCCCAACGCCCGCCCGGCGGCGTCGTCGAGCGCGAGCCCGTCCCGGACGTGCTGGCGGTAGCGGGACGTGATGAACAGCGAGTAGTCGATGCCGACGGCCAGCCCGAGCATCAGCGCGAGGATCGGGGCGGTGCTGGTCAGCCCCACGACGCCGCTGAGCGCGAACAGCCCGGCCATGCCCGCGCCGACGCCGATGAGCGCGGTCAGCATGGTCATCCCGGCGGCCACCAGCGAGCCGAGCGTGACCACCAGGACGGCGAGCGCGACCAGCACCCCGATCCCCTCGGTGCCGCCGATCTCCGGCTGGTTGTGCATGACCTCGCCGCCGTGCTCGACCCGCAGCCCGGCGCGTTCGGCCGCGGCTCCGGTGTGCGCGTACGCGTCGCGCTGCGCGTCGGTGATCGCGTCGTCCCGCTCCCGGAACTGCACCTGGACGAGCACGTGCCGGTTGTCCGGGGAGATGGCCCCACTCGGTAGGGGTCGACGGCGGCGACGGCGCCGGGCAGCGCGCCTGCCTCCTTGACGACGTCGGCGACGGCGGCCTGTGCGTCCGCGTCCCGCAGGGTCCGGCCGGGCGGCGCCGCGATCACGATGGTGCCGGTGGTCCCGCTCGCCTCGGGGAACTCACGGCTCAGCGCGTCGATGGCCCGCTGCGACTCGGTCCCCGGCATCGTGAAGTCACTGGAGCTCGGCTTCATGAAGGCGGCGGCCGCGGCGCCGAGCGCCACGAGCACGACGAGCCAGAGCGCGACGACGATCCGGCGCCGGCGAAACGAGCCGCGGCCGAGGCGATAGAGGACGGTGGCCATGTCTCCCTCTGGACAAATGGGGGCGAGCTGCCACGGACCTTTCCCGACGAACCTGATTATCGGCTCCCAGCTTGCGGCAGATGTGAGGAACGTCCTAATCGGAGACCGGGAGTGATCACCTGACTACCGAAATCTCCCCTTAGAAATCGAAAAATCATGCCAAACTGGCGCGGTGCGACCGGTGCCGTGGTGGGCCGTGATCTCGGCGATCCTGGCCACGATCTTCCTGCTTGGTGGGCTCGTGCTGGCCACCGCACGCCAGAGCGCCAGCTACAACTCGGTCCGCGACACGATCAGCTACCTCGGCGGAGTCGGCGCCACCGACCGCTGGATCATGGTGATCGGCCTGATCGGCATGGGCTCCTGCTACATCCTGGTCGGCATCGGCCTGCGCCCGGCGTTCATCATGGGCCGCGTCGCACTGGTCATCGGCGGCACCCTCTCCCTGGCCTCGGCCTTCTTCCCCCAACCAGCGGTCGGCAACTCAGCGATCCACGGCGTGCTCGCCGGCGCGGGCTTCGTGGCCCTGGCCGTCTGGCCGGCGTTCGCGTTCCGCATGGAGCCCGAGGCCCCGTGGTCGCTCCGCCCGACCGCGTCCTTGGCAGCCACGGGCGTGATGATCGCGCTCCTGTTCTGGTTCGCCACGGAACTCTTCAACCGCGGCGACCAGATAGGCCTGACGGAACGCTTCCTCGCCGCCGCGGAGTCCCTCTGGCCGGTCATCGTGGTGATCAACGCCCGCCAGATCAAACCGGCCTTCGCCGAGGTCGTACCCGACAAGCCCGGCTAACACCGACCGCACCACCCAGAAATCCCCCAAACCCGCCGAAGGCACCCCTCCCCGAAGTAGGCGCTCTCGACGCTTTGCTCTGCTCACACATACGCACCACCCCCGCTGAGCTGTGGTGCGTATGTGTAAGCAGAGCAAAGCCTGCGGCGCTGGGTTCGGAGGGTGGGTCGCGGTCAATGCGGCCGCGCTGGTCGGGCCGGAGCGGTAGCGTCAGGCGGCATGACGTTCCGTGAGCTGCATGACGGCGCGCTTCCACTGCTCCTGCCCAACGCTTGGGACGTGTCCTCGGCCATCGCGTTCTTCGAGGCCGGGTTTCCCGCCGTCGGCACCACCAGCTTCGGTGTGGCGGCTGCCGGCGGCGTGCCGGACGGTCGCGGTAGCACCCGGGAGTCGACCCGTGCGCTCGCCCATGCGCTCGCGCGGCTGCCCGTGTACCTCTCCGTCGACGTCGAGGACGGGTACTCCGACGATCCCGACGAGGTCGCCGAATACGTCGCGAGCCTCGGCGTCGCCGGCGTCAACATCGAGGACAGCACTCAGGGGCGGCTCGTCGAGCCGGCCGCGCACGCCGCGAAGGTGGCCGCGGTCAAAGCGCGCAATCCCGACGTGTACGTCAACGCCCGCGCCGACACCTACTGGCTCCGTCAGGACGCCACGCTCTCCGCGACCCTCGAGCGCGCCGCGGCCTACGTCGAGGCCGGCGCCGACGGTGTCTTCGTGCCCGGCGTGACCAAGCCCGACGAGTTGCGCGAGCTGGCGGTCAACGTCCCGGTGCCCGTCAACGTGCTGGTGATCCCCGAGCTGACCCTGCCGCACCTGGCCGACCTCGGGATCCGGCGGGTCAGCACCGGGTCACTGCCCTACCGCGCCGCGCTCGACACCGCCGTCGCCGTGGCGACCGCCGTCCGCGACGGGCAGGTGCCGCCCACCGCGACGCCGTACCCGGTGCATCAGGAACGGCTTCTGAAATACACCCGCGGCGACTAGTCCGTGGCCAGGCGGGCATGCAGGTGCATGTCGTGCCAGCCGTCGGTGTGTCTGGCCTCCGCGCGCTTCGTGCCCTCCAGGGCGAAGCCCGACCGCGTGGCCACCGCGCACGAGGCCGGGTTCGCCGTCGAGTGGCACACCTCGATCCGGTGCAGGCCCAGCGAACCGAACGACCAGTCCGTCAGCGCCCCCAGCGCCCGGCCCGCGATGCCGGCGCCGCAGGCGGTCGGGAGCACCCAGTACGACACCTCGGCCAGCCCGCCGGCCAGGTCGATCCGGCGCAGGCTGATCTGGCCGACCACCGCACCCGCCGACTCGACCGCGAAGCCGGCGCCGCTCTCCCCGCTCCACCGGCCCGGCCACGACTGGATCCAGGCGTCCGCCTCCAGGGCGGTCATCGAACGGCAGTGCCAGTGCTGGATGTCCGGGTCGGCGTACGCGCTGAGCACCGTCGCGCGGTCATCCGGACGCCAGGGGCGTAACCGGACACCGTTCGCGTCGATCGAGGGCTGAGCTGCCGCGGCCATCGCGCCGGGCGGCACCGCGGGTTGAGCGAGGGAAGGCACGCGGCGACCCTATCCGGACCGGGTCGGCATGAAGGCCGGCATGTCGGGGTATGGGCGCGGTATACGGCACGACGACGGTGGGTACGGAGGCGATGGCCGTGCTGAGTCAGGGCGACCGGCAGCGCTTGGCCGAGATCGAACGCCACCTGGCGGCCGAGGATCCGCGGTTCGCCAGACGGATGCGGGGAGTGCGCCGCCAGTGGACGCGGCTCGTGGTGCCGATCGTGATCATCGTCGCGCTCGTCGCGCTCACGCCGCTGCTGTTGATCACCTGGCACCGGCCCGGCGTGGCCGCGCTCGGTGTGTGTGCCGCGCTCGCCGCGATGACCTGGATGGTCGGCCGCACCGCCGGTCCGCGCTGGCGACGGCGGCCGTAACCGTGGCGACCCGCAAGGAGAAGCTCGCGCCGTATCGGCGCAAACGCGATTTCGACCGGACGCCCGAGCCGTCCGGCGCCAAAGGAGCGGACGGCCACGACGGGCGTCGCTTCGTCGTGCAGCGGCACCGCGCCCGCAACCTCCACTACGACGTGCGCCTCGAGGTCGACGGGGTGCTGGTGAGCTGGGCGGTGCCCAAGGGGCCGACGCTGACGGCCGGGGTGCGCCGCAGCGCGTACCACGTCGAGGACCACCCCATGGACTACGTCGACTTCGAGGGGGTCATCCCGGCCGGCGAGTACGGCGGCGGCGACGTGATCGTCTGGGACACCGGCACGTGGGAGCCGGGCGACGGCGAGGACCCGGCGAAGGCGATCGCCGACGGCGAGCTGCACGCGGACCTGCACGGCGAGAAGCTCAACGGCCGGTTCGTCTTCGTGCGCACCCGCGCCGACGACTGGATCCTGCTGCACAAGAAGGACGCGTACGCGAAGCCCGACTGGGATCCGGAGAAGCATCCCCGCTCGGTGCTCTCGGGGCGTACCAACGACGAGGTCAAGGCCGACCCTGACCGCGTGTGGCGGTCGGACCTGCCGCCCGACCGGGCCAGCCTGGCTCTCAAGCCCGAAGCGGCGGGCGAGGCCGACCCGGCCGAGCTGCGCGCGCTGGCCCGGCTGAAGAACGAGGGCACCTGGCACGTGTTCGGCCGCGACCTGCGGGTGACCAATCTCGACAAGGTGCTGTTCCCGGGCAAGGGGCGGGGCAAGCCGGTCACCAAGCGGGAGCTCCTGCGCTACACCGCCCAGATCGCGCCGACGATCCTGCCCTACCTGACCCGCCGGCCGCTCAACCTGCACCGCTATCCCGACGGCGCCGGCACACGGGGGTTCTGGCAGAAGGAGCTGCCGAAGCACGCGCCGGACTGGCTCGGCCGGTGGGACAACCCGGACGCCGCGCCGGGCGAGTCGCAGACCTACCTGGTCGCCGACGAGCCGGCGGCGCTGATCTGGGCGGCGAACTTCGGCGCGCTGGAGTGGCACGCCTGGACGTCCCAGGTGGACAGGCGCGACCGGCCGACGTACGCGCTGATCGACCTCGACCCGGGCACCGAGACGTCCTGGCCGGACCTGGTGACGCTGGCGCGGCTGCACCGCGAGGCGCTCGACCACCTCGGCCTGCTGTCCCGGGCCAAGCTGACCGGCAAGCGCGGCATCCAGATCTGGATCCCGATCGAGCGGGGCCCGTCGCACGAGACGACGCGCGCCTGGGTCGAGAAGCTGTCCCGCTCGGTCGGCGAGGTGGCGCCCGAGCTGGTGAGCTGGAAGTGGGAGAAGTCGGCCCGGGAGGGGCTGGCCCGGCTGGACTACACGCAGAACGCGATCGGCAACACGCTGGTGGCGCCGTACAGCCCGCGCCCGGCGGCGGGTGCGCCCGTGTCGGCGCCGATCCACTGGGACGAGCTCGACGACCCGCGGCTGCGGCCCGACAAGTTCACCGTTCGGACGATCCTCAAGCGATTGGCCAGCGAGGGCGATCCGTTCCATGATGTGCTGTTAGCCGGGCAGAAGCTGCCAAAGATCCGATGAGTGAAGATTTCCGCCGTGTCGGCGTCATCTTCCGGCGATTATTGACGCCCTAGGTCGTCATAGAGATACTTCCATCCGTCAATGTTGACCCCCCGAATTGACGGGAGGCGCTCGTGCTGCGCCAGATGCTCACCAGAACCCTCGCCGCCGTTTCCCTGGTCGTCGCGTCCACCGCGGTCGGCCTCGTCGTGACCGCCGGGGCCGCACAGGCCGACGGCTGCTACACCTGGGGCCGCCAGCTCTCCCAGGGCATGTCCGGCGAAGACGTTCGCCAGCTCCAGATCCGGGTCGCCGGCTACCCCGGCACCGGCGCCGTGCTCGGGATCGACGGCGCCTTCGGGCCGGCCACGCGCTCGGCCGTGATCCGCTTCCAGCAGGCGTACGGTCTCGCCGCCGACGGCATCGCCGGCCCCAACACCTTCAACAAGCTCTACGCGCTGCAGGACGACGACTGCACCCCGGTCAACTTCTCCTACGCCGAGCTGAACAACTGCAACACGACCTGGGCGGGCGGCAACGTCTCCGCCGCCACCGCCCGCTTCAACGCGCTCGTCACCATGTGGAAGCTGCAGGCCATGCGGCACGCGCTCGGTGACCGGCAGATCGTGGTCACCAGCGGGTTCCGCAGCCAGGCCTGCAACGCCGCCGTCGGCGGGGCCACCAGCAGCCGGCACCTCTACGGTGACGCGGCCGACCTGGGCGCCGGCCCGCACTCGCTGTGCACGCTCGCCCAGACGGCGCGCAACCACGGCTTCGCCGGCATCCTCGGCCCCGGCTACCCGGACCACAACGACCACACCCACGTCGACGGCCGGCCGACCCGCTTCTGGTCGGCACCGAACTGCGGCGTCGGCGGCCGTTCCATGCAGGACCCGCTCGGCGACAACTGACCCGCTTTAAAAGAACGCACGGATCTCGCCGGCGACCCGGTCGACCATGTCCGCCTTGCCACGCGGGCTCGGGCCGACCGGGTCGCTCGGCGCGTCGTGCTCCAGGCCGGGGAACTCGACACGCCGGCAGTGCGGCAGCCGCGCCTCGAGCGCGTCGCGGGCGGGCGCCAGGAAGGGCAGTCCCTTGCCGCCGCCCATCAGCAGCACCTCGGCCCGGACGTCGCCGAAGAGGTCGGCGGAGTCCGCGCACTCGGCGAGGATCACGCCCTCGTAGTGGACGGTCGGCGCGAGCCGGCGCATGGTGCTCGCGTCCGGTGCGGCCTTGCGGTCCTCGCTGCGCATCATCTTGTCGGTCAGCGCGGCCACCAATCGGCGCGGCATGACCTTGAGGAAGGCCGGCGCCAACTCCAGCCCGTACATGCTGGTGACCAGTGCGCCCGCGACGTCGCCGCGGGCCAGCTCCGCGTCGAACCGGCTCAGCCAGGCGGTGTGCCGGGTGCCGTCGGTCAGCAGCGCCGGCTCGAAGACCGCGACCTTGCGGAGGTCCGGGAGCCGGCGCGCCGCCTCCAGCACCACGAGCCCGCCCGCACTGATCCCGTAGACCCGCTCGGCACCGGCCGCGGCGACCACGGCGGCCAGGTCGTCGACCTCGGTGGCGATGCCGTGGTCCGGCTTGTGCGGGCCGGACAACCCACGGCCGCGGCGGTCGGGCAGGTAGACCGTGAACCGGTCGGCGAGCCGGGCGGCGAGCAGCGAGTTGCTGCGCCCCGACTGCATGCTGCCGTGCACCAGCACGACCGCCGGCCCGTTGCCGGCCTTCCGGTAGCCGATCCGGGTGCCGTCGCGGGACTCGACCGCGCCGGCGGTCATTTCGTTCGTGGTCTGCGTCATGCCAAGATAGTTGCATGACATCTAGTCGCACTGCAACTAGTTCTGATGAAACTTCTTCCACGGGTACGGTGGTCCGCGTGACGACGACCTTCCGCCGCTCGCCCCTCGCCCTGGCGATCCTCAGCCTGTTGGAGAACGGGCCGCTGCACCCGTACGGGATCCAGCGGTTGATCAAGCAATGGGGCAAGGACCAGGTCGTCAACGTCGGCCAGCGCGCGAGCCTCTACCGGATGATCGACCGGCTCGCCGAGGCCGACCTGATCACGACGAGCGGCACGGACCGCGACGAGCGCTACCCGGAGCGCACGACCTACGAGCTCACCGACGCCGGCCGGGCGGCCACCCGGCAGTGGTTGGCGGAGATCGTGTCGACGCCGCGCAACGAGTTCCCGGAGTTCCCGGCGGCCCTGTCGTTCCTGCTGATGCTCACGCCGGAGACCACGATCGACCTGCTGGCGCGGCGGCGCGACCACCTCACCCGGCAGCTCGCCGACCTGGACACGGCGATGCTGGCCGCCGCACGGCTCCCCCGGATCATCATGATCGAGGACGAGTACGTCCGCGCGATGACCCGCGCCGAGCTGTCGTGGGTGGAGAGCACGCTCGAGGCCCTGCGCGACGGCTCGTTCACCTGGGACCAGGAGGAGCTCGGCCGGCTGGCCGCCGCGTCGCAGTGAGGGTTAACCCTCGACCACACCCCATTCGTGGCCCTGCGGGGCGATTTCGCGTGTGACCGGCGCACCGGACGGCGCTGAGACGACTAGGGGGACTCTCGCTCCCCTGGTCGCTCGCGAAAGGACCTTGCCCATGAAGCGATTACTCGCCGTACTGGCCGTCGCGGCCACGACGCTGCTGTTCGCCGCGCCGGCGCAGGCGGTGACCAACGGCCAACCCGACAACGGCCGCCACCCGTACGTCGGCCTCGCGGTCTTCGACACCCTGGTGGCGGGCCAGCCGGCGCCGGCCTGGCGGTGCAGCGGCACGCTGCTGTCGCCGACGGTGTTCCTCGTGGCGGGCCACTGCACCGACGGCGCCGTCCGCGCCCGGGTGTGGCTGTCCGAGAACGTCCAGACCAACACCGAGTACCCGAACAGCGGCGCCACCTCGTACGACGGGACGCCGCACACGTACCCGGGCTACTGCAACTCGCCGTGCGGCAACGGCCTGGGGGAGTTCGCGCACTTCGACGTCGGGCTGATCGTGCTCTCCGAGCCGGTGCCCGCGTCCGTGGTGAGCGCCTACGGCCAGCTGCCCGCGGTCAACGTGGCCGACTCGCTCGCCACCGGCACCGGCGTCTCGGTCGTCGGCTACGGCGTACAGGTCAACCAGCGCGGCGGCGGCCAGCCCGTGTGGACGGGTCAGCGGGTCCGGCTGTACGCGCCGACCGAGGTCTTCGGTGGACAGGAGAACACCGGCGACGAGTTCCTCAAGCTGCGGAGCAACCCGGGCGGCGGGAGCGGCGGCACGTGCTTCGGCGACTCGGGCGGGCCGATCCTGCTCGGCGACACCGTCCTGGCCGTCAACTCGTTCGTGACCAACAACAACTGCACGGGCGTCACGTACGCGGCACGCGTCGACCTGGCGCCGGTGCGCGCCTGGATCGACTCGTTCCTGGGTTAGGCACGCGTTCCCGGCCGCTCACCGATCCGGTGGGCGGCCGGGCCGCACAGGTGGTCAGGTTTCGAGAAGTCACCGCCCGGGCCGGCTTCATAGCATGAGAATCAAGCCAGCCGGAACCGGTAGAAAAGGACCTCACGATGCCCACGAAGAAGGCCGCACGCAGGGACGCGAAGCCCGAGAGCTTCACCGCGGAAGAGCGCGCGGCGATGAAGGAGCGCGCCAAGGAGCTCAGGTCGGCGAAGGGCGGCCAGGGCGAGGCCGAGCTGCTCGCGAAGATCGCCGAGATGCCGGAGCCCGACCGGGCCCTTGCCGAGCGGGTGCACAAGGTGGTCATGGGCGCCGCGCCGGAGCTGACACCGAAGACCTGGTACGGGATGCCCGCGTACGCCAAGAACGGCAAGCTGGTCTGCTTCTTCCAGCCGGCGCAGAAGTTCAAGTCGCGCTACGCCACGTTCGGCTTCGACGCCAACGCCAACCTCGACGAGGGCACCATGTGGCCGACCTCGTACGCGCTGACCAAGCTGACCGCCGCCGACGAGAAGAAGCTCGCGGCCCTCGTCAAGCAGGCGGTCAGCTGATCTGGTCAGTGCCAGTCACTGATCTTGACGTCGTCGGGTGCCGGCCGGCCGCGGCCGGTCTCGGCGTAGTCCTTGAGGCTCAGCAGGAACGTCGCCCACTTGGTGCTGCAGTGGTGCATGAACTCCACCGGCTCCCGCCAGCCCTCGTGTCCGAACAGGACGATCGTGTAGTCGCCCCGGCGGTCCAGGCGCCAGTCGATGTCGGTGCCGATCCACTCCGCGGGGCCCTCGACCACCCGCCAGCGGACGTGCCCGGCCGGGTCCAGCTCGCGCACCTCGAGGTCGAAGCCGCCGGCCTCGCCGAAGCGCAGCGCGAGCGTCTCGCCGACCTCGCTCTTGCCGACCGTGTCGGTAGTCCACCAGGCGGCGATGCCCTCGGGCGTCGCCACGGCGGTGTAGACGTCGTCGAGCGGCGCCACGACGCCGACCCGGTGCAGGATGTCAACCATTTCTCTGTCCCTTCATGTCAGATGGTCGCGGAGCGCGGCCAGTGGACCGTCCCAGTCACGGGCCAGCGCCGCGAGGAACTGCTGTGCCACCTTCATCGGCGCGGAGTCCAGCCGGTAGCGGACCCGGCGCCGCTCCCCCGGCTCGGCGACCACCAGGCCCGCCTCGGCCAGCAGGGCGAGGTGCTTGGCGATCGCCTGTCGGGTGATCGGCAGCTGGGCGGCGAGGTCGGTCGCGGTGGCCGGGCCGCCGGACGCGAGCGCGGCGAGAATGGCCCGCCGGCTCGGGTCGGCGAGGGCGGCGAAGACCTCCTGCGCCACCGCCTCCGGGTCAGGCCTGTCCATCGAGGTACGCGACCAGTTCGCCCAACTCGTTGGTCCAGCCGTCCGTGTTGCCGCCGAAGGCCGTCTTGTGCTGGTCCGCCTCCGGAAGCTGCGCGAACCCGGTCTCCACCATCGTCAGCGTGGTGCCGCCGGCGCTGGGCTCGAGCGTGAACTCCACGTAGGTGCGGCGCGGGTCGCCGTCGGGCAGGCCGTAGATCGGCCAGGTGTAGCCGAAGACCCGCGGCGGCTCCACGCGCTCGATGGTCAGGGTGGCGGTGTCGCCGCTGTCCCAGGTGAGCTTGGCCCGCCCGCCGACCCGCAGGTCGACCTCGGCCCGGTTGCCGAACCAGGTGCCCAGCCCGTCGGCGGTGGTCAGTGCGGCCCACACCTTCTCCGGCGCGTGTGCCAGCTCCAGGGTGCGCTCGATCCGGTCGGGAAACGCCATGTCGATCTCCTTATAGCAACCACTTGGTTGCCATCCAAGCTATAGCAATCACCTGGTTGCGTCAACCCGCGACGCTCAGCCGGTGGTGACGGGCAGCGAGGCGTAGCCACGCAGCACGAGACGGTCGCGGCGCTCGGCCGGGCCGGCCAGGCTCAGCGCGGGCAGGCTGGCCAGCAGCATGGGGAACGCGACCTGCGCCTCGAGCCGGGCCAGCGGCGCGCCGAGGCAGTAGTGGGCGCCGCCGCCGAACGAGACCGGCTGGATGTTGGGGCGGTCCGGGTCGAACCGGTGCGGGTCGGGATAGCGCTCCGGGTCGCGGTTGGCGGCGCCGAGCAGCATCGAGATCTCCGCACCCTCCGGCAGTGCGAGGCCGTCGTCGAGGTCCAGCGGGGCGCCGGCGAAGCGGGAGGTGAGCTGCACGGGTGAGTCGTACCGCAGGATCTCCTCGACGAACGCGGGCGCGAGGCCGGGCTCGGCGCGCAACCGCCCCGCCTGCTCGGGCCGTTCCAGCAGGATCGCCAGGCCCGTGCCGAGCAGGTTGGTGGTGGTCTCGAAGCCGGCGACCAGCAGCAGCACGAGGTTGGCGAGCAGCTCGTGCCCCGTGAGCCCCGGCCCGTCGGGGTCGTCGTGCGCGGCGACGAGGGCGCTCGTCAGGTCCTCCCGCGGCGCCCGCCGGCGCTCGACGATCAGGCCGACGAAGTAGTCCTCGAGCTCCCGGCCCGCGACGTCGGCCAGCCGCATCTCCTCCTCGGTGCTGATCGGCTCGAGCACGACGGTCAGGTCGGCGGCGCGCTGCCGGAACCACGGCCGGTCGGCCTCGGGGATGCCGAGCAGGGCGCAGATGACCCCGATCGGCAACGGGTACGCGAACGCGCTCATGAAGTCGGCCCGCGGCGGCATCGTGTCGATCAGCTCGTCGACCAGTTCGGCGATGACGTCCCGGAGGGCGGCCACCCGCCGGGCGGTGAAGGTGGCCGCGGCGGCCCGGCGCACCCGGGTGTGGTCCGGCGGGTTGGTCATCAGCATGGACAGCACGATCGACGCGACGCCGCGGTTGGACCGCCAGTCGGGCCAGAACCCGTCGTAGTCGGTGGCGTCGGCGACGCGCAGGCTCGGCTCACGCAGCAGCCGGTTGGTCAGCGCGTGGGTGGTGACGAACCAGCGCCCGTCAAGCGCGGTGAAGATCGGCGCGTGCGCGCGGAGCACGTCGTACGCCGGATAAGGATCCTGCCGCCCCTCGGGTGCGAACAGTGACGCCAGCGCGCTCTCGAAGTCCATCGTGTCCTCTCCAATGCCGACACCTTCGGGGCATTTGTCCGTTAGCTTGATGTTTCGAGCTGGGTTTACCGGCGGGTGGAAGGGAGCTCCATGTCGAGGGAAGGTCCCCTGGCCGGCCGGTACCCCGCCGTGGCGGTGATGGTCGTCGCCGCGCTCGTGCCGTACCTGGTGCTCTCGGCCGCGTTGACCCCCATCCTGCCGATCATCTCGCGCGACATCGGGATGAACCTAGAGGAGGCGAACCTGGCGGGTGGCCTGGCCAACGCCGGGTACGCCCTCGGCACGGTGCTGTCGGTGCAGCTCGCCCAGCACCTGCCACAGCGTCGCATGCTGATCGTCTACGCCACCGTCCTCGTGATCGGCTCCGTGCTCGCCGCCGCCGCGACTGGACCCGTCATGTTCATCTCCGGTCACATCCTCCAGGGCGTGTGCACCAGCCTCCTGCTGATCGCGGCGGTGCCGCCGCTGGTCACCGGCTTCCCACCGGGCAAGGTGCGCCCCACCGCGGTGATCCTCAACCTGTGCATCTTCGGCGCGGTCGCGCTCGGCCCGCTGATCGGCGGCATCCAGGCCGACTCCGACGGTTGGCGACCGCTGTTCTGGGTGATCGCGGGCATCTCCGTCCTCGCGCTGCTGCTGGTGCTCGCCACCTACCAGAACGTGCCGCCGGCCGACCCCACCTCGACCCGCTCCCCCGTGGCCGTGCTGCTCGCCGCGACCGGCTGCATCGCCGCGTTCTACGGCGCCACGCAACTCCTGACCCACCGGGACCTGAACGCCGCGACCCTGGCGCCGCTGTGCGCGGGCGTGGCGCTGATCGTGACGCTGCTGGTGCAGCAGTTCCGGGCCAGGCGGCCCCTGCTCATCCTGCGCCCGCTGACCAGCACGATGCCGGTCTCCGGCATCATCGTCGCGATGTCCGCGGCCGCCGCGTCCGTCGCGGCGATCGCGCTGTCCGGCGTGCTGCTGACCGACCGCTACTCGCCGCTCAAGCTGGGCCTGCTCTACCTGCCCGAGTTCGCCGGTGCGGTGATCACCGCGATCCTGTTCGCGGTGCTGTTCACCACCCGCCTGCTGCACTACTTCGCGCTGTTCGGGCTGGTCTGCCTCATCGCGGGCATCGCGCTGCTGATCGGCACCCTGCCGCCGAGCACGATCGTCACGCTGACGGCCACCGGGCTCATCGGCATCGGCGTGGGCGCGTCGGTCACGCCCGCCCTGTTCATCGCCGGCTTCTCGCTGCGCAACGCCGCCCTGCAGCGGGTGTTCGCCATCATCGAGCTGCTGCGGGCGGTGTCGGCCTTCATGATCGCGCCGATCCTGCTCTACATCGCCACCGTCGCGGGATCGACCCCGGAGAGCGGCATCAAGATCGCGCTCTGGATCTCCCTGGGCCTCGCGGCCGCCGGCACGCTCGTCGCGGTCTCGCTGTACGCGCTGGGCGGCCTGCGCCCGCCGACGCCGTCGCTGGCCAACTGGTTCGGCGGCGAGTCGGCGTGGTACTCACCGCCGCTGTTCGCCGCCGTCCGGCGCGGCGCACACCGGCCGGGGCCTCCGGGTCTCGAGGAGGCCCCGGAGGCCGCGCGGCCGTGATCCTGCCTCAGCGCGGGTCGCGCCACATCGGGTAGAGCGACGGGCCGTCCGGCAGGTCGATCGTGTTCGGCATGCGCCGGAAGCCGAGCCGCTCGTAGAGGGCGGCGTTGCGCTCGGTGCTCGCCTCGAGGTACGCGGGCCGGCCGGCGGCGTCGAGGTCGGCCAGCCGGTGGCGCAGCAGCGCGCTGCCGACGCCGGTGCCCTGGTGGTCGGGGTGCACGGCGATGAACGGCAGGTAGGCGTGGCTGCGGTCGTGCGGGTGCCCGGCGACCATGAGCGCGTCGAGGTCGGCGACCCGCTTGAGCGTCTCGGGGTCGAGGCCCGCCTCGAACGCCGCGCCGAGCCCGCCGTCGTCCTCGGACTCCGGTGCGTCGACGTCGACGTCGAGCCAGAGGGCGAGGCCGTGGTGGCCGTCGACGGTCTCGGCCCGGCCCGCGGCGAGCGCCAGGTCGACGAACCCGCCGAAGAACACGTGGTGCTCGCGCGGGCGTCGCGCCTGGTCAGGGAAGACCCAGTCCGCGACCGGGTCGCCCATGAAGGCTTCCGCGATCACCGACTTGAGGGTGGGCACGTCGTCTTGCGTAGCAAGGCGTACGCGGGGGGTGGTCGACACGTAACTCTCCTGTCGTCCTGGGGGGCTGGGGTGTCGAGTCTGGACCACCACGCGCCGACTGACGACGTTGGACAGTTGTTCCTGTGGACCGGGTCACACGGCCGCCGCAGCCATCCGTTCGACGGCAGCTTCCAGGATCTCGGCGCTCGTGCCGACGTTCATCCGGACGTAACCGCTGCCCGCGGCGCCGAACCGCGGACCGGGCTCCAGCGCCACGCGGCCCTTGTCGAAGAACAGGTCCCGCGGCCCGGCGCCGGTGCCGATGGCGGAGCAGTCGAGCCAGGCGAGGAAGGTCGCCTCGGGTGGCGTCCAGGTGACCATGGGCAGCTTGTCGGCGAGCAGCCGGCCGAGCAGCGCGCGCCGGTCGTCGAGGGTGGCGAGGAGCCGGTCGAGCCACTCCCCGCCGTCGGTGAAGGCGGCGACGCCGGCCAGCACGCCGAAGTGCCCGACGCGCCACGGGGTGTCGACGGGCAGCCGGCCCACGACGGTGGCCATCCGGGTCGACGCGGTGACGATCGTGGCGCACTTGAGGCCGGCGAGGTTCCAGGCCTTGCTGGCCGACACCAGGCTGACCGCGACGGCAGCCGCACCCGGGACGGTGAGGATCGGGGTGAACGTCGCGCCCGGCAGCACCAGGGGTGCGTGGATCTCGTCGCTCACGATCGGCACGCCGTAGGCCGCGGCCAGCCCCACGAGCGCGGTCAACTCGTCGCGGGTGTGCGCGCGGCCCACGGGGTTGTGCGGGTTGCAGAGCACGAACGCGGCCGGGTGGCCGGCGAACGCACGCTCGAGGCCGGCCAGGTCGAGCCGGCCGTCGACCAGCGGTACCTCGACGACCCGCCCGCCGGCCTCCGGCACCCAGCCGAAGAACGGCGGGTAGACGGGCGGGCAGATGACCACGGGGTCGCCCGGCCGGGTCAGGACGCGCAGCAACTCGACGACGCCGACACCGACGTCCGCCACCGCGGTCACCGCGCCGGGGTCGATCTCCCAGCTCCACCGCCGAGCCGCGAAGGTGGCCAGGGCCTCGGCCAACGCCGGGACCGGCGCGGGATATCCGGTGTCAGAGCGCTCGACGGCCGCGCGGAGCGCTTCCTGGACGGGCGGGGCGAGGTCGAAGTCCATCTCGGCGACGGGCAGGGGCAGCACGTCGGCGGGGTGCACCCGCCATTTCGCGCTGCGGCGCTCGCGCAGCACCTCGATCGGTGGGACGGGCAGCAGGTCCATGGTGCCCAGCCTGCCAGGATCGTCAGCTCAGCGTTGTGCCGCGCGGCGGCGCCGCACCGCCTCCAGGGCCCGGCCCAGGTCGTCGCCGGCGACGTCGGCGTCGACGACGCCCTCCTCGAAGTAGTCGCGGACCGCGCCGTGGAGCAGCAGCAACACCGCGGCCGCGGACGCCAGCAGCAGGGTGACCTCGATGCCCTGCTGGGTGAGCGGGTACCACGTCGGCACGAGGCCCGACCCTCGGGCGTCGTCGGCGAGGTCGACGCCGATGTAGACCACCTGGCCGAGCAGCGACGTGCAGAGGACACCGAGCGCCGCCCAGCGGGCCGCGCTCAGCGGGCCGCGCAGCGCGAGCACGATGGCGGCGAGCACGACGGCGGTCGCGAAGCCGGCGAAGACGCTGTAGTCCAGCACCGACCTGGCGTCGATGACGTTGGTCGGGGTCCTCGGGTCGTCCAGCGAGTAGAGGTAGACCACGGACCGCGCGTTCAGCGCGGCCACCGCCCGCGCGACCGATCCCACGACGACGATGACGAGCAGCCACGACACGATCCGCAGCTGGACCGGCCGCTCCGCCACCGCCGCCTTCCGGCAGCGCGGACAGACGGCGCGACCGCCCTCGCGCACCCAACCGTGCCAGCCCAATCGGCAGAAGAACCTCACAACCGGAAATCCTCGCGGAACGCCCCGGCCGGCACCTCCCCTGTTCGGCCCGTTGCCGGGCGTCGCCCCCCGGTCAGCCCGTGGGCGAGGTCGGTGTGTGGGGTGGAGTCAGGTCGCGGGAGGCGCGGGCGATCACGGCGATCGCCGTGCGGCGCGGGAGCAGCCGGGACATCAGCGCCGAGGAGACGCGCATGCCGAGGCCCGGCACCACGCGCGGGCCGCGGCCCAGGCCACGCAGCGCCGCCCGGACCACCTGGTCCGGCGTCTGTGTCCCGGGCGCCGGCCTGGTCTTCGCGCCGGCGAGGTTGGGGGTCGAGACGGCACCCGCGACGCAGGTGAGGACGTCGACGCCGGTGCCGCGCAGCTCAGCCCAGAGGCCCTCGGCCAGGATGGCCCCGAACGCCTTGGTGGCGGCGTACACGGTGATCGGTGGTGAGCCCTGCATCCCGGCCAGGGACGACATCACGACGAAGCCGCCGCGTCCCCTTGCCACCATCGGCGGCAGGAAGCGGTGGGCGAGGTCGAGCGGCATCCGGCAGTTGAGATCGACGGCGCGGCGGGTGAGGGCGGGGTCCATCTCGACGAACGAACCGATCGGCGAGTACGCGGCGTTGGCCACGACGAGCCCGACGTCCCGCCCGACCGCGGCGTCGGTGACCGCGCGCAGCCCGTCCATTGTCGACAGATCGGCGGCGACGGTGACCGTCTCCGTGGTCAGTGCGTCGGCGAGGGCGGTCAAGGGCTCCGCACGGCGGGCGGCGAGGATCAGCTTGAGTCCGCGTGCGGCGAGCGCGTGGGCAAAGGCGGCGCCGAGGCCCTCGGACGCGCCGGCGACCAGCGCCCAGGGCCCGTAGCGGTCCGCGAAGTCGGCCCTCACGCTGGGACCACCGCCGGCCCGGGCCGGCTGAACGGCCGCTCGCGCCGCATGCGCCACATCACCAGAAACGGCGTGACCAGCCAGGCGGCGTTGGCGGCGAGCACGATCGCGAAGTTGGGCGCCGGCGTGACGCCGTAGCGCTCGTCCATCAGGATGATCAACACGTTGGCGAGCATGGTGCCCGACCAGACCAGCGCCGGCACCTTGATCCAGTCACGGCCGCGGATGAAGGCGTAGAGGGCGAAGAGATAGAACGGCCCGAAGAAGATCAGGTCGATCCAGATCGTCATCTGCCAGAACGGCGGCCGGGCCATCAGCAGCGGGTCGTAGTTGTTGCCCCACCAGTGCACCAGGTCGATCGCGGGCCCCGGCGGCCAGACCGGGTAATCGAAGTTGCCCGGGTCCGCGACCACGATCTGCTCCAGGTCGACGACGTAGGTGATGACGGTCGCGTTGACCGCGAAGAACGCGATGAAGAACAGATCCCACGGACGCTCGCGCAACGGCACCCTCATGGCCCCGATCCTCGCCCTGCCGCGCCGCCGCAACAAGATCTACAAACCCGGACGTTCCGCTACCAACCATCGGCGCCGCGCCGCGGGTCGCGCTACAGGTCGTGGTCCCGGACGTTCGGCTGCCAACCACGAGCGCCGCGGCCGGCGGCCGGGGGCCGTAGCGCGATGCGGCTCCGCGCGGCAGTGCGCGGTGCCGAACCTGGGCTGCAGGCGGTGCGGTCCCGCGCGGCGCATGCCGCAGGCGGTGCGGGCCCGCTGAGCGCGTGCCGCGCGCGGGCCGCGGGCGATGCGGGTCCACGCCGCGGAGCGCATGCCGCGCGCGGGCCGCGGGCGATGCGGGTCCACGCCGCGCAGCGCGAGCCGCAGGCGGTGCGGGTCCGCGCCGCGGGGCGCGAGCCGCAAGCGGTGCGGCTCCGCGCGGCGCGCGCGTGCCGGGTCCAGGCCGCGGGCGGTGCGGCTCCCCGCCGCACGGCCCGCGCCGGACCCGGGCGTCGTGGCCGCAGGCGGTGCGGGTCCGCGCCGCAGGGGCGTGCCGGACCCAGGCGGCGGGCGGTGCGCCGCGGCCGCCGCCGGATGGCCCCACCCAGCGGGCGCCGCGGTGCGGCGAGCGAGTGCGGGCCTCGGCTCGGTGCGCTCGGGCTACCGGTCGTGGTCGTCGAGGTCGCCGGCCAGGTCGGCCGGGGCGCGCATGCGCCAGGCGTCGGTCACGAGCTCGGCCAACCTGACGACGTCGACCCGCTCCAGGCGCAGCATGACCAGCGGGAGGCCGTCGTAGGACGGTGTCGTGAAGAACGTGGTCGGCTCGCCCAGGAGCAGCGCCTGTTTCTCGGCCTCGTCGCCCACGAAGAGGACCGCGATGTCGGTGCGGATGACGCGGCGTTCGCCCGGGCGGCGTTCCGGATAGGACCAGACGAAGCCCTTGTCGCCCACCCGGAAGTCGAAGCCGTCGCTCTCGATCTCGACCACGTGCGGCAGCGCGAGCGCCACGGCGCGGACGTCGTCGGCGTCAGCCATCGCTGTTGGTTCCCGGCCTTTCTCGTCGCATGTGGACAGTCTATCGGCGCCCTCCCGCCACCCAGGACTCGTGTGAGGCGCGGACCCGGTCCCAGACGGTCGCGCGTTCGGCGGTCGTCACGTCGTCGATGCCGATGTTGAACAGGCCCGTGAGCATGCCCCACCACTCCTCGCGGTTGGTGACCTCGCGTCTGGCCTGGCCCGTCGCGGTCACCGTGGTCAGGGTCAGCCCGCGCAGGATGTCGGCGCCCGCGACGTGCCGGCGTTGTGCCGTCAGCGTGCGGACGAAGCCCGACGTCGGTGACGTGGACAGCTCCTCGTGCATCTGCGCGAAGTCGGCCGGCACCGCCTCCTTGGCGCGGAAGTCCATGCCCTCGAAGCTGCCGATCGGAGCATGGGTCAGGCGCCAGCCGTCGGGCTCGGCGTCAGAGCGGTCCAGGTGGAGGTCGTAGGGGCCCTGGCGGAACGGGCCGGGCGCCAGCGGCACCGGTGCGTGCAGGCCGTCGCCCAGCCCCACGTCGACGAACCAGACACCGGCCGGGCACTTGGGCGTCGGCAGGCCGTGCACCGTCAGCACCAGGTGGTTGCCGTTGGCGCCGACCGGCGAAGGGACGCCGCGGCCCTGGACGCCGCCGAGGTGCCAGCGGACGTCGTAGCCCAGCGCGGACAGCAGGGCCGACAGCGCGCCGTTGACGTGGTAGCAGTAGCCGCCGCGGCCTAGTCGGGCGACGCGGTCGGCGGACTCGTGCGGGTCGACGCGGGTGGTGCGGCCGAGGTGGATGTCGAGGGTGGTGTAGGCGATGCGCTCGGCGTGGGCGCGGTGCAGCGCCGCCAGGGCGGGTGCGCTCGGTGGCTCGGCGCGCAGCCCGAGGCGGCTGAGGTAGGTGGGGACGTCGACCATGGGGAGACCGTACAGCGGCGGTCTGACGGTTTTTCGGCCCTGCGCGGGGTATTCGCTGTTGATGAGGGGCCGGCTTGCGGCAGCGCTCGGCGGGCCGGTCCGGGCGCGCGTGATCATCCTGTTGGCGGTGGTCCTCGCGCTGAACTCCGCGGACAGCGGGACGATCGGTGCGGTCGCCGCGCCGCTGGAGGCCGACCTCGGGATCTCGCACGCCCAGCTCGGGCTATTCGCCACCGTCTCGTCCGGGGTCGGCGCGGTCGCCGCGCCGGTGGCGGGCGTGTTGGCCGACCGGACCACGCGGGTCCGGCTGCTCGTCATAACCATCGCCGTCTGGAGCGCGTCGATGGTCGTCGGCGGGCTGGCGCCGAACTACCTCTGGCTGCTGCTCTCCCGGATCACGCTCGGCGCCGCGGTGGCCGCCGCCGGACCGATCGTGGCGTCGCTGATCGGCGACTTCTTCGCACCGAACGAACGGGCCAAGATCTACGGCTGGGTGCTCACCGGCGAGCTCGTCGGCGCCGGCCTCGCGCTGCTGGTCGGCGGCGACGTGGCCGCCTGGCTGACCTGGCGGGCGCCGTTCCTCGGCCTCGCGGCGATCAGCCTCGGGCTGGCGGCCGCGCTGTGGCGCCTGATGCCCGAGCCCCGGCGCGGCGGCGCCGGGCGCCTGCCACCGGGCCGGCTCAGACACCACGACGCCGCCGCCGAGGCCGACCAGGCCAAGGCCACCATCCTGGAGGAGGGCGTGCTGCCCGACCCCGACCGGGTGCTGCGCCGCGATCCGGACAAGATGACCTTCTGGCAGGCGGCACGGTACGTGCTGGGCATCCGGACCAACCGCACGCTGATCATCGCGACGGCGGTCGGCTACTTCTTCTTCGCCGGCCTGCGCACGTTCGCGCTGCTCTTCGCGCTGGACCGGTACGGCCTGCCGCAAGCGCTCGTCAGCCTGGTGATCATCCCGATCGGCCTGGGAGCCGTGTTCGGCACGCTCTTCGGCGGCCGGTTCACGGACCGTCTGGTGCGCCGCCGGCGCACGAACGCGCGGGTGACGGTGCCGGCGTACGCGTACTCGGCGGCCGCCCTGGTCTTCCTGCCCGGCCTGGTCCTGGCGAACATCTGGCTATCGGTGGTCTTCTTCACCCTCGGCGCCTGCTTCCTGGCCAGCGCGAACGCGCCCCTGGGCGCGGCCCGCCTCGACATCGTCCCGTCGGCGTTGTGGGGCCGCGCGGAGAGCGTGCGCACGGTCCTGCAACTGGCCGCGGAGGCGGCGGGCCCGATCGCCTTCGGCTTCGTCGCGGACGAGTTCGGCGGCATGAGCGGCCGGGGCGCCGGCCTGCGCGACGCGTTCCTGGTCATGCTGGTGCCCCTGCTGGTCAACGGCCTCTGGCTGTTGCGCGCGCGACGCAGCTACCGCACGGACGTGGCGACCGCCGCCGCGGCCCGCCCGGCGGCCGAACCCGTCACCGAACGGGCCTGAGCCGCACGGCTGTCGGGGCGACGCGGAGCCGCCGCGCGTACGCCACAATCACGTCAGCGACGGCGCGGGAGGCTGGGCATGGGTGATCCGATGGCCGCCGGGCACCCGCTCGTGGGGCGCGAGCCGGAACTGGCGCGGCTCTTCGGCATGATCGACCAGATCGCGGCGCGCGGGGGCGCCCTCGTCGTCCGCGGTGAGGCGGGCATCGGAAAGTCCACCCTGCTCGCGGCTGCCACGCGGCGGGCGCGCGAGCGCGGAGCGCGGGTAGTGACGACGGCCGGCACGCAGTCGGAGGCGCGGTTGGCCTTCGGCGGCCTGCATCAACTCCTGCTGCCGTTCCTCGACCTGGTCCGGCACCGTCCCGACCCGCAGCGCAAGGCCCTCGACGTGGCGTTCGGCGTCACCGAAGGGGACGCGCCGGACCTGTTCCTGGTCGGCCTGGCCGCCCTCGGACTGCTCACCGAGCGGGATGCGCAGACACCGCTGCTGCTGGTGATCGAGGACGCGCACTGGCTCGACCGCTCGTCGGCCGAGGTGCTGGCATTCGTCGCGCGCCGGCTGGAGATGGAGCCGGTGGTCCTGCTCTTCGCGGTGCGCGACGGCGTGCCGAACGTCCTCGACGAGACCGGCCTGCCCGACCTTGTCGTGCGCGGCCTGGCCGACGCCGCGTCCCGCACGCTGCTCGACGCGCACGGCGGAGCCGACCTGTCCGGCGACCTCCGGGCGCGGATCCTCGCGGAGGCGGCCGGCAACCCGCTGGCCCTGATCGAGCTTCCGCCCGCGGCCGCCGGCCTCGACCCGGCCCGGCACTGGGAGCCGCTGCCCCTGTCGGCGCGACTGGAGGCCACGTTCGCCACCAGACTGACCACTCTGGACACCGACGCACGCAAACTTTTGCTGCTGGCGGCACTCGAAGACGGCACGATGGCGGAGCTGAACCAGGCAGCCGAAGAGCTGCTCGGCACGCGGTTCGACATGGCACATTGGACGCTCGCCGAGGCGGCCGGGCTGGGCCGGGTCGGCGACGACGGGTTCCGGTTCCGGCACCCGTTGATCAGGTCGGCCGTCTACCAGTCCGCCGGCGGGGCCCAGCGCCGGCAGGCGCACGCCGCGCTCGCCCGCGCCTTGGCCGGCGACCCGGACCGGGCCGTCTGGCACCGGGCGGCCGCCGCACCCGGCCCGGACGAGGACGTCGCGTCGGCGCTGGACGCCGCGGCGGTGAGGGCGCGGGACCGGGGCGGCCTCGACGTCGCGTTCGCGGCGCAGGAGCGGGCTGCCGCGCTGACCGCCGATCCGCGGCTGCGTGCGCTCCGGCTCGCCCGGGCCGGGAACCTCGCCAACCAACTCGGCCGGTCGACGGACGCGGTGCGGCTGCTCCGGGCCGCACTCCAGGTTGGACACCTGCCCGCGCACGAGGCAGCGATGGCCGCGTTCGATCTGGAGACGCTGACGAGAGCCTGGTCCGGCGAGGCCACGATCCGGCGGTTCGCGCGGATCGCCGAGGACCTCGCCGACCGCGGTCAGCACCGGCGAGCCCTCGAAAGCCTGGCCACGGTGTCGGTACGGGCCAACTGGGACCAGCTCGACGACCGCACGAGGCAGCACGTGTCCGCGTTCGTCGCGCGGCTCCCGGTGGCCGCCGACGACCCGCAGCGGCTGGCGGCTCTCGGCCTGGTCGATCCGGTCCACCGGGGCCGGGAGGTGATCGCCCGGGTAGCCCGGATGTCGCCGGCCGGGATGCCCGACCCCGACGAGTCGATGGCGGTCGGTCGGGCCGCCATGGCGGTGTGGGCCGACAACCTGGCTCTGCCGTTCCTGCGCGCCGCGGTGGCCGGATACCGGGCCGACGGCCGGCTGGCCCGGCTCGCACAGGCCCTCATGTACGAGGCCTGGTCCGACGTCAACTGCGGCGCGGTCCGCAACGCGTTCACTAGCGCCGCCGAGGCGGGGAGCCTCGCCGGGGAGGCCCGCCAGATCCGGTTCGGGCGCGCCGCGAGCCTCGCCCACGCCATCGCCGCCGCCGAGTTGCGCGAGGAGGACACCGCCGAGCGCCTGATCGCCGACGCGGAGGCGGCGCTGGTGCCGATGGGCCCCAACCCACAGCTCTCGCTGGTCGCGTTCGCGCGGGGCCGGGTCGCGCTCGCGGCCGAACGCCCCGGCGAGGCGTACGACCATCTCCTCCGCATCTACACGCCCACGGACCCGTCCTACCAGCCGTACGTGGCCGGCTGGGCGCTCGCCGACCTCGTGGACGCGGCCGTCCGCGGCGATCGGGACCTCGCCGTGCTCCACGGTCTGTTGCCGCAGTGGGCGGAGACCGCGGCCGCGATGGGCGCGCCGCACCTCGAGGTCCAGGTCGCCTACGCGGCCGCGCTGGTCGCCGACCGGGAGACCGCCGAACACCGGTACCAGGCCGCGCTGGCGACGAGCACCGGCGGCTGGCCGTTCTACACGGCCCGCACCCAGCTCGCGTACGGAGGCTGGCTGCGCCGGCACCGTCGGGGCGGCGACGCCCGTGCGCCCCTGCGCGAGGCCGCCCGGGTCTTCGACGCGCTGGGCCTGCTGCGCTACGCGGACCGCGCGCGCCGCGAGCTGCGCGCGTCCGGCGAGCGCGCACGCCGGCGCGTGGCGGAGGCCTGGACCGAGCTGAGCCCGCAGGAGCTGCAGATCGCGCAACTGGCGGCCGAGGGCCTCTCCAACCGCGACATCGGCGAACGGCTCTACCTCTCACACCGGACGGTGAGCACACACCTGCACCGCCTGTTCCCGAAGCTGGGCATCACCTCACGCACCCAGCTCCGCGACGCGCTCCAGCCAGAGCAAGAGGCCGTCATTTGACGTACGCGACCCGCCAGGTGGATGTCTAGGTTCGAGTCCGTTCTCACCTGCCGGAGGGAGGGCTCGTGCTTTACCGATCCATCGTCAAGCAGCGAATTCGCCAGGCGTTCGACGACGTGAACAACCGTCGGTGGGACGAGCTGATGAAGTCGATCAGCCCGAATGTCCATCACCGCTTCGGCGGCGTACACGCGATCGGTGGTCAGCGTCATGACCGGAAGACCTTACGCCTCTGGTTCGAGCGTCTGGCACGCGTGTTGCCCGATCTCCACCTGACGATCAACGACATCTGGGTGCAGGGCTGGCCGTGGCACACCATGGTCTTCGTGCAGTGGGACGGCACGGCGACCCTGCTCAACGGTGACCCGTACAGCCAACATGCCGTGCACGTCATCACCCTGCGCTGGGGCAAGATCGCCGCGCTCGACGTCTTCGAGGACTCGCAGGCGGTCGACCGTGCCCTTGCCGTGCAAGCGGCCGCCGGCCTCGACGAGGCCGTCGCCGCACCAATCGTGAGTTAGAGCGACCCGGGAGGGCGACATGCCGCGGATCACCGTCGGAACCGAGAACGACGCGCCGATCGAAGTCCACTACGAGGATCACGGCAGCGGGGACCCGGTCGTGCTGGTGCACGGGTATCCGCTCAACGGGGACTCGTGGGAGCGCCAGGAACGCCAACTCCTGGCGCACGGCTATCGGGTGATCACGTACGACCGCCGGGGGTTCGGGCGGTCGAGCCGACCCACCGTCGGCTACGACTACGACACCTTCGCGGCCGACCTCAACGACCTGATCGAGGCGCTCGACCTGCACGACGTCGTGCTCGTCGGCTTCTCGATGGGCTCGGGCGAGGTGACGCGCTACCTCGGCACCTACGGCTCCGGCCGGGTGCGCAAGGCCGCGCTGCTCGGCGCGATCCCGCCGTTCCTGCTCAAGACCGACGACAACCCCGAGGGCGTCGACCAGCAGGTGTTCGACGGCATCAAGGCGGCGATCCTCGAGGACCGCTACGCGTACTTCACAGACTTCCTGAACAACTTCTACAACGTCGACAAGCTCATGCCCGACCGGATCAGCGAGCCCGCCTGGACCGCCAGCTTCCAGGTCGCCGCCGGCAGTTCGCCGTTCGCGACGTACGCCTGCGTGGACACCTGGCTCACCGACTTCCGCCGCGACCTGGCCAAGATCGACGTCCCGGTGCTGGTCGTGCACGGCACCGAGGACCGGATCCTCCCGTACGAGGCGACCGCGGCGCGACTGCCGGCTCTGCTCGACGACGTCACGCTGGTCGCCGTCGAGGAAGGCCCGCACAACATCGCCTGGACGCATCCGGAAGAGGTGAACAAGGCCCTGCTGGCGTTCCTGTCCGCGCCCGTGGCCGACTGACGTGGAAACCGACCCGGCCCCGGAGACGGTCGCCGACTGGAAGGCGGTGACCGACCGCCTGCTGATCAGCCGATGCTGCGCGTTCCACCGCAACCTGGAGATCTCGTCGCGCTACGCCTCGGTCTACCGTCGCCTGCCGGCCTGCTTCAAGTGGGCCGGCATGGCCGCGATCGCGTCGCACCACGTCCGGCTCGCGCTCTACCCGCTGCGGCTGGACGCCGATCGCACCGGCTACGTGGACATCCCGCACAGCCTGCGTCGGCGGCGGCTGCTGTTGACGCACGACGTCGACACGATCCGCGCGACGAACAACGCCATCTTCGATGACATCTTCTGGGTTCATCTCGCCTACGCCGGCGAAGGCGACAGCGACGGCGACGGGATCGAGCGCCTGCGGGCGCTGCTGGGAGCCGACACCCACTACGCGCCGGTCCTCGCCGGCTTCGAGGCGATCGACCGCGGCCGCCGCGTCCTGGCCGACGACACGGCGTCCGCCGGCGATCGGCGGACGGCGGCCGACCTCATCTGGGCGGGCAACGTCCAGTTGCTCGAGCACGAGCAGCGCACCCTGGTGCAGCCACACTTCGACGGCCTGTCGTGCGCGTTCGCCCGGCTCGTCTCGATCGGCTCGGCCACGAGCTTCGAAGTGCACGGCCTGCGGCGGGAAGCCGCGTACTTCACCTCGTTCTACCTCTACTCGATCCTGCACGGCCTGCGTGCCCAACCGTGGCCGAGAATCACCCGCTACGACGACCGCTGGCGCTGGCTCGTCAGCAGCGTCGTCCCCCGCTTCCGCAAGTTCGACGCCAACGCGCTCCTCGTCGATGCCAGCATGCGGCGGATCCTCGACCATTCGGAGCGCTACGCGTCGGTACCGTGTGTGCGACCTTGAACGGGTCCACCGCGGCCGAACCGCGGTGGACCCACGGGGTGAGCGTCAGGAGCGGGCCAGGGCCGCTTCCTGGCGCCGCACCTCGGCGATCTGCGCCGCGGCCTTGTCCAGGTCCGCCTGGCTGACCGCGACCTTGCCGAACGCCCGCACAGCCTGGTAGTAGGTCCAGGCCAGGCCGTCGCAGATGGGCTTCAACGCCACGTTGTAACGGGTGCAGACGCGCTTGAGGTCCTCGTAGAAGGCGCTGTCCAGACGCGACTTGTTGGCGCTGAACTGGCCCATCGCCTTGTAGTTGCGGTAACCGAAGTCGTGCCGGTAGCAGGAGAGCTCGAACGCGAAGCCGAACGGGTTGTCGGGGCTGCTCGAGCAGTAGTCGGTGGACCAGTCGAAGTTGTACGCCTGCCACGCGCCCTGGTTGAGGCGGGCCGCGTTCCAGGCGTTGTAACTGGTGGCGCTGGTCTGGGTGAAGCTCGACAGGACGGCGAGCTTCTCGGCGTTCGTGACGGCGAGGGCGGGTGAGGCGATGCCGAGCAGCATCAGCAGGGCGAGCGCGCCGGCGGAGACGAGGGTGAGCAACCTACGAGGCATGGCTTGGGTACCTCCTGGGCAGGGCGCGGTGGGGGTGCCGCGCGGGTGGGTCCTCGGTGGTGGTCGAGGTGATCCACAGTCTTGGGACGCCCGGGTACGGACGCCCCTACCCATGTTGGAGCCAAGCCAACAAGAATGTAAATAAATGAATATCAACGAGCCAGCTTGACCGCGTCGGCCAGGCGGTCCAACGCCGTCGCGAAGTCCGCGGGCGGCAGGTGGCCGAAGCCGAGCCGGAACACCCGGTCCGACTCGAAGAACCACGAACCTCGACCCACCCGCAGCGACAGGGTGGGCAGGGCCGCGTAGAAACGGCGCACGCCGTCGTCGGAGATCGCATCCGGACGCAGGCGTACGCAGCACAGGGCTCCCGCGTCCGGCCGCAGCAGTTCCACCTCCGGCACCGCCGCCGCCCAGGAGGTCAGCGTGGCCAGGGCCGCGGACAGGGCCGCCCAGCGCTCGCCCAGCACCCGCGACCGCTGGCGCAGCACCTCGGCCGCCAGCAACTCGTCCACCCCGGACCCGGTGAGCAGGGTGGTGAACTTGGCCAGCCTCAGCCGCTCGCACAAGGACGGCGACGTGGCCGTCAGCCAGCCGACCCGCAGGCCCGGCGCGCCGTAGGCCTTCGACAGCGACGAGCACGTCACCACCGACGGGCCCAGCGACGCGGCCGACGGCGGCACCGCACCGTCGTAGGCGCCGTCCCGGTAGGTCTCGTCGACCAGCACCACCGCTTCCGGAGCGATCGACGCGACCCCGGCGACCAGGGCGGCCAGGTCGCGCTCCGCCATGCGTACCCCTGACGGGTTCTGGGGTGAGGCCACCGAGACCAGCCGCGTCGACGGGCGGACCGCGGCGAGCACCGCCGGCACGTCGAGCCGGTAACCGGCGTCGAAGGAGAGCGCCACCGACGAGACCGACGCCCGCAGCGCGGTCAGCGTCGAGAGCGCCGGGGGAAAGCACGGCGTGACCACCACGGCGCGGTCGCCGGCTTCGACACAGGTGAGGGCCAGCAGGAACATCGCGCCGATGCCGCCGGGCGTCAGCAGGACCGCGGACGGTGGGACGGCGAGGTCGGCGGCGACCAGCGTGCGCAACGACTCGTCACCCACCGACGTCCCGTAGCCGATCGGCAGGTCGTCGAGTCGCGCGAGGACGTCGGGCGTGAGCAGCGAGCCGAGCCGCAGCGGCGGGCTCGTGCTCTCCGCCAGGTCGTAGCGGCAGGGCTCGTCGACCAGGTCCGACATCGGCGCGGGCGGAAAGCGGTCCATCACCCGATCCTGGCCGCGGCCGCCGGCCGAGGGGCATGGCCAATCGCGCCGAAGTGGCCCCTCGCGCGGGTGATCAGGTTCGGTTGACCGGAGGAGCCGGCCGCGGCGGCAGGTACCGGCCGCGGGCGACCGCGACCAGCGTGCGCACAAAGACGCCGCCGACCAGCAACGTGATCGCGCCCAGGACCAGCCAGCTCAGCGCGAGCGTCCCGGTCGGCCGGCCCACGTTGATCCAGACCAGCGCCACGGTCGCGACCGCCGCGTAGGCGAAGGTGAACGCCCAGAAAGCCGGGCTGAAGGACAGCCGGAGGTACGCCGGCAGGAAGCGGATCTGGGCGACCACCAGCAGCACCCCGTAGCCGGCGAGGATGGCCGCGAACGCGTCGATCCGGCCGCCGTTGAGCGCGAAGTAGGCGATGCTGGCCACCGGGGCCGGCGCCACCTCGATGGCCAGGGTGGGGAACAGCGGCGGCGGCAGCAGCGGGTTGACGAACAGCCGGTTCATGATGATCGAGCCGAGCACGAGCCAGCAGATCAGCCCGAGACCGAACATGAACTCGCCGAGCCGGCGCTGCCCGACGTTGGTGGCGGCGGCCGAGGCGACCAGTCCACCGGCGACGGTCGGCAGGAAGAAGCCCGGATGGATCTTCGAGGCGTCCAGCGCCCCGTAGATCCAGTGTCCCGTCAGGATGCCGCCGTAGAGCAGCGTGAGCACGACGAAGACGTCGACCAGCACGACCGCGGCATCGTGCGCCCTGGGCTCCAGACCCAGCGCGGCGAGCAGCATCGGCACGATGAACGCCACCGAGATGAACGGCGCCCCGACGTTGTCGAGCACGTCCGCCCACACGTCGCGCGGGCGCGAGAAGTAGAGCACGCACGACAGCAGCCAGACGACGGCAGCCAGGATCAGCAGCGCGTCGGTGACCCCGGCGGGGGTGATGCCGTACGACTCCGCGAACGCCCAAACCTCTGCCAGCCCGGTCAGTCCGAATGACATGCTGAAGATGTTTGGTGGCACTTTGCCCAGGGATGCCACAAATAGGACATTACCGGGCTCGCCGCGTCAGCGCTTGCGGATGAGCGTTACTCCGTCGCGCACCGGCAGCATCACCACGCTGACCCGCGGGTCGGCCACAACCCGGTCGTTGAGCTCCCGGATCGCGACGTCGGCCTCGCCGTCGAACGACGGGTCGACCACCCGGCCGCCGCGCAGCACGTTGTCGAGCACGATCAACCCGCCGGGCCGCAGCCGCGTCACCAGCTCCGCGTAGTACGCCGGGTAGCCGGTCTTGTCGGCGTCGATGAACGCGAAGTCGACGGTCTCCTCCGTGGGCAGCGCGCGCAGCGTGTCGAGCGCGGGCGCGATCCGCAGCTCGATCCGGTCGGCGAGGCCGGCCCGGTCCCAGTAGCGGCGGGCGATCGAGGTCCACTCCTCGCTCACGTCGCAGGCCAACAGCGACCCGCCCGGCGCCAGCCCGCGGGCGATGCAGATCGACGAGTAGCCGGTGAACACGCCCACCTCGACCGCCCGGGTGGCGCCGACGAGCTGGACGAGCATGGTCAGCAGCTCACCCTCGTCGTGGGAGATCTGCATCTGCGCGGAGGACGGGAACGCTCGGGTGGTCTCGGCGGCCAGCTCGTGCAGCAGGTCGTCGGCGGGTGACGAGTGCGCGAGCAGGTAGTCGCTGATCGCCGCGCTGGTGAGGTCGGACATGATCACGAGCCTATCCGGACTCGGCCGTTCCGCCCTCCTCATGGCAGGATGAGGCTGTTATGAAGATCAACGTTGAACAGGTCACGGACCGGCTGGCCGGCCACGGTGAGGGTCCCGCGTGGGACGCCGCGACCGGGCTGCTGCACTGGGTCGACATGCTCGCCGGCGACATGCTCTCGCTGGAGCCAGGCGCCGGCGCGGTCACGCGTACCCCCATCTCGTCCGTGGTCTGCGCGATCCGCCCCCGCCGAGCCGGCGGCCTGGTGCTGGCGGTCGAACGGGGTTTCGCTCTGCTCGACGCCGACTCGGAGAAGCCGCGGATCCTGCCCGAGCTGTGGCCCGCCGGGACCGTGCGGATGAACGACGGCGGCTGTGACCCGCGCGGCCGGTTCTACTGCGGATCGATGGCCACCGACGACCGGCCGGGCGCCGGCACGCTCTACCGCCTCGACACCGACCTGACCGTCAGCGTCGTCCTCGAGCACGTCTCGATCTCCAACGGGCTGGCCTGGTCGCGTGACGGCGGCACCGCCTACTACGTCGACTCCGGCACACAGCGGATCGACCTGTTCACCGTGGACGCGGCCGGTGACCTGGTCGACCGGCGGCCGTTCGTGACCGTGCCGGCCGAGGTCGGCACGCCCGACGGGCTGTGCCTCGACGCCGAGGGCGGCGTCTGGGTGGCGCTGTGGGACGGCGGCGCGGTGCACCGGTACGGCCCCGACGGCAGCCTCGACGCCGTGATCCCGATGCCGGTGGCGCGCCCGACCGCGTGCACGTTCGGCGGGCCGGACCTGGCCGACCTCTACATCACCACGTCCCGCCCGTCGGCCGACGACCCGACGCCGAGCGGCGCCCTGTTCCGCGCCCGGCCCGGCGTGACCGGCTTCGCCGACTGGACGTTCGCGGGATGACCGCGCTCGGCCGCCCGGAGGGGACCGTGCGGCCCCGGGCCGCGCTGCACACCGACGCGCCGTCGATCGACCTGTCCGGGGCGTGGCGCTTCCGCCTCTCCCCCACGGCCGACGCCGGCGACTTCTGGGCGGCCGACTTCGACGACAGTGCCTGGGACACGCTTCCGGTGCCGTCGTCCTGGCCGATGCACGGGTACGGCCGGCCGGCGTACACCAACATCACCTATCCCTTCCCCCTCGACCCGCCGCACGTGCCGACGGAGAACCCGACCGGCGACCACCGCCGCGTCGTCGACGTGCCCGCCGGCTGGGCGGGCGAGCGGGTCCTGCTCCGCTTCGAGGGCGTCGACTCGCTCGGCCGCATCTGGGTCAACGGCGCCGAGGTCGGGTTCACCCAGGGCAGCCGGCTGACGCACGAGTTCGACGTGACCGCGCACCTGCGCCCGGGCGAGTCCAACGTGGTCGCGGTGCGGGTGCACCAGTGGTCGGCCGGCAGCTACCTCGAGGACCAGGACATGTGGTGGCTGCCCGGCATCTTCCGCGGCGTCACCCTGGAGGTCCGGCCCGCGGGCGGGATCGACGACGTGTTCGTGCACGCCGCGTTCGACGGCGGGCGCGGGACGCTGCGGGTCGACGCGCCGGCGGGCGCCCGCCTGTCGGTGCCCGGGCTCGGGCTGCGGGACGCGGCCGTCAACACCGACCACCTCCTCGACGGGGTCGCGCCCTGGACACCCGAGACGCCCACGTTGTACGACGCGACGGTGTCGACGGACGCCGAGACCGTCTCGCTGCGGATCGGCTTCCGCACGGTCGCGGTGGTCGACGGCATCCTGACCGCCAACGGGCGGCGCATCTTCTTCCGCGGCGTCAACCGCCACGAGTTCCACCCCGACCTCGGCCGGGTGGTCCCGCTCGAGGTCGTCCGCGCGGAGCTCGCGCTGATGAAGGCCCACCACGTCAACGCGATCCGCACGAGCCACTACCCGCCGCACGCCGCGCTGCTCGACCTCTGCGACGAGCTGGGCTTCTGGGTGATCGTCGAGAACGACTACGAGACGCACGGCTTCGAGCAGAACGGCTGGCGGAACAACCCCACCGACGATCCACGATGGACGGACGCGCTGGTCGACCGGATGCGGCGCACCGTCGAGCGCGACAAGAACCACCCGTGCGTCGTGATGTGGTCACTGGGCAACGAGGCCGGTGTGGGCCGCAACCTGGCCTCCATGGCCACTGTCGCCCGCGAGGTCGACCCCGACCGGCCGCTGCACTACGAGGGCGATCGCTCGTGCGCGCACACCGACGTCCACAGCCGGATGTACGCCACTCCCGACGAGGTCGCCGAGATCGGCGCGGCCGCCGGCGGGCTGCCGTTCGTGCTCTGCGAGTACGCGCACGCGATGGGCAACGGACCCGGCCTGCTCACCACCTACCGCGAGCTGTTCGAGCGCTACCCGCGCTGCCAGGGCGGCTTCGTCTGGGAATGGCTGGACCACGGCATCCGGCGGGGCAACCAGTTCGCGTACGGCGGCGACTTCGGCGAGCCGGTGCACGACGGCAACTTCGTCATCGACGGCCTGGTCTTCCCCGACCGCACACCGTCACCCGGCCTGGCCGAGGTGGGCGCGGTGTTCGCACCGGTCCGCCTCGTCGCCGACGGCGACACGTTGACCGTCCGCAACGGCTACGACCACCGCGACCTGACCGGCGTGACGCTGGAGTGGACGCTCGCCGTCGACGGCGCGCCGGTCGCGACCGGGACCGAGCCCGCGCCGCCGCTGGCGCCCGGTGAGTCGGCCGCGCTGTCCCTGCCGAACGGCGCGGTCGCACCGCCCGGAGCCGGTGAGGCATGGCTGACCGTGACCGCCCTCGCCGGTGGGTTGCGGGTCGGCGCCGGACAGCTCCGCTTGCGCGAGGCGGCGCCCCGGCCGCGCCGCTCCGGGCGCCGTTTCGCCGGCGACACCCTCGGGCCCGCCGTGTTCCGGGCCGGCGAACTGGTCGCGCTCGGCGGCCTGGCGCTGCGCGGCCCGCGGCTGGACCTCTGGCGCGCCCCGATCGACAACGACATCTTCGGCCGCGACCCGGTCGCCGAGCGCTGGCGGGCGGCCGGCCTCCACCGGCTCACCCACCGGGTGGTCTCGGTCGCTTCCGGTGAGGGCTTGACCGTGACCAGCCGGGTGGCGCCGGCCGGCAGCGACCGTGCGTTCGAGGCCACCTACACCTGGACCGCCGACGACGACGCGGTCACCTTGGCGCTGCACGTCGAGCCGACCGGCGACTGGGACGTCCCACTTCCCCGCGCCGGCGTGGCGCTGGCCATCCCGGGCCGGTGCGGGCGGGTCGAGTGGTTCGGCGGCGGCCCGGGCGAGGCCTATGTGGACTCCGACACGGCGGCGCTGGTCGGCCGTTACGAGTCCACGGTGGACGCGCTGCAGACGCCGTACGTCCGGCCGCAGGAGAACGGCAACCGGACCAAGGTGCGCCGGGCCGTCCTGACCGACCCGGCCGGCGCGGGCCTGGAGCTGCTCGGACACCCGACGTTCGAGCTGACGGCCCGGCGGTGGAGCACGGCCGAGCTGACCGCCGCCCGGCACACCGACGACCTGGTGCCGGGCCGGGACATCCATCTCCACCTGGACGCCGGCCACCACGGCCTGGGCACCGCGGCCTGCGGCCCGCCGCCCGCACCAGAGGCCTGGCTCAAGGCCGAACCGTTCGACCTCGTGATCACTTTCCGCGCGCTCTGAGGCCCCCGACCTCTACACTCCGGTCGTCTGCTCGCCGACGTCGATGGGAGTGGTCGGGTGCCACGATTCGAGCGACGCAGCAGGATCGCCGGTGTCGTCCTGGCGATGTTGTCGTGTGTGGCCTGCGGGTCGGGCGACGGCGTGTCGACAGCGCGGACCGACCCGACCTTGTTCGTCCACGACGTGCGCGGCCGGGCCGACGACGCGGAGATCAGCGGATACGTGCGCTACCTCGCCGACGCGGACTGCTTCGTTCTCGATTCGGCCGCGGACGGCACCGGCGGCGTCCGCAACGTCGCCGTGTGGCCACCCGGCACGACGGTGTGGATGAAGGACGCGCAGGTGGCCGGCGTGGAGGTGCCCGACCGTGACCCGATAGCCCTCGGCAGCCGGTTGACGGGTGGTGGCGGTTACGCCAACCCGGACACGAGCGAACTCGAGTTGCCCGAGGTCGCCACCGACTGCCTCAGCAACGACGGCGAGTTCGCCATGATCCACGTCATTTCGGCGGTGTCGTGACCGGGTGACGGGGTGCAGAATCAAGGTATGGACGACAACGACGAACGGGTCGTCTTCAACGACGAGGAAGCCGCCTTCCTGCGGCACGCCCGGTTCGGCGAGCTGCCGCCCCGGGTGCTCCCGGACGAGCTGGTCGAGCTGCACGAGACCGACCCGCGCCCGGTCCGGCCCGACAACCAGCTCGACGACACCGACTGGCGCTACCCCTAGACGATCCGGTCGAGAAAAGCGGCGACCGCCGCGGTGTAGGCGGGCGGGTCGACGTTCCACGACGCGACGTGCCCGCCGTCCCGGGTCGCGACCAGCGTGACGAGCTCGGGCCGCGCCGAGGCGAAGGCGTGCGCCTTGTCGGTGCGGACGCGCTGGTCCGCCTCGTCGACGAAGATCAGGGCCGGCACCGTCAGCTCCCCCGGGTCCTGGTCGAGCCGGCCCAGGTTGATCCGACCCCGCCACTCGGTGAACCGCTTCGCCGACCAGGTGATCGGCGCCGGGAGGCGGCGCAGGTCGGCCTGGTAGTCGATCACCGCGTTCCAGGACAGCACCGGGCTGTCCAGCACCAGGCCGCGAATCAGGGCGGCCTCCGCGACGGGCAGCCGGCGCAGGGCGGTGAGCGCGATGCCGCCACCCATCGACCAGCCGAACAGGACGATCCCGGTCGCGCCGTGGTCGCGGGCGTAGCGGATCGCGGCGGCCAACTCGCGCCACTCCGTGTCACCGAGGTGGTAGAAGCCGTCCGGGCTGGCCGGCGCGTCCGGGTCGTTGCGGTAGCCGATCACCAGCATGGTCAGCCCGGCGCCGACCACGCCGGGCAGCACCCGCAGCGCCTCGTGCCGGCTTCCGCCCCGGCCGTGCACGGCAATGGCCCACACACCCGGCCGGTGCCCACCGCCCGGCGGCGGCACGAGCCACGCCGGCATGTCACCCAGCTCCCCCGACACGGGCACGGTCGCGTAGTCGAGCCCGAACGCCGTCTTCGGGTCGGTGCCGAACACGTTGTAGTCGACGGCGACCATGAGCCCGGGCCGCAGCTCACCGGCCACCCGCTCGTCGACGCGCCGCACGACGGTGTCGCCGTCGACGCGCACCGACGCCGACAGCCGGGCGCCACCGTCGGGCCAGAGCAGCCCGAGCGCGATCGGTTTCGCGGTGTCCACGTCGCGGCTCAGCGTGACCTCGTCGCCGGACACGGCGAGCACGCGCACGACGAGCGCTTGGGTGTGGTCGACACCGAGCAGCTCACCGGAGAAGTAGTAGCCTGCGCCCGCCGTGCTGAACGCACTGGTCGCGGCGGCGGCCAGCGCGCCGCCCACCAACCGGCGCCGCGTCACGATCACACGGCAACATCACCACAAAACCCAAGATCATGCGACGGTACGGTGAGCAAGGCCATGTCCTGACCTAATAGCGGCGGCGGCGTACCGCGACCACGACGGCGGTCGGGATGATCACCACTAGCAGGGCCAGCGCGATCAGCGAGAGCACCGGCCAGCCGGGGTCCGGTTCGACAGGGCGGGCGTGCTGCCCCTCGGCCGAGGGCGCGAAGGCCAGCACGGTGACGACGATGACGGCGACCGCGATGGCGCCGGCCCGCAGCAGCCGGCGCAGCACCGCGGCGCGGTCGGTGGGCTGTGACACGGCGAGCCTTCCGGTGGGCGTCCGGGTACGCCCACACGGTATCCAGCCGACCGTGAGATCGACGCTCACTTAACAGTCATCTAATCCAGACTTGCGAATGCGCTATTCCATGGTGACTTCACCGTGCGGCCACCCACCGGTCGTCCGCCGCCGGTAGGACAGGGACCGACAACACAGTCCCCATCGGAGGGAGTCCTCCCTTGTCACCACAAAATTGGAGCCGTCGCGGCCTGCTCGGCGCCGCCGCGGCACTCGGTGCCTCGGCCGCTCTCGGCGGCTCGCCCGCGTCCGCCGGCACACCCGGTCTCGTCCGCCGCGGCCGTCCCGTGCTCACCCACGGCGTGCAGACCGGCGACGCCGTCGGTGGCACGGCCAACATCTGGACCCGCGCGGACCGGGTGGGCCGGATGGTCGTCGAGGTCAGCGACCGGCCCGACCTGCGGCACGCCCGCACCGTCCTCGGCCCGCTGCTCGGCCCCGGCACCGACTTCACCGGCCGCGCCAAGTTGCGCGGCCTGCGTACCGGTGAGAAGACCTTCTACCGGGTCCGCGTCGTCGGCGACCACGGTGCCGAGAGCGAACCACTGACCGGCTCCCTGACGATGCCCGGCGGCAAGGACGGCGTCTCCTTCGTGTGGACCGGTGACATCGCCGGCCAGGGCTGGGGCATCAACCCCGACATCGGCGGCATGCGGATCTTCGAAGCGATGCGCCGGGTGCGGCCGGACTTCTACCTGTGCAGCGGCGACACCGTCTACGCCGACGGACCGCTGGCCGAGTCCGTCACCCTCGCCGACGGCCGGGTGTGGCGCAACGTGGTCACGCCCGAGAAGAGCAAGGTGGCCGAGACGCTGACCGAGTATCGCGGCCAGTTCTCCTACAACCTGCTCGACGCCAACGTGCGCCGGTTCTTCGCCGAGGTCCCGCAGCTCAACCAGTGGGACGACCACGAGGTCACCAACAACTGGTACCCGGGCGAGATCCTCGAGGACGCCCGCTACACCGAGAAGCGGGTCGACGTGCTGGCCGTCCGCAGCCGGCAGGCGTTCTACGAGTGGACGCCGATCTCGCCCGGGCCCGTCTACAAGAAGGTCTCGTACGGCCCGCTGCTCGACGTCTTCGTCCTCGACATGCGGACCTTCAAGGACGTCAACGACGGCAACGTGTACGCGGACCCCAAGCGCGGCCTGCTCGGCGAGACGCAGCGCCGCTGGCTGACCGAGGAGCTGCGCAAGTCGAAGGCGACCTGGAAGGTGATCGCCAACGACCTGCCCCTCGGCCTGGTCGTGCCGGACGGCGCGACCGCCCAGGAGGGTGTCGCGCAGGGCGACCCGGGCGCACCGCTCGGCCGCGAGCTGGAGTTCGCCGGCATCCTGCGGGACGCGCACCGCCACGGCGTCAAGGGCATCGTCCTGGTCACCGCGGACGTGCACTACACGGCCGCGCACCACTACGACCCGGCGCGGGCCGCGTTCGACGACTTCACGCCGTTCTGGGAGTTCGTGTCGGGCCCGGCCAACGCGGGCGCGTTCGGCCCGAACGCCCTGGACGGCACGTTCGGCCCGACGGCGGCGTTCGTGCACGCGCCGCCGGTGGCCAACACCTCGCCGCTGGACGGTTTCCAGCACTTCGGCGAGATCAGCATCGACGGCCGCAGCAAGGACCTGACCGTCAAGCTGCGCGACATCGACGGTGCGGTCCTCTGGACAAAAACACTTTTGCACATGTGACCTAGCCGACCCTCCCAAAGATCCCTTCGTGCGCGCAGACTCGGACCGGCGACCGCGCTCTCCGGCCGCCGGTCCGAATTCAGGAGGACTTACCGATGTCCGACGCGTCCGACGTCCAGCAGATCACCGACGCCAACGCCAGCGGCCGCCAGCCGGTCGTCTTCATCCACGGTCTGTGGCTGCTGCCCAGCAGCTGGGACCGCTGGGCGGCGCTGTTCGCCGAAGCCGGTTACGCGCCGGTCTCGCCGGGCTGGCCCGACGACCCCGACACCGTGGCCGAGGCCAACGCGCACCCCGAGGTGATGGCCGGCAAGAGCGTCGGCCAGGTCGCCGACCACTTCTGTGACCTGATCGGCAAGCTGGACCGCAAGCCGGCCGTCATCGGCCACTCGTTCGGCGGCCTGCTCACGCAGATCACCGCCGGCCGCGGCCTGTCCGCCGCCTCGGTGGCGGTCGACCCGGCCCCGTTCCGGGGTGTCCTGCCCCTGCCGTTCTCGACACTGCGCTCCGCGTCGCCGGTGCTCGGCAACCCGGCCAACCGCCACCGCGCGGTGCCGCTGACCTACGACCAGTTCCGCTACGCCTTCGCCAACGCGGTCAGCGAGGAGGAGGCCCACGAGCTCTACAAGGAGTTCGCGGTGCCGGCGCCCGGCGAGCCGCTGTTCCAGGGCGCCTTCGCCAACCTCAACCCGTGGACCGAGGTCGCGGTCGACACCGAGAACGCCGAGCGCGGGCCGCTGCTGGTCGTCTCCGGTGAGAAGGACCACACGGTGCCGCACGCGATCTCGCACGCGTCGTACGAGCGGCAGGCCCGCAACGAGCACGCGGTCACCGAGTTCGTGGAGATCGCGGGCCGCGGCCACTCGCTGACGATCGACAGCGGCTGGCAGGAGGTCGCGCAGACCGCGCTCACGTTCGTGAAGCGCTTCGTCTAGAACTCTTCCCAGGTACGGGGATCCTGGCGCACGGGCGCGCCGACGTCGAGGGCCGTGATGGCCGCGACGTCGGCGGGCTCGAGCGCGAAACCGAAGATGTCGGCGTTGAGCCGCTGACGCTCGGGGTGGCTCGAGTGCGGGACCGTGGTGATGTCGCGGTCGATCAGCCAGCGGAGCACAACCTGTGCCGGCGTCACGCCGATCCGCTCGGCGATGGCGGTGACCGCCGGGTTCTCCAGGATGCCGCTGTTGCGCTCCAGCGGGCTCCACGCCTGGACGACCGTGCCGTGGTCGGACACCTCCCGGACCACGTCCACCTGGGCGTGCGACGGCGAGACCTGGAGCTGGTCGACCGCCGGCACCACGCCGGTCGCGGCGACCACGGCCTTGATGTGCTCGTCGAGGAAGTTCGACACGCCGACCGAGCGGATCAGGCCCTCCTGTTGCAGGGCCACCATTTCCGCGTACGACTCGACGTAGCGGCCGACCCGCGGCAGCGGCCAGTGGATCAGGTAGAGGTCGACGTAGTCGAGACCGAGCCGCTCCAGCGAGGCCGAGAACCCGTCCCGCACGTACGGCTTGCCCTGGTGGCGCCCCGCCAGCTTGCTGGTGACGAAGAAGTCCTCGCGCGGCAGACCGCTCTCCCGGATCGCGGCGCCGACGGCGTCCTCGTTCTCGTAGTTGTACGCGGTGTCGAGCAGCCGGTAGCCCATTTCGATCGCGCCGAGGATCGAGTCGGTGAGCTGCCGGCCACGCAGCGGCCAGGTGCCGAGGCCGAGCCAGGGCATCGCGTAACCGTCGTTGAGCGTACGCGTGGGAATCGAGATCGGTGCCATGATCCCAGCCTAGGCCGCACGGCGCCAGCGGCCCGGTGCGGAACCGAGATGTCGCTTGAACGCGGCGGCGAACGCGAACTCGGAGCGGTAGCCGACGGCCGACGCCACCTCCGCCAGCGGCGCGTCGCCGGAGCGGAGGAGGCCCGCGGCGAGGGTCATCCGCCACCAGGTGAGGTAGGTCAGCGGCGGCTGCCCGACCAGCCGCGTGAAGCGGGCGGCGAACGGCGCCCGGGACAGGCCGGCCTCCGCCGCCAGGGCGGCCACCGTCCACTGTGTCGCCGGCGACCGGTGCAGGGCCTGGATCGCGGCCGACACCGCCGGATCGCGTAGCGCCGCGGACCAGCCGCGGGCCGGTGCCGCCGCGTCTCCGGTCTCGAGCCAGGTCCGCAGGATCAACAGGAGCAGCGTTTCGAGCAGCGCCGGCACGACCGCGTCGGTGCCGAGCCGCGGCCGGCGGAGCTCGGTCGCCAGCAGCTCGACGCAGGCCGCCAGCCCGGGGTGGCGGCCCGGCAGGTGCACCACCTCGGGCAGGTCGCGCAGCAGCGGATGGGTGCTGATCGGGTCGAGCTCGTAGGCACCGCAGAGCGTGACCACGGTGGGATCGGCGACCTCGACGACGGACCGGGCGGGTCGCGGTCCCAGCGGGTCGCAGGCGGGGCCGTCGGGCCGGGTCGCCGGGTGGTCCGCCAGCACGTGCCCCCGCCCGTGCGGCCGGAACACCACGTCGCCGGCGGCCAGCGGCACCGGCTCCGCGCCGGGCGCGAGCAGCCAACAGGTGCCGCTGAGCACCACCTGGAAGCCGGCGGCGCCCGGCACGGGCGCGAACTCCTGTGCCCACGGCGATCGGAACGCGACCATGGCCGACACCGGCCGTCCGGTGCGCAGGGTGGCGATCACATCGCTGAGCACGTCCACGAGGGGAGCGTAAGCGGAGACGATCTCGTATGAAATGGGGATGGCGACACATGGATCGTCTGCCGCGGCGTGCATACGGTTCATGGTCATGAGGGCGATGCGCATCCACCGGTACGGCGGTCCCGACGTGATCGTGGCGGACGAGGTGCCGCCGCCCGTCGCCGGCGCCGGCGAGGTGGTGATCCGGGTCGCGGCGACGGCGTTCAACCCGTCCGAGGTCGGGCTGCGCCGAGGACTGCTCAGGGACGTGCTGCCGGTCGGCTTTCCGTACACGATGGGTTGGGACGTGTCCGGCACCGTCGTCACCGCGGGCGTCGGGTTCACCCCTGGCGAGGCGGTCGTGGGCCGGCTCGACGCCGGCGGGGCCGCGGCCGACTTCGCGGTGGCCCCAGCGGAGGCCCTGGTGGCGGTGCCGGCCGGCGTGCCACTCACCGGGGCCGCGACGCTGCCGGTCGCCGGCCTGACCGCGGCCCACGCGGTCGCCGGTCTCCGGGCCGGCCAGCGGGTGCTGGTCAACGGCGCGGGCGGCGGCGTCGGGTGGTTCGCGGTGCAACTCGCCAAGCGGGCCGGCGCGCACGTCGTGGCCACCGCCAGCCCGCGCAGCGCCGGGCTGGTCGCCCGGGCCGGCGCGGACGAGGTGGTCGACCACACCCGCACCTCGCTGCACGACCTGGCCGTGGACGTGTTGGTGCACCTGGCGCCCGCACCGGCGCCGGTCGACGCGGTCCGGCCGGGCGGGACGATCGTGTCGGCCACGGGGCCGGTCGCGGCGCCGCCGTCGGTCCGGTCGACGCATTTCGTCGTGGCCGCGGACCCTGCGGCGCTCGCGCGGCTCGTCGCCCTGGTGGCGGCGGGCGCACTGCGCGTCGACGTGGCGGCGACCCGACCGCTGACCGACCTGGCGGCCGTGCACCGGGACGCCGAGGAGGACCGGATCCGCGGCAAGGTGCTGCTGGTGCCGGGCTGATCACCCCACGATCCGGTCCAGCCATTCCGCGAGGAGGATCTGCTCGGCCGGGCTGAACCGGTCGGCGACCGCGGGGAGGCTCGCCTTGAGCGCCAGCGCGCGGTCGCCGATCCCGTCCGTCCCCTCCTCGGTCAGGACCGCGGCCATGACGGCGTCGCGGAGGTCGCGGGAGAGGGCGGCGTGCGCGCCGAGGGTGCCGTCGCTCTGTGCGGCGATCAGGGCCAGGGTCGCGCCCACGCTGGCCGCGTACACCATCGGGGCCGCCGCCTCGACGGGGAGCCGCAGCCGGCCCGCGGCGGCGACCCGGCGCAGGATGCCCATGAGCAGCTCGTGCCCCTCGCCGCTGACCGCCGACGGGTCGCCGGGGCGGGGGTCGCCGTAGATCAGCTTGTAGAGGGCCGGATTGGCCAGGCCGAACTCGACGTGCAGGTCCCAGCCCGCGACGAGGTCGGCGACCGGGTCGTCGCGCTGCTCCCCGGCGCGCTTCTGGCCCAGGTAGCGGGCCCAGGCCTCGTCGGCGACGGCGGCGAACAGGCCGGCCATGTCGCCGAACTGCCGGTAGATCGTCTGCGCCTGGACACCGGCCGCGGCGCTGACCGCCCGGGTCGAAACGGCTTCGCGGCCGCCCTTGGCCAGGAGCTCCGCCGCCGCGTCGAGGATCCGCTGCCTCGGTGTTGTCATCACCACATGCTATCACCGCTCACGGCTCCGCGTTAGCAGTGATACGGTTTTGGCCATGACGACAATCGCCACCCGCAAGCTCGGCGCGACCGGACCGGTCGTCGGCGCCCTCGGCCTCGGCGCCATGGGCATGTCTGACATGTACGGCCCGGCCGACCGGACCGAGAGCATCGCCACCCTGCACGCCGCCCTCGACGCCGGCATGAACCTGATCGACACCGCCGACTTCTACGGCTCCGGCCACAACGAGCTGCTGATCTCCCGCGCCCTGCGCGAGCGGCGCCGCGAGGACGTCGTGCTCAGCGTGAAGTTCGGCAGCCGGAAGAACCCGGACGGGTCGTTCCAGCCGGTCCCCTACGACGTGTCCGCGTCGGCGGTGCGCGACCGGCTCGCGCAGTCGTTGCGCCGGCTCGACACCGACTACATCGACATCTACCGGCCGTCGCGCCTCAACCCCGACATCCCGATCGAGGAGACCGTCGGCGCTCTGCGGGACATGCAGGAGGCCGGCTACATTCGCCACATCGGACTGTCCGAAGTGGGTGCCGAGAACATCCGCCGGGCCGCCGCGGTCGCCACGATCAGCGACGTGCAGATCGAGTACTCGCTGCTGTCCCGCGGTCCCGAGCAGGAGATCCTGCCCACGCTGCGCGAGCTCGGCATCGGCCTGACCGCCTACGGCGTGCTCTCCCGCGGTCTGCTCAGCGGCCACTGGTCGGTGCAACGGGAGCTCGGCACCCGGGATTTCCGGGCCGCCCTGCCCCGGTTCAACGGCGAGAACCTCTCCGCCAACCTGCGGCTGGTCGAGGAGCTCGCCCAGGTCGCCAAGGAGATCGGGGCGACCACCAGCCAGGTCGCGATCGCCTGGGTGGCCGCGCAGGGGGCCGACATCGTGCCGCTGGTCGGCGCGCGCCGGGTCGACCGGCTCGAGGAGTCGCTCGGCGCGCTGGACGTGGCGCTCATGCTCACCCCGGAGCTGCTCGCCCGGATCGAGGCCGCGATCCCGGCCGGCGCCGCCGCCGGCGGGCGCTACATGGACCAGCAGCTGCACCTGCTCGACAGCGAGCGCTGAGGAGTAGCCTGGTCGCGTGCCCAAGATCGCAACCGCCGACCGGGTCGACCGCGCGCAGCTCCTCGAGTTCGTCCGCACCCGGCACCGGCTCACCCTGGTCACCTTCCGCCGTGACGGGCGGCCACAGCTGTCCCCGGTGTCGGGCGGTGTCGACGAGGCCGGCCGGATCGTGATCTCCACGTATCCGGACCGGGCCAAGTCGGTCAACCTCCGCCGCAACCCGGCCGTCAGCGTGCTGGTCCACTCCGACGACTGGAACGACCCGTACGTCCAGGTCGACGGCACCGCCGAGGTCCTCGACATGCCGGCGCGGGAGACCGAGGACGCGCTGGTCGACTATTTCCGCTGCATCGCCGGCGAACACCCGGACTGGGCGGAGTACCGGGAGGCGATGCGCCGTCAGGGCAAGTCGCTGATCCGCGTGACCATCGACTCGTGGGGCCCGGTCGCCACGGGCGGCTTCCCGCCGGACCGGGCGCCGGCTAGCTGACCCGCCGGAGGACCCCTTCGACCGCGTCGGCCAGGGGGTCTTCCTCGGTGTCCGGCCGGCGCACGATGCCGATCTCGACGCCGGGCAGCGCGGGGAGCCCGTCCACCGCGGTGCCGGGCTCGACGTTCGCGGGCAGCAGCGCGGCGACGCCGAGCCCCGCCCGGACCGCCGCCTGCACGCCTGCGAGGCTGGTGCTCTCGAAGGCGACGCGCCAGGGCCGGTCCGCGGCGTCCAGGGCCGCGAGCAGCGGTGCGCGCCACCCGCCGGGCTCGGAGAACAGCACGAGCGGGAGCGGGTCGGCCGTGAGGTCGACGCTCTTGTGCGCGACCCAGGTCAGCGGCCGCCTGACCGTCCACCGTGGTGGTTCCGCCAGATCGGCCGGATCGGTCAGGGCGAGCTGGACGCGGCCGCTGTCGAAGGCCTCGCGCACGGCGGGCCCGGGCCCGGTGACGATCTCGAGCGTGGCACCGGGATGCATCCGCGCGAAGTCGGCCAGCGCCTGCGGCAGCCCCGCCGCGGCCAGGTCCTCGGTGAGGCCGATCCCGCAGTGCCCGGTGAGCGGCTCCCCCGGCGCCCGCAGCGCCTGGGCCGCCAGGGTCAGGATCCGCTCGGCGTACGGCAGCAGGGTCTCACCCGCCTTGGTGAGCACGACGCCGGCCGTGCTTCGCTGCAGCAGCTCCTGCCCGACCGCGCGCTCGAGCTTGCGCAACTGCTGGCTCACCGCGGGCTGGCTGTGCCCCAGCGCGACCGCGGCCCGCCCGATGCTCCCGGCCCGCGCGGCGGTCAGGAAGGCTCGCAGCAACACCGTCTCGAGATCAGCCATAACGAGAGCTTATGGGCGCCCGCCTCGATCGCCCAGTTCCTTGTGACCCGCGTCGCGTCCAGCGGCATGTTTGTGCCGTATACGCGCGGTCGGCAGATATTGACGAACGTCGTACAACGATGATCTGATCGCGATCTCAGAGTTTCTTTCATGTTTCCTGGAGGTCGCATGCGTCGTCCCGCGTTCCTGGCCGCCGCCCTCACCGCGTTCGCCGCCGGCGTCGTCGCCGTCGGCGCCACGCCCGCACCGGCCGCCGCCGCCCTGCCGACCGCCGCCGTGGCGCTGGGCGACAGCTTCGTCAGCGGCGAAGGTGCCGGCGCCTACCAGCCGGTCACCGACCTCAACGGCGTTTCGCAGGGCTTCCCCGGCTGGTCGGCCGCCAACAGCAACGCCTTCTTCTGCCACCGGTCCGGCAACGCGTCCATCCAGCAGGCCGCGCTGCCCGGGATCGCCGCCCGGTTCAACCTCGCCTGCTCCGGCGGGCAGCCCTTCGACATCGCCGCCGCGTCCGCGAGCCGGGCCAACGGGCGCACGGTGGCGTCGCAGCTCGACCAGTTGCGGGCCGTGGCGCAGACCCACGACATCGACGTCGTGCTGGTCGGGCTCGGGTCCAACAACAGCCAGTTCACGTTCGGCAACGTCGCCGAGAAGTGCGCCAACCGGTTCATCGCCGACGCGTGGACGGGGTGGTGGGAGTTCTGGGCCTACCTCAACGGGCCGGTCGAGCAGGCGCCGTGCGCGACCAGCGACCTGGCCACCGACGCGCAGATGGCCGCCGCCACCGCGGAGACCGTGGCCGCCGTGCGGCAGATCGTGGCCACACTGCGGCAGGTCGACGCCGACGGGCAGCACCGGATCGTGCTGCAGGACTACACCAACCCGCTGCCGTTCGACCTCGCACAGCGGTTCTGGACCGAGGACGGGCGGGCCGACGACCGCGACAAGTTCCGGGAGCTCGGCGCCGAGCGCTACGCGGCCGGTTGCCCCATCCACCGCGCGAGCCTCGCGGCCGGGCACTGGTTCTCCGGCGGCCTCGGCGCCATCGTCCGCAGTGGGCAGTCCACGTTGGCCGCCGAGTTCCCGGGCGAGGACATCGTCTACCTCAACGTGCAGCGCGCCTTCGACGGCGCCCGGCTCTGCGAGCTCGACGCCAGCCCGACCGGGGCGCTGGCCACCCCGATCCGCCTGCAGGACGGACCGACCGGGACGCCCGTGACCAGCCTGGCGGGCAAGGACAAGATCGCGATCCAGCGGATCGCCAACACCTGCGTCACCTACTTCCAGACCTGCCAGGAGTCCTGGCACCCCAACGCCGCGGGCCACCAGGTCCTCGGCCAGTGCCTGGCCGCCGCGGCCACGACCGCCAACCGCACGATCGCCTGCGTACGCCAACCGGACGGCCGCATCATCGCCGGTTGACGGCCCGAGGGGGCTGGTCCCGCGCCGACCGGGGCCAGCCCTCGCGCGCCGATCCGGCGGTATCTGAAAACAAAGTTGCCTGTGGATGAAAGTCGTGCGCTGCGGCGGGATCCTCTTCGGAAGGAGGTCCGCCATGCGACGACTGACATGTCTACTGGCCATCCTGGTGGCGCTGCTCGCGGCAGCCGCCCCCGCGACCGCGGCCGCACCCGGCGCGCTGGCCACGGCGCCACAGATCTACGGCGCGTGGCATTGCGGCAACGACTTCTGCACCTGGGGCGCGGTCCGCACGGTCGCCGAGTTCGACAGCGCCAACCACTGGCTGATCGACCGCGGCGACGGTCGCCCGTCGGTCAACCTGGTGGTGCTCTCCTTCGTCAACCCGCTGCGGCTGCTGCGCCAGACGACCGACGCGACCACGGTCGCCGGGGTGCCGCGCGGCATGACCCCCGAGATCGTCAACTACTTCACCTCGCGGGGCGTGCGGGTGATGCTCTCGATCGGCGGCATCACCTACACCGACGACTGGGACACCGCCCTGTCCGAGAACGCCGCCCTGCTCGGGCAGCGGGCGGCCGCGGTGGCGACCCAACTCGGCGTCGGCATCGAGATCGACTACGAGCAGAACACCAACCCCAACCTGCCCGCGCTCCAGTCCTTCATCGACGCCTACCGGGCCGTCCATCCCTACGACGCGACCGGCGCGCGGGCCGCCGCCCGGCTCACGATCGACGTGGCCGCGGGCGACCGCTGGCTGATCGCCCTCAACCGGAAGGCGACCGCCGACTGGCTGCGCACGGACACACCGGTGCTCGACTACGCCAACGCGATGGTGACCGCCCGGCCGGCCTCCGCGGCGAACGCGATCGCCGACTGGCAGGAGCACGTCGACGGGAAACCCCAGTACGGCCCGCCGGTGCCGCCACTGGCACCCGCCAAGTTCACGGGCGCCATCTACGTCGCGTACGGCGGCAAGCCCCTGCCCGAATGCGTCAACTACCCGGCGTCGGTGCAGAACGCCGCCGCGCCCTACGTGCAGAGCGTCGCCCCCAACGGCGCGGGCACGACCGCGGGGATGCTCGGCTTCATGTTCTGGGCCGCCGAACGCCCGGCGGTGCGCGGCATCGGCACCGTGCCGCCGAACACCTGTCAGGCCGGCGTCGGAGCGGGAGCCACCGCGCTCGCGATCCAGATCCCGATGCCCTCGCTGCGCCAGTCGTGAGCCCGGCTTGACCGATTCACCCGGCGAGCAGTGCGTCGACCAGCGCGCGCAGGACAGGCTCGGTCGCTGAGACCTCGCGGACCGCCGCGTGGATCGTGCGGATCGGCTCCGGGCGGCGGACCCGGCGCACCACGACGCCCGGGTGCCGGGCGCCCAGGCCGAGACGCGGGATCAGGCCGACGCCCAAGCCGGCCGCGACGAAGGCCTGTGCGGTCGCGTAGTCCTCCGACGTCGCCGCGTACCGCGGGCTGAAGCCCGCCGCCGCGCAGGCCGCCGCGATCGGTTCCAGGCACGGGCCCGGTGGCTCGCTGCCCACCCAGGGCTCGCCGGCCAGGTCGGCCAGGTCCACCGCCCGGCGCGCGGCGAGCGGGTGTCCCACCGGCAACACCACCCGATAGGCGTCGTCGCGCAACCGCACCAGCCGGACCCCAGCCCGCGCGCCCTCGCCCGGCCGGCGGACCACGACCGCCAGGTCCGCCCGGCCCTCGGCGACCTCCGGCTCCGGGTCCTCCGCGCCGCTGAGCCTGGGCTCCACCGTCACGCCGGGGTGGTCGCGGCGCAGCCGGGCCACCGCCGGCGCGAGCAGGGTCGGACCCACCGAAGCGAAGTAGCGGACCGTCAACCGGCCCGTTCGCCCGGCCCGCAGGTCGGCCAGCGCCGTCTCCGCGGACGCGACGTGCTGGCTGATCACCGCCGCGTGCCCGGTGAGCAGCCGCCCGGCCGCCGTCGGTCGCACGCCCCGGCCGGCGCGTTCGAGCAGCGCGATGCCGGCCTCCTTCTCCAGCGCCGCCACCTGCTGGCTGACCGCCGAGGGCGTGTAGCCGAGGTGTGCCGCCGCCGCGGTCACCGAGCCGCTGGTGACCACCGCCCGCAGCACCTGCATCCGTCGCACGTCAAGCATGTAGCACAACTTAACGGACCTGCTGAACTTTTCGCTTGTCCTTCCAGGTCGGCCACGGCAACGTGCGGAGCGTGACGAGAAGCTGGGCCCGGGTGGGCGTACTCGCGCTGCTGTGGGGTTCGACGTTCCTCTGGATCGAGGTTGCCCTGACCGCGTTGACGCCGGTCCAGGTCACCCTCAGCCGGTGCCTCCTCGGAGCGGCGACGCTGTTGACCGCCTGCCTCGCCACGGGGCACAGGCTGCCGGCGAGCAAGGCGACCTGGTGCCACGTCGTCGTCGCCGCGTTCTTCTGCAACGCCCTGCCGTTCGCGATGTTCAGTCTCGGCCAGCGGACGATCGACTCGGGCGTGGCCGGCGTCCTCAACGCCACCACGCCGCTGTGGTCGCTGCTGTCCGGCCTCGCCCTCGGCACCGAGCGGCGCCTGCCACCGGCCCGGCTCGCCGGCCTCGGACTCGGCTTCGCGGGCGTCGTGCTGATCTTCGCGCCGTGGGAGCGCACCGGGCCGGTCGGCTGGGGCGCGCTCGCGATCGTCGGCGCCGCCGCGAGCTACGCCGTCGGCTTCGCCTACATGGGACGCCACCTGGTCGGCAAGGGCGTACCCACGATCTCGCTGTCCGCCGCCCAACTGGTCGCCGCGACCGCCCTGACCGCGCTGACCCTGCCGGCCGGCGGCCTGACACCCGTCGCGCTCGACCCGCGCACCCTGGCCGCCGTGGTGATCCTCGGTGTCGTCGCCACCGGGGTCACCTTCCACCTCACCTACCGGACCATCGCCGCCGAAGGCGCCACCAACGCGGCCACGGTCGGCTACCTGCTGCCGGTGGTCTCGGTCGCCCTGGGCGTCGCGGTGCTCGGCGAGGAGTTCAGCGCCCGGATCGCCGCCGGGATGGCGGTCGTGCTCGCCGGGGTGGCGCTGACCCGCCGGCGCGGATCCACACCGGAACGTCAGGATGGTCCGATTTCCGGAAATGTTGGACAACCGGCGACTCTTGCCCGGTCGTCCCCCGACTCCTAGCTTGATTCGTACACGTCGATGGATGGGGGCTTGTCATGCGACGCCGGACCAGCTGGACGACGAGGCTCGCGACCGTTTGCGCCCTGATCGCCGCCAGTGCGGGAAGCGGCGCCGCGGCGCACCGGCCGGTGGCCGTCGTCGACTGGAGCGACGAGCGCCAGACCATCGACGGCTTCGGCGGCTCGTTCGCCTTCCACAAGGCGGGTGCGATCCAGCGTCTCGGCGAGCCGCTGACCTCTCAACTGCTCGACCTGGTCTTCGACGACGAGAAGGGCATCGGCCTCGACATCGTCCGCGTCATGGTCGGCGACGGCGGCACGTGGGGTGACCAGCTCTACGACGGCCCGACGCAGACCATCGAGCCGCAGCCTGGGGTGTTCGTCTGGGACCAGCCCGACTGGCCGGCCCGGAAGGCCGCGTTCGACGCGCACCAGATCTGGCTGATGCGCGAGGCGAAGAAGCGCGGCGTCCGGACCTTCATGGCCAGCGTCTGGAGCCCGCCGGCCTGGATGAAGCAGAACAACAGCGTGGTCTCCTCCGGACCCGACGGCCCACCCAACAAGATCCGCCCCGACCTGTACCAGGCCTTCGCCGACTACCTCGCCGAGTACGTCCTCGGCTACGAGCGCGAGTTCGGCATCCGGATCACGCACGTCTCACCGACGAACGAGCCCGAGGTCACTACCGGCTACTCGAGCAGCCAGTGGACGCCCGAGGAGCTGCGGGTGCTGGTCCGCGACCACCTGGGCCCGACGTTCGCGCGCCGGGGCGTCGACGCGGAGAACGTGCTCGGCGAGGGCGTCACCTTCGACGAACGGTTCGCGCTGCCGGCGGTCACCGACCCGGCGGCCGACGCGCACGTCGGCGTCGTCGCGGCACACGGGTACGCGGGCCTGGTCGACGACGCCACCCGCGCGGCACCGGGCGCGTTCGCCGCGTCCCACGAGCGGGGCAAGACGATCTGGCAGACCGAGTACATGAACCAGGGCGCCCCGCGCGACCGCCTCTTCGTCAACAACACCATCACCGACGGCCTGCGGTACGCGAACCTGATCGGCAACCTGTTCGACGAGACCCGGCTCAACGCGTACTTCTGGTGGTGGCCGGTCGCCAACAACGGCGCCGACGGCTCCGACCTGATCCGGCTGGTCAACACCGGCACACCGCAGAGCGGCAACCCGACCGAGAACGGCCAGTACCGCATCTTCAAGCGCTACTACACGATCGGCCAGTACAGCCGCTTCCTCGACCCGGGCGACGTGATGATCGGCGCGACGAAGACGCCGGCGCCCGGTGTGGCGCTCACCGCCTACAAGGGCGGGCGCGACTTCACCGTGGTCGTCGTCAACAACAACCCGACGGACGTGACGCTCGACGTCGACCTGACCGGCGGCTTCCCGCGCACCCGCGAGGTGGCCGCCTATCGCACCTCGGCCAGCGAGAACATGACGAGACTGCGCGACGTCCGCACGCACGACTCGTCGTTCACCGCGACGCTGCGCGCGCGGAGCGTGACGACGTTCTCCTCCGCGAGCCTGCCGGCCCTGCCCGACCGCAAGGACGTGTTCTCCACCTATCCGGTCGAGGAGAACGACGGCCACTCCCCCGGTCTGCGGGTGACGGACGACATCGCCACGGGTGTACGCGACGGAAGCTGGCTGCGCTGGCGGAACGTCAACTTCGCCGACGGCTCGGCCGCGGGTTTCGCCGACCAGAAGGGCCAACTCCGCCTGCACACCACGGTCGCACCCCGCGCCGGCGGCGTCATCGAGGCCCGCGTCGACAGCCCGCACGGCCGGCTCGTCGGCACGACGACGGTCCCGGCCGGCGACGGATCAGCCTGGCAGACGGCGACGACCTGGGTGGACACGACCCCCGGAGCCGCGAACGGCTTCCACGACCTCTACCTGGTCTTCCGCGGCGGCCGGGGCCCACTGTTCGATGTGGACCAGGCGGCCTTCAGCGACTGAGCTCAGCCTTCATCCGCGGCTTCGTCGCCCGGTTGGGCCTGGCGGCGCAGCCCGGCGCGCTCGCGCTCGTGCCGGTCGAAGCGACGCTTCGCGTCCGCCACCCGGGCATCGTCGGCGTCGGCGATCGGCTCACCCATCAACTTCGCGGCGATCGCCTTCGGATCCAAGGCGTTCACAACGGGCCAGTGTACGCACAGGGGCCGGGCCACCGCGGCGGCCCGACCCCGGCACGTGGCTACTGCGACTGTTCGAGCACGTCGTCCGCGGTGAGGCGGGGACGGGCCAGCCGGGCCGCGACCCCGGCCGGCGGGTCCGCCGGGCGGCGGTGGTGCCAGTCCGTGACCGCCTGGTAGGCCGCCGCGATCGAGAGCAGCCGGTCCTCGCCGTAGGGCAGCCCGCCGAGGATCGTGCCGATCGGCACGCCGGCCGCGGTGAAGCCGATCGGGAACGCTAGCTCCGGCAGGCCGATGATGTCGAACGGCACCGGGCCCGTCTGGACCACCACGTCGCACTTGTCGAAGATCTGGTCCAGCACCCGCTCCAGCAGCAGCAGCTTGGCCCGCTGTCCGATGAGGAACTCGTTGCCGCCGAAGAGTGCGCCCTGCAGCCAGCCCGACAGCGAGACGCCGAAGCCGCGCAGGTTGTCCCGCAGGTACGGCATGAACGGCTCGCTGCGCTCCGGCAGCCGGACGTTGTTGAACGTGTTGCCGGTCAACAGGTCCCACTCGTCCGGCAGCGGCACGTCGACCAGGGTGGCCCCCGGGATCGCCGCGAGCGCCGCCAGGTAGGCCTGCCGCGCCAGGGCCGTCGCCGAGGTGCCGTTGGCGAAGCCGGGCAGCACGCCGATCCGGGTGTTCCAGCGCAGCTTCACCTTGCCCCGGTGGAACACCGGCGTGGCCGCGTCGATCAGGTTCGGGACACCCGGCAGGCCCTGCGTGCGCGGATCGGCCGGGTCCGGACCCGCCATCGCGGTCAGCATGATGGCCGCGTCCTTGGCGTCCCGGGTCAGCGGGCCGGGGTGGTCGCGGGTGTAGCTGAGCGGGATGATGCCGTGCAGCGACACGCGGCCCATCGTCGGCTTGATGCCGGTCAGGTTCTGCGCGTTCGACGGCGCGGTGATGGATCCGCCGGTCTGCGTGCCGATGCCCGAGGTCGCCATCCGGCCGGCGACCGCCGTCGCGGTGCCGGTCGACGAGCCGCCCGGGTCGGTGTTCGGGTTGGTCGGCGTCCACGCGTTCACCGTGGTCACGACCCCGTCCGGGGTGGTCGCGCGGGTCGTCGCGAGCGGGCCCATCTGGGTCTTGCCGAGCACGATCCCGCCCGCGGCCTTGAGCCGGGCGACCGCGGTGGCGTCGAACGGCGGCACGAAGTCCTGGAACAGGAACGAGTTGGCGGTGGTGTGCACACCGGCGGTGTAGTAGTTGTCCTTGATGGCCAGCGGGATGCCGCGCAGGGCACCCCGACCGGTGCTGCGGACGGCCCGTGCCTGCTCCGCGAGGACCACGTTGAAGGCCTGGTACGTGCCGTCGTAAGCGGCGATCCGGGCCAGGTAGGCCTCGAGCAGCTCCTCCGGCCGCAGCTGGCGCTCGCGGATCAGCCAGGCCGCCTCGGCGATGGTGAGCTCGGTCGGGTCGGCCAGCGCCTCCGGGCGGGGCTTGACGAACGCGTTCGAATTGTCCAATGTGGGCGCTCTGCCGGTCGCGGACGCCACGGCCGGCAACGCCACCGCGCCCACGGTGGTCACGGCCGCGAGGGCCGCGGCCCGGGCGAGGAACGCCCGGCGGTCGACGCCGGTGTCGGCGGGCTCGACGGTCACGGCTTCCTCCACTCGGTCGCGATGGAGGGGTAGAGCAGCGGCGCGGCCTGCTGGGACAGCGCGCGGGCCACCGCGGGGTCGGTGCCGGCCGGCGCCGGCATCTGGTAGGCGGCGAGCCCGCCGATCGTGCCGCGGACGAACGACCGCAGCGACGCGAGCACGGAGGCCTGGCCGGGCGCGCCGGTCTCCGGGTCGGCGGCGGTGCCGGCGGGCAGCTGGTCCAGGTCGATTCCGAGGGAGGCGAGCCGGGCGCGGATGAACACATCCAGCTCGGCATCGGTCGGCGGGGTGGGCGCCATGAGCACTCCTTGCACCGGTGGACAGGTGTTGATCAATTTGCGATCCGTCTATCTCGGAGCGATTACGTCAAGATCACGACGCGGTGAACGGCGCAGGCTGTTGCCGGCTTGTTGCCGGGTCGTTAAGGTGCGGGCAGGAGCGCCACCCTCCACCCTCGACGGAGGTTCGGATGCGTCGTCGCATGCTCGGCCTGCTCACCGCCGTCCTCCTCGCGGTCACCGCCGGATGGGCGCATCCCGCCTCCGCGCATTCACCGGCGCAATTGCGGATACCCGGCATGCATTCGTCCGGGTCGATCGTCCGGGACGCCTACGGCATCGCGCACATCCAGGCCCGCGACGAGCACGACCTGCTCTTCCTGCAGGGCTGGCAGCACGCGACGGACCGGCTGTTCCAGATGGACGTGACGCGCCGGCAGGCCTCCGGCACGCTGGCCGAGCTCCTTGGCCAGCCGGCGCTGGCGAGCGACGTCGAGACGCGGACGATCGGCTTGCGCCGGGCGGCGGAGCGCAGCCTGGGCGCACAGGGCAAGGACATGCGGGCGGGGCTCGACGCGTACGCCGCGGGCGTCAACGCCTGGGTCGCCCGCAACCCGCTGCCGGCGCAGTACGCCGCGGTGCGGGTCACCCGCTTCGCGCCGTGGACGCCGGTCGACAGCCTCGTCATCGGCAAGGCGATCGCGTTCAGCCTCTCCTTCGACCTCGACATCGACCTGACGGTGGCCGCCGAGGCGTACGCCCGGGCCGGCGCGCAGGCCGGCTTCGACGGCGCCGCCATGTTCAGCGAGGACCTCTTCCGGTCGCAGCCGTTCAGCGACGCCTCGACGGTGCCCGACGCCATGCGCACCAAGGGCCACCACGGCCCGCCGCGCGCGCGGGCGACGACGGGCCTGGACGGCCCGGCGCTGCGGCTCGCCCGCGACTACCAGGCCCGGGTCGAGCGCACGCCGATGCTGGCACAGGCCGTCGACCGCTCGTTCACCCTCGGCTCCAACGAGTGGGCCATCGCCGGGCGGCACACCGACACGGGTAAGCCGATCCTGGCCAACGACCCGCACCTGTCGCTGACCACGCCGTCGACGTTCTATCCGGTCGCGTTGCGTGGCGCCGGTTTCGACGTGCAGGGCGAGAGCTTCGCGGGCGCGCCCTACGTGATCCTGGGCCAGAACCAGCGGGTCGCCTGGGGTGCCACCACCAACCCGATGGACGTCACCGACACCTACGTCGAGCGGGTGGTGCCCGACCCGACGTCGCCCAGCGGGCTGGCCACGCTCTACCAGGGCACGCGGGAGCCGGTGCAGGCGATCCCGGAGACGTTCCGGGTCAACGCGCGTACCCCCGACGCGACCGACACCATCGTCACCGTGCCGCCCGGCGGCGGGGTCCCCGCCGCGACGCTGATCGTCCCCCGGCGCAACAACGGGCCGATCGTCTCGCTGGACACCGCGGCCGGCACGGCCCTGTCGGTCCAGTACGCCGGCTTCTCGCCGACCCGCGAGCTGGAGGCCTCGCGGCTGTTCGACCGCGCCCGCGACATCGACGACTTCAAGCAGGCGCTGGACCTCTTCGACGTGGGCTCGCAGAACTGGGCGGTCACCGACGTCCGCGGCCACATCGCCTACTTCACCAGCGCGGAGCTGCCGCTGCGGGAGGACCTGGAGGCCGGCGCCGTCCGCGGCCGGCCGCCCTACCTGCTGCGGGACGGCACCGGCGGCAACGAGTGGCTGCCGGCCACGCGGCGTCACCCGGGCCAGGCGCTGCCGTACGAGATCCTGCCGCCGCGCGAGATGCCGCAGGTGGTCGACCCGCCGGCCGGCTTCTTCGTCAACGCCAACAACGACCCGGCCGGCACCACATTGGACAACGACCCGCTCAACCAGCGCCGGGCGACGGGCGGCATCTACTACCTCAACGTGGGCTACGACGGCTTCCGCGCCGGCCGGATCACCGCGCTGGTGCGGGAGGCGATCGCCCGCGGCAGGAAGGTCTCGATGCGGGACGTGCAGGAGCAGCAGGCCGACGTGACGCTGCTGGACGCGCAGTTCTTCCGGCCGCACATCGTCAACGCCCTGCGCCGGGCCGCCCGCAGCGACACACCCGCGCTGGCCGCGCTCGCCGCCGACAAGCGGGTGGCGGAAGCGGTCGACCGGCTGGCCCGCTGGGACTGCACGACGCCGACGGGCATCCCCGAGGGCTACGACGCGTCCGATGTGGACGGCCGTCTCCGCCCGCCGACGCGCGGCGAGGTGAGCGACAGCGTCGCGGCCACGATCTACGCGGTCTGGCGCGGCCAGTACGTCAAGAACGTGGTCGACGCCCGCATCGCGCCCTACGGCCTGCCGCAGCCTGGCGGCGACGAGGCACTCAAGGCACTGCGCGTGCTGCTCGACCGCTTCCCCACCGGGCGGGGCGTGGGCGCGTCCGGCGTCGACTTCTACGCGGTCCCAGGCGTCGCGGACCCGGCCGACCGCCGCGACGTGCTGCTGCTGCGCAGCCTGGCCGACGCCCTCGACCTGCTGGCCGGCCCGTCGTTCGCGGCCGCGTTCGGCGGCTCGACCCGGCAGGACGACTACCGCTGGGGCCGCCTGCACCGGGTGACGTTCGCGGCGCCGCTCGGCGCACCGTGGTCGATCCCACCGGCCGGCGGAGCCTTCCCGGCACCGCTGCCGGGCCTGCCGGGCGTCCCGGTCGACGGCGGCTTCAGCACGGTAGACGTGGCGGGCCACAACGTCCGCGCGGACTCGGCGACGGAGTTCACCTTCGGCGGCGGCCCGGTCCGCCGCGCCGTCGCACAACCGACCCGCGACGGCATCCGGGCGGTCTCGTCCCTGCCGGGCGGCACCAGCGAAACGCTGGGCAGCCCCTACTACGCCATCCTGCTGCCACGCTGGCTCACGAACGAGACCTACCCCGTGCGCTTGGGTCAGTGACGGAAGCCCAGGCGGGCGTGGAGGCGGGCCAGGGGGCGCGGTGACCACCAGTTCCAGCGGCCCAGCAGGGTCATCGTGGCCGGGACCAGGACGCAGCGGACCAGGGTGGCGTCGACCGCGACCGCTACCGCCAGGCCCAGGCCGATCTGTTGCACCGTGCCGATCCGGCCCGTCAGGAAGCAGCTGAAGACGATCACCATGAGCAGGGCGGCCGAGGTGATGATGCGGCCGGAGCTCTGCAGGCCGCGGCGGACGGCCAGGTCGTTGGGCGCGCCGTGGTCCACGTGCTCCTTGATCCGGGCGAGCAGGAACACCTCGTAGTCCATCGACAGGCCGAAGGCGAACGCGAACACCGTCACCAGCACGAACGGGCTGATGCCGCCGACCACGTGGGTGCGCAGCACCTCCGAGAGCACACCGTGTTCGAAGACCGCGCTCAGCACGCCGAACGTGGCGCCGAGGGAGACCACGTTCATCAGCACCGCTTTGAACGGCACGATCAGCGAGCCGGTCATCGCCCAGAGCAGCAGGACCATCGCGAGCAGGGTCAGGGCGATCGCGTACGGGAGCCGGGACAGCAGCAGGTCGTTGAGGTCGCGGTGGAAGCCTGCGATGCCCGTCACCCACGACTCGACCCCGTCCGGCCGGTCGGCGCGGGCCGCGTCGACGAGGCGCAGCGCGGCCTCGCCCTCGGGGTCGCCGACGGCGTCGATGTCCACCGTGGCCACACCGGGTGCGATCTGCTCGGCGGGGCGCACGCCGGCGATGTCCGGCGAGTCGAGCGAGCGGGCCCAGGACTCCAGTGCGGCGGCGTCGGTGCGGGCGACCACGGTGACCGCCGGCTGGGCCGGGGTCGCGAAGTCCGCGGCCAGGATGTCGATCACCCGCACCGACTCCAGCGAGCGGGGCAGCCCGTCGAGGTCGTCCACCTTGACCTTCATGGTCAGCAGCGGGAAGCCGGCGGCGATCAGCACCAGCGCGGTGGCCAACGCCGTGACCAGCGGCCGCCGCTGCACGCCGCGCGCCAGCCGGAAGAAGAACCCGCGGTCGGCGGACCCGGCGGCGAGCTGGCGCTTCGAAGGCCGGATCCGCTTGCGGAACAGGCCGATCAGAGCGGCGCTGAAGGTGAGCGCGACCAGCATCGCGACCAGCGCGATCGACACCCCCGCGGCGCCGAGCGCCGACAGCGCGGTGACCCCGAAGACCAGCATGCCGGCGAGCGCGGCCGCCACGGTCAGCGCGGAGAAGAAGATGGTCCGCCCGGCGGTGGCCCACGCCGCACCGATCGCGTCGAGAGGTTCGCGACCGGCGGCCAGCTCGTCGCGGTAGCGGGCCACCAGCAGCAGGCCGTAGTCGACCGACAGGCCGAGGCCCATCAGCGTCACGACGGTGACCGCGTTCTGGTCGAGCGTGGTGATGTTGGCGAAGAACAGCAGCACGGTGAACGAGCCGGCGATCGAGACGATCGCGCCGAGCACCGGCACGAAGGCGGCGAGCAGGCCGCCGAACACGAAGATGAGCACGAGCAGGGTGATCGGCAGCGAGAGCTGCTCCGCGAACGAGAGGTCCTTCTGCGCCTGCGCGTTGGCCTCCCGGTTGACCAGCCGGCCGCCGCCGACCTCGACCGTGGCGCCGGGCTCGCCCGCCGCCCGCAGCGCGGGACCGAGGGCGCGCAGCCGCTCGACGGCCGCGTCGGTGGCGGTGTCCAGGTCGTCGCCGGACAGCTCGGCCAGCCGCGCCTGCACGAGCAGCCCTCGGCCGTCGGTCGCGCGCAGGGCCGCGGCCGCCGGGCTCCCGACGTAGGGCGTGACGACGGCGCCGATGCCCGACACCGTGGACAGTTGGGCGGCGGCGTCGCTCACCGCCGTGCGTACCGCCGGCGAATCGGGGTTGATCCCCCGCACCACCCCGACGATCGATCCGGACGACGTGGACGCCTGCTCGATGACGTCGCTGCCGGCGACCGCTTCCAGCGACGAGGGGCCCTGGTTGTCGTCGAGGCCGGCGAACACCGGACCGGCCGCGAACCCGCCGGCCACGACGGCTACCAGCCAGAGCGCGAGGACGGTCCAGCGCCGCCGGAAGCACCAGCGGCCGAGCCGGCCGAGGAAGGGGTCACGCACCGCGGCCGGTGCGGAGTCGGACAGGACACTCGTCTGCGTCATATCGCAGATCCTGCTACCGGCCGGCGACCGCCACCTCCGGGGCAGGCCCGGAACCGGACCCCGACCCAGGAATCCGGGAAATGGTCAGGTTAACCGGATGGACAGACCCTTCCCGCCGAACTCCGCGCAGACGAACGCGGGCTCACGCTCGGTGCCGTGCGCGGGCGCGTGCCGGTAGCCGATCTCGGTGAACGCGGTCAGCTCCTTGGCCTTGGTGGTCACCAGCCAGCGGGCGAACGCGCCGCGAGCGATCTTCGCGTGCACGGTGACGAACTTCGGCTGGCCGGACTTCTCGTCGACGGTCAGGAACTTCGGTGTGACGATCCGCGCGGGGTCGACGTGCTTCGTCACGGTCCTGCTGTATTCGGCCGCGGCGAGGTTGACGATCGGCCCGCTCGCCGGGAGCTGCTCGGCGATCGCTTTGCCCCAGAACTGGTAGAGGTTGCCGGTCGGGAGCTTGTAGCCCATCTCCAGCCGGTACGGGAGGATGCCGTCGAACGGCCGGAGGATCCCGTAGAGCCCCGACAGGATCCGCAGGTGCGCGTCGGCCCAGCGGCGCTGCGCGGCGGTGAACGTGTCGACCTGCAGGCCGCTGTAGATGTCGCCGACGAACGACTCGGCCGCCGGCGCCTGGACGTCGGGTTCGGTGGACCACTCCGCGTACTGCTGGCGGGTCTTGTCCGCGAGGTCCGGCGACACGCTCATGATCTTCGCGAGCTGCGCCCTCGGCAGGGCCCGCAACTCGTCGACCAGTTCCCGCGCCTTGTCCAGGAGCACCGGCGTGCCGGTCGGGCGGTGCCCGGTCGTCGGCGGGCGCATGGTCTTCGAGCTGTGCATCAGGATGATCACGCTGACCATTTTGCCCACATCGGGGGCACGCGCCGCGCGTACCCCCGATGCGTATGGGTCACTCGTTGCGGGCGGTCTCCGGGCCGGTGATCCGGCGCAGCAGCGGGAGCGTGGCCGCGATGATGCCGAGCGAGGCGACCAGGCCGCCGCCGACCATCGCGTAGTAGCCGGCGCCCAGCCCGTGCAGCGGGTAGTCGAGCTGTGCCCGCAGGAACAGCGACGCCGCCAGGAGGCCCGCGCCGATCGCGACCGCGGCGACGACCAGCAGCGGGACCGCTGTCTCCAGGCCTACCACCGACCGGAGCATGCGGATCCGGACGCCGGTCAGCCGCAGCACGCTGAACGGCCGCTTGCGGTCGGTCAGGCCCGCGATCACGCTGACCGCCAGGCTGCAGCCGGCGATCGGCAGGCTGGCCAGGATCACCACGTCGGCGAGGCGCTGGAACTGCACCAGGGTCAAGGTCGAGGAGGCCTGGTGCTCGGCGTCGCTGGCGGGCGGTTCGCCGAACGGGTCCATCGTCGCGAGCAGGGTGCGCACCCGTTCCTTCGCGGCGTCGGAGCCGTCGGTCTGCACCACGACCGAGAGCAGCCGCCGGGAGTCGAGGTCGGTCACCGTCGACGCGGGCCAGATCGTCTCTGCCGGCGTGACTCCCGGGTCCCGGGGACCGATCAGGTCCTGCCAGACCGACACGACCTGGGCACCCGGCGGGCAGGAGCCGAAGCCGGGCGCGCGGGCGAGGTCGGCGCAACTGATCAGGCCGGGACCCGACGGGTCGGCCATGTTCTGGGCGACCTGCCGGTCGTTCTCCCGGACCGTGAGCACCGCCTGGACGCCCGGGACGGCCGAGAGGCCCGCGGGGATGTCGGCGACGGTCGGTGGCTCGGCGCCCTCGGCCAGCCGTTCCGGCCAGAAGGCCTGGGTCAGCGAGGTGGCGGCGACCGAGTCACCGGCCGGCCGCGCCCGCTCCGCCACGAACGAGGTGATCGCGCCGCTCGCGGCCGTCATCACGAACAGCGCGACCACCAGCCCGCTGACGGCACGGAACGCGGCCATGGGATCGTCGGCCAGCCGCCGCCCGGCGATCAGGGCGGCCGGGCGTTGCGCGCGGTCGGCGACCAGCCGGGCCACCCGCATGGTCAGCCACGGCCCGGCCAGCACCAGCCCGGCGAGCATCAGCACCGCGCCGATCAGGTAGGCGGCCGTCTGGCCATCGGTCGTCTCCGGCCTGCGCCCGACGAAGTAGGCCAGCTCGGCGACGCCCGCGACCAGCGGGATCAGCCGCCAGGCCCGGGGCGGCTTCGGGGTCGCGCGGCGGGTGACGCCGAGCGGCGAGATCCGGACCCGCCGCAATGCGAGCCGGGCGGCGACCGCCGCGCCCAGCGGGATGCCGACCGCCACCGCGGCCACGTTGACGGCGGTGAGCACGAGGTCGCTCGGGAAGAACGTGGCGCCGGTGAACGGGATCTCGGCGAGCCCGGGCCGGGCGGCGAAGAAGACGCCGAAGCCGAGCAGGGTGCCGGCGACCGCGGCGACCGTCGACTCGACGGTGGCGAGCACGGTGATCTGCCGCGGAGTGGCGCCGACGAGGCGCATGGCGGCGAACCGCTGCTCGCGCCGGGCCGCGGACAAGCGGGTCGCGGTGCCGATGAAGATGAGCACCGGGAAGATCAAGGCCGCCGCGATGACCGACAGCGAGACGGTGAACATCGTGTTGTCGAGGCCGATGATGCACCGCATGCAGCCGGCCGGGTCGGTGGTCAGCACCGCGGTGACCTGCTGTGCGAACGGTTGGGTGGCCAGCGTCTCCGGGGACTGCCCGACGACGACCAGCAGGCTGTCGGGCGAGGGCAGTGCGGCGTCGCCGATCACGCCGACCTCCCTGCCGGGGAACCGGTCGCCGAGCTCGTCGGCCGGCACCGTGCGCAGCAGGTCGTGCAGGGCGGGCGAGGCGTAGAACTCCCCCGGCCCCGGCAGGGCGGGGATGCCGGCGGGCACGGGTGCGGCCGGCCCGGTCGCGGCGACGTCGATCCGGCCCAGCTCCTGGCCCCGGAACCGGTCTCCACGGATGAGCCACCACGCGGGGTCGACGCCCGCGCGCGGCGTGGTGGTGTATTCGGCGATGCCGGTGTTGAGCCAGGCGTAGCGCAGGTTCTGCGTCTTGGTGGCGTTGATGCCGGCGAGCGTGGCGAGCAGCAGGCCGGTGCCGAGGGCGACTGCGGCCGCCACGACCACGAGCCGTGCCGCCGCCTCGCGGCCGCCGGCCACGGCCAGCCGCAGGCCGAGCCCGATCACGTGAGCACCGCCGTCGTCACCTTGCCATCGCGGACGATGACCTCGCGGTCCGCGTACGCGGCGACCCGGGCCTCGTGTGTGACCACGACGACCGTGGTGCCCTGCTCGCGGGCCGAGCTGACCAGCAGGTCCATGACGTGCTCGCCGGTGAGCGAGTCGAGCGAGCCGGTCGGCTCGTCGGCGAACAGCACCTTCGGCCGGGAGACCAGGCCACGGGCGAGCGCGACGCGTTGCGCCTGGCCGCCGGACAGCTCGCCGGAGCGGCGTTGCTGCAGGCCGTCGAGGTCGAGCCGGTCGAACCAGGCGCTCGCCTCGGCCACCGCCGCGCGCCGCTTCGTGCCGGCCAGCAGCAGCGGCAGCGCCACGTTCTCGACCGCGGTCAGCTCCGGGACGAGTTGGCCGAACTGGAAGACGAAGCCGAACCGGTCGCGGCGCAGGGCGCTGCGCGCACCCTCGTCGAGGGTGTCGATGCGCTGCCCGGCGAACTGGACCTCACCGGCGTCGGGCACGAGGATGCCCGCGAGGCAGTGCAGCAGGGTGGATTTGCCGGAGCCGCTCGGCCCCATCACGGCGAGGATCTCGCCCTCGGCGACGGCGAGCGTGGCGCCGCGCAGGGCCGGCGTCTCGCCGAACGAGAGCTTGACGTCGCGGGCCTCGATCATCGGGCCACCGCCTTGGCGAGGGCGTCGAGCCGGGCCACGGTGGTGTCGATCCAGCGCAGGTCGGCCTCCAGGTGGAACAGGCCGTGGTCGGCGAGCAGGGCGTCGACCAGGTTGCCGCCGCGCTTGACCTCGGTCAGCTCGCGCATGCGGGCGAGGTGGGCGCGGCGCTGGGTGTCGAGGTATTCCTCGGCCGGGCGGTTGAGCATGAGCGCCAGCACCACCTTGGCGAACAGCACGGTCTGCAGGTGCGGCTCGGGCTCGAGCGGCTCGACGAGCCAGGCGTTCACCTCGGACGCGCCGGTCTCGGTGATCACGTAGCGCTTGCGCTCGGGACCGTCGCCGGGCTCGACCGCGATCACCACCTTGCCGTCGCGGGCGAGGCGGGCGAGGGTCGCGTAGACCTGCCCGAACGGCAGCGGCTTGCCCCGGCCGAAGAACGCGTCGTAGTCGCGCTTGAGGTCGTAGCCGTGGCTGGGCTCGCGCTCGAGCAGGCCGAGGAGGGTCAAGGGAACGCTCATGCCGGAGACCATACCCTACGCGTATACGCTGAGGGTATACACCCGGCGTGCTGCGCTCCTGATCGACATCTCGCGGCCACCTCTGCGACACCCGTCGCGGCGACAATGCCCAGCGTGCGCGGGTTCGGTGAGCTGGAGGCGGCGGTCATGGACCGGCTGTGGGCACGCGCCGCGCCGACCACGGTCCGGGAGATCTGGACCGACCTGTCCGCCCGCGACCTGGCGTACAACACGGTGCTCACCGTCGTCGACAACCTGCACCGCAAGGGCTGGCTGCGCCGGGAGCGCGCCGGGCGGGCGTACCGCTACGAACCGCTGTCGTCCCGCGGCGAGTACGGCGCGCGGCTGATGCGCGACGCGATGGCCGAGAGCGGCGACCCGGCGTCGGCGCTGGCCGGCTTCGTCCGCGAGCTCAGCCCGGAGGAGGCCGCCGAGCTGCTCCGGGTGCTCGGCAACCGCCCGTGATCGCCGCCAACCTGCTCGCCGTGGCGTTGCTGCTCGGCTTCGTCGGAACCCGCTGGCTGCCCACCGCCGGCTGGGTGCGGCGGGCACCCCGGCTCGCGCTCGCCGTCTGGTGCGTGCTGCTCGGGACGGTCGCCGCCAGCATCCTGGCCGCCGGCATCGCCGTGCTCCTGCCCGCACCACCGACGGTCTGCGCCCTGCTCTTCTGGTGCGTCCACCCCGGCTCCCCGGCCGCGCTGCTGGCACTGCGGCTCACCGGCGACGGCGTAGCGGTCGGCGTCGCCGGTGTCGTCGCGCTCGCGCTGTTCCGCGGCGGCCGGGCGCTGCGCTCCCAGCGGGTGGCGCGCCGGCGGCACCGGGAGCTGCTCACCCTCGCCGGGCGGCCCTTGCCGGACCTCGGCGGCACGGTCATCGAACATCCACGACCCGGCGCGTACGTGGCACCGGACCGGCGACTGGTCGTCACCAGCGGCGCCCTCGACCAGCTCACCCCGGCACAGCTCGACGCGGTCGTCGCGCACGAGCGCGCGCACGCCGGTGGCCGGCACCAACTGCTGCTCGACGCGGTCCGGCTGGCCGCCCGGGCCCTGCCCCGGGTGCGCCTGCTGCGGGTCGCGCGCGACCAGGTCGGCCGGCTGGTCGAGCTGCGGGCCGACGACGTGGCGGCCCGTGCCCACGGACGGCAGGCACTCGCCGGTGCGCTGGTCGCGATGGCGTGCGGAGCCGCGGCACCGGTCGGGCTGGTCGGCGCCGGCGGCGGCGACACGGTGGAGCGGCTGCGCCGGCTGCTCGCGCCGCCGGAGCGGCTCGGTGCGGCCGCCGGGCTCGTCGTGACCGGTGCTCTGCTGGCGATGGCCCTGCTGCCGGTCGGCGTGCTGGTGCTCGAGGGCTCGTGGCACGCCGCGGTCCGATGCGTCTGGATTGGGTGAGTCGATCTCCTATCGAGGTTAGGAGTTCGTTGGTGGTGCGTGGCGCGTTCACCGGCGGTTAAGGGCCGGCTTCAAGGCTCAGGGCGCACGCCGAGGCCGTACCCCATCGAAAGGCCGTTTCACCATGTCAAATGCCGAGGAGCGCGAAGCCAACGGCTTGTCGCGCCGGCAGCTCGTCAAGTACGCCGGCGTCGGCGCGACCATCGTCGCCGCCGGGCCGCTGGTCGGCAACGCCGCCGCGCAGGCCACCGGGAAGGGCCACGACGGTGGCTCGAACGGCGGCCGTGCCTGGCGCGCCGGTGACCACCACATCCACTCGGAGTACAGCGGCGAGTTCGACACCACGAAGAACCCGCCCGTCTTCCACAAGGGTGCCGACGCGGTCTACCCGATCGTCACCAACGCCATCATGGCCAAGAACTTCGGCCTGACCTGGGCGATGTGCACCGACCACGGTGGACCCAACCACTCGAAGGTCAACCTGGAGCAGGCCTACCCCGACCTGCTGCGCTCGCGCAAGCTCGTACCCGAGGTCCTGCAGTTCTGGGGTATGGAGTTCGACACCCCGCAGATGGACCACCACACGCTGATGATCCCGCGGCACGACGACGAGGCGAAGCTGCTCTTCGAGCTGGAGAGCCGCTTCAACAAGTTCGACGCGTTCCCGACCGACCCGTCCCGGGACACCGAGGCGAAGTTCGTCGAGTTCCTCAAGTCGGCGGCGTCGCACAAGCAGAAGCCGATCGTCATCGCTCACCACGCGGCGCGTTCGGCCAGCGGCCTGGGCGTCTACGGCCAGGACACGCCGCGCGAGTTCCGGGCCGGCAACAACGCCGCTCCGGACGTCTACATCGGCTTCGAGGGCGCGCCCGGCCACCAGGCGGGCCCGCTCAACGGCGGCGCGCGTGGCGGCTACGGCAGCCACCCGACCTACGGCGGCTACGACCAGATGACCGCCCGCGTCGGCGGCCTCTGGGACTCGCTGCTCGGCGAGGGCCGCAAGTGGTTCATCACCGCCACGTCGGACTCGCACGTGCACTGGACCCGTGGCGGCTCGGACTTCTGGCCGGGTGAGTACAGCAAGACCTACGTGTACGCCCGCCAGGACTACGCGGACATCATGGACGCGCTGCGCAACGGCCGCATCTGGGTCACCACCGGCGACCTGATCAGCGCGCTGGACGTCACGGCGAGCAGCCGCGGCGGTTCGGCCAAGGTCGGCGAGACGCTGACGGTGAGCCGCAAGAACCGCAACGACGTCGAGATCGAGATCCGGTTCCGCGAGCTGGACGGCGTCAACGGCAACGGCGACCGCCCGACGGTCCGCCGCGTCGACCTGATCGTCGGCCGGATCACGGGCCTGGCCAGCGACCCGAACGCCGACACCAACCCGACGACGAAGGTGGTCGCCCGGTTCGGCCGGTCGGACTGGCACCGGTCGGGCAAGGACTACGTCGTCAAGCACACGATCCGCAACGTCGAGGGCGACCTGTACGCACGGGTCCGCGGCACGAGCACGGACGAGCTCGAGCCGGCCGCCGACGGCCTGGAGAGCCCGTGGGACGACCTGTGGTTCTACTCGAACCCGGTGTTCGTCAACGTCCGCTGAGCCACCGGTGACGGTCCCGACGACCGCCACCTCCTGACAGGCGTGCCGCCTGGCCGGCCCGCCACCTCACCCGAGGTGGCGGGCCGGCGTCAGCTCACGGGTGTAGCTGGCGATCTCGTTGCCGGCCGGGTCGTAGGCGACCAGGCGGCCGTGCGCGAGGCTCGCCGAGCGGAACGAGAAGACGCGGCCGGCTTCGTAGCGGGTGAGGAGCGGGATGTCGCGCGGGCGGCCGCCGGGGGCCGACTGGTACTGCAGGCGGGCGACCGTCGGGCCCACGACGCCGTTGACGCGGACCTTCGTCTTCTCGGCCACCACGCCGAAGCGGATCGACATGTCGCCGATGAACGCCGCGCAGGTCGGCTCGTCGTGGCAGACGTAGAAATAGCGCGGGTTCGTCGTGTCCGACAGGCGGTAGGCCTTGAAGGTCGGGTCCGCCGAGGCCGGCAACGGCTGCAGGGCGACGACCGCCACCGCCACGGCCGCCGCGCCGGCCAGGGTCCACCGGCGGGCGGTGCGGTGCGCCGCGACCGCCGCGCCGAAGCCCAGCACGCAGATGCCGACCGTGCCGAGCGCGCGGGCGTTCTCCAGGACGAACTGGACGCCCGGCGTGAACGAGACGTCGGCCAGCACCACGCCGAGAGACAGCACCATCGCCGCGAGCAGCGCTCCGCCGGCCGCCCGATGGACCGCGCCGTGGGTGCCGATCAGCAGCATCGCGGCCAGCACCGGCCAGAGCTGGTGGTGGGTCCACGACACCGGCGACGCCGCCACCGTCGCGCAGCCGACCAGCACCGCGGCCTTGGTCGGGTGTCCATCGTGGAACAACCTGCGGGCGCGCAGCAGCGCCACCACGCAGATCACCGCTACCAGCGTGGCCCAGACCAGCGGGAGGGCCGGCTGCGGCACGCCCACCCGCAGCAGCATGCCCTGCACCGACTGGTTGCCGAGGGAGGCGAGGTTGCCGATCCGCGAGGTCTCCAGCATCGTGCCGGTCCAGTAGCCCCAGCTCTCCGCCGGCAGCACGAGCGCCGCGACGGCGGCGGCGCCGACCAACGCGGCCAGGGCCCGGCCGGCGTCCCGGTAGCGGCCGGCGGCCAGGAAGTAGACGACGAACAGCAGCGGGGTGAGCTTGACCGCCGCGGCGAGGCCGACCAGGTAGCCGCGGTAGCGCTCCGGGGTCAGCCCGAGCGCGTCGACCAGGGCGAGCAGCACCACGAACACGCTCACCTGGCCGAAGCGCAGGTTGCTCTGCGCGGGCGCGGACAGCAACAGCCCGCACGCGACGGCGGCGACCACGTCGGGTCGCCCACGCCCGACCGCGGCGGCGATGGCGGCCAGCGCGGCGACGGTGGCGACCAGCCACAGTGGCTGGAGCAGCCCTTCCGGCACGAGCGCCATCGGGCTGAGCACCAACGCCGCGAACGGCGGGTACGTGAACGGCCCGCCGTTCTCCGCCACGTACGCGTAAAGGGGCTTGCCGTCCCACAGGTGTTGGATGGCCCCGTAGTAGATGTGCAGGTCCGAGAGGCGGTCGGGGCGCCGCAGCACGAGCGCGCACGACACGAGGGCGACGAGGCCGAACGCGACCCAGAGCCAGGCCGCCCGGCGGGCTGCCGCCGTCATGCCGCTGTGGCCGCGACGAGCCGCCGGGCCGCCTCGTCGAGCAACGACCTGGTGGCCTCCTCGGCCCGCGCGGTGGTGCGCGCCGTCACGGTGACCCGGCTGACGACCTCGGCCCGGGCCAGCGCCGCGTAGCAGCGATGGTTGACCTCCTTGACCGTCTCGCAGAAGAACACCGCGTTCTCGACACCCGCCAACGCCGGTGGTTGGATCAGCCGGATGTCGCGGTGCCACCCGTCGGCGTCCTGGTTGGGAATCGCCATCCGTGCGTCCGGGTCCGCGTCCGCGGTGTACTCGTCGCAGGTGAAGCGGCCCTTGACCTGCTCGACGGCGGTCGCGGCCGAGATGACGCCGAACGCGCCGGCGAAGCTCTCGACGTTCAGGTCGGCGCTCGTCCACAGCTTGCGCTGCCCGCCCAGGCTCGCGTAGACACCCGGACCCCGACGGTTGCCGCAGACCGCCGACACCACGTCCTCCTGCGGCCCCGAGGTCGACGCGTCGAGGACGAGCCCGGCGACCGGTGGTTCCGGGCCGAACAACGCCGCCCGGACCCGCTCCGCGGACAGGAGATCCACCGAGTCGGCCGGCTGGAGGCCCAGCTCCTCGTGTGACGGCAGGGTGTAGGTGGTGGGTTCCGGACTCGAGCAACCGACGAGCCACAGGAGGACGACCGCGAGTCCAAAAGCGAGCATGGGACGGCTGAGCACGCGGATGCCTCCCTGCGAGGTTTGTCACCGGAGATCACCACCGTACGCGCGCGAACCCCGGAACCGGCGCCCATGGTCGTCGCATGATGAGGTGATGGCCGAACCCTTCTATGCCTCCAAGACCGAGTACGTCGATCGTGCGTTGTTGGGTTTCGCGCGCGACCATGCCGACGTGGTGGAGCTGTCCACCGATCCCGTCTACGTGCGGTCCGTCGATCGTGACCCGCGGCGGCAGGTCGGGTTGCTCTCCGGTGGCGGGTCCGGGCACGAGCCGATGCACGTCGGTCTCGTCGGACGCGGGATGCTCGACGCCGCCGCGCCCGGTCGGGTGTTCGCCTCACCCCACAACCGTCAGGTGTACGAGGGCAGCCGCGCGGCCGCCGGTCCGGGCGGCGTTTTGCACATCGTGAAGAACTACACCGGTGACCGGATCAACTTCGGGATCGCGGCCGAGCGGCTGCGGCACGACGGCATCCCGGTCGCCCGCGTGCTGGTCGACGACGACGTCGCCACCGAGAGCCAGCAGATCGCGACCGGGCGGCGCGGCACCGGCGCCACCGTGCTCACCGAGAAGCTGCTCGGCGCCGCCGCCGACCGTGGTGCGA
>NZ_BONC01000002.1 GCF_016862515.1 Asanoa iriomotensis
TGGGCATGCAGCCCGAAGAGCCGACCACGACCGCGCCCGCGCCGACCTCGGCGCCCGTGGCGACCGCCGCGCCGACGTCGGCGGCGCCCGTGACGTTCACCCTGGAGCAACTCGTCAGCGCGCTGCGCTCCGCCGCGCCGGCCGCGCCGACCCCGGCGCCCGACCCCGGCCCGACCGCGGTCAACCCGACGGCGCGTCCGCTGCCCGGTCAGACGTTCACCCGCGAGCGGCCCGCCGCTCCGGCGGTGCACCCGCTGGCCTACCGGCCGGAGGTGCTTGACCGGCTACAGGCCGCGCTCGATGCCCGGTCGCCGGGTCGGTTCGTCGCGGACAACCCGGACGCGACCTTCGCCACGCTGGTGACCGGCACCCTCGGCGCCGGGCGCGTGTGGGGCTCCAACGTGCTCGCCGGTCCGCGGCTGCTGCACGTGGTCGCGAACATCCCCCGCCAGCCCGCGGACGCGATCTTCGCGCAGTTCCCGCAGTTGACCCTGCCGACCGCTCAGGCCTCGGTCGGCGAGGGCGTGACGGTGACGGAGTACGCCACGTCCGCCGCGGGCAGCCTGACCATGGGTCGGTTCGGCCGCTGGACGGACCTGAGCGAAGAGTCGCAGGTCGGCGCCGACGCGGGCGCGATCATCGGAATGCACCAACTCGGCATCGCGCTCGACATGGACAAGGTGCTCATCGACGGCGTGGAGACGGCGGCCGGCGCCGCGGTCGCGTTCACCGCCGACGTTCCCGCGGCGATCCGGTCGGCCATGGCCAAGGTGATGGCCGCGACCGCGGCCGAAGACCCGGCTGACCTGACCATCCTCGTGCACCCGGACAACGCGGCCCTGCTACAGGACGTCACCCCGACCGGCGGTGCGACGATCGCGGAGAAGTTCCAGCGGTTCAGCGGCGGTCTGGTCTACCCGAGTAACGCGGTCAACACCGGGTTCATCACGGTGGCCAACCTGAAGGTGGGTACCCGCTATTTCGAGGTGCACGGCGCCCGGACGCTGACCGACGTCAACGTCAAGACCAACGTGGAGACGATCGCCACGTCGGCGCTCGGCGGCTACGGCATCACAGTCACGACCGGCTTCGCGGTCATGGTGGACGTCGTCACGCCCTGAGTTGGGCGCACTCGCTCAGGACGTGACGCACGAAGCGGCCCGCTACCCTTAACCGTCCGGGGGTAGCGGGCCGCTTCGTGTCTCTGCGTTGGCGCTCAGCCGGCGCGGCGGCGCTCCTGAGTCGGGATCCACCGCGGGCGCCGCGGCCCCGACGTGATCTCGTCCGCGACGATCTTCACGTGGTCCGGGGGCGGGACGTGGTGAGCGTGGCTGGCCACGACGACGTCGGCGCCACCGTCGGCGTGCATCTTCATGGCGCCGGCCGCATCCGCCACCCCCACAAGTCGCCAGCCTTGCGACTGGATCCACCAAATGCAGGTGTCAACGCCAGCCTGCGCGCGTTCCGAGTAGCCGGGGGTCGGGCGCACCACCACCGCGCGGATCATGCGCGGATCTCGGCCAGCAGGGCGCCCAACACGTGCTTGAGCGCGGCGGTCTGCGCGCGGCTCAACTCGTACACGTGGCGGTCGCTCCCGACCCGTGCCGCAAGCTCGATCCATGTCGGGGCGGGGCGCACGATCCCCCGCGACAGCCGTAGGTCGATCTCGACAAGCTGAGGCCGGTCAGGGTTCACGCTGTGCCAGCGGCTGACGTGCTCGCCGTTTTCGGCACAGTCGGTCCGGATGCACCACGATGGGTGCGCGAGCCGCTGTCGCGTCTGCTGTGCGGACGGGGCGGGTTCGGGCAGGATGTTCACGGGCCACCTCCTGGGGTGGTCAAGGGCCGGGAGCCACGGTGTTCACGCACCGCCCGGCCCGTCCTTTGTTCCTGACCCACTCGACGCTACAGGGGTGGTCCGTGGTGGTCCATGGTCTGCCATAACAGAACGTGGCCTATCGCCCACGGCTACGTTCGGGCCATGGAGCTGGAGATCGACCACGAGGGACCGGTGCCGGTCTACCGCCAACTCGTGGACTCGATCCGCGCGGCGATCGAGTCGGGGGAGTTCCAACCCGGCCGGCCGATTCCCTCGGTGGTCCAGCTCGTGCAGACCTACGGCGTGGCGCGCGGCACGGCGCTCAAGGCTCTGCGGGTCCTGGTGGACGAAGGTCTTGTGGAGATCGTGCAGGGTCGGGGAGCCTACGTCACGCGGCGTTGACACGTCAGCGTCAAGCCTTCCGACCCCTCGCGGAGGAATGACCGTAGTGAACGATCGACCGACCACCCGATCGGGTACCCAGCTACCCCGTCGGGTGCACGCGGGATATGCCCTCGGTTCGCTGGTCACCGGCGCTTTCGGCACGGTGCCCGGTCTGCTGCTGGCGCCGTACCTCACCGACACCCTCGGGGTGGCCGCCTGGCTCGCCGGCGTGCTGGTCTGGGCACCCAAGGCCTGGGACGTGCTGGTCAACCCCGTGGCCGGGCGGATCTCCGACCGCACCCGCGGCCGGTGGGGCGCCCGCCGTCCGTACCTGCTGGTGGGTGGTCTGGTCCTCGCCGTGCTGTTCGCGGCGATCTTCGCGGCGCCGTTCGGCTCCGGGCAGGGCGCCTACGTCGCCCTCGCGTTCCTGCTGGCGGCGACCGCGTACGCCTTCTTCCAGGTGCCCTACGTGGCGATGCCCGCCGAGCTGACCGACGACTACAGCGAGCGGACCCGGCTGCTGACCTGGCGGGTCGCGGTGCTCGCGATCGCGATCCTGGTCTCCGGCGCGATCGCACCCCTGGTGGTCAACGCCGGCGGCGAGGGGATCCCGGGCCACCGCTGGATGGGCGTGTTCGTCGCCGGGCTGATCGTGATCGGCACGATCGCGGTGTTCGCGGGCACCGCCGGCGCGCCGACCGGAACGGTCAAGGAGAGCGAGCCGTCGCTGCGCGCCCAACTCGCGGTGGCGTCCCGCAACCGGCCGTTCAAGCTGCTGCTGATCTGCTTCGTGATCCAGGCCGTGGGGATCGCGATGATCCTGGCCGGCGTGCAGTACTTCGCCGACCACGTCCTCGACTCCCCCGACACCGGCCCGACGGTGTTGTTCGCCTGCTTCGTCGCGCCGGCCCTGCTGGTCATGCCACTGTGGACCCGGGTGGGCGCGCGGGTCGGCAAGGCGCGGGCGTTCGTGCTGGCGTCGCTGCTGTTCGCCTCCGCCGCCGTGCTGCTCGTGCTCGCACCGGTGCTGCCGGCCGCGGTCGTCTACGTGATCGTCGGGCTGATGGGCGTCGCGTACGCCGGACAGCAGGTGTTCGGGATGGCCATGCTGCCGGACTGCATCGCGTACGACACCGCCCGCACCGGCAAGCGGCAGGCCGGCGTGTTCACCGGCCTGTGGACCGCCGGCGAGACGTTCGGCCTCGCCCTCGGCCCCGGCATCTACCTGCTGGTCCTGCAGATCTTCGGGTACGTCTCGTCGTCGTCCGGCGTGGCCGCGGCCCAGGACAGCACCGCGCGGTTGGGGGTGCTGCTGGGCTTCACCGTGTTGCCGGGGCTGATCGTGGGGCTGGCGGTGCTGCTGATGCGCGGCTACGACCTGACCGAGGCGAAGCTGCGGGCGGCGGTCGACGTGCCGGCGCCCGCGGTGGTCAACTAGCGTTTCCAGCCATGTTGTCGCCACAGGGTGTGCCGGCCGACCAGATCCTCGACGAGCTGCGCGGGCTGCGCGCGGCCGACCAGCCGACGCACGGCGGACGGCTGTTCGCCTACGTCTACGACCCCGGCGTGCCCGGGCTCGACGAGTTGGCTCACGCGGCGCACGCGATCTCCGCGTCGGTCAACGGCCTCGACCCGACCGCGTTCCCGTCGCTGCTGGCTCTCGAAAACGCACTCGTCGGTGCGGCGGCGGGGCTGCTCGGCGGCGGGCCGGGCACGAGCGCGCCGGACGTGGTCGGCAACGTGACCAGCGGCGGCACCGAGTCGCTGATCCTGGCGGTGAAGGCCGCCCGGGACGCCCGGCCGGACCTCGCCGAGCCACGGATCGTGGTGCCGGTGACCGGGCACGCCGCGTTCGCGAAGGCGGCGCACTACCTGGGCGTGCGGCTCGACGCCGTGCCGGTCTCCGTCGACACGCTGCGTCCGCCGGTTTCCGACGTCGCCGCCGCGATCACCGCTGACACCGTGCTGGTCGCCTGCTCGGCGCCGTCTTATGCGCACGGGGTGGTCGACCCGGTCGCCGAGATCGCAGCGGTGGCGGCAGCGGCCGGGGTGCGCTGCCACGTCGACGCCTGCTTCGGCGGTTGGACGCTGCCCTACCTGCGCCGGCTCGGCGCCGATCTGCCCGCGTTCGACTTCGCGGTGCCCGGCGTCACGTCGATCTCGGTGGACCTGCACAAGTACGCGTACGCGCCGAAGGGCACGTCCGTGCTGCTGCACCGCGACCCGTCGCTGCGAGCACCGCAGTACTTCGCCTTCGGCGACTGGCCCGGCTACACGATGATCAACCCGGGCGTCTCGTCGACCCGCTCGGGCGGTCCGATCGCGGCGGCGTACGCCACCCTGCGCCGGATCGGCGACGACGGCTACCTGCGGCTGGCCGAGATCACCCGGGACGCGGTTTCCGGGCTGGCGGCGGCGGTCGAGGCGGTGGACGGGCTGCGGCTGATGGCGCCGGCCGACACGACGGTCGTCTGCTTCACCAGCACCCCCGGCGGGCCCGACCTGTTCGTGCTGGCCGACGAGCTGACCGAGCGGGGCTTCCACACCCAGGCGCAGCTGTCGTACGGGGACCTGCCGGCCAGCATCCACCTGACCGTGACGGCCTCGGTGGCGCCGCACGTGGCCGAGTTCGGTGTGGCGCTGGCCGAGGCGGCCGCCCGCGCCCGGGTCCCGGCCGCGCTGCCGCCGGGGCTCCTGGACACGGTGGCGGCGCTGGACCCGGCGACGCTGACCAGCGAGGTGGTGGCCGGGCTGGCCGCCGGGTTGGGCCTCGGCGGACCGGGCGGACCGCTGCCGGCCCGGACGGCCGCGATCAACACCCTGCTCGACGCCGCACCCGTCCCGGTCCGCGAGCGCCTCCTGGTCGAGTTCCTGGGCCTGCTGCAACGCCCGACCTTCGACTAGCCTGGAAGTCGTGGAACTGCCCGCCGTACTCGGAGAACCCATCCGGTTCGTGCTCAACTGGGGCCGGCGCTACTCGCTGTGGGTCTTCAACTTCGGCCTGGCCTGCTGCGCGATCGAGTTCATCGCCAGCAGCATGGGCCGGCACGACTTCATGCGGCTCGGCGTCATCCCGTTCGCACACGGGCCGCGGCAGGCCGACCTGATGGTCGTGTCGGGCACCGTGACCGACAAGATGGCGCCGGCGATCAAGCGGCTCTACGACCAGATGCCCGAGCCGAAGTACGTGATCTCGTTCGGCGCCTGCTCCAACTGCGGCGGGCCCTACTGGGACTCCTACTCGGTGACCAAGGGCGTCGACCAGATCATCCCGGTGGACGTGTACGTGCCCGGTTGCCCGCCCCGGCCCGAGGCGCTCATGCACGGCATCCTCCGCCTGCAGGACAAGATCGCCGGTGAGCAGGCCGGCCCGGGCGGCGTGTCCCGCCCCGACCCGCTGGCGTTGACCGCGCCGCTGGTGCCGCCGCCCAACGGCGACCGCCGCTGATGGCGCGAATCCTCATCACGGGCGCGTCCGACGGGCTCGGCCGGGCGCTCGCGCTGGCCCTGGCCTCGCAGGGGCACGAGCTGGTGCTGCACGGGCGGCACGCGGACCGGCTGGCCGAGGTGGCGCGCGCGACCGGCGCCGTGGCACTGCGGGCCGACCTGGCGTCGCCCGCCGCCGTGCGCGCGCTGGCCGCGGAGGTCGCGGACCGCTGCGACGCGCTCGACGTGCTGGTCAACAACGCCGCCGTCGGCTTCGGAGCGCCCGGCGCGCCGCGCGAGCTGACCGGCGAGGGCATCGAACTGCGGTTGGCTGTCAACTATCTGGCGCCGTACCTCCTGTCGCGTCTGCTGTTGCCCTTGCTGCGCAAGTCGGCGCGTGCGCGGATCGTCAACGTCGCGTCGATCGGCCAAGCCGACATCGACCTTGACGACCTCATGATGGCGCAGGAGTACGACGGAATCCGCGCCTACCGCCGGGCCAAGCTGGCCATGATCTGCGACACGTTCGACCTCGCGGCCCAGCTGCACGGCACCGGCATCACCGCCAACTGCCTGCATCCGGCGACGCTGATGCCGACCACGCTGGTGCGGGTCGCGCAGTTCGCACCGGTGTCGACCCTGGAGCAGGGCCTGCGCGCCACGCTGCGGCTCGTCGTCGACCCGGCGCTCGACGAGGTGACGGGTGTCTACTTCGACGGCGAGCGCGAGGAGCGGGTCCGGGCGCAGGCCTACGACCCCGCGTTCCGGGCCGCGCTGGCCGCCCGCGCGGCGGAGTTGACGGAATCCTGACATGACCCGGGTGGCGCGCTGGGTCTAGCGTTCCGCTCATGACCGACGAACGGCGTTCCACCCACCTGCTGGACGTGCTCACCACCGAGTTCGGCCAGCTGATGGCGCTCGACCCCGCCGCCTTCCGGCGCAAGTTCCGCAAGATGGCGGCGTCGCCGTTCGCGTTCTACCGGGGCAGTGCCGCGGTCTTCTACGCCGACCTCACCGGCCACTTCGCCGACGACCGGTTCCTCGACGAGCGGACGAGCCGGGTGTGGATCCACGGCGACCTGCACGCCGAGAACTTCGGCACCTACATGAACGGCTCCGGCGAGCTGGTCTTCAACGTCAACGACTTCGACGAGGCGTACGTCGGGCCGTTCTCCTGGGACCTCAAGCGGTTCGCGGCGAGCGTGGCGCTGATCGGCTACGCCAAGGCGCTCTCCGACGACGTGATCAGCGACCTGGTCGGCCGGTTCGCCGACGCCTACCTGACCGAGCTGCGCGCGATCGCGGCCGGCGGCGACGACGCGATCGGCTCGATCACGCTGGCCAACGCCGACGGCGTGCTGCGCACCGTGCTCCAGCAGGCCCGGCTGAGCACGCGGGTGTCGATGCTCGACGCCCAGACCACGATCGACAACTTCGAGCGGCGGTTCGCGATCGGCGACGGTGTCTACGAGATCGACGACGCCCGCCGTTCCGCGGTGGTCGCGGCGTTCGACAAGTACCTGGAGACGCTGCCGGCGCAGCTCGCGGCGCACCGGCCGGTGGCCACCCGGATCAAGGACGTGGTGCTGCGCAAGGGCGTCGGGATCGGCTCGGCCGGGCTGCCCTCCTACAACCTGCTGCTGGAAGGGCACACGCAGGCGCTGGAGAACGACGTCGTCATCTACATGAAGCAGGCGCAGGTGCCGGCGGTGGCCCGGCACATCACGGACGGTCACGTCCGTGACTACTTCCAGCACCAGGGGCACCGGACGGCCGAGTCGCAGCGGGCGCTGCAGGCGCACGCCGACCCGTGGGTGGGCTTCACCGAGCTGGACGGCATCGGGCAACTCGTCGCCGAGGTCTCGCCGTACGCCGCCGATCTGGACTGGTCCGACGTCAACGAGCCCGACGAGCTGGCCGGCGTGGTCGGCGACCTGGGCCGCGCGGTGGCCCGGATGCACTCCGTCGCCGACGACGAGTCCAGCCACGACCTGGTCGACTTCTCCACCGAGGAGTCGATCGTGGCGGCGGTCGACAAGGACGAGCGCGGGTTCGTCACCCACCTGGTCGAGTTCGCACACGCCTACGGCGTGCGGGCCCGGGCGGACCACCAGATCTTCGTCGACCTGTTCCGCAACGGGCGGATGCAGGGCCTCGATTGATGCCTGGAAGTCGGATTACGGGTCGTTCGTCCCATCGCTAACCTGGCGCTGTGCCTGGTCTTCGCGACAACTTCAGCCACTGGTTGCCGTCTGACGAAGAGGCGACCCGGGTGGCCATAACAAGCGGCATGGTTGTCCTCGACGCGAACGTGCTCCTGGACGCCTACCGGTTCACGCCCGACTCGCGCGCCGACCTGCTGAATGCGATCCGCGCGGTCGGCGAGCGGTTGTGGATACCGCACCAGGTGGCGCTGGAGTTCCACAAGAACCGGGCGGATGTCATCGCAAGCCATGGCGGATCCTACAAGGAGGCGATCGAAGCGATATCGCGTTTTAAGGCGGACGTCGAGAAGGAGCTCAAACCTAAGGTCGCCAACTTCGTCAAGCGCGTCGCCCTGCCGGAGAGGGCGGGCGAATCGATACTTGGCAAGGTCCTCGATGGGCTCGGCGCGGCAATCGCGCAGCTAGAGCAGCTTCGGGACCGTCACGGCATCGGCGCCGACGCGATGCGCCGCGACCCGATCTACGAGCAACTCGAGAAGCTCCTCGACGGGAAGGTTGGCGCGCCGCTGGCTGACGCTGACGAGAAGGCGGCTCGGACCGAAGCTGCCCGTCGCGTGAAGGAGAAAGTTCCACCGGGGTTCGGCGATGTTGGTAAATCTGACCCGGCCGGCGACTACCTTCTCTGGCGCCAGACACTGAACGAAGCGAGGGACAGGCAGCTACCGCTGTTGTTCGTGACCCGTGACACGACGAAAGACGACTGGGTGTGGCGACCGTCCGGCCGCACGCTTGGGGCCCTGCCTGACTTGGTCGCAGAGGCGAAGCGGGAGGCCGGCGTCGACTTTGTGCTTTTGACAACGCAGTCGTTCCTTCATCACGCCAGAACCTCGCTCAAGGCCGACGTCAGTGAAGACACCATCCAACAGGCTGCGGAACTGCCGCCGCCGAGCGAGGATGCCAGGCAGACGCGGAAGCCTATCCAACAGACTTTGCGGGCCACGTTGCCGACTCCCGACGAAGAATGGGCGCGCCTCATAGAAGCAGGACGCTACTTTGTGGACACGTCGCCGATAACCGCAATTCAGCTGCGCGAACTCTGGGAACCTGCCCAGCAAGTGGCGGACGTCGAAGAACTCAACCGGCTGTTGCTTGATCTCAGGCAGAGACTACGTGCGCGTAACCTTCGGCAGCCGCCGCAGCCGGAAGACGACCCCAAGGCTTGAAGCGCCTCTGGGACGAGTGGGGTGCCTGATTTCACCTGAATGCGCGGATCAGGCCAGGGTCGTGTGCACGTTGAACGCCTCAAGCCAGCGTTGGGTCAGGTACACCCACACCGGTCGCCGCCGGCCAGTCGTTTCTACGTTTCATCTGGCCACCACGCGGCACGGGCGAGGTCGACGCGGCCGTTCCTGAGCGGCGTCGCCTCGCCGACGTGGCGGGCCAGGGCCTCCTGCTCGTGGCCCGGCACCACTCGGCCGTTGGCGGCCACCACGCGGTGCCAGGGGACGCCGCCGCCGTGCTTGGCCATGATCGAGCCGACCAGGCGGGCGGACGAGCGGCCCGAGCGCTCCGACAGGTAGTCGGCGATCGCACCGTAGGACATCGCCCGTCCCGGTGGGATGCGTTCGACCACCGCGAGCACTTCCTCCACGTACTCCTCCGGCTCCACGCCGGCCACACTATGGGATCTCAAAGTGATCTTGGGTGACCGACCGCGCAGAATGGACCCCGTGCGCGAAGCAGTCACGACGGCTCGCCGGATCGTCGTCAAGATCGGGTCGTCGTCGCTGACCACGGCCGACGGTGGGCTCGACGCCGGCCGGGTCGACGCCCTGGCCGACGTGCTGGCCGCGGCCTGCCAGGACGGCCGCGAGGTGGTGCTGGTCTCGTCCGGCGCGATCGCCGCTGGCCTCGCCCCCCTGCGCATCCCGCGGCGCCCGCGCGACCTGGCCACGCAGCAGGCCGCCGCGTCCGTCGGCCAAGGGCTCCTGATCGGGCGGTACGCGGCCGCGTTCGCCCGCCACGGCCTGACCGTGGGCCAGGTGCTGCTGACCGCCGACGACGTGACCCGGCGCGCGCACTACCGCAACGCCTACCGGACGCTGCGCAAGCTGCTCGACCTCGGCGCCGTGCCGATCGTCAACGAGAACGACACGGTGGCCACCGACGAGATCCGGTTCGGCGACAACGACCGCCTCGCCGCGCTGGTCGCGGCGCTGGTCGACGCTGAGCTGCTGGTGCTGCTCTCCGACGTCGACGCCCTCTACACCGGCGACCCGCGCAAGCCCGGCACCCAGAAGATCGACGAGGTGCGCGGCGAGGACGACCTGGCCGGCGTGACGATCGGTGGCGCGGGCAAGGCCGGCGTCGGCACCGGCGGCATGGTGACCAAGGTGGAGGCCGCCCGGATCGCCACCGGCTTCGGCATTCCGGTCGTGCTGACCGCGGCACCCCACGCGCGGGCCGCGCTGGCCGGCGAGCCGGTCGGCACCCTGTTCCACCGGATGGGCCAGCGGCCCGCCGCCCGGCTGTTCTGGCTGGCCCACGCCACCTCGCCGCGCGGTCGGCTGCACCTCGACCCCGGCGCCGTGCAGGCGGTGGTGGCCCGCCGCAAGTCCCTGCTCCCCGCCGGCATCACCGCGGTCGACGGTGTGTTCACCGCCGGCGACCCGGTCGACCTCGTCGACAGCGATGGCGAGCCGGTCGCCCGGGGCCTGGTCAACTACGACGCGGTGGAGCTGCCCGCGCTGCTCGGCCGCTCGACCGGCGACCTGGCCGCCGAGCTGGGCCCGGGCTATGAGCGTGAGGTCGTCCACCGCGACGACCTGGTATTGCTGTAAGAGGGTTTGGAACGGACCGTTCCTATGCGGAAAGCGTTAACAACGGACCGTTCCTTTCGAGAGGGGCAGAGATGAGCGTGCGGGAGCAGGCCGAGCGGGCTCGGGTGGCGGCGGTCACCCTCGCGGCGACGCCACGGGCGGCCAAGGACCATGCCCTGCTCGTGATGGCGGACGCGCTGGTCGCGCGCACGCCGGAGATCCTCGAGGCGAACACCGCCGACGTGGCTGCCGGCCGCGCCGCCGGCCTTTCCGACGCGATCCTCGACCGGCTCGCGTTGACCCAGCCGCGGGTCGGCGCCATCGCCGGCGCCCTGCGCGACATGGCCGCGCTGCCCGACCCGGTCGGCGAGGTCGTCCGCGGCTCGACCCTGCCCAACGGGCTCGAGCTGCGGCAGATCCGGGTGCCGTTCGGCGTCGTCGGCATGATCTACGAGGGCCGGCCCAACGTCACGGTCGACGCCGCCGGCATCTGCCTCAAGTCCGGCAACGCGGCGCTGCTGCGCGGCTCGTCCTCGGCCGCCGACTCCAACGCGATGCTGGTCGAGATCCTCCGCTACGCCCTCGAGGTGGCCGGGCTGCCGGCCGACGCGGTGCAGCTGCTCGACTCGTCCACCCGCGACTCGGTCAAGGAGCTGATGCGCGCCCGCGGCCTGGTCGACGTGCTGATCCCGCGCGGCGGCGCCTCGCTGATCCGCGCGGTCGTCGAGGAGTCGACGGTGCCGGTGATCGAGACGGGTGTCGGCAACTGCCACGTCTACGTCGACGCCGCCGCCGACCTCGACAAGGCGCTGGCGATCGTGCTCAACTCCAAGACCCAGCGGCTGTCCACCTGCAACACCGCCGAGTCACTGCTGGTGCACGCGGACGTCGCCGACGCGTTCCTGCCCCGGGTGCTGGCCGCGTTCGCCGAGGCCGGGGTGACCGTGCACGGCTCGCCCGAGGTGGCCGCCCACTCCGCCGCGGTGGTGCCGGCGACCGACGAGGACTTCGCCACCGAATACCTCTCGGCCGACATCTCCGCCACGGTCGTGCCCTCGCTCGCGGCGGCCGTCGAGCACATCCGCCGCTACGGCACGCAGCACACCGAGGCGATCGTCACCGAGTCGCTGGGCGCGTCCCGCGAGTTCGTGGCGGCCGTCGACGCGGCCGCGGTGATGGTCAACGCGTCGACCCGGTTCACCGACGGTGGCGAGTTCGGCTTCGGCGCCGAGATCGGCATCTCGACACAGAAGCTGCACGCCCGGGGCCCGATGGGCCTGCCGGAGCTGACCTCCACCAAATACGTGGTGACCGGGGACGGCCAACTGCGGTCCTAGCGCTCCGCGAACTCCACGACCACCTTGATGTCGTCGGCGCGCGGCGGCGCGTACGCCTCGGCGTAGTGCTCCACCGGCACCCGGCGGGTGATCAACCGGGTCAGCCACTTGCGGTCGGCGGAGGACAGCGCGTCGGCGCCTGCCTTCCAGTGCCGGGCGTTGGCGTTCACCGAGCCGAAGACCACGTTGTTCTCCAGCACCAGGGCCCGGTTGAGCGCGCCCGCGTCCACCGGGATCTGGTGCCCGCCGGTGGACACGCCGGTCAGGCAGACGATGCCGCACGGCCCGACGTGGTCCATCACGCCGAACACGACCGGCGCCGCGCCGGTGCACTCCAGCACCAGGTCGGGCGCGAAACCGAGCTCGTGCACAGGCTTGCTGTGGTACGTCGCACCGAGGTCATGGGTCAGCTGCGGCTTGGGCCCGTCGGTGGCCAGGTCGAGCACGTGCACGTCGAGGCCGCGCTGCTTGCCCAGCAGGGCGGCCAGCAGCCCGATCGGCCCGGCCCCGGTGACCAGCACGTTCTCGGGCTCCCAGGGGTCGCGCTCGACGAACCGGTCGATCAGCTCCCAGGCCTTGGCGACCACGCTGGTGGGCTCCAGCAGCACCCCGAGCAGGCCCAGCGTCTGGTCGAGCTTGACCGCGTGCCCGGGCTCGATCCGCCACCGGTCGCGGGCGAAGCCGTCGAGGCCCTTGATGCCGTGTTCGGTGTACTGCCCGTTGCGGCACATGTCCCACTGGCCGGCCGCGCAGTTGGCGCACGGCACGGGGTCGGGGTGCCGGACGATCCCGGCGACGAGGTCGCCCCACTTGAACTGGCCGGTCGGGTCCTCGACCACCCGGCCGAGCGACTCGTGCCCGAGGACCAGCCTGTCGTCGCCGGGCGGGGCCTCGCCGTAGTCGGCCGCGATGATCTCGCGGTCGGTGCCGCAGACCCCGACGGCGACCGCCTCGACCAGCAGACCGCCCTCCCGCTCGTCCGGTTCGGGAAAGTCCGGGTCGAGGCGCAGTGAGTCTCTGGTCCCGGGTGTGACGGTCAGGGCCCGCATAGGAACCATCTTGCGCGGCGCGCGGTGCCCGCGCGCGGAAACGCCGCTCAGCTGAGGCAGATCTCCCCGTCCTCGCTGGCCACGACCGTGCCGGCGGGGAACGGCTTCGACTCCTCGGCGGCGATCGTGGCGGGAATGGCCGGGTCGTCCCGCAGCACGTACCAGGGTCCGACGCAGGTCGGCGACTCGCGCAGCGTGGCGGTCACCCGATCCTGCGCCTCGGTGAGCGTCAGCCGCTCGTTGGCGAACAACTGCTGGGACCCGTCCCGCCGCGCCTCGTAGGTCACCCACGACACCGCGATCGTCTCACCCGGGCAGATCACGTCCGCGGCGATGACCAGGTTGCTGCCGTTCGCGGTCGCGCTCACGGTCGATGCGCAGGCGGGCGGCGGCATGGCCGGCTCGGTCGGCCGGCCGGTGCGCGGGCCGCCGGCGTCCTGGCCCCGGCCCGGGGTCCTGGTCACGGCCGCGCTCGGGCCGCCCGCGGAGGCAGTCCCCATGCTGGGCGGCGCCGGCGACGGTGCGCCGGCCGTGGGCGCCAGGGTGTCCGCCGGCGCCGGCTGGTCCGCCACGACGGGTGCGGGCTGCTCCATCGCCGGCAGTTGCGCGAGACCGGCCACGGCGGCCACGGCCACCGCGGCGGCCGCCGTGACGCCCAACCGGCGTTGCCGGCGGCGCCGCACGGTGGTGTGCACCGACTCGACGCCGGGCGGGCGCAGGAAGGGGTCGATCGAGTCGGTGAGGTCGGTGAAGGCGTCCCGGACGCGGTCGGTCTCAAGCACTGCGTACCTCCGAGCCGGCCGGCACGTCGTCGGCCAGGCGCAGCGCGAGCGCCGCCCGACCGCGGTGCAACCAGGACTTGACCGTGCCCTCGGCCGCGCCGGTGAGCTCCGCGATCTCGGTGATCGACGCGTCGGCCAGGTAGAACAGCACCACCGCCTGCCGCTGCCGCTCCGGCAGGGTGGCCAGCGCGGCGCGCAGGGCGACGCCGTCAGGCCCCGGGCCGGGCGCGTGCTCCTCGCGGGCGCCGCGGGTCAGGTGCAGCAACCGCCGGGCCCGACGCCAGCGGCTCGTGGCGAGGTTCCAGGCGACCCGCCGGACCCAGGCGCCTGGATCATCCAAAGTGGACCAGCGCGGCCACGCCTTGCAGAACGCCTCCTGCACCACGTCCTGCGCCTCAGCCAGGTCGCCCGTGTGGGCGAACAGCTGATGCGTCAGGGGGCGGAACGACGCGGCGTAGAACTCCGCGAAGTCGAGCTTGTCGGGCGGCACAGCTCTCCCGGGGTCGAGGGCCCTATCACATTAGCCCGTCGATGCCGCGCCAAGAGATTGTCGTAATTCGGCCGACGCCGGGGCGTTGTTGGGGTGAAACTGAGAGCCATGACGCGATCGCGGCAAATCAACGGCTCGCAATCCCGTCGACTGGTCCAGGACCCGTGCGACGACGAAGGCTGCCCGAGCTGCTACGGCAACTCCGCACAGGCGGAGGCGGCACGCCGTGCCGGCCGCCTGCCGGACCGCACGCACCGCCTCGACGAGCGCCCGGAGACCGACTAGAGGCTGTCCGCGAACAGCTCCGGGAAGACCTTGGCCACCTTGGCGGTCAGGTAGTCGCCGTAGGTACCGGTGAACGCGACCGGGTCCGCGCCGTCCCAACGCGGCTCACCCGCCGCTGTCGTGCGGGCACGACCGGGCAGCGGCGGCACCTCGGCGCCGAAGTCCGGGTCGAAGAAGAAGGGGTACGACAGCCGCTCGTTGCCGCTGCGGTTGCGCACCCGGTGCAGGGTCGACCGGTACCACCCGCCGGTGAGCCGCTCCAGCATGTCGCCGATGTTGCAGACGAACGTGCCGGGCAGCGGGGGAGCGTCGACCCAGCCGCTCGGCGTACGCACCGAAAGTCCCCCGTTCTCGTCCTGCGCCAGCAGCGTGAGCAGGCCGTAGTCGGTGTGCTCCCCGACGCCCCACGCGTCGGTCTCCGGCGGCTGCGGCGGGTAGTGGAAGATCCGGAACAGCACGGTCGGCACCCGGGTGTAGCCGGCGGCGAAGTAGTCGGCCGGCAGGTCGAGGCTGCGGGCGACGCCGCGCAGCACGTCCTGGGCCAACGCGGTCAGCGCGGCCTGGTAGTCGAGCACCGCGTCGCGCAGCGCCGGCACGGCGGTGGGGAACAGGTTGCGGCCGTGCAGCGGCAGCCCGGCGCGCGGGTCGCCGGCCGGCAGCTCCTCGCCGAAGTAGATGCCCTCCTTGCGGTCGGGCCGACCCGCGGTCAGCTCGCCCCCGAGCGGGAAGTAGCCGCGCCAGGCCGGGCCGGCGTGCCGCATCGCGATCGCCATCTTCTCGGTCTCGGGCAGCGCGAAGAACTCCCTGGCCGCGGCGTCCAGTCGGGCGACCATGGCCGCCGGCACCCCGTGCCCGGTGACGTAGAAGAACCCGGTGTCCCGGCAGGCGGACTCGATCTCTCGCGCCACCTGATCGACATCGCCACCGGCACGCAGCGGACCCACATCGATCACCGGGAGCCTCGTCTGAGTCATGCCGAAAGCCTAGGATCTCCGCATGACCCCGGAGGAGATCGGAGCACGGCTCGTCGAGCTCGTCGCCGGTGACCCTTCCGTCTCCGGCGGCAACGCGCACGCCCGGGCGACCGTCGACGTCCCGCCCGACCGGTGGGCGCAGGCGGCCCTGGTCGCCCGCGACGACGCCGAGCTGGCCTGCGACTTCTTCGACTGGCTCTCCGCCGTCGACGAGCTCGACGAGGGCTTCGCCGTGGTCGCCCACCTCTGGTCGACCACGCGCAACCACGGCCTACTGCTGCGCACCCGGGTGTCGCGCGCCGAGCCGGTGGTCGACACGGTCGTGCCGATCTACCCGGGCGCGAGCTGGCACGAGCGCGAGACGCACGAGATGTTCGGCATCGACTTCGCCGGTCACCCCGACCTCAAGCCCCTGCTCCTGCCGCCGGAGTTCGAGGGCCACCCGCTGCGCAAGGAGTTCGTGCTGGCCTCCCGGGTCGCCAAGGCCTGGCCGGGCGCCAAGGAGCCCGGCGAGAGCGAGGCCGGCACCACCAAGCGCGCGCCGATGCGCCCGCCGGGCGTCCCCGCCCCGGGTGAATGGGGGCCGGCCTGATGCCACTCTGGCTCGAGGTCCTCGTCCGTGTGGTCGGCGTCGTCGCCGCGTTCCTGGTCCTCCCGCTGGTGGTCGGCCAGACCGAGCACAAGGTGATGGCACACATGCAGGGCCGGCTCGGCCCGATGTACGCCGGCGCCTACCACGGCTGGGCCCAGCTCATCGCCGACGGCATCAAGTTCGTGCAGAAGGAGGACGTGACGCCGGCCGCGGCGGACCGCACGGTGTTCCGCCTGGCTCCGATCGTCGCGCTGGTGCCCTACCTGCTGGTGCTGCTGGTCATCCCGCTCGGCCCGGGCGACCTGGTCGGGCAGAACCTCGACGTCGGGCTGTTCTTCGTGCTCGCGGTGCTCGGTGTCGGCGTGGTCGCGGTGCTCATGTCGGCCTGGGCCTCGGCCAACAAATACAGCCTCCTCGGCGGCCTGCGCGGCGCGGCACAGCTGCTCGGCTACGAGCTGCCGATGGTGCTCGCCGCGGCCAGCGTCGCGATGGCCGCCGGCACGTTGAGCCTGACCGGCATCGTCGAGGCCTGGCGGCCGTGGTGGTTGCTCTGGCAGCTGCCGGCGCTCGTGGTGTTCTTCGTCGCCGGGCTGGCCGAGATCCGCCGGCCGCCGTTCGACATGCCGATCGCCGACTCCGAGCTGGTGTTCGGCTACCTGACCGAATACACCGGCTTGCGCTTCGCCTTCTTCCTGCTCGCCGAATACGTCGGCATCGTGGTGATCGCGGCGCTGACCACGGTGCTGTTCCTCGGCGGCTGGAAGGGCCCGTTCGACGACCAGCTCGGCTGGCTGTGGACGCTGGTCAAGATCTTCGCGGTGGCGTTCGTGGTGATCTGGTTCCGGGTCGCCTACCCGCGGCTGCGCGAGGACCAGCTCCAGCGGCTGTGCTGGTTGGTGCTGGTGCCGGTGTCGCTCGGCCAGCTCGTGCTGACCGCCGCGGTGCGGGTGGCGCTGTGACCGCTGACCGCGAAGCGGCCGTGCGCCGGTTGATCGCCGACGTCTGGAACGGCACCAACGAGACGACGGCATACGAGCTGGTCGCGCCCGACTGCCCCGGCCTGGGCGCGAGCGGCCCGGCCGGCGTGCTCGCCTGGCACCAGGAACGCCGGGCGTCCTTTCCGGACCTGCGCTACAAGGTCGTCGACCTGGTCGTCAGCGGCGACCGGGCGGCCGTGCACTGGCGCGCCGCCGGCACACAGCTCGGGCAGTTCGGCCCGGTGCCGCCCACCGGCGCGGTGGTCAGCTACTCGGGCGCCACGTTCCTGCGCTTCGACGCCGACGGGTTGATCGCCGACGTGTGGAGCGTCAACGAGCTGTTCCAACTTCTTCAGCAACTCGGTGTCGAAATGTTGCCACCCGCTTAGCAGCGTGGTGACCGCACGCGCGCGTTGCGTGGTTAAATGCCGGCATCGACACGCGTCTGGGTGCGTCGGTGCCCACCCATAGCCCCCGGCGGCCGACCTCCGGCCCGCCGGACCGGCCGTGGTTCCGGCCCGAGCCGATCTCGCTGGCCCCCGTGGCCGAGCCGCCGGCGCCGGAGCCGACCGCCAACCCGGCCGGCGTCGCGCTGGCCAGGGTCTACGCGTTGTTCCCGGCGGCCATCCGGTTGAGTTGCGGCATCGCGGTCGCGGTCGTCGCGCTGGCGGTCCAGGAGCCTCCGGTGCAGTCGGTGCCGCTGGCGCTGGCCGTCGTCGTGCTGACGATCTGGTCCTACGTCTTCTATCGCCAGACCGTCGACAACGGCATCCGGGCCCGGGTCGTCCTGGTCGACGGCGCGCTCACCGCGATCGCCTGCCTGTGCATGCGGGTGCTGGTCGCGCCCGACGTGATGCCCGGCGGCGTGAGCTGGATCGCGGTGCTCGCCAGCACCTCGATCATCACGGCCCAGTTCGCGCTGCGCGTGGTGCACGGCGTGCTGTTCGGGTTCGTCCTGGCCGCCTCTTACTGCGTCGGAGCCTTGATCTCCGGCCACAAGGCCGAGGCGATCAGCCACACGATCCTGCTGGTCGTGCAGACGTTCCTCGCGGCCGGCCTGGTCTACGTCACCCGGCGCAGCGCCCGTGCCGCCGACGGGATCTTCACCGAGTACCAGCGCGCACACCGCGAGTCGGTGATCGCGCGGGCGGCCCGAGAGGCCGAGCGCAAGCAGAACCGCGACCTGCACGACACCGTGCTCTCGACGCTGACCATGGTCGGCCTCGGCGGCGTCGCCGGGCAGTCGCCGATGCTGCGCGCCCGGGCCTCGGCAGACCTGCGCACCCTGTTCGACCCGGCCCGCCGCCCGGTCGCCGACCCGGCGGCCAAGGTCTCGCTCGACGAGCGGCTGCGGCTGATCGTCGAGCGCTACGAGGGCTACCCACTGACCGCGGCGCTCGAGCCGTGTCTGGTGCCGTCGTCCGTCGCCGACGCGATCGCGGAGAGCGCCGACGCCGCGCTGTCCAACGTGGTGCGGCATGCCGAGGGATCGGTCGCCTGGCTGCGGCTGCACCAGACCCGGGAGTCGGCGACCGTCGAGGTGATCGACGTCGGCCCCGGCTTCGACATCGCCGCGATCCCACCGTATCGATACGGCATCCGCGAGTCGATCATGGCGCGGATGGCGGCGGTCGGCGGTGCCGCGCGGATCGACACCGCGCCCGGCAACGGGACGCGCATTCACCTGGAGTGGGTCGATGTCGGCTGAGCGGCTGCGCAGCGCCGGCGCCGCCGTGGTGGCCACGGCCGACCGGGGCGGCCGGGTCGCCGCCGTCGTCATCGCGTTCGGCTGGCATTTCGCGGTCAACGTGCCCGGCATCGCCGGCGGCTGGACCGACTACCGCGTGCCCTGGGCCGCGGCTGCCGGCTGGGTGCTGTTCGTCGTTGTCGGCGTGCTCGCCACCGCGCGGCTGTTCTACGGATTCGCGGTGCCGGTCCTCCCGCTGCTGGCCGTGCTGCTGATCGTCGACGTGCTGGTCATCGCCGTCACACCCGACCTGAAGATCTTCACCAGCCTCAACTGGGCCTGGGGCACGATCGGGTGGTTCGCGCTGCTCCTGCTCTACGACCGAGGCATCGGCACGCTGGTCGGCGTGCTCGTCGCCAACGCCGTCTTCGGCCTGGTCGGCGTCATCGCGGCCAGCCCCGACGGGCACGGCGCGGTCGACCTGAGCCGCTTCGTCATGTACATCTACGGCACCGGCGTCCTGCCCATCGCCCTCCACGCGGCGATGAGCGCTTTGCGCGAGACCGCGAGCAACGCAGCGGTCAGCGAGGCGGCCCGCGCCGCACTGGAGTCCGAGCGCCTCGGCGCCGCACACGCCCAGCAGGAACGCCAGGAGCGGCTCGGCATCGTCTCCGAGGCCGCCGGCGCCCTGCTGCACGACCTCGCCACCGGGCGCGCTGACCCGGCCGACCTCGACGTGCAGCGGTCCTGCGCGCTCGCCGCGGCCCGGCTCCGCCGCCTCATCGCCGAGTCCGATGACGTCCCCGACCCACTCCTGCACGAGCTGCGCGCCTGCGTCGACGTGGCCGAGCGCCAGGGCGTGCCGGTCGACCTGATCGCGGTCGGCGAGCTGCCCGAGCTCGACGTCGCGATCCGGCGCCGGCTCGCGGAGCCGTTGGCCGCGACGCTGGCGACCGCGCGGGACTGGGCCCGGGTGACGGTGGTGGCACAACCGGACGAGGTGGTGGTCAGCCTGACCACCCCGGCGACGGCGGGGCCGGCCAAGGAGGCGCACTCCTGGCCGATGAACGGCGTAGTGGACTACTGGTACGAGCGGGACGAGGAACTCCTATGGGCGCAGACACGATGGCGGGCGGCATGACGTACGGGTCGGGGGACGCACGGGTGGCGGTCGCGATCGTCGACGACCACCCCGTGGTCCTCGAGGGCGTGCGTTCGTGGCTGTCCGCCGACCCGCGGCTGGAGGTCGTGGCGACCGGCGACGACGTCGACGCGGTGCTGACCGCCGGCCCGGCCGACGTGATCCTGCTCGACCTGCGGCTGCACGGCCGGATGGTGGTCGACAAGGTGAGCGAGCTGTCCGCCTCCGGGCAGCGGGTGGTGGTCTACTCCGAGCACCACGAGCCGTCCACCATCCTCGCCGTGCTCGACGCGGGCGCGGTGGCGTTCCTCGCCAAGCACGAGGGGCGCGACCACTGCGTCGACACGGTGCTGGCCGCGGCCGCCGACCGGCCCTACGTGCCGCCCTCGCTGGCCGGCGCGATGGTCGGCGACCGGCGCAGCACCCGGCCGTCGCTGTCCGACAAGGAGCGTGAGGCGCTGCTGCTCTGGTTCCAGTCGATGTCCAAGGCGTCGGTGGCCAAGCGGATGCAGATCAGCGAGCACACCGTCAAGCAATACGTGGACCGGGCGCGGATCAAGTACGCCCGGGCCGGGCGGCCGGCGGCGACCAAATCGGCGCTGCTCGCGCGGGCGATCGAGGACGGGCTGATCCGGCCCGAAGAGATCGGGACGTACCGGTCATACGCGTCACCCGATCGGCCATCGGATTAACCCGCCGATCGACCGACCCCCGGTTGACTGTCATGACACTGCGTGCGCGCGAAGCCAACATGGTGACAGGTTCCTCACCCTGGAGGCCCCGTCCAGATGACCGCCACCCCTTTCTTCATCCAGCCGTACCGGTTCGATGACCCCAACCCCGACGACACCAGCCCGGTGCTCGACCGCCAGCGCGCGATCGTGCTCGATCCCGGCGAAGAGGTGCGCTGGCGCGGCCAGGTCAACGTCGCCGGTTACCTGATCGGCCCGCCCGGCGGGCAGGTCGAGCGGCGCTGGACCCTGCCCCGGCCCGCCGACGTCACGATCACCGACCGCCGGCTGGCGTACGTCTGCGACGACTGGGACCTCGCCCGGGTCGGCGCGCCTCGGCACCGCGCGGTGGCGTCGTTCGGGCCGCCCCGGCCGCGCCGCCGGCCCGCCCTCGGCGGCGGCACCCGAGTGGCCACCGGCCAGATCCTCTGGCAGTGGCCCTGGCGGCTGCACCTGCTGCCCGCACCCGGCCCACAGGGCGTGCTGATCGTCTGCGACTCGATGCGCTCCAACCGGCGCCCGGCGCTGATGCTCTCCGGCGGCGTCGCCGGCGACGGCCGCGAGCTGGCGCTGCACGTCCGCCGCTCGATCGCCGGTTTCCGGCTGACCAACCCCGACATCGTCGAGCTGTCGCCGCGCGACCGCGACGAGCTGCGGCTGCGGGCCGGCTCGGCCCTGCTGCTCGACGAGCTGACCGACCCGCAGCGCGGCGTCGCCCTGCCGGGCGGCCTGCCGGTCGAGTTCGTCAACCGCGACGACTACTACCACCCGGCCCCGGTCCAAGAACAATGGGGCCTCACAGGCGGCGGACCCGCCTAGTCCGTCGGTCCCATCCCTCCCCGGCAAACAGGGCGCCCACCCCGGGCGCCCTGTTTGCGTTCGGCCGCACGGATTGAATCAAGACCACCAATCACGGCAGTATGTGAACCATGGGTGTACCCGGCGCTGGGTTGGCGAAGGGGCTGGCCGTCACGTTGAAGACGATGACCCGCCGCTCGCACACTCACCAATACCCCGACGTGGCCCCCGACCTGCCACCGCGGTCGCGGGGCGTGATCGCGCTGCTGACCGAGAACTGCACGGTGTGCATGCTGTGCGCCCGCGAGTGCCCCGACTGGTGCATCTACATCGACTCGCACAAGGAAGAGGTCGTCGTGCCGGGCGCGGCCCGCCCGCGCCAGCGCAACGTGCTCGACCGGTTCGACATCGACTTCTCGCTCTGCATGTATTGCGGCATCTGCATCGAGGCGTGCCCGTTCGACGCGCTCTACTGGTCGCCCGAGTTCGAGTACGCCGAATACGACATCAAGAACCTGCTGCACGACAAGGAGCAGCTCGGCGAGTGGATGGCCACGGTGCCGGCCCCGCCCGCGCACGACCCGCACGGCGAGCCGGCCAAGGAGGAGGCGACCGCGGCCAAGCGCGCCGGCGGTGACGCACCCGGTGCGCCGCCGGCCCGCCCGCCCAGGGCACCCAGGTGACGGGCGCCGACGTGCTGCTGCTGGCCCTCGGGGCGGTGGCGGTGGGTTCGGGCGTCCTCGTCGTGACCACGGACCAGCTCGTCCGGGCCGGCCTCTACCTCGTGGTCTGCCTCGGCGCCGTCGCCGGCCTCTACCTCGTGCTCACCGCCGAGCTGGTCGCCTGGGTGCAGGTGCTGATCTACGTGGGTGCCGTCGTCGTGTTGCTGCTGTTCGCGGTGATGCTGACCCGGGCGCCGATCGGCCGCTCCCCGGACCTCGACCGCCCCGGCCTGCCGGCCGTGCTGATCGGCGGTGGTGCCGGGCTCGGCCTGGCCGCCCTGTTCGCCGACGCGTTCCGGTGGTCGGCGGTCGAGCTGCCCGCACCCGGCAACGCGGAGCGCATCGGCACCGAGCTGTTCCGCGCCTGGGTGCTGCCGTTCGAGGTGCTTTCGGTGCTGCTGCTGGCCGCACTGGTCGGCGCGATCATCGTGTCCCGGCCGGACATCGGGAGCCGGTCATGAGACCGGTCATCCCGTACGTCATCGGTGCGCTGCTCTTCGGCGCCGGTGTCTACGGTGTGCTGCGCCGGCGCAACGCGGTCCTGGTGCTGATGGCGGTCGAGCTGATGCTCAACGCGGTCAACCTGATCCTGGTCACCGCCGACACCACCGTGCGCGCCACCCTGCCGCACGGCGGGCAGGTGTTCGCCCTGTTCGTCATCGTGCTCGCCGCGGCCGAGGTCGGCGTGGGCCTGGCCATCGTGCTGCAGCTCTACCGGCTGCGGGCCAGCGTCGCCGTCGACACCGTGCGCCTCGACGCGGCGCCGGCCAGCGAGCTGGACGAACCCCGGGTGATCACATGAGTGTGGACGTGCTCGGGCCGCTGCTGCCCGTCGTACCCCTGGTGGCGGCTCTTTCGGGGTTTGTCCTGCCGCTGCGGTCGCGAACCGCGGCGGCTGCTCTCGGCATCGCAGGGGCGGCCGGCGCCCTGGTGGTCGCGATTCTCCTCGCCGCCAAGGTCGAGGAGCCGTTCGAGACCGTCGTCGACTGGGTACGCATCGGCGACCTGACCGTCACCGGGGGCGTGCGGATCGACTCGGCGGCCACCTACGTCGCGGTCGCGGTCGGTGTGGTCGCGCTGGCCGTGCAGGTCTACTCGACCACCTACCTGCACGATGACGACCGCTATCCGCCGTACGCCGCCCAGGTCAGCCTGTTCACCGCCGCGATGCTGCTGGTCGTGGTCGCCGGCGACCTGATACTGCTGCTGGTCGGCTGGGAGGTCATGGGCATCTGCTCCTACCTCCTCATCGGCCACGACCGGCGGCTGTCCGAGGCGCCGCGGGCGGCGGTCAAGGCCTTCCTGGTCACGCGGGTCGGCGACGTCGGCTTCCTGCTCGGCATCGTGCTGCTGGGCGTCAACGCGGGCAGCTTCTGGATCACGCAGGTGCTTGCCTCGCTGCCGGGCCTGCCGGCCGCCACCGTGACCGCCGCCGCGCTGCTGCTGCTGGCCGGGGTCGCCGGCAAGAGCGCGCAGTTCCCGCTGCACACCTGGTTGCCGGACGCGATGGCCGGCCCGACGCCGATCTCCGCGTTGATCCACGCGGCCACCATGGTCGCGGCCGGCATCTACGTGGTGACCCGGCTCTACCCGGTCTTCGTGCTCGGCGACCCGGCCCTGCCGGTGCTCGGCGTCATGGCCGTCATCACCGTGCTGATCGGCGCGTTCGCGGCGACCGCCCAGGACGACATCAAGCGGGTGCTCGCCTGGTCGACCGTGTCCCAGATCGGCTACATGGCGGCCGCGCTCGCCGTCGGCGCGCCCGCGGTCGCGCTGTTCCACCTGCTCACCCACGCCGCGTTCAAGGCGCTGCTGTTCCTCGGCGCCGGCTCGGTGATCCACGCGGTGGGCAGCAACTCGATGTCCGCGATGGGCGGGCTGCGCAAGCGGATGCCGGGCACGTTCTGGTCCATGACCATCGGGCTCGGCGCGCTGATCGGCCTGCCGCCGCTGGCCGGCTTCTGGAGCAAGGACGCGGTGCTGCACGCGGCCTCGTCGGCGGGGGCGGGTTGGCTGCCGGGCCTGGTCTACGGGGTCGGCCTGGCCGGCGTGCTGGTCACCGCCTGGTACGCGGGCCGCCTGTGGCTGCGCACCTTCTTCGGCGCGCCCCGGTCGCCGGCCGCGGAGACCGCGCACGAGCCGCCCTGGCCGATGGCGCTGCCGGTGCTCGTGCTGGCGGTGCCCAGCGCGCTGCTCGGCCTGCTGGCCTTCGTCGACGGCTTCGGTGCGCGGCTGAACCCGTTCGACCTGGCGGAGGTCGACCTGGCCCACGTCGGCGCCGAGACCGCCGCGCCGCTATCGGCGCTCGTGGTCGGCCTGGTGCTGGTCTGGGCGCTGTGGCGGCGGGACACCGCGGGTGACCCGGCCCGGTTCCTCGGCCCGGCGCGGTCGACGTTCGACAACGCCTTCTGGCTCGACACCGTGCAGGACCGGCTCGTGGTGCGCCCCGTGGTGGCGCTGGCCCGTGGCGCGGCCGTGGCCGACCAGCGGGTGGTCGACGGCGCGGTCGAGGGCACGGGCCAGAGCACAACCGACGCCGGCAACATCCTGGCCGCCTGGCACCGCGCCGGGCTGCCGCGGGCGGCGACCGCGCTGCTGGCCGGCGTGCTGTTGCTCGGGCTCGCGGCCGCGCTCTACGGGAGTGCGACATGAACGAGGCGTTCCTGGTCGCCGTGCTCGCCCTGCCCGCCCTCGGCGCGGCCGGCGCGGCACTGTGCCCCGACCGGGCCGGCCGCTGGTGTGGCACGGTCTTCGCCGCGTTGGCGTTCGTCGCCAGCCTGCTGCTGGGGACGGCCCATCCCGCCGGCTGGTTCTCCTACGCGCCGTCCGGCCAGGGCGCGCCACCGATCGTGCCGTGGACCTCGGTCGACGTGTCCTGGGTGCCGGCCCTCGACCTGCGGCTGCATTTCGGTGTCGACGGCGTCTCGTACCCGCTGGTCGTGCTGACCACGCTGTTGACCCTGCTCTGCTGCCTCTACACCCTCTGGCACGTGCCGGCCGGTGGGCGGGGGAACACGCTGGTCGCGTTGCTGCTGGTCGTCGAGATCGGCATGCTCGGCACGTTCCTCGCCCTCGACCTCGTGCTGTTCTTCGTGTTCTTCGAGGTCGTGCTCCTGCCGATGTACGCGATCATCGCCGGCTGGGGCGGCGACCAGCGCCGGCACGCGGCCCGCAAGTTCGCCCTCTACACGCTGTTCGGCTCGGTGCTGCTCCTGGTCGGCGTGTTCACCGTCGTCGCGGCGGCCGGCACCGCCGACCTGGTGACGCTCACCTCGGGCGCGGTCACCCTGACCCGGACCACGCAGCTCGCCGCGTTCACGCTGCTGGCGATCGCCTTCGCGGTGAAGAGCCCGCTCTGGCCGCTGCACACCTGGCTGCCCGACGCGCACACCCAGGCGCCGACGGTGGGCAGCGTGCTGCTGGCCGGCGTGCTGCTGAAGATGGGCACCTACGGCCTGATCCGGGTCGCGGTGGGCGTCGCGCCCGAGGGCGCCCGCTGGGCGTCGCCGCTGCTGGGCACGCTGGCGGTGGCGGCGATCCTGGTCGGCTGCCTGGTCTGCCTGGCGCAGACCGAGCTCAAGCGGCTGATCGCCTACTCCAGCGTCGGGCACATGGGCTTCGTGCTCCTCGGCGTCGCGACGCTGACCGCGACCGGCATCCAGGCCGCGCTGATCGGCAACGTGGCGCACGGCATCATCACCGGCCTGCTGTTCTTCCTGGCCGGCGCGGTCAAGGACCGGTTCCACACCGGTGACCTCGCGGTGCTCGGCGGCCTGCGGGAGCGGTCGCCGTGGCTGTCCGGGCTGCTGGCGTTCGCCGCGATCGCCTCGCTCGGCCTGCCGGGCCTGGCCGGTTTCTGGGGCGAGGCCTTCGCGGTCGTGGCGGCGTTCGAGCGCGGCGGTGCCGGCTGGGTGACGCTGGGCGTGCTGGCCGCGATCGGCGGCGCGCTGACGGCCGCGTACTTCATGCGCCTCCTCGGCAAGGTGACCCACGGCGCGGCGTCGCCCGCGGTCGAGGCCCCGCCGCTGCCGGCGATCCGGATCAGCGGCCCGGAGCTGGTCGCCTGGTCGCCGCTGGTGGTGCTGGCCCTGCTGGTCGGCCTGGTGCCCGCGCTGGTCCTCGGGCTGTCCGAGGCACCGGTGCAGTCCCTGATCGAGGCGGTGACCCGGTGACGCAGGCCGTGGACCACGTCGCGTTGCTGCCGGGTTATCTGGCCGCGGGCACGGCGGTGCTGGTGCTCCTGGCCGACCTGTTCGTGGCGCGGCGGGTGGTCACGCTCGCGGTCGCGGCCGGCGGTGCCGTGGCGACCGCGGTGGCGGCGATCGTCGTCGGGGCCGGTTCCGACCGCTCGACCTTCTGCGTCGGTGACGCCTGCTCCTATCTCGCCAACGACCGGTCCGCGCTGGTCGCGGCCCTCTTCGGGTTTCTGACGCTCGGCGTGCTCGGGCTCTCGGCGCCGCTGCTGCGGGCCGGGGTCGCGCCGGCGGGGGAATACTGCTTCCTGCTGGCCTGCTCGATGACCGGCGGCGTCGTGCTGGGCGCCGCGGGCGACGTGGTCACCCTGATCATCGCGCTGGAGACGCTGACCCTGCCGCTGTACGTGCTGGTCGGCATGCGCCGGCAGACCGTGGAGAGCGCCGCGGCGGCCGTGACGTTCTTCGTCGTGAGCGTGGTGGCGACCGCGGTGTCGCTGCTCGGCGCCGCCCTGCTCTACGCGGTGACCGGCCGGCTGCACCTGAGCACCCTGGGGCCGGCGCTGACCGGTGACGTGTCGCTGGCCGGCGGCGCACCCGTCCGGGCGCTCGACCTGCCGCTGACCTCCGTCGGCATCGCCCTGCTCGTGCTCGGGTTGGCGTTCAAGGTCGCCGCGGTGCCGTTCCACGCCTGGGCACCGCCCACCTACGACGGCGCGCCGCTGCCGGTCGCCGCCTACCTCTCCACCGCGTCGAAGCTGGGCGGCGTGGTCGCCATCCTGGCGGTGGTCACGGTGGCGCTGCCGCCCGCGGTGACCGGCCCGATCCTGGCCGCGCTCGCCGTGCTGACGATGACGGTCGGCAACCTGGTGGCGCTGCGCCAGATCCGGATGACCCGGCTGCTGGCCTGGTCGTCGGTGGCGCAGGCGGGCTACATCCTGGCGCCGCTGGGCGCGCTGGCGCTCGCGGACGGCCGCACCGGCGACGCGTTCTCCACTGCGGTGACCGCGGCCGTGGCCTACACGGTGTTCTTCGTGGTCCTCGAACTCGGCGCGTTCGCCGCGGTGGTCGCGCTGCGCGAGCCGACCGCCGACGGCGGCCGGATCGACTCCTACCGGGGCGCAGCGCGGCGCCACCGCTGGATCGGCGCCGCGCTGGCCCTGGCGCTGATCGGCCTGGCGGGGCTCCCGCCGGGGCTGGCGGGGTTGTTCGCCAAGGTCGCGGTGGTGCGCTCGCTGCTGACCGGCTCGTCGGGCTGGCTCGCGGTGGTGGTCGCCCTCAACGCTGTCGTCGGGCTCGCCTACTACGTCCGGGTGGCGGCGCTGCTCTACGCACCCGACCCGCTCGACCGCCCGGCCCGCGCGGTGCCCTGGCCGGTGGCCGGGGTCCTGCTCCTGGCGACCGCGTTCGCGCTGGCGATCGGCTTCGCACCACAGCTGGTGCTCGACTGGGCCGCCGGCTAGATCGCAAGCAACGGTCCGTTGTTAACGCTTTCCGTATAAGAACGGTCCGTTCCTAACGCTTGACCACCGCGGACCTGGCAGCGGAGCGAAGCGGAGCGGTGTCCGGCGGGAGCAACGGCCCGGACCAGCGCGAATCCGGGAAATATGAGGTTGTTCGTCCTTTTCTGCGCATGACGTTCAGGGAATTCACAGCAGATGCGGGCATGGTCGATGGGTAAGGGGGCGTTGAACCGGACAGCGGGTCACCCCACCCGCGTTCTGAAGGAGGGACGCGTTGCACAGGCATTACAACGGCCTCAAGACGGCCGCTCTACTTGGCCTGCTCACAGCGCTCATTCTCGGCATCGGCTTCGCGGTCGCCGGCACGTCCGGCCTGATCATCGCGCTGATCATCTCGCTGCTGATGAACGGTGCCAGCTACTTCTGGTCCGACAAGATCGCGCTGCGGTCGATGCGGGCCCAGCCGGTCAGCGAGGCCGAGTTCCCGGCGCTCTACCAGATGGTGCGGGAGCTGGCCGCCGACGCCCGGCAGCCCATGCCACGGCTCTACGTGAGCCCGACCATGCAGCCCAACGCGTTCGCCACGGGTCGCAGCCCGAAGCACGCGGCGGTGGCCGTGACCACCGGGATCACCCAGATCCTGGACTACCGCGAGCTGCGTGCGGTGATCGGCCACGAGCTGTCACACGTCTACAACCGCGACATCCTGATCTCGAGCGTGGCGGCGGCGATCAGCGGCATGATCACGTTCCTCGCCTACCTGGCCTGGTTCGTGCCGCTGGGCGGCAGTGACGACGAGGACGGCGTGAACCCGGCCGTGTTCCTGGCGATGCTGATCCTCGGCCCGTTCGCGGCGTCGATCATCCAGCTCGCGATCAGCCGCAACCGGGAGTTCCAGGCGGACGCGTCGGGCGCCGCGCTCAGCCGCGACCCGCTGGCCCTGGCCAGCGCGCTGCGGAAGATCGACGCCGGGGCGCGGCAGCTCCCGCTGCCCGCGGACAACCAGTTCACCCGGACGGCGCACCTGATGATCGCCAACCCGCTCAGCGGTGCGGGCATCGCGAAGCTGTTCTCGACCCACCCGCCGATGGCCGAGCGGGTCCGGCGGCTCGAGGAGATGGCCCGCAACCCGCGCGAGGTCGGGCCGGTGCAGTTCCAGTAACCCGCGTCACCCCGTAAACAGTTAGGCCGGAAGACCAGTCGACCGTTAGGTTCGGCTGGTCTTCCGGTCGTTACAGGGGTGGTAGTCGTGGCTGCGCTTCGGCAGTACCTGGTGGTCTGGCGGATCCCGGGCGCGCCGCTGCTGTTCGTCTTCGGCATCATCGGCCGGCTCGGGATCGGCATGACCCCGCTGGCGCTGATCCTCGTCGTTCAGGGCGTGACCGGCCGGTTCGCGGCGGCCGGCATCGCGGGCGGCATCTACGCGGTGTCCGGCGCCGTGGTCAGCCCGCTCGCGGGCCGGGTCGCGGACCGGATCGGACCGACCCCGGTCCTGCTGGTCACCGGCGTGGCCCACCCGCTCGCCCTGCTCGCGCTCGTGCTCGTGCACACCCATGGCCTCGCCGCCATCTACGTGGCGACCGCGGTGGCCGGTGCGACCTATCCGCCCCTGACCGCCGCGGTCCGCGGTGCGTGGAACGACGTGACCGGGCCCTCGACCGGCCGGTACGCGCTGCGCAACCTCGCCCTCGCCGCCGAGACCGCCATGTTCGAGTTGGTCTTCGTCCTCGGACCGCTGCTGGTCTCCGGCTTCCTGCTGTTCGCCGACGCCACCGCAGCCCTCGTCGGCGCCGGCGTGGTGACCCTGGTCGGCACGCTGGTGGTGGCGCTCGGCAAGGTGATGCGCGGCTGGCAGCCCCACCCGGCGTCGACGCACGCCAAGGGCCTCGGCCCCCTCCGGGTGGGCGGCTTCCCGGCCCTGCTGGTCTGCGTCTTCGGCCTCGGCACGGCGTTCGGCGCGACCGGCGTGATCGTGCCGGCGTTCGCCACGGCCGAGGGTGTCGCCGACCCGGACAGCCTGGCCGGCGTGCTGCTCGCGATCTGGGCGGTCGGCAGCGCCGTCGGCGGCTTCTGGTTCGGCACGCGCCCGTCGGCCGACAACATGACCCGCCAGTTCGCGGTGTTGCTGACGCTGCTGGCCAGCACGTTCGCGATCTACGCGGTGATGCCGTCACCGTGGGCGCTCGGCATCGCCCTGGTCTTCGGCGGAGTGGTGATCGCGCCGGGCCTGACGGTGGAGAACACGATGGTCGGCCGACTCGCGCCGGCGTCGATGCTGAACGAGGCCTACACCTGGATGGTCACGGTGTCGGTGGCCGCGTCGGCGGTCGGCGGCGCGGTCGCGGGCTGGCTGGTCGACGAGGTCGGCGTCCCGTGGGCGTTCATCTTCGCGGGCGCCGCGGTGGGTGTGGCGGCGCTGGTCGCGGCACCACCGTCGGGCCCGATCCGCCGAGCGGAAACGCTCGCCGCGGTGCGCCTGGAGCGCGCGCTGCAGCCGGAAGCGGTCTGACCTCTGGCCGGTGCCGGATCCGACCTTGGGTCGGCGCGGTCCTGCGGCCGACGGTCGCACCCGTCGCGCAGCGAGTGATCTGCCATCCCACCGGCGGCGAGCGCGGACCGGGCGACCGTTCGGTCGCGCGGCCCGCGTGCGGCGGCCGGGTTACCGGTAGTTCGTAAACTGCAGGGCGACGCCGAAGTCGCCGTTCTTGAGGAGGGCGATGACGGCCTGCAGGTCGTCCTTCTTCTTGCCCGTGACGCGCAGTTGGTCGCCCTGGATCTGCGCCTGGACGCCCTTCGGGCCTTCCTCGCGGATCGTCTTGCTGATCGCCTTGGCCTTCTCGGAGTCGATGCCCTGCACGATCTTGGCGTCGATCTTGTAGGTCTTGCCCGAGGCGCGCGGCTCGCCGGCGTCCAGCGACTTGAGCGAGATGTTGCGCTTGATCAGCTTCTCCTTGAAGACGTCGAGCGCCGCCTTCACCCGCTCCTCGGTCTCGGCGCTCAGGTTGACGGCGCTCTCGCCGCCGGCCCAGCTGATCTCCGCCCCGGTGCCGCGGAAGTCGAAACGGGTCCCGAGCTCTTTCTCCGTCTGCCGTACGGCGTTGTCGACCTCCTGCTGGTCGACCTTGCTGACGACGTCGAAGGACGGGTTCGCTGCCATGATCATGCTCCTGCGTCGGTGCGGCTTCTGGCGTTGTCCACGGGCCGGCCCGGCGGCGCGAACATGCCGACCGTACCCGGTTGCGTTCCGGGCCGGTGCTACCGCTATCCTTGCTTCCGCTGCCGCATCCGGTGTGGCGGCACGCCCTGGCGGGTTGCCCGAGCGGCCAATGGGAGCGGACTGTAAATCCGTCGCGAAAGCTACGAAGGTTCGAATCCTTCACCCGCCACAGGTGCGAAAACAGCCCTTGACCAGCGGCAACGCGGTCAGGGGCTGTTTGCGTACCAGGCGGTACCAGCTATTACCCATGCGCATTCAGGAATCGCGCGCTGTGTATTGGTGCCATCCTGAACGGGTGACTGGTCCCGTTCCGACTCAGGTCAATCTCGTCGTCCGCGACATTGCCACGAGCTTGGCCTTCTACCAGCTGCTCGGTTGGACCGCAGAGCCGACCGGGCCGCACGTCGAGTTCGCGTTCCCGGGTGGGTTCACCGTCGAGCTCGACGAGGTCGAGTCCGTCGGGCGCTGGAACAGCGGATCGCCGCCGCAGCAGCCGGGCAGTGGGGTGGTCGGCACGCGGGTGGGGAGCCGCGCGGAGGTCGACGCGCTCTGGCAGAAGATCACCGAGGCCGGGTACGAGAGCCGCCAGGCACCCTTCGACGCGTTCTGGGGTTCGCGCTACGCGATCGTGGCCGACCCGGACGGGCACCAGATCGGTCTGATGAGCCCGGCGGACGACGCGCACCGCCATTGGCCGCCTCAGCCCGCACCCAACGCGTAACCAACGGTGGTAGTGGAGGATTCAACGAATCGCCTGCTCGGGACGTTGGCATGCGCCATCCGTAAGAACAAGCATGTCTCCACTATCCACATCAAAAACGGTGATCAACCTTCGGCCAAGGTCAAAGCGGCCATTGGCGTCGACCGGACCCCCTTTAGGGACCGCCACCTCGAGATCGAGTGCTCACGATGTCGCCCGCGATCAGCGGCACGTCATGGTCGTCGGCAGCGCACACAGTCGCCCGCCCCGGCCGCTCGCAGCCCTGGTCAGCGCCAGCGACACGGCCACCGTCCGGGGTCGTCCGGTCATCCTCCGGATTGTTACGCGGTCAGCCGGAACGGGCAGTTCCGACTGGACAAATGCGACCGACCAAAGCAACGGTTAAGGTCGGGCTCATACGATTGGTTGGGTTTTCACGTGCCGATGGTTCGGGCCCAGCCTGATGCTCTGTGCGTCGCCATGCATGATGTGGCACCATCTTCTTACTCAACACGCCCCACCTTTGTGACAGGAGCACTCAGATGCGCGCACGCTTGTTCGGCCGTTGGGTCGGTCGGGCTGCCGTTTTCGCCGTCCTCGGGTTCGGTGCCCTGGTAGCCGGTGGAGTCGCGTCAGCGTCGGCCTATATCGACAACCAGCAGGTCGAGTCGGTCGGCCCGACCGTCACCTCCTCCTTCCAAGAGGGCGCGCTACAGGCGTTCGGTTTCGACTGGAACTAGTCAGTTCCAGCTCCCCGATGACGGAGGGTGAAGGCGCGGGCCGGTGGTCACACTCCGAGGCGGATTCCGTCGTAATCAGGAGCTTGCCTGGTTACTGACCGCACCGGTCGGCTTGGCCGCTGTCCTGGCCACCCTGTTTCTCGGCATCAACGAGCCGAGGCCCTCCGTCTCCTGGCTCTCCGGGCTCCTCTTCCTCGGCCTGTTCATCGCGGCCGACCGTGTCGTGCTGATGTTCGAGGTGCGGCGCCAGGCGTTCACCGTCACTCTCGTCGAGATCCCGGTTCTCCTCGCTCTGTTCTGGCTGCCGCCGATGAACGTCGTGCTCATTCGCGTTCTGGCGTCCGTCATCGCGCAGGCGAGCCGGCGGGTCCCGCCGATCAAGCTGTGGTTCAACGTCGCGAGCCATGCGGCCGCCGTGTCGCTCGCCGGCCTGATCGTGTTTGCCTTCAACCCAGCGCATCTGCGGGGGGAGGGCGAGGCCGGTCCCTACGAGTGGGTCTCGCTCGGCTCCGCGGTGATGGCTGCAGTCCTGTTGACGCTCGCTGTGACGGTAGGCGTCATCACCCTCGTCCAAGGCCGGATCTCCAGCCAAGATCTCGTGCGCATCGCGACGCCGGGCCTGATCGTCGCCGGCATCAACATCACTATTGGCCTGGTCACGCTCGCGCTGCTGCAGAACGGCCCGTGGGCGGTCGTGTTGCTGGCAGCCCTCGCCGCGTTCTTCGTGATCGCGTATCGGTCCTACGCCCAGTTCCTGCGGCAGCACCGCACGCTCAGCGAGATCTACGACCTCACTCGAGCGATCGCGGACACGCCGCACGACGGCACGCTGACCGACGTCTTGCTGCACCGGGTGCGCCGGCTCCTGCAGGCGGAGTACGCGACGCTCTGGCTGCCGCCGCTCGGCCGCTATCCAGAGGTGCTGCTGTCCGCCCGGGTCGACGACTCCGGTTTGACCGACCTCGTCGGCATCGACGAGTCGGTCCGGCGCAAGGTGCTCGCCACGGGCGAGACGATCGCCATCGGCTCGAAACTCGGCGGCGAGAAGATGCGTGGCGCATTGCGGGGCACCGGGGCCAAGGACGCGATCGTGGTGGCACTGCGCGCCGGCTCAGCGGTGATCGGCTGCATCGAGGTCACCAACCGCCTGGGGGACCTTGCCACGTTCGGGCTGAGCGACGTGCGGTTGCTGGAGACCATCGCCGCGCACGCCGCGGTCGCGGTCGAGAACTCACGACTCGTCGAGAGGCTGCGGCACGACGCCTACCACGACGGCCTCACCGGGCTGGCCAACCGCCGGAGGATCACCGCCGCGCTCGAAGAGTCGGTCGGGGTGCGCGCGCCCGGCGAACAGGTCGCGGTGCTGCTGTTCGACGTCGACGGCCTGCGCCAGGTCAACGAGACGCTCGGCCACGGCGCGGGCGACCAGGTGCTCGCCGAGGTTGGGCGTCGGCTCCGGACACACGCGCCGTCGGGCGCGCTCGTCGGCCGGCTCGGCAGTGACGAGTTCGCGGTCACCCTGCGGGTCGACAACGCAGCCGGCGCCGAGGCGCTCGCGGTCAGGTTGCGCACCGAGATCCGCGACGAGATGGTCTTCGGTTCCCTGACCCTCGACATCGAGACCGCTGTCGGCGTCGCCGTCTACCCGGACCACGGCGGTGATGCCGCGACGCTGCTGCAGCGGGCCGACCTGGCGGCCACGGCGGCCAAGACCGTGCCCGGCAGCATCCAGCTCTTCAACGCGGGCCTGGAGTCGCGCTCGGTGCGCCGCCTCGCGCTCGCCGGCGACCTGCGCACCGCGCTCGACAACGACGAGATCGAGGTCTACTTCCAGCCCAAGGTGACGCTGGCCGACCGCCGGCTGATCGGCGTCGAGTGCCTGGCCCGCTGGGAGCACCCCGTGCACGGCGCCGTGCCGCCGGAAGACTTCGTCGCGGTCGCCGAGCACACGGGGCAGCTCGCCCGGTTGACCGAGGCGGTGCTCAAGGAGGGGCTCAAGCGGTGCCGGGACTGGTCGGCCACCGACCATCCACTCTCGATCGCGGTCAACCTCTCCGCGCGTACGCTGATCGACCCGGACTTCCCGACGCGGGTGCAGGAGCTCCTGGGCGAATACGGGGTGGCGCCGCACCGGCTGACCTTCGAGATCAAGGAGGAGGGCGTCCTGGACGGCACCGACCGTCCGATGCCCACCCTGCGCCGCCTGCGCGACATCGGCGTCCGGCTGTCGGTCGACGACTTCGGCACGGGCTACTCGTCGCTGTCCTACCTGCGCCGGCTGCCGGTGCACGAGGTGAAGGTCGACAGCGTCTTCGTGCAGGGCATGGCGACCGACCCGGCCGACCTGGCCATCGTCAACGCGGTCGTCACCCTTTCGCAGCAGTTCGGCCTGACCGTGGTGGCCGAGGGCGTCGAGAGCGAGCTGACGCTCGAGCTCCTGCAGGACATCGGCTGCGAGATCGGGCAGGGCTTCCTGTTCAGCCGTCCACTGCCTTACGAGCGCCTGGAGGCCTGGTTCTCGGCGCAGACCGAGGCCGACTCGACCGCCGCGGGCGAGGTGCGCCGCCTGCGCGCGGTGCCCTGACACAGCCGCGGTATCCCGATTTCGTGGCCTGACAACAGACGTGTACTCTTACCCCTGCGCGTCAGCGAGCTAGATCGCGCGCGCCCCCTTAGCTCAGTCGGCAGAGCGTCTCCATGGTAAGGAGAAGGTCTACGGTTCGATTCCGTAAGGGGGCTCTGTTCCACCCGCGGCGGTGTAGCTCAGATGGCAGAGCAAGCGGCTCATAATCGCTGTGTCGCCGGTTCAAGTCCGGCCACCGCTACTGTTGATTCGGGCGCCGCCGGCGCCCGTTTTGCTGGATGACCGCGCCACCAGGTAGTCTGGTCGGCCGGTAGGTTAGCGACACATCCGTTACGAGGAAGGCACCCCGCCGTGGCCAAGGCGACCGACGTCCGTCCCAAGATCACTTTGGCGTGCACGGAGTGCAAGGAGCGCAACTACATCACGCGGAAGAACCGGCGCAACGACCCGGACCGCATCGAGCTGAAGAAGTTCTGCCCGCGCGACGGCCGCCACACCGTGCACCGCGAGACGCGCTGACCTAGCGCCTCCGCACAAGCTTCAGAGCCGGCCGGCACCCGCCACTTGGTGGGGCCGGCCGTTCTGCTGCCAACGCGCCACGCAGGCAACACGCGCACCTGGCGATACCATCAGCGCATGCCCTTGGACCCGTCGTACGTCGGCCGCAGCTATCCGCCGACCAAGCCCTACCTGGTCGGCCGCGAGAAGATCCGGGAGTTCGCGAACGCGATCGGTGCCACCGACGCCGCCTACCACGACCCCGAGGCGGCCCGGGCCCTCGGCTACACCGACGTGATCGCGCCGCCGACGTTCCCGACCGTGGTCTCGTTCGCGTCCAACAACGCCGTCGTCGACGATCCCGACCTTGCGATCGACTACTCGCGCGTGGTGCACGGCGACCAGCGGTTCTCGTACACCCGCCCGATCGTCGCCGGTGACGAGCTCGTCGGCCGGCAGACGATCGCGGAGATCATCTCGCGCGGCGGCCACGACTTCATCACCACGCGCACCGACATCACCGACGCCGGCGGCGCGCCCGTGGCGACCTCCTGGTCGAAGCTCGTGATCCGCGGGGAGGGCTGACGGATGGACCTGCCGACGAAGAAATACCCGGTCACCCGGGCCGATCTGGTGCGCTATGCCGGCGCCTCCGGCGACTTCAACCCGATCCACTGGAACGACCGGTTCGCCACCAAGGTCGGCCTGCCCGGCGTGATCGCCCACGGCATGCTGACCATGGCCCTGGTCGGCCGCGCGGTCACCGACTGGGCCGGCGCGCCCGACGCCGTTGTCGACTTCTCCGTCCGGTTCAGCCGTCCGGTGCCGGTGCCCGACGACGAATCCGGCACCGAGGTCGAGGTGTCCGCGCAGGTGAAAGGCACCACGGACGAGGGTCACACCGTGCTCGCCATCACCGCCGTGTGCGGCGGGGAAAAGGTGCTGTCGCAGGCGAAGGCGACGGTGCGAACCTCCCGGTTGGGAAAGTAGGGCGGGTACCCGTACACTGGTCCGCCGTGGGGTCCGTGACTCCTACGACGCTGCTTGCGCTCGTGGGGTTGCAACCCGCACAGGGGTGTAGCTCAATTGGCAGAGCAGCGGTCTCCAAAACCGCAGGCTGCAGGTTCAAGTCCTGTCACCCCTGCGCCTATGGCCTGACCGGCTTGACGTGGAATGGCATCGCCGAGCAGAGCCCCTGACGGCGACAGGCCAGCCCCGCGAGCCGCTAAGGTCGGCGTGACACCACCACGACCGCGACGGAGGGCGAAGTGGCCGAGAAGAATCGGCGCGACGACGAGTTCGCCGACGACCGCGTTGACGACGAGGCGTTCGACGACGCTGTCGACGATGACGCCGACGAAGACGAGCCTGTCTCCCGCGGCGGCACCGCCACGCGTTCGCGTGTCGCCAAGGCCGGAGAGAGCACGTCCAAGCGCACCGAAACCGGTCGCGTGGGGTTCTTCGGGCGGATCGCCCGGTTCTTCCGCGAGGTCGTCGCCGAGCTGCGTAAGGTCATCTGGCCGACCCGCAAGGAGCTGCTGACCTACACGGCCGTGGTGGTCGTGTTCGTCGCCTTCATGCTGACGGTCGTGGGCTTCCTGGACCTCGGGTTCGCCAAGGGCGTCCTGGCGGTCTTCGGCAACTGAGGCGTCAGCGGCATGGCCGCCGGCGCCGGCCTACACACAGACGGAAGTGAATGAGCGTGCCTGAGTACGACGAGACCGGCGAGATCATCGACGAGCAGTCGTCGGTGGCCACGGCGGAGACCGACGGTTCGACCGAGGCCGCCACGGGCGACACCGACGCCAGCGAGGAGACCACCACGCTGGTCGAGCCCGACGACGACTACGACCCGGTTGCCGAGCTTCGGCAGAAGCTGCGCTACGCGCCCGGCGACTGGTATGTCGTGCACTCGTACGCCGGCTACGAGAACAAGGTCAAGACCAACCTCGAGACCCGGATCACGAGCCTCGACATGGAGGAGTTCATCTTCCAGGTCGAGGTGCCGACCCGCGAAGAGGTCGAGGTCAAGAACGGCAAGCGCCTCCAGGTGCAGAACAAGGTCTTCCCGGGCTACATCCTGGTCCGGATGGAGCTGACCCCGGAGTCCTACTCCTGCGTGCGCAACACGCCTGGGGTCACCGGCTTCGTCGGCGCCACCGACCGGGCCGACCGTCCCGCGCCGCTCTCGCTCGACGAGGTGCTCAAGTGGCTGGCGCCCGCGGTCGAGACCGAGCAGACCAAGAAGACCAAGGTCGAGGTCAAGGTGCTCGACTTCGAGGTCGGCGACTCGGTCACGGTCACCGACGGCGCGTTCGCGTCGTTGCCCGCGACGATCAGCGAGATCAACGCCGACCAGCAGAAGCTCAAGGTGCTCGTCTCGATCTTCGGTCGGGAGACGCCGGTCGAGCTCAACTTCAACCAGGTCGCGAAGATCTAAAACCGCTGAGTTACGCTTGTACGTCGGCCCGCCGGGGCCGCGCTCGACCGTGCGCGCCCTCCGGCTTGATTGGCCGGTCGAATCCACCCAAGCCCAGGAAGTGACATGCCTCCGAAGAAGAAGCTCGTGAAGACCTTCACGCTGCAGCTGCCGGCGGGTCAGGCGACCCCCGCGCCGCCGGTCGGCCCGGCGCTCGGCCAGCACGGCGTGAACATCATGGAGTTCTGCAAGCAGTACAACAAGGAGACCGAGCAGCAGCGGGGCGACATCGTCCCGGCTGAGATCTCCGTCTACGAGGACCGCACCTTCACCTTCGTGCTGAAGACCCCGCCCGCCGCGCGCCTGCTGATCAAGGCCGCCGGTGTGCCCAAGGGTTCCGGCACGCCGCACTCGGCCAAGGTCGGCTCCGTGAGCCGCGCCCAGCTCCGCGAGATCGCCGAGCGCAAGATGTCCGACCTCAACGCCAACGACGTCGAGCACGCCGAGCGGATCGTCGCCGGCACCGCTCGGTCGATGGGCATCACGGTCCGCGACTGACCCGTTCGTGGGAGGGCCGCCGTTGACGCGGTCCGCCAACTACCACAGGAGATAGACAGACATGCAGCGCAGCAAGAGCTACCGCAAGGCGGCGGAGCAGATCGACCGGGACAAGCTCTACACCCCGGCCGAAGCCGTCAAGCTCACCAAGGGTTCCACCACGGTCAAGTTCGACCCTACGGTCGAGGTCGCGATGCGCCTCGGGGTCGACCCTCGCAAGGCTGACCAGATGGTCCGCGGCACGGTCAACCTGCCGCACGGCACCGGCAAGACCGCGCGCGTCATCGTGTTCGCGGCCGGCGCCAAGGCCGAGGAAGCCGCCGCGGCGGGCGCCGACGAGGTCGGCACCGACGAGTTGGTCGCCCGCATCCAAGAGGGCTGGCTCGACTTCGACGCGGCGATCGCCACGCCCGACCAGATGGCCAAGATCGGCCGGATCGCGCGGATCCTGGGCCCGCGCGGCCTGATGCCGAACCCGAAGACCGGCACCGTCACCATGGACGTGACCAAGGCCGTCTCGGACATCAAGGGCGGCAAGATCACCTTCCGCGTCGACAAGCACTCGAACCTGCACCTGATCATCGGCAAGGCTTCGTTCTCCGAGGATCAGCTGGTCGACAACTACGCGGCGGTGCTCGACGAGGTCCTGCGGGCCAAGCCGTCCGCCGCCAAGGGCACCTACCTCAAGAAGGTCACCTTCACCACCACGATGGGCCCGGGCGTCCCGGTCGACCCGAAGGTGGTCAAGAACCTCCGCGAGACCGAGGCCTGAGTTCCACGACGCCGATCGCCCGCCACCCTCGAGGGTGGCGGGCGATTCGTCGTTTCAGACGGCGGTCGCGAACACGATGACGTTGTCCAAATAGTTCTTCGCCTTCGAGTCGAAGTCGCCGCCGCACGTGACGAGCCGCAGGCCCGCCTTCTCGTTGGGCCCATAGACCAGCGCGGTCGGAAAACTCTTCTTCGGGTACGACTTCACGCCGTCGACGGCGAAGGTCGCGGTCGTGCCGTCCTTGCGGCTGACCGAGATCGTGTCCTTCGGCCGCAGGTTCCCCAGCGCGAAGAACACCGCGCGGTCGGTGGCCGTGGTGACGTGGCCGACGATGACCGCGTTGCCGATCTCGCCGGGCGAGGGCCCGAGCGAGTACCAGCCCGCCAACTGGGCCTTGTTCAGCGGCGGCACCGCGAGCGTGCCGTCCTTCTTGAGCACCAGGTTCATGATCTGGGCGTCGACGCCGATCCGCTTGATCGAGATGGTGACCGGATCGGACCGGTCCAACACAGCGGGCGTGGTCGGTGTCGCGGTCGGTGTGGCACCAGGAGTCGCGGCCGGCGTGGTCGGCTCGAACTCCGGTGCGGCGGCGGCGAGGGGTTTCGGTGGCACGGGCGTCTGCTGTATGGACGCACCGAGCAACCCGACGCCGGCGAGCGCGGTGACGGCGACCAGCACAGCGCCGGCGGCGCGCCACGGTGTCCAACCGCGGCGGCCGCCGGCTCGTGCCGTCGAGGCCTCAGGCCACGGAACCATCGGTCCGCCGGCGGCGCAGGAGGACGAGGCCGCCCAGCGCGGCCGCGCCGACGAGGACGCCACCCGTGGCGGCCATCGTGCCGTCGGTGCTCACGCCCGCGACACCACCGTCGACCCAGCCCTTCGGCGGCTTGCAGTCGTCCTTCTTCTCGTCGTCCTTCTTGCCACCCTCGTCCTTCTTGGCACTGTCCATCGGAGCGGCCTCTTCCTTCTTGCCGCTCCACTCGGAGTCCTTCTTGCCGTCCCACTCAGGCTTCTCGCAGTGCGCGGCCTTGTCGTCCTTGCCGGCCCACTGCGCCGCGTCGGACGGGTCTGCCGCCATCGCGACGCCGGGCGCGATGAGCAGAGTCACTCCGCCCAGCGCGAGGCTGGCGAGAACCTTGCCGACGAGTTTCTTTGACATGAGTGCAGTCCCCTTCTAACCCCCGTGTGACTCGACGAACAGCCGAGCCATGACCGAGACTAGCCCTGTTGCGCGTTTTACTCGGATTGAACGCTAATAACCGTCAGGTCCTTTCTGTCCGAGTCCCCGAGTTCGAACGCCTGATCGACCGCGGCCAGGGCCTCGGCGGCGGTCACGCCGAGCCGGCGCATGGTGGTGGCGAACTCATGGGCGTGTTCGCGCACCACCGCCGCACGGCGCCCCCCGGCCTGTGGCGCGACCCGCGTGCCGCCGCCGCGACGGGTCTCGAGCTGGCCGGCGGCCTCCAGTTCCTGGTACGCCCGCGCGACCGTCCCGTTGGCGAGGCCGAGGTCGGCCGCGAGCTGACGGACCGTTGGCAGGCGGGTGCCGGCTGCCAGGCCGCCGGTGCTGACCAGGTCCGCGATCTGGTCGCGGATCTGCACGTACGGCGGAACCGGCTGGCTCGGATCCACCGTGATGATCGGGTCGCCGCTCATCGGGCCGGCACGACCGAGCGGACCGGGCCCGCGGTGGCGGCCGCTGACGGGAACACCAGCCGTACGGCGTAGTACGCCGTCGCGACCACCCCGACCACCATGAGCGCGACCAGCCATGGGCGGGCCTCCTGCGCCACCGGATCGGCGCAGACCAGTGGCTGTCCGAGCACCGAGTGCGTGAAATGGGCCGCACCCGCCACCGACGTGCCGACCAGCACGCCCAGCGCAGCCACGATGCTGACGGCGGTGTCCCGCCGGTAGGCGTCGCCGGCCGGCCCGTCGACCGGGCGGGTGACGACCCGGCGCAGAGCGACCACCGCGGCGATCGCGGCCAGCACCAGGGTGGCGCCGATCGGGATCGCGTAGAACCAGCCCGGCCATGGTCCCGACTGGGCGATCCCGCCGGAGACGCAACCGATGTGCCGGCCATCCAGCGGGTTGTTCGGGATGGACATCGAGCGGGTGTGCGGCGTCGACGCCGGACCCGTCACGCCGAGCAGGCCGCCGAGCGCCACTGTCAACAGCGCTACGCCCGTCGCCGGCACTGCTGGCACGAGGTCCAACGTGCGCCGCCGCACCAGGCGCGCACTGCGCACACCGGTGCCGACCGGCCTGGCCACCGTCCGGTCCGCCGTCAGCAGGCCCGCGGCGAGCAGTGCCGCGAGGACGGGCACCGCGAACGCCGGTCTCAGGCCGGCCTCGTCGCCGGCCGTCAGCAACCAGGCCGCGAACAGGCCGGCCGCCAGACCGGCCAGCCGCAGGAATCGACTGTGCGCCATTCACCCTCCTCGTTTGTATCGGACGATTAGAACAAGCTGACCTCCTTTGTATCAAGGACTTGATGCAAAGGTTCCGTTTCCCCGGCGGACGTGGGAGAGTCACCCGCGTGCGTCTGGACGGGGTCTCCTACCGCTACGGGCGGCGCGGCGCATGGGTGCTGCGCGACGTCTCGCTCGATCTCCCGGCCGGCGGCACCGCCGTCGTCCTCGGCCGCAACGGCGTCGGCAAGTCGACCCTGCTCCAGTTGGCCGCCGGCGTGCTCCGGCCCAGCGCGGGCGCCGTCCGTGAACGGCCCGGGCCCGTCGGGTGGGTGCCCGAGCGTTTCCCGGCCGACCAGCCGTTCACCGTGGACGGCTACCTCGCCGCGATGGCCCGCGTGCAGCGGGTCGCCGACCCGGCCGCCGTCGGCGTCTGGATCGACCGCCTCGGCCTGACCCCCTACCGCGCCACCCGATTGGGTGAACTGTCCAAGGGCACCGCCCAGAAGGTCGGGCTGGCGCAGGCGCTGATCCCCGGCCCGCGGCTGCTCGTCCTCGACGAGCCGTGGGAGGGCCTCGACGCCGCAGCCCGCGACCTCGTGCCCGCGATCGTCGGCGAGGTGACCGCGGCCGGCGGCATCGTGCTGGTCAGCGACCACCGGGGCGAGACCGGGCGGCTGCCGGGCGCGACCACCTGGACGGTCGCCGGCGGCACGGTCACGCCGGGCGAGGCGACGCCGGGGGAGACCGCGATCATCGAGATCGCGGTGCCGGCCGCCGAGGCGGAGGACGCCGCGGCCGCCCTGCGCGCCGCCGGCCACGACGTGGTCGCCGTCCGCGCGAAGGCGAGTGTCTGAGATGGGCGCTCTTGTCCGGATGCGGCTGGCCGCGTTCACCCGCGGCGGCCGAGCCCTGCCCGGCCTGCTCGGCACGCTGGTCGTCGTCGGCATCATCTACGGCGGCGGGCGGTCCGAGGCGGCCGAGGCGTACGGCTTCTCCGCCGTCGCCCTGTTCCCCGTCATCGCCTGGCAGGCCAAGCTGCTGCTGGACACGGAGCCCGACGTGCAGCGCCGGCTGGCGGTCGCCGTCGTCGGACCGCGCCGGGAGGTCACCGCCGGGCTGCTCGCCGCCGCGGTCGTCGGCCTGGCCACCGTCGCGTTCGCGATGGTCCTGCCCTGGCTGTTCGGCTCGGTCACCGGCCCGGCCGGCATCGCGCCCGGCCTCTGGGCCCACGTCGCCGGCCTGGTCGCCGCCGTCGGCCTCGGCGCGCTGGCCAGCCGGCCGGTGACAAGATCGACGTTGTACGGCATAGCCGTCCTCGTGACCGGTTCCGTGCTGGCGATCGTCCTCGGCCTGAACGGCTCGGTCGCGCCCTGGCTGGCGCCACCCCTGATGGCCACCGCCCGGCGGCTGGCGGACCAACCCGGCAGCGCCTCCATCGCGACGCTGACCCTCCAGGCCGTGCTCTGGACCGCCGTCGTGGTCGCGATCTACGTCCGCCTCCGGCGCACCCGAAGCTGATTTGGCGACGCGACAGCGCGTCCCAGAACCGATTTGGCGCCGCGACACCGCGTCCCAGAACCGATTTGGCACCGCGACACCGCGTCGCGTACCCTTTGCTGCGAAGTTCCACCAGAGACCGCTGGTCATCGCGCCGCAAGGCGCGGTCGAAGGCCCCGCACCGTGGGCGGCCCGCGCAGGTTGGACGGTTCGTGAGCCCGCGACCATGTCGCCCTCCCGCCCCGTGCGCCCTGCGCCGGGGCGTTTCGCTTTGCCGGGGCCACCCAGCTTCGAGCATTTGGAAGGAGGGACATGGCGGACAAGCCGGTTCGGGCCGACAAGGCCACCGCCGTCGCCGAGCTCACCGAGCAGTTCCGCAGCTCAGGCGCCACCGTGCTGACCGAGTACCGCGGTCTGACGGTCTCGCAGATGACCCAGCTGCGGCGCTCGCTCGGCACGGAGGTCACCTACTCGGTCGCCAAGAACACGCTGGCCAAGCGGGCAGCGTCGGAGGCGGGCATCGACGGCCTCGAGCAGCTGTTCACCGGTCCTACCGCGCTCACCTTCGTCTCCGGCGACGTCGTGGAAGCGGCGAAGAGCCTGCGCGAGTTCGCGAAGGCCAACCCGCTTCTCGTCATCAAGGGCGGCGTTTTCGAGGGCAAGGCGATCACGGCCGCTGAGGTCAACCGCCTGGCCGACCTCGAGTCCCGCGAGGTGCTGCTGGCCAAGCTGGCCGGCGGCATGAAGGCCAACCTGGCCAAGGCCGCGGCCCTGTTCCAGGCGCCGCTGTCGAAGACCGTCCGCACGGTCGCCGCTCTGCAGGACAAGCGCGAGCAGGAAGGCGCCCCGGCCGCCGACGCGGCCTGAGCGCACCACAGACCAACGATCTACCAAAAGAGGTTAGGAAACATGGCGAAGCTCAGCACCGACGAGCTGCTCGACGCGTTCAAGGAGATGACGCTGATCGAGCTCTCCGAGTTCGTGAAGCAGTTCGAGGAGACCTTCGACGTCAAGGCCGCCGCGCCCGTCGCGGTCGCCGCGGGCCCGGCCGCCGGCGGCGCCCCCGCCGAGGAGGTCGTGGAGCAGGACGAGTTCGACGTCATCCTCGACGCCGACGGTGGCAAGAAGATCCAGGTCATCAAGGTCGTGCGCGAGCTGACCGGCCTGGGCCTCAAGGAGGCCAAGGACCTGGTCGAGGCGGCGCCGAAGGCCGTCGTCGAGAAGGTCAACAAGGAGACCGCGGAGAAGGCCAAGGCCAAGCTCGAGGCCGAGGGCGCCAAGGTCACCCTCAAGTAAGTCCCGCACGTGTCGACGGGCGGCGATTTCCCGGACCAAGGTCCCGGATCGCCGCCCGTCGGCGTACGCTCATAGCGGATCAAGTTCAAAGACCTGGTCCGACCCGCGTCAGAACCCTTGACGCGGAGTGTGCTGACAGGCACGCTGACATCAGCAAGACCTTCCGCGCTTGCAACGGCCACCGGTTGGGTATGTGCCCCATATCCGGCCAGAGGTGCAGAAGACGCGTTCTGAGCGTCCCGGTTGGTGCCCGTTTGGGCGCCCCGAAGACACGCTCCGCGACCGCCTGCGCTGTGGGCTGGACAGCGGTTAGCCGTTCGGCTACACTGCTAGTTTGCCGTGTCTTCCGTCTATGACCCTGTCCGTAATGTCCACTGGACGTTTGCGGGTAGGGCCCGTCGGACTGCACGAACAACGGCCGTTCAGCAACACCGGTCCTCGGAAGGACGCATCTTGGCAGCTTCCCGCCCTGCGAAGACCAGTCGTACGTCGAGCGCTTTCGCTCCCCGCCGAATTTCCTTCGGCCGGATCACCGAACACCTCGAGGTCCCCAACCTCCTCGCCATCCAGACCGAGTCCTTTGACTGGCTGGTGGGCAACGAGGCATGGCAGGGCCGGTCGGCTGATGATCCGCACGCCCGCTCGGGTCTCGCAGAGATTCTCGATGAGATCAGTCCGATTGAAGACTTCTCTGGCACCATGTCCCTTTCCTTCTCCGCGCCCCGCTTCGACGAGGTCAAGGCCTCGATCGAGGAGTGCAAGGAGAAGGACCTCACCTACTGCGCGCCGCTCTTCGTGACCGCGGAGTTCACCAACAACACGACTGGCGAGATCAAGAGCCAGACCGTGTTCATGGGTGACTTCCCGATGATGACGCCCAAGGGCACGTTCATCATCAACGGCACCGAGCGGGTCGTGGTGAGCCAGCTCGTCCGGTCGCCGGGCGTCTACTTCGACAAGCAGCCGGACAAGACCTCCGACCGCGACCTGTCCAGCGTCAAGGTCATCCCGAGCCGGGGTGCCTGGCTCGAGTTCGACATCGACAAGCGCGACACCGTCGGCGTCCGGATCGACCGCAAGCGTCGGCAGGCGGTCACCGTCCTGCTCAAGGCGGTCGGCTGGAGCAACGAGCAGATCCGTGAGCGGTTCGGCTGGTCCGAGCTCATGATGACCACGCTCGAGAAGGACCACATCGCCGGTGTGGACGAGGCGCTCCTCGACATCTACCGCAAGCTGCGGCCGGGTGAGCCGCCGACGCGGGAGAACGCGCAGACCCTGCTCGACAACCTCTTCTTCAACCCGAAGCGGTACGACGTCGCCAAGGTCGGTCGATACAAGTTCAACAAGAAGCTCGAGCTCGACGTCCCGATCAACAAGGGCACGCTGACCGAGGACGACATCGTCGCCACCGTGGAATACCTCTGCCGGCTGCACGCCGGTGAGGAGGGCTACGAGGCCGACGACATCGACCACTTCGGCAACCGGCGCCTGCGGACGGTTGGCGAGCTGATCCAGAACCAGGTTCGGGTCGGCCTGTCCCGCATGGAGCGCGTCGTCCGCGAGCGGATGACCACCCAGGACGTCGAGGCGATCACGCCGCAGACCCTGATCAACATCCGCCCCGTCGTGGCGGCGATCAAGGAGTTCTTCGGCACCTCGCAGCTCTCGCAGTTCATGGACCAGACCAACCCGCTGGCGGGTCTCACCCACCGGCGCCGGCTGAGCGCGCTCGGCCCGGGTGGTCTCTCCCGTGAGCGGGCGGGCTTCGAGGTCCGCGACGTGCACCCGTCCCACTACGGCCGGATGTGCCCGATCGAGACGCCGGAAGGCCCGAACATCGGCCTGATCGGTGCGCTCTCGACGTTCGGGCGGGTCAACCCGTTCGGCTTCATCGAGACGCCGTACCGCAAGGTCGAGGACGGCCGGGTCACCGACCAGATCGACTACCTGACCGCCGACGAGGAGGACCGCTTCGTCAAGGCGCAGGCCAACGCCGTGCTCAAGGCCGACGGGACCTTCGCCGAGGACCGCGTCCTCGTTCGCCGGAAGGGCGGTGAGGTCGACTTCGTGGCCGGCGCCGCGGTCGACTACATGGACGTCTCGCCTCGGCAGATGGTCTCGGTCGCGACCGCGATGATCCCGTTCCTCGAGCACGACGACGCCAACCGGGCACTGATGGGCGCCAACATGCAGCGCCAGGCGGTGCCGCTGGTCAAGGCCGAGTCCCCGTTCGTCGGCACCGGCATGGAATACCGTGCCGCGGTCGACGCCGGCGACGTGGTCGTGGCCGAGGTCGGTGGCGTGGTCGAGGACCTGTGCGCCGACTACGTGACCGTGCACCAGGACGACGGCCACCGCCGGACCTACCTGCTGCACAAGTTCCGTCGGTCCAACTCCGGCTCCTGCGTCAACCAGAAGCCGGTGGTCTTCGAGGGCGACCGGGTCGAGGCTGGCCAGGTCATCGCCGACGGTCCGTGCACCGACGAGGGCGAGATGGCGCTCGGGCGCAACCTGCTCGTGGCGTTCATGCCCTGGGAGGGTCACAACTACGAAGACGCGATCATCCTGTCCCAGAAGCTGGTGCAGCAGGACACCCTCACCTCGATCCACATCGAGGAGCACGAGGTGGACGCCCGCGACACCAAGCTGGGCCCGGAGGAGATCACCCGCGACATCCCGAACGTCAGCGAGGAGATGCTCGCCGACCTCGACGAGCGGGGGATCATCCGGATCGGCGCCGAGGTCGTCACCGGCGACATCCTGGTCGGCAAGGTCACGCCCAAGGGCGAGACCGAGCTGACCCCGGAGGAGCGGCTGCTCCGCGCGATCTTCGGTGAGAAGGCGCGCGAGGTCCGGGACACCTCGCTGAAGGTGCCGCACGGCGAGACCGGCACGGTCATCGGCGTCCGGACCTTCTCCCGCGAGGACGGCGACGAGCTGCCCCCGGGCGTCAACGAGCTGGTCCGCGTCTACGTGGCACAGAAGCGCAAGATCCAGGACGGCGACAAGCTCGCCGGCCGCCACGGCAACAAGGGCGTCATCTCCAAGATCCTGCCGGTCGAGGACATGCCGTTCCTCGAGGACGGCACCCCGGTCGACATCGTGCTCAACCCGCTCGGTGTGCCGAGCCGGATGAACATCGGCCAGGTCCTGGAGACCCACCTCGGTTGGGTCGCCAAGACCGGTTGGAAGATCGATGGCGACGACGCCAAGTGGAAGACCGCGCTGAAGTCCATCGGTGCCGGCGAGTCCGTGCCGGACACCAACGTGGCCACGCCGGTCTTCGACGGTGCCAAGGAAGAGGAGATCACCGGCCTGCTCAGCAGCACCCTGCCGAACCGTGACGGGGTGCAGTTGGTCGGCGGATCCGGCAAGGCGCAGCTGTTCGACGGTCGTTCCGGCGAGCCGCTGCCCGACCCGATCGCGGTCGGTTACATCTACATCCTGAAGCTGAACCACCTGGTCGACGACAAGATCCACGCTCGGTCGACCGGCCCGTACTCGATGATCACGCAGCAGCCGCTGGGTGGTAAGGCGCAGTTCGGTGGCCAGCGGTTCGGCGAGATGGAGTGCTGGGCGATGCAGGCCTACGGCGCGGCGTACGCGTTGCAGGAGCTGCTCACGATCAAGTCCGACGACGTCCTGGGCCGGGTGAAGGTCTACGAGGCGATCGTCAAGGGCGAGAACATTCCGGAGCCGGGCATCCCGGAGTCGTTCAAGGTGCTGCTCAAGGAGCTGCAGTCGCTGTGCCTCAACGTCGAGGTGCTCTCCAGCGACGGCGTCGCTCTCGAGATGCGCGAGACCGACGACGAGGTGTTCCGCGCCGCGGAGGAACTCGGCATCGACCTGTCCCGGCGTGAGCCGAGCAGCGTCGAGGAAGTGTGAGTAGTGGCCGGGGCTCCCGACCAGGAGCCCCGGCTGCCCCGCCCGGTAGGTAAAGAGCAACGACAGACTCGAGGGACATAAATTGCTCGACGTCAACTTCTTCGACGAGCTGCGCATTGGCCTTGCCACGGCTGACGACATCCGTCAGTGGTCGCACGGCGAGGTCAAGAAGCCCGAGACGATCAACTACCGCACCCTGAAGCCGGAAAAGGACGGGCTCTTCTGCGAGAAGATCTTTGGTCCCCAGCGGGACTGGGAGTGCTACTGCGGTAAGTACAAGCGCGTCCGGTTCAAGGGCATCATCTGTGAGCGCTGCGGCGTCGAGGTGACCCGGTCCAAGGTCCGGCGTGAGCGGATGGGTCACATCGAGCTGGCCGCGTCCGTGACGCACATCTGGTACTTCAAGGGCGTGCCGAGCCGCCTCGGCTACCTGCTCGACCTCGCGCCCAAGGACCTCGAGAAGATCATCTACTTCGCGTCCTACGTTGTCACCAGCGTGGACACCGAGGCCCGTCACCGCGACCTGTCCACCATCGAGAACGAGATCCTCGCCGAGAAGCGGCAGTCCGAGAACAGCCGTGACTCCGCGGTCGAGGGTCGCGCCGCCAAGCTCGAGGCCGACCTGGCCGAGCTCGAGGCCGAGGGTGCCAAGGCCGACGTGCGCCGCAAGGTCAAGGAGGGCGGAGAGCGCGAGATGCGCCAGATCCGCGACCGGGCGCAGCGCGAGATCGACCGCCTCGACGAGGTGCTCGACACCTTCCGCAAGCTGGACTCGAAGCAGCTGGTCACCGACGAGCTGCTCTACCGCGAGCTGCGCGACCGGTTCGGTGAGTACTTCACCGGCGGCATGGGTGCCGAGGCGATCAAGGCCCTGCTGGAGAACATGGACCTCGACGCCGAGGCCGACCTGCTGCGCGAGATCATCCGCACCGGCAAGGGCCAGCGGAAGATCCGTGCGCTCAAGCGGCTCAAGGTCGTCGCGGCGTTCCTCAACACCCGCAACTCGCCGCTCGGCATGGTGCTCGACTGCGTTCCGGTGATCCCGCCGGACCTGCGGCCGATGGTCCAGCTCGACGGTGGCCGGTTCGCCACCAGCGACCTGAACGACCTGTACCGCCGGGTGATCAACCGGAACAACCGGCTCAAGCGCCTGATCGACCTGGGCGCGCCCGAGATCATCGTCAACAACGAGAAGCGGATGCTGCAGGAGGCCGTCGACGCGCTGTTCGACAACGGCCGCCGCGGCCGGCCGGTCACCGGCCCTGGCAACCGCCCGCTGAAGTCGCTGTCCGACATGCTCAAGGGCAAGCAGGGCCGGTTCCGGCAGAACCTGCTCGGCAAGCGCGTCGACTACTCCGGCCGTTCGGTCATCGTCGTCGGCCCGCAGCTCAAGCTCCACCAGTGCGGCCTGCCCAAGCAGATGGCGCTCGAGCTGTTCAAGCCGTTCGTGATGAAGCGGCTCGTCGACCTCAACCACGCACAGAACATCAAGTCCGCCAAGCGGATGGTCGAGCGTCAGCGCCCGGTCGTGTGGGACGTGCTCGAAGAGGTCATCGGCGAGCACCCGGTGCTGCTCAACCGCGCGCCGACGCTGCACCGCCTCGGCATCCAGGCCTTCGAGCCGCAGCTGGTCGAGGGCAAGGCGATCCAGATCCACCCGCTGGTCTGCACCGCCTTCAACGCCGACTTCGACGGTGACCAGATGGCGGTGCACGTGCCGCTGTCCGCCGAGGCGCAGGCCGAGGCGCGGATCCTGATGCTGTCGTCGAACAACATCCTCAAGCCGGCCGACGGCAAGCCCGTCACCATGCCCACCCAGGACATGGTCATCGGCCTCTACCACCTCACCCACTTCTCCCCGGAGGAGAAGGGCGCGGGCCGGGCGTTCAGCTCGGACGCCGAGGCGCGGATGGCGTTCGACAACGGCGAGCTGCACCTGCAGGCGCCCATCAAGGTCCGGCTCCAGAACGTTGTCGAGGTCGACAACGGCGCGGGCCAGCCCAAGTGGGAGGTCCCGGAGGAGTGGACGGCCGGCGACCAGCTGACCGTCGACACCACCCTGGGCCGGATCCTGTTCAACGAGACCCTGCCTCCGGGCTACCGGTTCGTGAACTACGAGATCCGGCGGGGCCAGCTCTCGGCGATCGTCAACGACCTCGCCGAGCGGTTCCCGAAGGTGGCGCTGGCCGCGACCCTCGACGGGCTCAAGGAGGCCGGTTTCCACTGGGCCACCTGGTCCGGCGTGACGATCGGCATGGAGGACGTCATCCAGCCCCCGCGCAAGTGGGAGATCCTGGAGCGTTACGAGCGCGAGGCCGAGCAGATCGACAAGCAGTACCAGCGTGGTCTGATGACCGCGGAGGAGCGGCGTGGCGAGCTGATCGAGATCTGGACCAAGGCGACCAACGAGGTCGCCAAGGAGATGGAGACGGCCCTCCCGCAGGAGAACCCGCTGTGGAAGATGATCAACTCGGGTGCTCGCGGTAACCTCCTCCAGCTCCGCCAGATCGCCGCGATCCGTGGTCTGGTGGCCAACCCGAAGGGCGAGATCATCCCGCGGCCGATCAAGGCCTCGTACCGGGAGGGTCTGTCCGTGCTGGAGTACTTCATCTCCACGCACGGTGCCCGCAAGGGTCTGGCCGACACCGCGCTGCGTACCGCCGACTCGGGTTACCTGACCCGTCGTCTGGTCGACGTCTCGCAGGACGTGATCATCCGTGAGGAGGACTGCGGCACCGACCGGGCGATCACCATGCAGGTCGGCACCACGACCCCCGACGGCAAGCTGATCGTCCACGAGCACGCCGAGACCGGTGTGCACGCCCGGACGCTGGCCGACGACATCAAGGGTGCCGACGGCTCGCTCGTGGTCGAGCGGGGCGCCGACCTCAACTCGATCCTGGTCGACAAGCTCGTGGCCGCCGGTGTCGACACCGTGCGGGTGCGCAGCGTGCTGACCTGCGAGTCCAAGCTGGGCGTCTGCGCGGCCTGCTACGGCCGTTCGCTGCCGACCGGCAAGACCGTGGACGTCGGCGAGGCGGTCGGCATCATCGCCGCCCAGTCGATCGGTGAGCCTGGCACGCAGCTGACGATGCGTACCTTCCACACCGGTGGCGTCGCGGGTGAGGACATCACCCAGGGTCTGCCGCGTGTCCAGGAGATCTTCGAGGCCCGTGTCCCCAAGGGCAAGGCGCCGATCGCGGAGTCTCCGGGCCGCATCCGGATCGAGGACGGCGAGCGCTCGCGGAAGATCATCATCGTGCCGGACGACGGCAGCGACGAGATCGTCCACGACAAGGTGTCCCGCCGCGTCAAGCTCCGGGCGGCCGACGGTGCCCACGTCGAGGTGGGCGAGAAGCTCACCGAGGGCACCATCGACCCGCACGAGCTGCTGCGCATCCTCGGTCCGCGCGCGGTCCAGGTCCACCTGACCCACGAGGTCCAGGAGGTCTACCGCTCGCAGGGCGTGCTCATCCACGACAAGCACATCGAGATCATCATCCGCCAGATGCTCAAGCGGGTGACCGTGATCGACTCCGGCTCGACCGAGTTCCTGCCGGGTGTGCTGGTCGACCGGGCACTGTTCGAGTCGGAGAACCGCCGGCTCGTGTCCGAGGGCGGCGAGCCCGCGGCGGGTCGTCCGGTGCTGATGGGCATCACCAAGGCCTCGCTGGCCACGGACTCGTGGCTGTCGGCGGCCTCCTTCCAGGAGACCACCCGGGTGCTGACGGACGCGGCGATCCACGCCCGCAGCGACTCGCTGATCGGCCTGAAGGAGAACGTGATCATCGGCAAGCTCATCCCGGCGGGTACGGGCATCAGCAAGTACCGCAACGTCCGGGTCGAGCCGACCGAGGAGGCGAAGGCCAAGGTGTACTCGATGACCGGGTACCCCGAGACCGACTACGGGTTCGGCCCGGCCGGCGGCCAGGCCGTTCCGCTCGACGACTTCGACTTCGGGTCCTACCGGTAGTCGTCGTCCTTGCCAAGGATCGGGCGCTCTCCCTGTTTGGGAGGGCGCCCTTCCTTGTTTGGCCGTGGGTCACAGTCCATTGGCTGGGCGCCGCTGTGGGTTGCTATCGCTTCACGCGGTAGCGGATGTGGGTTGCTTCCGGGGTGTTGGTTACACGGGCGATTTCCAACTCGATCTCCCTTGGGAGTACGTCGAAGAGGCGGCGGCCCTGGCCTAGCAGTACCGGGATCAGGTGTAACTGGATCTCGTCCAGTACTCCGGCCTCCAGCGCTCGTTGGGCTGTGTAGGCGCCGTGCACCAGCACGTTTCTGTCGCCGGCCGCCGCCTTGGCTTGGGTCATGGCGCTTTCTATGCCGTCTTGGACGTAGGTGACCTGGGGGTAGTTGGCGGCAGTTTTGCCTGGTGGGCGGTGGGTGGGGACGAAGATGGGCATGCCGTGGTGGGTGCCGCCCCAGTGGTCGACGATTTCGACCGTGCGTCGTCCGGCTACCACGGCGCCGGTCTCGTTGTATTCGGCCAGTAGTTGGCCCGCTGTGCCGTCCGTGCGGAAGGTTTCGCCGTCCGGGTGCAGGCCCCAGTGGTGGAGGCGGTTGCCGTCCTCGCCGCCGAGGGTGTCGTTCGGGTCCGCTATGTAGCCGTCCACCGAGACGGACATGAAGAGCACTGATGCTGGCACGTTGGCCTCCGTTGGAGTCGGTCCTGATCGGACGCTATAGCCGGGTGGTGTCCAGATTGCCTTTGCTCGTCGTGGTCAGTGGGCCGCCTGGGAGCGGGAAGACCACGTTGGCGCATGCGCTGGCTTCGGCGGTCGGGTGTCCCGCGATCTGTCGCGATGAGATCAAGGAAGGCATGGTCCACGGGGACGCCCACTATGTGCCTGAGTTGTCTGACGACGTCGCTTGGCGTGCCTACGAGACGTTCTTCGGCGCTCTGCGGCTCTTGCTGGCAGCGGGTGTCACCACGGTTGCCGAGGCTGCTTTTCAGGATCGGCTTTGGCGGCAGGGGCTTCGGCCGCTGTTGCCGCTGGCCGACGTGAAGGTCGTGCAGTGTTACGCCGCTGACGAGGTGATCGAGCAGCGGGTCGGCGGGCGTACGCGCCCGGCGCATGCCGACGCGCAGTGGGTGGTGCGGGCGTTCGAGCGGGTTGTGTTGGGTGTTCCGGAGATCCGCGTGGATACCAGCGATGGCTATGACCCCGGGCTGGACGAGATCGTGCGGTTTGTTGGTCAGAAGAACTCGTCCAGTAGGCGGTAGAAGGCGATCTTCGCTGGGTCCGGGTGGGGGAGGCCGTAGGCCCTCAGGAGGGGTTCGGCGTCGGTGGTCTTGCTTCTTGTGGCGATGGCCAGGTCGTTGTGGCGGTCCGCTATCCCCAGGCGGGAGACGTCGACGACGCCTGTTGGTCTGAGTTGGTCGTCGAAGAGGATGTTCGGTAGGCATGGGTCGCCGTGGCCGACGACCAGGTCCTCCGGTGCCTGTGGGCGGGTGGCGTGGAGTTCGGCGAGCAGTTGAGCCGCCGACCAGCCCGTCCGGCCGGCGTCGAGGTCGGTGAGCTCGATCCGCTCGGCCCGGGCGTTCGCCTCCGCGTGCGCGACCGTGATCGCTAGGCGGTGGTCGAACGGACAGGTCGCCGGCGGGAGGTCATGGAGGGTGCGGAGCAGCTCGCCGATGGCCGCGGCCACGGCGGGGGAGCCCGCCGGGGCCGGGTGGCCGGGCAGGGCGCGGGTGGTCAGGCGGCCCGGTTCGTGGTCCAGGACTTCCGGGCAGGGGAAGCCCTGGGCGGCGAGCCAGGTCAGGCGGGCCGCTTCGGCGGCGATCTCGGTCGGGTCGCCGTGTTTGCGGTAGGCGTCGGTGCTGCGCCAGACCTGGGCGCCGGATTTGCCCGTGCGTACCGGGAGCCATTCGGTCACACGGTCATGATGGGCGGATAGGGTCGGGAGCGTGCAACCCACGGAGGCGCTGCGGCATCCGCTTGATCCTGATCCGGTGCGGGCCACCAAGGCCGGCGCCGTCTTCGGGCTCGGGCTCCTTGCCGCCGTTACCGGAGTGTTCGTCGGTGGGATCGTGCCCGCCACCGTCGCCTTGCTGCTCGCCCGGCAGGCGCGGCGGGAGGCGTACGCCTCGCGGGGTTATCTGACCGGCAGCGTCTGGTTGCACCGCGGCGAGCGGATGGCCTGGATCGGGATCATGCTCGCGATCGCCACCATCGTGATCCTCACGGTCATCGGCATCCTCGGCTCGACCAATCCGGGCGGTGTGCAGGACTTCGGGCCCGGGGTCGACTGACCGCCGTGTGAAACCTCGGCGAACTCTGTGCCGGGGTGGGTGACTGGGCATGGCATGCTCGTGTGCGTGGCGCAGCAGGGCGGACCCTCGTACCCGGTGAATCAACCGAGACCCCTTTCCGTGCCGCCGCCTCCGTCGGACGGTCAGCAACGGGCCCGGCGGGTCGATCCGGTCGCCGGCACGGCGTTCGGCATCGTGCATCTCGAGGTGCCGCCGGCGACCTCCGGTCTGGCCATCGGCGGGCTGATCTCCGGCATCGCCTCGATCGTCGTCTCCCTGGTCGTGCTCTGCTTCGGGCTGGTCGGCGCGGAGAGCGGCTGGGGTGCCTGGGCGGCCGGGGCGTTCGCCGTGTTGGCGCTGGCCGCGGGTGTGGCGGGAGTGGCCCTCGGTGTGCTCGCGCGGCGGCAGATCCGGCAGGTCGGGCCGGCCGCTTCGATGCGGTTCCAGGGCAAGGGGCTGGCCACCGCGGGCGTGGTGTGCGGCATCGTCGGGCTGGTCATCGCCTTGATCGCGTTCTTCGCCGCGCTCGCGCTCCAACTCGCCGTGTAAGCGGGCCTTCCGGGCAAAGTGCCTGGCTCGGCAGTGCGCCGGGACAGTCGCTACAATTGACGGAGATAGGGACCAACCGCGGGTGTCACAGGGGTTTTGACCTGCGCGCTCGCGATGGGTACTCTTTCCTTTCGTGCCCGGGCTCGCCCGGGCAATCCGTGCGTGCGCGCACCGTTCTGGCCAGGCAGCGACCAGCCGCCGAGTGCGTGAGCACGAACAATGGCAGAAATCCCGGGCTCGCGTCAGCGCGCACGGGGACCGTGGAAAGGCCGACACGCCCGACCGCGGGTACCGGGAGCACCTGGCCCGGTCGGAGTGTTGGAGAACCGTCCACCCGGGCGGTTGAGGCGACAGGCGCGGCCGCGAGGAAGCGGCCGAAGGGAGCGGAAAACCCGGTGCCAACCATTCAGCAGCTGGTCCGCAAGGGCCGGCAGGCGAAGACGAGCAAGACGAAGACCCCGGCGCTGAAGGGCAGCCCTCAGCGGCGCGGCGTGTGCACCCGCGTGTACACCACCACCCCGAAGAAGCCGAACTCGGCGCTGCGCAAGGTCGCCCGCGTCAAGCTCAGCAGCCAGATCGAGGTGACCGCCTACATCCCCGGTGTCGGCCACAACCTGCAGGAGCACTCGATCGTGCTCGTGCGTGGCGGCCGGGTGAAGGACCTTCCCGGCGTGCGTTACAAGATCGTGCGTGGCTCGCTCGACACCCAGGGTGTCCGCAACCGCAAGCAGGCCCGCAGCCGCTACGGCGCCAAGAAGGAGAAGAGCTGACATGCCGCGTAAGGGACCTGCTCCCCGCCGTCCGCTCGTCGCGGACCCGGTGTACAACTCCCCGCTGGTGACCCAGCTGGTCAACAAGATCCTGCTGCGCGGCAAGCGGCAGCTCGCCGAGCGCATCGTGTACGGCGCGCTCGAGGGCGCTCGTGAGAAGAGCGGCGGCACCGACCCCGTCGTCATCCTCAAGCGGGCGATGGACAACGTGAAGCCGGCCATCGAGGTGAAGAGCCGCCGTGTCGGTGGCGCCACCTACCAGGTGCCGATCGAGGTGCGCGCGCCCCGCCAGACCACGCTCGGTCTGCGCTGGCTGGTGCAGTACTCGAAGGCCCGCCGGGAGAAGACCATGGTCGAGCGCCTCATGAACGAGCTGCTCGACGCCAGCAACGGCCTCGGTGCCGCGGTGAAGCGACGCGAGGACACGCACAAGATGGCGGAGTCCAACAAGGCCTTCGCCCACTACCGGTGGTAACCACCCACCGAACGACGACGAAGAGGGATTGAAGTGGCCGCCGCAGACGCGCTCGCCAGGGTTCGCAACATTGGCATCATGGCGCACATCGACGCTGGTAAGACCACGACCACCGAGCGGATCCTGTTCTACACCGGCATCACGTACAAGATCGGTGAGGTCCACGAGGGCGCTGCCGTCATGGACTGGATGGAGCAGGAGCAGGAGCGGGGCATCACGATCACTTCCGCCGCCACCAAGTGCGAGTGGAAGGATCACACGATCCAGATCATCGACACGCCCGGCCACGTCGACTTCACGGTCGAGGTCGAGCGGTCGCTGCGGGTCCTCGACGGCGCGGTGGCCGTCTACGACGGCGTCGCCGGCGTGGAGCCCCAGACCGAGAACGTCTGGCGGCAGGCCGACAAGTACAACGTTCCGCGGATGTGCTTCGTCAACAAGCTCGACCGCACCGGTGCCGACTTCTTCCGCTGCGTGCAGATGATGATCGACCGGCTCAACGCGACCCCGCTGGTGCTGCAGATCCCGATCGGCAACGAGTCCGACTTCATCGGCGTCGTCGACCTGATCGGGATGCGCGCGCTGACCTGGCGCGGCGAGACCCAGAAGGGTGAGGACTACGCGGTCGAGGAGATCCCGGCCGACCTCGCCGACCAGGCCGCCGAGTGGCGCGAGAAGCTGATCGAGACCCTCGCCGACGTCGACGACACCATCACCGAGAAGTACCTCGAGGGTGAGGAGCTCACCGTCGAGGACATCAAGGCCGGCATCCGCCGCGCCACGATCGCGGGCAAGGCCAACCCGGTGCTCACCGGTTCGGCCTTCAAGAACAAGGGCGTGCAGCCCATGCTCGACGCGGTCGTCGACTACCTGCCGTCGCCGCTGGACATCCCGGCGGTCGAGGGCGTCGCCACCGACGGTGAGACCCCGCTCCAGCGCAAGCCGTCGAACTCGGAGCCGTTCTCGGCGCTCGCGTTCAAGATCCAGACGGACAAGCACCTGGGCAAGCTCACCTACGTGCGGGTCTACTCCGGCACGATCGACTCCGGTTCACCGGTCATCAACTCGACCAAGGACCGCAAGGAGCGGATCGGCAAGATCTACCAGATGCACGCCAACAAGCGCGAAGAGCGCGGGACGGCGCAGGCTGGTGACATCATCGCCGTGCAGGGTCTCAAGCAGACCACCACCGGCGACACGCTGTCGGACCCGGCCAGCCCGGTCATCCTGGAGTCGATGACGTTCCCGGAGCCGGTCATCTCGGTCGCGATCGAGCCGAAGACCAAGTCCGACCAGGAGAAGCTGGGCACCGCGATCCAGCGCCTCGCCGAGGAGGATCCGACCTTCCGGGTTCGCAACGACGAGGAGACCGGGCAGACGGTCATCTCCGGCATGGGCGAGCTCCACCTCGACATCCTGGTCGACCGGATGCGGCGTGAGTTCAACGTCGAGGCCAACGTCGGCAAGCCGCAGGTGGCCTACCGCGAGACCATCCGCCGCAAGGTGGAGAAGATCGAATACACCCACAAGAAGCAGACGGGCGGCTCCGGCCAGTACGCCCGGGTGATCGTCAGCCTCGAGCCGCTGCCGCTCGACAACGACTCGCCCACGTACGAGTTCGCGAACGCCGTCAGCGGTGGCCGCATCCCGAAGGAGTTCATCCCTTCCGTGGACGCGGGCGCGCAGGACGCCATGCAGTACGGCATCCTCGCCGGCTACCCGCTGGTGGGCCTCAAGCTGACCCTGCTCGACGGTCAGTACCACGAGGTCGACTCGTCCGAGATGGCGTTCAAGATCGCCGGCTCGATGGTGCTGAAGGAGGCGGCCCGCAAGGCCGACCCGGCACTGCTCGAGCCGATGATGTCCGTCGAGGTCACGACGCCCGAGGAGAACATGGGCGACGTGATCGGCGACCTGAACTCCCGCCGCGGCATCATCCAGGCGATGGAGGAGCGCTCCGGCGCTCGCGTCGTCCGGGCCCTGGTGCCGCTGTCGGAGATGTTCGGCTACGTCGGTGACCTGCGGTCGAAGACCCAGGGCCGGGCTAGCTACAGCATGCAGTTCGACTCCTACGCCGAGGTTCCGCAGAACGTCGCGAAGGAGATCATCGCCAAGGCAACTGGCGAATAGCTGTGTGAGGGTGCTGGGACTTCATCGTCCCAGCACCCACAAAGTAGACACTGTCGTCGGTGCCATAGGGTGCCGGGGACGCACGGAACAAGAAGTCCTTGAGGAGGACACCAGTGGCGAAGGCGAAGTTCGAGCGGACTAAGCCGCACGTCAACATCGGCACCATTGGTCACATCGACCACGGGAAGACGACGCTGACCGCGGCCATCACCAAGGTCCTGCACGACCGGTACCCGGACGTGAACCCCTACACGCCGTTCGACGAGATCGACAAGGCGCCGGAGGAGAAGGCCCGCGGTATCACGATCTCGATCGCGCACGTCGAGTACCAGACCGAGGCGCGGCACTACGCGCACGTCGACTGCCCCGGTCACGCCGACTACATCAAGAACATGATCACCGGTGCCGCGCAGATGGACGGCGCGATCCTGGTGGTCGCGGCGACCGACGGCCCGATGCCGCAGACCCGCGAGCACGTGCTGCTGGCTCGCCAGGTCGGCGTTCCTTACATCGTCGTGGCGCTCAACAAGAGCGACATGGTCGACGACGAGGAGCTGCTCGAGCTGGTCGAGCTCGAGGTCCGCGAGCTGCTCTCGGCTCAGGAGTACCCGGGCGACGACCTGCCGGTCGTGCGCGTCTCGGCGCTCAAGGCCCTCGAGGGTGACCCCGAGTGGACCGACAAGCTCATGGAGCTGATGAACGCGGTCGACACCGCGATCCCGCAGCCCGAGCGCGAGACCGAGAAGCCGTTCCTCATGCCCATCGAGGACGTCTTCACGATCACCGGTCGTGGCACCGTCGTGACCGGCCGCGCCGAGCGCGGCATCCTCAAGCCGAACGAGGAGGTGGAGATCGTCGGCATCAAGGAGAAGTCGATGAAGACGGTCTGCACCGGCATCGAGATGTTCCGCAAGCTGCTCGACGAGGCCCGTGCGGGCGAGAACGTCGGTCTGCTGCTGCGCGGCATCAAGCGCGAGGACGTCGAGCGCGGCATGGTCGTCGTCAAGCCGGGCACCTCGACCCCGCACACGGAGTTCGAGGCGACCGTCTACATCCTCTCCAAGGAGGAGGGCGGCCGGCACACCCCGTTCTTCCAGAACTACCGTCCGCAGTTCTACTTCCGGACCACGGACGTCACCGGCGTCGTCACGCTGCCTGAGGGCACCGAGATGGTCATGCCGGGCGACAACACGACGATGACCGTCAAGCTGATCCAGCCCATCGCCATGGACGAGAACCTCAAGTTCGCGATCCGTGAGGGTGGCCGCACGGTCGGCGCCGGTCGCGTCACGAAGATCATCAAGTAAACAGGTAACCCCCGATTAGACCTGCCGGAGTCGATCCGGCATACTAGTCAGGTTGCGTACGCGACGGGTGGCTGTCGCCCCTGGGTTGACAGCCACCCTCGCGCGTGGCGCCTCGTTAGAGGCGCTCGGCCCCCGAAGGACACCGCCGCTTTGCGGCGGAGCCTGGCCACAGGGCGCGACACGCCCGACCGCGGGGGTCGGAGGAGTGGGGTCAAACCCACGACAAGAGCGGCATCGAGAGAAGGAACAGAAGCCACCATGGCGGGACAGAAGATCCGCATCCGGCTCAAGGCCTACGACCACGAGGTCGTCGACTCGTCGGCGCGCAAGATCGTCGAGACGGTGACCCGCACCGGGGCGCAGGTCGCGGGCCCGGTGCCGCTGCCCACGGAGATCAACCGTTTCTGCGTCATCCGCTCGCCGCACAAATACAAGGACTCGCGCGAGCACTTCGAGATGCGCACGCACAAGCGGCTGATCGACATCATCGACCCGACGCCGAAGACGGTCGACTCGCTGATGCGCCTCGACCTGCCGGCCGGTGTCGACATCGAGATCAAGCTGTAGGGACTGCGAACTCATGGACAGGCAAGTGAAGGGCATCCTGGGCGCCAAGCTCGGCATGACCCAGGTCTGGGACAACAACCGCGTCGTCCCGGTCACCGTGGTCCAGGCCGGCCCCTGCGTCGTGACCCAGGTCCGCACCGGTGACAAGGACGGCTACTCGGCCGTGCAGCTCGCCTACGGCGCGATCGACCCGCGCAAGGCCAACAAGCCGAAGGCCGGTCACTACGCGAAGGCCGGCGTCGCGCCGCGACGGCACATCGTCGAGCTGCGCACGACCGACGCCAGTGACTACGAGCCCGGCCAGGAGGTCACCGTCGACGCGTTCGCGCCCGGCGCGACGATCGACGTGACCGGCCGCACCAAGGGCAAGGGCTTCGCCGGCGTCATGAAGCGCCACGGCTTCCACGGCCTGCGCGCCAGCCACGGTGTCGAGCGCAAGCACCGCTCGCCCGGTTCCATCGGCGCCTGCGCGACCCCGGGTCGCGTCTTCAAGGGCGTCCGGATGGCCGGTCGCATGGGCGGTCGCCGCTACACCGTGCAGAACCTGACGGTCCAGGCGGTCGACGCCGAGAACAACCTGCTGCTCGTGAAGGGCGCCATCCCGGGCCCCAAGGGCGCGCTGATCCTGGTCCGCTCCGCGGCCAAGACGCTGGCCACGAAGGGTGGTGCGTGATGACCTCGGTCGACGTGATCGCCGTCGACGGTGGCAAGAGCGGCTCGGTCGAGCTGCCCGCCGACATCTTCGACGTGCAGGCCAACATGCCGTTGATGCACCAGGTCGTGGTGGCCCAGCTGGCCGCCGCGCGCCAGGGCACGCACAAGGCCAAGACCCGCGGCGAGGTTCGCGGTGGCGGCAAGAAGCCCTACAAGCAGAAGGGCACCGGCCGCGCCCGGCAGGGCTCGCTGCGCGCACCGCAGTTCACCGGCGGTGGCGTGGTGCACGGCCCGGTCCCGCGTGACTACAGCCAGCGGACGCCCAAGAAGATGAAGGCCGCCGCCCTGCGTGGCGCCCTCTCCGACCGGGCCCGCGACGGTCACCTGCACGTGGTCGAGAGCTTCGTCAACGGCGACACCAAGTCGACGAAGGCCGCACTGGCCACGCTGGCCAGGGTGACCACCGCCAAGCGGGTGCTCGTGGTGCTGACCGAGGCCGACGAGAACAACTGGCTCTCGCTGCGCAACGAGCCGCGGGTGCACCTGATCGAGGCCGGCCAGCTCAACACCTACGACGTGCTGGTCGCCGACGACGTGGTCTTCACCAAGGACGCCCTGGACGAGTTCCTGGGTGTGCCGGCCGAGGCCGCGCAGGAGGAGAACTGATGGCGACCATCGCGGATCCGCGCGACATCATCGTCGCGCCGATCGTCTCGGAGAAGAGCTACAGCGAGCTGAACCGCAACTGGTACACGTTCGAGGTGGCCACCGGCGCCAACAAGACGCAGATCAAGATCGCGATTCAGCAGATCTTCAACGTCCGCGTGCTGACCGTCAACACCCTCAACCGGGAGGGCAAGCGCAAGCGCACCCGTTCCGGTTGGGGCAAGCGCAAGGACACCAAGCGCGCGATGGTGAAGCTGGCCGAGGGCGACCGTATCGAGGCCTTCGGCGGCCCGGTCAGCTGAGGGGTATAGACAATGGCTATCCGTAAGTACAAGCCGACGACGCCGGGCCGGCGAGGCTCCAGCGTCGCCGACTTCGCTGAGATCACCCGGTCGACGCCGGAGAAGTCGCTGCTGGCCCCGCTGCCGAAGAAGGGCGGGCGCAACGCTCACGGCCGGATCACCACCCGGCACCAGGGCGGCGGCCACAAGCGGCAGTACCGGATCATCGACTTCAAGCGGGTCGACAAGGACGGCGTGCCGGCCAAGGTCGCGCACATCGAGTACGACCCGAACCGCACCGCGCGCATCGCGCTGCTGCACTACGCCGACGGCGAGAAGCGCTACATCATCGCGCCGAAGGACCTGAAGCAGGGCGACGCGGTCGAGTCCGGCCCCGGTGCCGACATCAAGCCCGGCAACAACCTGCCGCTGCGCAACATCCCCGTCGGCACCCAGGTGCACGGCGTGGAGCTGCGCCCGGGCGGTGGCGCCAAGCTGGCCCGCTCGGCCGGCGTCGGCATCCAGCTGCTCGGCCGTGAGGGCCAGTACGCGACGCTGCGGATGCCCTCGGGCGAGATCCGCCGGGTCGACGTGCGCTGCCGCGCGACCGTCGGCGAGATCGGCAACGCCGACCAGTCGAACATCAACTGGGGCAAGGCCGGCCGCATGCGCTGGAAGGGCAAGCGCCCGACCGTTCGTGGTGTCGCGATGAACCCGATCGACCACCCGCACGGTGGTGGTGAGGGCAAGACGTCCGGTGGTCGTCACCCGGTCAACCCGTGGGGCAAGCCCGAGGGCCGCACCCGCCGCAAGGGTCAGCCGAGCGACAAGCTGATCGTCCGCCGTCGTTACGCCAACCGGAAGCGGGGTTAACCGCAGATGCCACGCAGCCTGAAGAAGGGCCCGTTCGTCGACGACCACCTGATCAAGAAGGTGGAGACGCAGAACGACAAGGGCTCCAAGAACGTCATCAAGACCTGGTCGCGCCGTTCCACGATCATCCCCGAGATGCTCGGGCACACGATCGCCGTGCACGACGGCCGCAAGCACGTCCCGGTGTTCGTCACCGAGGCGATGGTCGGGCACAAGCTCGGCGAGTTCGCGCTGACCCGCACGTTCAAGGGTCACGAGAAGGACGACCGGAAGAGCCGCCGCCGCTGACGCGGTGCAGATAGAGGATCAGAGGGGTTACAGCGATGCCAGTCAAGGGCGACGCTCCGGCGCTTCCGGGCGCGCGGGCGGTTGCGCGCCACGTGCGCATCTCGCCGAACAAGGCGCGCCGAGTGGTCAACCTCGTCCGCGGTCTGCCCGCGAAAGAGGCGCTCACGGTGCTCCAGTTCGCTCCGCAGTCGGCGAGCGAGCAGGTCTACAAGGTGCTCGCCAGCGCGATCGCCAACGCGGAGAACAACGAGCGGCTGGACCCCGACGCGTTGCTCGTCAGCGAGGCGTTCGTCGACGAGGGGCCGACCATGAAGCGGTTCCGGCCGCGGGCGCAGGGCCGCGCGTACCGGATCCGCAAGCGCACCTGCCACATCACCGTGGCGGTCGAGGCTGTGGCTCCGGCCCAGCGTCCCGGCAAGAAGGCCGCGGCGGCCAAGAAGGCGCCGGCCAAGGCCGCGCCGGAGACCGCTGCCGAGGAGACGCCGGCCACCGAGGCGACGGCTGATGAGCCGGCGCCGGCCAAGAAGGCCGCGAAGAAGGCCACCAAGGCCACGAAGGCCGCCAAGGCGACCGAGGCGACGGAGACCGCCGAGGAAGGGACCGAGTAATGGGTCAGAAGGTTCACCCGCACGGGTTCCGGCTCGGCATCTCGACCGACTGGAAGTCCCGCTGGTACGCGGACAAGCTCTACAAGGACTACATCGCGGAGGATGTCAAGATCCGCCGGATGATGTCCAAGGGCCTGGAGCGCGCGGGCATTTCCAAGGTCGACATCGAGCGCACCCGCGACCGGGTCCGCGTCGACATCCACACCGCCCGGCCGGGCATCGTCATCGGCCGTAAGGGTGCGGAGGCCGACCGGATCCGCGGCGAGCTCGAGAAGCTCACCGGCAAGCAGGTGCAGCTCAACATCCTCGAGGTGAAGAGCCCCGAGTCCGACGCACAGCTCGTCGCGCAGGGCGTGGCCGAGCAGCTGTCGAGCCGGGTCAGCTTCCGCCGGGCGATGCGCAAGGCCATGCAGTCGGCGATGAAGAACCCGGTCGTCAAGGGCATCCGGGTGCAGGTCTCCGGCCGCCTCGGCGGCGCCGAGATGAGCCGCACCGAGTTCTACCGCGAGGGCCGGGTCCCGCTGCACACGCTGCGCGCCAACATCGAGTACGGGTTCTTCGAGGCCCGCACCACGTTCGGCCGCATCGGCGTGAAGGTCTGGATCTACAAGGGCGACGCGGTTCCGGGTCGGGAGGCTCCGGCCGAGGCCGGCGCGCCGCGCCCGCGCCGCGAGCGGGGCGACCGTCCGGAGCGTCCGCGCCGCGGTCGGTCCGGCTCGTCCGGCACGACCGCCGGCGGCACCGAGGCGGGTCGGGCCGCGCAGCAGGCCGCCCAGGCCGAGCAGTCCGGTGGCGCTCCCGCGGCTCCGGCCGCTGGGTCGGCTGGCGCGGCCAACGCCGCCGAGCCCACCACGAACGACACCGCCAGCACGGCTCCGGCCGCGCCGGCGACTGAGCAGCAGGAGGGCTGACCACCATGCTGATGCCGCGTAAGCCCCCGAAGGGCTTCCGCAAGCCGCACCACCCGGACCGCCACGGCGCGTCCAAGGGCGGCAACCGGGTGGTCTTCGGCGAGTTCGGAATCCAGGCGCTGGAGCCGGCTTACGTCACCAACCGCCAGATCGAGTCGGCGCGTATCGCGATGACCCGACACATCAAGCGTGGTGGCAAGGTCTGGATCACGGTGTTCCCGGACCAGGCGCTGACCAAGAAGCCCGCTGAGACCCGGATGGGTTCCGGCAAGGGCTCGCCCGAGTGGTGGGTGGCCAACGTCAAGCCGGGTCGGGTGCTCTTCGAGATGTCCTTCCCCAACGAGCAGATCGCGCGAGAGGCGATGCGTCGCGCGATTCACAAGCTCCCGATGAAATGCCGCATCGTGACGCGCGAAGTGGGTGAATCCTGATGGCCGGCGGCACCAAGGCTTCCGAGCTGCGTGAGCTCCCGGAAGAGGAGCTGATCTCGCTGCTGCGGGACGCCAAGGCGGAGCTGTTCAACCTTCGCGTGCAGTCGGCCACGGGCCAGCTGGACAACAACCGCCGGCTGCAGGTCATCCGTCGGGAGATCGCCCGGATCTACACGATCATGCGAGAGCGCGAGCTGGGCCTCTCGGCCGCGCCGACTGAGGTGACTGCGTGATGACTGAGAACACCGCTGCCGCTCCCGAGCGAGCCAGCCGCAAGACCCGTGAGGGTCTCGTGGTGAGCGACAAGATGGACAAGACCGTCGTGGTCGAGGTCGAGGACCGGGTCAAGCACCCGCTCTACGGCAAGGTTCTGCGGCGTACGAGCAAGCTCAAGGTCCACGACGAGCAGAACTCGTGTGGCGTCGGCGACCGGATCCTGATCATGGAGACCCGGCCGCTGTCCGCCACCAAGCGCTGGCGTGTCGTGGAGATCCTCGAGCGCGCGAAGTAAGTAAGCCGACCGGTTCTTCCAAGCTCCGGCAGCGCCGGAGGACTGGCAGACAGAGGAGATAGACGTGATTCAGCAAGAGTCGCGACTGCGTGTCGCCGACAACACGGGTGCGCGGGAGATCCTGTGCATCCGGGTCCTCGGTGGCTCGGGTCGGCGCTACGCGGGCATCGGCGACGTGATCGTCGCCACCGTCAAGGACGCCATCCCCGGCGCCGGTGTGAAGAAGGGCGACGTCGTCAAGGCGGTCGTCGTCCGCACCGCCAAGGAGAAGCGGCGCCCGGACGGCTCGTACATCCGCTTCGACGAGAACGCGGCCGTGATCATCAAGGATGGCGGCGACCCCCGCGGCACCCGTATCTTCGGGCCCGTTGGTCGTGAGCTGCGGGACAAGCGTTTTATGAAGATCATTTCGTTGGCACCGGAGGTGCTCTAGCCATGAAGGTGAAGAAGGGCGACACGGTCGTCGTCATCGCCGGCAAGGACAAGGGCGCCAAGGGCAAGGTCATCCAGGCCCTGCCGCGCCAGGACAAGGTCATTGTCGAGGGCGTCAACCGGGTCAAGAAGCACGAGCGCATCCGCACGACGCAGCGCGGCGCAAAGACCGGCGGCATCGTCACCCAGGAAGCTCCCATCCACGTGTCGAACGTGATGGTCCTGGACTCCGACGGCAAGCCGACCCGCGTCGGCTACCGCCGCGACGAGAACAACCTGAAGGTGCGCATCGCGCGCACTACCGGTAAGGACCTGTGATGACCACGACAGCCGAGAAGACGCTGCCGCGCTTGAAGCAGCGCTACCGCGAAGAGGTCGTGGGGCAGCTTCGCGAGCAGTTCAAGTACGCCAACCCGATGCAGACGCCGGGCCTGGTCAAGATCGTCGTCAACATGGGCGTCGGCGAGGCGGCCCGCGACGCGAAGCTGATCGACGGTGCGGTTCGCGACCTGGCCACGATCACCGGCCAGAAGCCGCAGGTCCGCCGGGCCACCAAGTCCATCGCCCAGTTCAAGCTGCGCGAAGGCATGCCGATCGGCGCGAAGGTGACGCTGCGCGGCGACCGGATGTGGGAGTTCCTCGACCGGTTGCTGTCGATCGCCCTCCCGCGTATCCGCGACTTCCGTGGCCTCGACGCCCGCAAGCTCGACGGCAACGGCAACTACACGTTCGGGCTTACCGAGCAGTCGGTGTTCCACGAGATCGACCAGGACCGGATCGACCGCGTGCGGGGCATGGACATCACGGTGGTCACGACCGCGACGACTGACGACGAGGGCCGGGCGCTGCTCAAGTTCCTGGGCTTCCCGTTCAAGGAGAACTGAACACATGGCTAAGAAGGCGCTGATCCTCAAGGCCGCCGCGAAGCCGAAGTTCGCGGTCCGCGCGTACACCCGTTGCCAGCGCTGCGGGCGTCCCAAGGCGGTCTACCGCAAGTTCGGCCTCTGCCGGGTCTGCATCCGGGAGATGGCTCACCGCGGTGAGCTGCCCGGCGTGTCCAAGGCCTCGTGGTAAGCCACCACCCGAAATGCCGCTTCGCCGCAGGCCCTTGGCGGGGAACCACGGCGAGAAAGGTTGACGAGAACTCATGACGATGACCGACCCGATCGCAGACATGCTCACCCGTCTGCGCAACGCCAACCAGGCCTATCACGACCGGGTGACGATGCCCTACTCGAAGATCAAGGCGAACATCGCCGAGGTCCTCAAGAGCGAGGGCTACATCGCCACCTGGGCGGTCGAGGAGCCCACCGAGGGCGTCGTCGGCAAGCGACTGGTCGTGGAGCTCAAGTACGGCCAGAACCGTGAGCGGAGCCTGGCCGGGATCAAGCGCGTGTCCAAGCCCGGTCTGCGGGTTTACGCCAAGTCGGACGGGCTCCCGCGGGTGCTCGGCGGTCTGGGCGTGGCGATCATCTCGACGTCCCAGGGGCTGCTGACCGACCGGCAGGCCCGCAAGCGGAGCGTGGGCGGGGAAGTCCTCGCCTTCGTCTGGTAACCGGGGAGACAAGAGAAATGTCGCGAATTGGACGCAAGACGATCCCGGTGCCGACCGGCGTCGACATCACGATCAACGGCCAGACCGTCAAGGTGAAGGGCCCGAAGGGTGAGCTCAGCCACACGCTGGCCGAGCCGATCACCATCGAGCGCGCCGAGAACGAGCTCGTCGTGAAGCGCCCCAACGACGAGCGCAAGGCCAAGGAACTGCACGGCCTCTCTCGTACGCTGGTGGCGAACATGGTCGTCGGGGTGACCGACGGCTACCGCAAGAGCCTCGAGATCGCGGGCACCGGTTACCGGGTCACCGCGAAGGGCAAGGACCTCGAGTTCGCGCTCGGGTTCTCGCACCCGGTTCTCGTCCCGGCGCCGGAGGGCATCACCTTCACCGTGGAGCGGCCCACGCTGTTCCACATCGCCGGCATCGACAAGCAGCAGGTCGGTGAGGTGGCCGCCAACATCCGGAAGATCCGTCCGCCGGAGCCCTACAAGGGCAAGGGCGTCCGCTACCAGGGCGAGGTCGTCCGCCGCAAGGCTGGAAAGGCAGGTAAGAAGTGACCGCCACGCTACTCAAGCGCCGTCGCGGCGTCGCCGCGAAGCGGGCCGTGGGCCGGGCGCGTCGGCACTTCCGGGTCCGCAAGCACCTGGTGGGTTCGGCGGAGCGTCCGCGCCTGGTCGTCAGCCGCTCGCTGCGCCACATCAACGCCCAGATCGTCGACGACGCCAAGGGGCACACCCTGGCGTCGGCGTCGACCATGGACGCCTCGATCCGAGGCACCGACGGCGACAAGAGCGCCCTGGCCGGCAAGGTCGGCGCGCTCCTCGCCGAGCGGGCCAAGGCCGCCGGTGTGTCGAAGGTCGTCTTCGACCGCGGTGGCAGCAAGTACGCGGGTCGCATCGCCGCGCTGGCTGACGCCGCGCGCGAAGCCGGGCTCGAGTTCTGACCCCGTCACATCTGAGAAAGGAAGGCTGCTGATGCCAGGTCAACAGCGCCGTGGCGGCGGGTCCGGTGGCAACGAGGGTGGTCGCCGCGACAACCGCCGTGAGGGCGGCCGTGGAAACGCGCCCGTCGAGAAGACCCCGCACCTCGAGCGCGTCGTCGCGATCAACCGGGTTGCCAAGGTCGTCAAGGGTGGTCGGCGCTTCAGCTTCACCGCCCTGGTGATCGTCGGCGACGGTGACGGCACGGTCGGCGTCGGGTACGGCAAGGCCAAGGAGGTGCCCGCGGCGATCGCCAAGGGTGTCGAGGAGGCCAAGAAGCACTTCTTCAAGGTGCCGCGGATCGCAGCGTCGATCCCGCACCCGGTGCAGGGCGAGGACGCCGCGGGCGTGGTGCTGCTCAAGCCGGCTTCGGCCGGTACGGGCGTCATCGCCGGCGGCCCGGTCCGCGCCGTGCTGGAGTGCGCGGGCATCCACGACGTGCTCTCCAAGAGCCTCGGCTCGTCGAACCCGATCAACATCGTCCACGCGACCGTGGCGGCCCTGAAGGCGCTCGAGTCGCCGGAGGCGGTCGCGGCTCGTCGTGGCCTCGCGGTCGAGGACGTGGCTCCGGCCGCGATGCTCGCCAGCCGGGCTGGGGTGAGTGCGTGATGGCACGCCTCAAGGTCACCCAGGTCCGGTCCGAGATCGGGTCGAAGCACAACCAGCGCGAGTCGCTGCGTTCGCTCGGCCTCAAGCGGATCAACGACGTGGTGGTCAAGGAGGATCGGCCCGAGATCCGGGGCATGATCTTCACGGTCAACCACCTCGTGAAGGTCGAGGAGGTCGAATAATGACCATCAAGGTCCACCACCTGCGTCCGGCTCCCGGCGCCAAGACCGAGAAGACCCGTGTGGGTCGCGGTGAGGGCTCCAAGGGCAAGACCGCGGGCCGCGGCACCAAGGGCTCCAAGGCCCGCAAGAACATCTCGGCGGCGTTCGAGGGTGGGCAGATGCCCATCCACATGCGGCTGCCGAAGATGAAGGGCTTCCGCAACCAGAACAAGGTCGTCTTCCAGGTCGTGAACCTGGACAAGCTGGCTGAGCTGTTCCCCAACGGCGGCGAGATCGGCCCGGCCGAGCTCGTCGACGCCGGCGCGGTCCGCAAGGGCCAGCCGGTCAAGGTGCTCGGCAGCGGCGAACTGAGTGGCGTATCTCTCCGAATCTCGGCGCACGCGTTCAGCGCGTCGGCGAAGGAGAAGATCGCCGCCGCTGGTGGCACCACCACCGAGCTGTAAAGCGCTCAGGGGCGCGGTTCCAACGGTCAAACAGGCCGTCGGGTGCCGCGCCCCTCCGGCGTTGATCCGGAGCGATCCGGCCGGATATCGTTCCTGATGGATGGGTGCGGCCAGCTGGTCCGCACCCGAGCCAGATAAGTTAGAGTCCGTTCCCGACAGGGTGTCGGACAACTACCGACAGCCACCCCGGCCGCCGCGACCCCGGCGGTCCGCCCGCGCAGGAGGAAGACGTTGCTCTCCGCATTTCTCAGTGCGTTCCGCACGCCTGACCTGCGCAAGAAACTTTTGTTCACAGTCGGGATCATCGCGATCTACCGGCTGGGCGCCACGCTGCCCAGTCCGGGCGTTTCCTACGGAAACGTGCAGAAGTGCATGGATCTCATGGCGAACAACAACGCGGGTGGCGTCTTCAACCTGCTGAACCTGTTCTCCGGTGGCGCGCTGCTGTCGCTGTCGGTCTTCGCGCTGGGCATCATGCCCTACATCACAGCGTCGATCATCCTGCAGCTGCTGACCGTGGTGATCCCGCGGCTCGAGCAGCTCCGCAAGGAGGGTCAGGCCGGTCAAGCGAAGATCACGCAGTACACCCGCTACCTGACGCTCGGCCTCGGCGTCCTCCAGGCGTCGGCGTTCGTCGCACTGGCCCGCTCCGGGCAGCTGTTCAACAACATGTGCGACCAGTTCCCGATCGTCCCGAACACCGCGCTGCCGAACTGGATCACCCTGGTCTCGCTGGTCGTGACGATGACCGCCGGCACCGGCGTGGTGATGTGGCTGGGCGAGCTGATCACGGACCGCGGCGTCGGCAACGGCATGTCCGTCCTGATCTTCACCTCGATCATGGCCCGCCTCCCCAGCGAGGGCTGGCAGATCAAGCTCAGCCAGGGCTGGTGGAAGTTCTTCCTGGTGATCGCGCTCGTCCTGCTGATCATCTTCTTCGTGGTCTTCATCGAGCAGGCCCAACGCCGGATCCCGGTGCAGTACGCGAAGCGCATGATCGGCCGGCGGATGTACGGCGGCACGTCCACCTACATACCGCTCAAGGTCAACCAGGCCGGCGTCATCCCGGTGATCTTCGGGTCGTCGCTGCTCTACCTGCCGGCGCTGCTGCTGCAGTTCTACGACCGCAACAACCTCAACGGTTGGCAGTCGTGGATCCAGAACAACCTGGTCGACCCCACCAGCTACATCTACATCACGCTGTACTTCTTGTTGATCATCTTCTTCACGTACTTCTACGTGTCGATCACGTTCAACCCGACCGAGGTCGCCGACAACATGAAGAAGTACGGCGGGTTCGTGCCGGGCATCCGGCCGGGCAAGCCGACGGCTGAATACCTCGACTTCATCCTGAGCCGGATCACCCTTCCCGGCGCGCTCTACCTGGGTGTCATCTCGATCCTGCCGAGCTTCTTCTTCATCTGGCTGGACCGTCAGCAGTACATGAACTTCCCGTTCGGCGGCACGGCCGTGCTGATCATGGTCGGCGTCGGCCTGGAGACGGTCAAGCAGATCGAGAGCCAGCTCATGCAGCGGAACTACGAAGGGTTCCTGCGCTAGTGCGACTTGTTCTCGTAGGTCCTCCGGGTGCGGGAAAGGGGACGCAGGCCGAGTTCATCGCCGCGCACCTCGCCGTGCCCAAGATCTCGACCGGGGACATCTTCCGCGCCAACGTCTCCCAGGGCACGCCGCTCGGCGTGGAGGCCAGGCGCTACATGGACGCCGGCAAGCTGGTGCCCGACGAGGTGACCATCAACATGGTGCGGGAGCGGCTGGCCGAGCCCGACGCCGGCGAGGGCTTCCTGCTCGACGGGTTCCCGCGCACGACGCCCCAGGCGGCCGCGCTCGACAAGCTGCTGGCCGACCTGGGCACCGCGCTCGACCTGGTGATGGAGCTCGTGGTCGACGACGACGAGGTGATCCGGCGGCTGTCCGGCCGCCGGACCTGCCGCGGCTGCGGCAAGATCTGGCACGTCGAGTTCGACGCGCCGACCCGCGAGGGCATCTGCGACCGGTGCGGCTCGGAGCTGTTCCAGCGCGACGACGACAAGGCCGAGACCATCGCCAAGCGGCTGGTGGAATACGCCGAGAAGACCGCGCCGCTGGTCGACTACTACGGCGCACAGGGCAAGCTGGTCGGCATCGACGCCACCGGGCCCGTCGAGGACGTCACTGTGCGAGCGATAGACGCTCTGCGCTCGTACGGCGGGTAGGGCAACCGGAAGGCGTCGTGACGCGGCAGCGTCACGACGGCTGAGGACCACCAAAGGCTTAGGTAATCTCGATTGATGCGCCGACACCAGCTGAACATTCAGCTGAAGACCCCTGAGCAGATCGACCTGATGCGCCGCGCCGGCCTGGTCGTGGCCAACGCCCTGGCCGCGATGCGGGCCGCCGTGGCGCCGGGCGTGACCACCGCCGACCTCGACGCGATCGCCGAAAAGGTGATCCGCGACGCCGGTGGCGTCCCCTCGTTCAAGGGCTACCACGGCTACCCCGGCTCGATCTGCTCGTCGGTCAACGAGCAGATCGTGCACGCGATCCCGTCGCCCCAGCAGGTGCTGCGCGAGGGCGACCTGATCTCGCTGGACTGTGGCGCGGTGCTCGACGGTTGGCACGGCGACGCGGCGATCACGGTGCCGGTCGGTGAGACCAACCCGGCGCTGGTGAAGATGGCCGAGGTGGCCGAGGAGTCGATGTGGGCCGGCATCGCGGCCGCTGCCCGCGGTGTGCTCTCGGGCCGCGGGCGGCTGACCGACATCGGCCACGCGGTGGAGACCGCGGTCCGGGCCGGCGGACGCTACGGGATCGTCGACGGCTACGGCGGGCACGGCATCGGCACCGAGATGCACCAGGACCCGCACGTGCTCAACCACGGCCGCCCCGGCCGCGGCATCAAGCTGAGCCCGGGCCTCTGCCTGGCCATCGAGCCGATGATCACCATGGGCTCGCCGCGATCGGTCGAGCTCGAGGACGGCTGGACCGTGGTGACCCGCGACAACTCCGTCGCGGCGCACGTCGAGCACTCCATCGCGCTGCTCGACGACGGCGCCTGGGTGCTGACCGCGCCCGACGGCGGCCGGGAGCGGCTCGGCGAGCTGCTGACCGCCCGCGCCGGCGCGCGGTCCACCTCCACCCCGTCCTGACCTCCGGGGCACCGCGGCCACCCGTCGGTGATCTAGGTTGAGGCATGGATTTTCCGGAGCTGCGCGCGCGGACGCGCGGGTTCACCCTCGGCGTGCCCGGGCGGTTCGCGGTCAGCGGTGACGGGCGCCAGGTGCTGTTCACCCGCAGCCGTGCCGGCGACGACCCGATCGCCTGCCTATGGGCCTACGACGTCGGCACCCAGCGCGAACGACTGCTGCTCGACCCGGCCGCGCTGGCCGTCGACGAGTCGGCGTTGCCGGCGGCCGAGCTGCGCCGGCGCGAGCGGCTCCGGCAGGTCGGCGGCGGCGTGACGGCGTTCGCCACCGACGCCACGCAGTCCGTGGTCGCGTTGGCGCTCGGCGGGCAGCTCGTGGTGGTCGAGCCCGCCGCCGGGACGGCGCGCGTCCTGCCCACCGCCGGCGGCGTGGTCGACCCGCGGCCGGATCCGAGCGGTCGGTTGGTCGGCTATCTCAGCGGCGGCGCGCTGCACGTGATCGGCATCGACGGCGCCGGCGCGCGGACGCTCGCGGAGCCGGACGGGCCCGCCGTGACCTACGGCCTGGCCGAGCACGTCGCCGCCGAGTCCATGCACCGGACCCGCGGCTGGTGGTGGGCGCCGGAGGGCCGGCGGGTCGCGGTCGCCCGGGTCGACGAGAGCCAGGTCGAGATCTGGCACATCGCGAACCTCGCCGATCCGCTGGCCGAACCCGTCGCGCTGCGCTATCCGGGCGCCGGGACCACCAACGCCGACGTCTCCCTGCACGTGATCGACCTCGACGGTGGCCGGGTGGAGATCGACTGGGACCGGCGGGCGCACGAGTACCTGGCCGAGGTCGTCTGGGACCGGACCGGCCTGACCATCGCGGTGCAGAACCGGGCACAGACCGGCGTGCGGGTGCTGCGGGCCGACCCCGAGACCGGCGTGACCGCCGTCGAGCACGAGCAGCACGACCCGGCCTGGGTCAACCTGATGCCGGGCACCCCGGCCCGCACCAGCACCGGCGCGCTGATCTGGACCGAGGATCACGAGGACACCCGGCACCTGCTGGTCGGTGGTGAGCGGGTCACGCCGCCGGGCCTGCAGGTGCAGGCCGTGCTCGCCGTCGACGGCGACGCGGTGCTGTTCGCCGCCGCGACGGAGCCGACGCAGCGGCACGTCTGGCTCTGGACCGCCGACGCCGGGCCGCGCTGCCTGACCGACGCGGCCGGTGTCCACGACGGACAGCGCGCCGGCGGCACGACGGTGCTGGCCAGCCGGTCCGCGACCGAGCCGGGCACGCGCGTGACCGTCCAGCCGGGCGGCCCGATCGTCTCCCACGCCCTCACCGCGCCGGTCACACCCGCGTTCGATCTGTTCGCCGCCGGCGAGCTGGGCCTGCGGACCGCCGTCCTGCTCCCGACCGGGCATCGACCCGGCGACCGGCTGCCGGTGCTGCTCGACCCGTACGGCGGCCCCGGCGCGCAGAAGGTGGTCGCCGCACAGCACGCGTACCTGACCTCGCAGTGGTTCGCCGACCAGGGCTTCGCGGTGGTTGTCGTCGACGGGCGGGGCACACCGGGCCGCGGCCCCCGCTGGGAGAAGACGGTGCACGGCGACTTCGGCGCCGCCGCGGTCGAGGACCAGATCATCGGCCTGCGGGCCGCCGCCGACCGGCATCCCGACCTGGACCTGGACCGGGTCGGCATCCGCGGCTGGTCCTACGGCGGCTACCTGGCGGCGCGGGCGGTGCTGCGCCGACCCGACGTCTTCCACGCCGCGGTCGCCGGTGCTCCGGTCACCGACCAGCGGCTCTACGACACCCACTGGCAGGAGCGTTTCCTCGGGCACCCAGACGAGCACGCCGCCCGCTACGACGCGGACTCGCTGCTGGCCGACGCCCCGGCGCTGCGCCGGCCGCTGCTGCTCGTGCACGGCCTGCTGGACGACAACGTCCACCCGGCGCACACCCTGCTCCTCTCGACCGCGCTGCTCGCCGCTGGTCGCCCGCACCAGGTGTTGACGCTTCCGACCAGCAGCCACATGCTCAACGGCGCCGACGCGGCCCTCGTCCTGCATGCGGAGCATGAGTTCCTCCGCGACGCGCTTCGTCCAGAGGTGCGTGCGTCCGTTTCGTAATCCGCGAGACATTCATCCGGCCGCACCTAACCGGCCGACCGATGGCATGCTCGGAGGATGGACCGGCGTCAGATGCGGGCGGGTGACGCGGATCGGCAGCACGTGGCCGAGCAGCTCCGCGCGGCCCTCGAGCTAGGGCGCCTGGACCTGTCGGAATACGACGAACGCCTGCGGACGACGTACGCGGCCAAGACCTTCGGTGATCTCGACGGGATCCTCGACGACCTCCCGGACACCGTGGCACCCACGGCCAGCTCGCAGCTCATGGTTCCCAGGCGCAACGACCCTCTCGTGCCGGGTCCCGACGGGCGCTATCCCAACGCGACCGCCCGCTGGCTCTCGCACACCTGGGACGGCTACTTCGCCACCGTCGCGATCGTCGTGGCGATATGGGCGGTGATCTGCCTGATGACCGCCGAGTGGCTCTACTTCTGGCCGGCCTGGGTCGCCGGACCGTGGGGGGCCGTACTCTTGGTCTCCACGATCGGCGGGCTGGTCGGCGGCGAGCCGCAGAAGTGGGCCGCCGAGCAGGCCCGCGAGCGGGCCCGCGAACAGCAGCGCGAGCGGGCCAAGGACGACGACGAGGAATAAGAGTCGACGCCGGTTTGGCGTCGATGCGTACCCCCGCGTAGTATGGACCGTCGGCGCACAGCGTCCGCTCTGTCATGCCCGCCACGCGCTTCGGCGGTGACAGAGCCCGCGGCTGGCCTGAGTGATCCCTCGCTCGGGAGACTCTGTGCCCGATCCGGAACACCGACGTCAGGACAGCGGAGGACATGCCGAAAAAAGACGGGGCCATCGAGATCGAGGGTCGGGTCATCGAGCCATTGCCGAACGCCATGTTCAGGGTTGAGCTCGCAAACGGCCACAAGGTTTTGGCTCACATCAGCGGCAAGATGCGGCAGCACTACATCCGTATCCTGCCCGAGGACCGGGTCGTGGTGGAACTTTCGCCATATGACCTGACTCGTGGGCGCATCGTCTACCGCTACAAGTAACACCTGGCGACGGGACGTCCAGTCCCCGTCCGTTACGACGGTCCGGCATGCCAAGTGCGGCGCCGCCGGGCGTTGATGGGAAGTAAAGGCAAACCGTGAAGGTCAAGCCGAGCGTCAAGCGAATCTGCAACAAGTGCCGGGTCATCCGCCGGCACGGCCGGGTCATGGTCATCTGTGACGACCCGCGCCACAAGCAGCGCCAGGGCTGAGTCCCTGAGCGGCACCAACTGAACAAGCTCGTCCCAGCCGCGGGAGCAGAAGGCGCACTCGTGGCACACCCCTGGTCGGAGGCCAGGGCCCGCGCGGGCACGCGGGGTGGGAGGGGCACAGACCTCCGCGAACACACGAGGAGTACGCCCGCACATGGCACGTCTAGCTGGCGTCGACCTCCCGCGCGAAAAGCGCATGGAGATCGCGCTCACCTACATCTACGGGGTCGGTCGGACCCGCGCCAAGGAAGCCCTTGGCGCGACCGGCGTGTCCCTGGACAAGCGTGCGAAGGACCTCACGGACGAGGAGCTGGTCCAGCTCCGCGACTACATCGAGGCCAACTTCAAGGTTGAGGGCGACCTGCGCCGCGAGGTCGCCGCGGACATCCGCCGCAAGGTCGAGATCGGCACCTACCAGGGCATCCGGCACCGCCGGGGTCTCCCTGTCCGTGGGCAGCGCACTCGCACCAACGCGCGCACCCGCAAGGGTCCGAAGCGGACCGTCGCCGGCAAGAAGAAGCCCGGCAAGAAGTAACTAGGAGCGCAGAAGACTTATGCCACCGAAGGCTCGTGCCGGGGCCGCTGTCAAGAAGGTCCGGCGCAAGGAACGCAAGAACGTCGCCCACGGGCAGGCGCACATCAAGAGCACCTTCAACAACACCATCGTGTCGATCACCGACCCGACTGGTGCGGTCATCTCCTGGGCCTCCGCCGGCCAGGTTGGCTTCAAGGGCTCCCGCAAGTCGACTCCGTTCGCCGCGCAGCTGGCCGCCGAGGCCGCCGCGCGCCGGGCCATGGAGCACGGCATGCGCAAGGTCGACGTGTTCGTCAAGGGCCCCGGCTCCGGCCGGGAGACCGCCATCCGTTCGCTGCAGGCCGTGGGCCTCGAGGTCGGCCAGATCGCCGACGTCACCCCGCAGCCGCACAACGGTTGCCGTCCGCCTAAGCGTCGTCGGGTCTGAGAGGTTAGAGAGAAATGGCTCGTTACACCGGTGCTGACTGCCGCCGCTGCCGGCGGGAGAAGATGAAGCTGTTCCTCAAGGGCAGCAAGTGCGACGGTCCCAAGTGCCCGTTCGAGTCCCGGCCCTTCCCGCCTGGACAGCACGGCCGCGGCCGCACCAAGGAGACCGAATACCTGCTCCAGCTTCGTGAGAAGCAGAAGGCCCGCCGCGTGTACGGCGTGCTGGAGAAGCAGTTCCGCGGCTACTACGAGGAAGCCGTCTCGAAGAAGGGCAAGACCGGTGAGGTCCTGCTCCAGATCCTCGAGTCGCGCCTCGACAACGTGGTCTACCGGGCCGGCCTGGCCAAGTCCCGCGACCACGCGCGTCAGCTCGTCAAGCACGGCCACTTCGTGGTCAACGGCAAGAAGGTCGACATCCCCTCGTACCGCGTCAAGGAGCACGACATCGTGCAGGTGCGGGAGAAGTCGCAGGAGCTGACCCCGTTCATCGTGGCCCAGGCCGAAGCCGGTTCCAAGACCGTGCCGGCGTGGCTCGAGGCCATCCCCACCCAGCACAAGGTGCTGGTGCACTCGCTCCCGGCCCGCCAGGTGATCGACACCCAGGTCCAGGAGCAGCTGATCGTCGAGCTCTACTCCAAGTAGCGCTCGGTGGCTCCGCGCCGCGGCCTTCGGTCGCGGCGCGGGGCAACCACAAGGCGACCGTCAAATAGTGGGCGGTCCCGAACGAAGGAAGAAACGAAGTGCTCATCACCCAGCGGCCGACCCTCTCCGAGGAGTCGATCAGCGAGACCCGTTCCCGGTTCACCATCGAGCCGCTCGAGCCCGGCTTCGGCTACACGCTCGGCAACTCGCTCCGGCGCACCCTGCTCAGCTCGATTCCGGGTGCGGCCGTCACCAGCATCAAGGTCGACGGCGTGCTGCACGAGTTCACCACCATCCCGGGCGTCAAGGAAGACGTCGTCGAGCTGGTCATGAACGTCAAGGAGCTGTGCGTCAGCTCCGAGCACGACGAGCCGGTCAGCATGTACCTGCGCAAGCAGGGCCCCGGCGACGTGACCGCGGGCGACATCCAGCCCCCGGCCGGCGTCTCGGTGCACAACGCCGACCTCAAGCTCGCCACGCTCAACAGCAAGGGCCGGCTCGACATGGAGCTGACCGTCGAGCGGGGTCGTGGCTACGTGACCGCGAACCAGAACAAGAGCGCGGGTGCCGAGATCGGCCGGATCCCGGTCGACTCGATCTACTCGCCGGTGCTGAAGGTCACCTACAAGGTCGAGGCGACCCGTGTCGAGCAGCGCACCGACTTCGACCGGCTGATCATCGACGTCGAGACCAAGCCGTCGATCGGCCCGCGCACCGCTCTGGCGTCCGCCGGCTCCACCCTGGTCGAGCTCTTCGGCCTGGCCCGCGAGCTCGACGAGACCGCCGAGGGCATCGACATCGGCCCGTCGCCGCAGGACGCGCAGCTCGCTGCCGACCTGGCGCTGCCGATCGAGGAGCTGGACCTGACCGTCCGCTCGTACAACTGCCTCAAGCGCGAGGGCATCAACACCGTCGGTGAGCTCATCGGGCGCACGGAAGCCGATCTCCTCGATATAAGGAATTTCGGTCAGAAGTCGATCGACGAGGTCAAGATGAAGCTCGCCGGCATGGGTCTGGGCCTGAAGGACTCGGCGCCCAACTTCGACCCCGCGCACGTCGTGGACTCCTTCGGCGAGGTTGACTACGACACCGACGACTACCGCGAGACCGAGCAGCTCTGACACCCCGCTGCGACACCTGAGGAGCACCAACGATGCCCACGCCCACCAAGGGTCCCCGCCTCGGCGGTAGCCCGGCGCACGAGCGGCTGCTGCTGGCCAACCTGGCCACGGCGCTGTTCCGGCACGGGAAGATCACCACTACCGAGACGAAGGCGAAGCGCCTGCGTCCGCTCGCCGAGCAGCTGATCACCAAGGCCAAGCGCGGTGACCTGCACGCCCGGCGCCGGGTGCTGACCGTCGTCCGGGACAAGGACGTGGTCTTCAACCTGTTCGACGAGATCGCGCCGCGGTACGCCAACCGCAGCGGTGGCTACACCCGGATCGTCAAGACCGTTCCGCGCAAGGGCGACAACGCGCCGATGGCGATCATCGAGCTCGTCGAGGAGCTGGTCGAGGCTCCGGCCGCGCCGGCGAAGAAGGCGGCCCGCAAGGCCGCCGCGCAGCGGGACAAGGTCGAGGCGCTCACCCGCGAGGACGAGCCCCCGGCCAGCGCGACGTCGACCGACGCGCCGGTGGCGGACGCTGCCGAGACCAAGGACGACGACAAGTAAGCAGCACGGCAACGACGATGAGGGCGCCCTTCGCGGGGCGCCTTCTTCGTCTCATCTGGGGGTACGCGTGCGCGCGCGACTGGACATCGCCTACGACGGCACCGAGTTCTCCGGCTGGGCGGTGCAGCCGGAGCGGCGTACCGTCGCGGGCGCCCTGCTCGAGGTCCTGGAGCAGATCCTCGGCGCGGGCGTGGCGACCGGCCTGACCGTGGCCGGTCGCACCGACGCCGGCGTGCACGCCACCGGCCAGGTCGCGCACGTCGACCTGCCCGACCCGGTCTGGGCGGCGACCGGACCGACCCTGCTGCGCCGGCTGGCCGGGCTGCTCCCCGGCGACGTGCGGGTGATGGCCCTGGCCGAGGCGCCGGCCGAGTTCGACGCGCGCTTCTCGGCGACCTACCGCCGCTACCAGTACCGGGTCACCGACGCGCCCTGGGGCGCCTCGCCGCTGCGGCGCCGGGACACCCTGGCCTGGCCGCGTGCCCTCGACGTGGAACGGCTCAACGCGGCCGCCGCGGGGCTGGTCGGTGAGCACGACTTCGCCGCGTTCTGCAAGCGCAAGGAGAACGCCACGACGATCCGCGAGGTGACCCGGCTCGACTGGCACCGGACCGCCGCCGACGGCGTGCTGGTGGCCACTGTGCAGGCCGACGCGTTCTGTCAGGCGATGGTGCGCAGCCTGGTCGGCGCGATGCTGGTCGCCGGTGACGGCCGGCGCCCGCCGGAATGGCCGGCCGGCCAGCTCACGCGGCGCGAGCGCAGCAGCGCGGTGACGGTGGCACCGGCGCACGGCCTGACGCTGGTCGGGGTCGGCTACCCGGAGGACGCCGGTGCGCTCGCCGCCCGCGCCGCCGCCACCCGCCGGCTCCGGATCCCCGCCGACTGATCAGCACGCGGGCGCGCCGCAGGAGGCGCGGCGGTCGAGCACGCGGGTGCGCAGGTAGTGCTCGATCAGGTCCGAGAGGATCTGGTGGGCGGTCGGGTCGTCCGGGTAGATCTTGCCGCCGTCGGTACGCGCGATCACCGCGTACGCCAGGAAATGGCCTCTGACCTGCCAGCCGAGCTGGGTGGCGTCGCCGGTCAGGCCGCCCGTGCCGCGGCCGGCCGGCAGGCCGCGCAGGCGGCCGCTCCCGTTGTCCAGCAGCGCCTTGATGCCGCCGTGCACCGCCTCCGCGCCCGCCGAGTCGGCGAGGTTGAGCAGGCCCGCGGTGATCACGTAGCCGCCCTCGGGGGAGCGCAGCGTCGCCCGGACCACCTGGTCGCAGCCGGCCGACTCGAGCAGGGCGACGAGGGCACCCTCGGCCACCACCGAGCACCGCTGCAACGCCTGCACCCGCAGCACCCGGTAGCTGTTGGCGGTCGGGCCCGCGACCACCACCTCGTCGGGGAAGACCTCGGCGGTGGTCAGCGGGCGCGGGTCGTCGGCCCGCGAGGACAGCTCGCGCAACACGATGGCGGCGGCGGGCTGCCCGGAGGCCGCCTGCTGTGCCGCCTCGTCGCGGGCCAGCAGGTAGGTGCCCGTGCCGCAGAGCAGGAGCAGGGTCAGGACACCGGCCAGCAAGGCTGGCCGCGGATGGCGGAGCGGCGAGACCGATGACCATAGATGCCGTGGCGGAAAGTCCGGTGACCGCCAGGCCGCGAGGATGCGCCGGGGAAGCACGCGGCACACGCTAGGCGGTGCGCGCGGCGGCACGGCGGCGATCGACGCGGCGCCCGCCGAAAGTGTGGCGCCCGTTCGAGTGACCGCGCGCGGGGTGGGCGAGAATGCGGGGCGTGACCGGGGACCACTACTTCACCGTCGAGCCCTCCGCCGCGGCCGGGCCGGAGCGCACCGTCGAGTTCGCCGCCGGAGGGCACGAGTTCCGGTTGCGCGCGGCCGGCGGGGTGTTCTCCGCTGACCGCCTCGACCCGGGCACGGCGGTGCTGCTGCGCAAGGCTGTGCTGCCTCCTGCCGGGTTCGACGGGAACCTGCTCGACCTGGGCTGCGGGTACGGGCCGATCGCGTGCGTGCTGGCCACGGTGGCGCCGCGCGCGGCGGTCTATGCGGTCGACGTGAACGCGCGGGCCCGGGCGCTCGCCCTGGCCAACGGCGGGCCGCTCGGTGTGCGGGTGTCGGCGCCCGACGAGGTCGACGAGAGTGTCGGCTTCGCGCAGATCTGGTCCAACCCGCCGTTCCGGGTCGGCAAGACGGAGCTGCACGCGCTGCTCGGGCGCTGGCTGCCGCGGCTGACTCCAGACGGGGTCGCGTGGCTGGTCGCGGGCAAGCACCTGGGCGGCGACTCGCTGCACCGGTGGCTGGTCGACGAGGGCTGGGAGGTCACCCGGCACGCGAGCCAGAAGGGCTTCCGCGTGCTGCGCGTCGCGAGGTCACTCGGTCCCGGGCGGAATTGACGAGACGGCGGGCGGTCGCGTCGGGCACCATTCCGGCGTGGGATACATCGACGTCGCCGGGGTCGGGCATGTGCTGCCCGACGGCCGTGAGCTGTTCGCCGACGTCTCGTTCCGGGTGGGCGAGGGTGCCAAGGTGGCGCTGGTCGGCCCCAACGGCGCAGGCAAGACCACGCTGCTGCGGATGGTCGCCGGCGACCTCCCGGTGCGCACCGGCGTCGTGGCCCGCGCGGGTGGGCTCGGCGTCATGCGGCAGTTCATCGGCATGGTCGGCGACGAGACCACCCTCCAGGAGCTGGTGCTCTCGCTCGCGGCGCCGCCGCTGCGCGCGGCCGGCGAGCGAGTGACGACCGCCGAGCGGGCCATGCACGCGGCCGAGTTGCGGGGCAAGTTCAGCACCACGGCGGGCAAGGCGCAGGTGGCGTACGCGGACGCGTTGGCGGCCTGGGGCGAGGCCGGGGGATACGACGCGGAGGTGCTGTTTGACACCGTGTCGACGATCGTGCTCGACAAGCCGTGGGAGCAGACCCGCGACCGGCCGGTGCGCACCCTCTCCGGCGGGCAGCAGAAGCGCGTCGCGCTCGAGCTGCTGCTTCGGGGCAGCGACGAGGTGCTGCTGCTCGACGAGCCCGACAACTTCCTCGACGTCCCCGGCAAGCGTTGGTTGGAGGCCCGCCTGCGAGAGTCCGGCAAGTCCGTCCTCTACGTCTCGCACGACCGTGAGCTGCTCGCGCAGACCGCCGACCGGGTGGTCGCGGTCGAGGGCGGCAGCGCCTGGGTGCACCCGGGCGGCTTCGCGTCGTGGCACGAGGCGCGGGTCGCCCGCCACGAGAAGCTCGAGGAGGACGGGCGGCGCTGGGAGGAGGAGCACCAGAAGCTGCGCGAGCAGATGCTCATGTACAAGCAGAAGGCCGCGTACAACTCCGACATGGCGTCCCGTTACCGGGCGGCGCAGACCCGGCTGCGCAAGTTCGAGGAGGCCGGCCCGCCGCCGACCCCGCCGCGCGACCAGGACATCCGGATGCGGCTGACCGGCGGGCGCACGGGCAAGCGGGCGGTGATCTGCTCCGCGCTGGAGATGGACGGGCTGACCTATCCGTTCGACCTGGAGCTCTGGTACGGCGACCGGCTGGCGGTGCTCGGCGCCAACGGCACCGGCAAGTCGCACTTCCTGCGCCTGCTCGCCCGCGGTGGCACCGACCCCGACCCGGCCAACCTGCCGGTCGACGGCGGCGAGAAGCTGGCGCCGGTCGCGCACGGCGGGTCGGCCCGGCTCGGTGCGCGGGTGCGGCCCGGGCACTTCTCGCAGACGCACGACCGGCCCGAGCTGATGGACCGTACCCTCGTCGAGATTTTGTGGCGGGGTGACGAGCACCGCACCGGGCTCGACCGGCACCAGGCGATGAAAGTGCTCAACCGCTACGAACTGGCCGGGCAGGGCGACCAACGGTTCGGCACGCTCTCCGGCGGGCAGCAGGCGCGCTTCCTGGTCGTGCTGCTGGAGCTGTCCGGTGCGACGCTGCTGCTGCTCGACGAGCCGACCGACAACCTCGACCTGGCCTCGGCCGAGGCGCTGGAGCAGGGCCTGGCCGCGTTCGAGGGCACGGTCATCGCGGTCACCCACGACCGCTGGTTCACCCGCTCGTTCGACCGGTTCATCCGCTTCGCGGGTGACGGCGAGGTGACCGAGACGGCCGAGCCTGTCTGGGGTGACGAGGCACTCTAGGTATCGTGCTCGTGTGCCGACCGCTACCAACGCCGCGCGGAAGTCGGTGACGCGCCGGGTCGCCGAGATCGTCGTCACGGCGGCATTCCTGGCGTATGTCGCGTACGCGGTGAGCAAGCGCTGGTCCGAGGTGCGCGGCGTGATCGGCGACCTGTCGGCGTCGGCGATCACGCTGTCGCTGGTGGCCGCGCTGGTCGCGGTCTGGTGCTCGTTCCTGAGCTGGCGGGTGCTGCTCGCGGAGTTCGGCAGCCAGGTGCCGCTCGCCGGTGCGATGCGGATCTTCTTCGTCGGCCAGCTCGGGAAATATCTTCCCGGCAAGGTCTGGCCGGTGCTGACCCAGATGCGGCTCGGCAAGGCCTACCAGGTGCCGGGCCGGTCGTCGGCCGCCGCCGTGCTGATCACGATGTTCATCTCGCTCGGCACGGGGTTGCTGCTCACCGCGGTGGTGCTGCCGGTGCTCGGCGGGCGGGCGTGGGACGACTACTGGTGGACGCTGCTCGCGGTGCCGGTCGCCGTGGTGGCGATGCTCCCGCCGGTGCTCAACCGGCTGCTGGCGCTGGCGATGCGACTGGCCCGCCGCGACCCGATGCCGCACTCGTTGTCGGCGCGGGCGATCGGGCTGTCGGTGTTCTGGGGCTTGGCGAGCTGGGTGTGCTTCGGTGCGCATCTGTGGGCGCTGCTGCTCGACCTCGGCGCCGGGGGATCCGACCTCATCGTCCGGTCCGTCGCGGCGTACGCCGGGGCCTGGTCGATCGGCTTCCTGCTGGCGATCGCGCCCGCCGGGCTCGGCCCGCGGGAGGCGGCGCTGCTCGTGCTGCTCGCGGGTTCGGTGACGGAGCCGGTGGCGTTGGTCGCCGCGCTGGTCTCGCGCCTGCTGATCACGGTCGCGGACCTGGTCTGGCCGGCCGTCACGATGCTGACCAACCGCCCACCCCGCCGCCCGATCGTGACGACGCCCGACATCGACACCATCCCGGACTCGGCACCGGCCGCGCCCTGATCGTCCCTTTTGGTCGGTTAAGCTACCGCGATGCGCTGGCTGGCTTTCGGCACGTACGACGTGCGCCGTCACCCCCGGGTCGGTGTCCTGCTGGAGGGTCTGCGGGCGTCGGGCGACGAGGTGGTCGAGATCAACGTCCCGCTCGCGCTCGACACGGCAGGCCGGGTGGCGATGCTGCGGCAGCCATGGCGGCTGCCCAAGCTGGCCTGGCTGCTGGCTCGCTGCTGGGTCGTGTTGGCGTGGCGGGCACGCCGGGCACCGGCCGTCGACGCGGTGCTGGTGGGCTACCTGGGGCACTTCGACGTGCGCCTGGCCCGGCGGCTGTTCCGCCGCACCCCGATCGTGCTGGACCACCTGGTCTCCGCGGCGGGCACGGCCCAGGACCGCAGCCTGACCTCGGGCGGCGGCCTGAAAGCGAAGCTGATGCGCCGGATCGACCGCGGCGCCCTGGCCGCCGCGGACCTGGTGGTGGTCGACACGCCCGAGCACCTCGCGGCGCTGCCGGCGTCCGGCGTGGTCGCACCGGTGGGTGCGGGCCGGGAGTGGTTCGTGCGCGCCCCGAGGGCTGAGGGACCGCTCCGGGTGGTCTTCGTGGGCCTCTTCACTCCGCTGCACGGCGCCCTGACGATCGGGGACGCACTGGCGTCACTCGCCGGCGACGAGCGGATCGAGGTGACGATGGTCGGCGCGGGCCAGGAGTACGCGGCCTGCCGCGCGGCCGCTTCTGCCAACACCAGGGTGACCTGGCTGGACTGGGTGCCGTTCGCGGACCTGCCGGCGCTGGTCGCGTCGCACGACGTGGCACTGGGCATCTTCGGCACGACGGAGAAGGCCCAGAACGTGGTGCCGACGAAGGTCTTCCAGGGCGCGGCCGCGGGCTGCGCGGTGGTCACCTCGGACACGGCACCGCAACGCCGCACCCTGTGCGACGACGCGCTGTTCGTGGCGCCGGGCGACGCGTCGGCCCTGGCCGCGACGCTGCGCTCGCTGGCCGACGACCGATCGCTCCTCGCGACCTTCCAGCGCCGGGCGGCAGCCCGCGCGACAACCCACTTCACCGCCGCCACCGTCGTGGCCCCGATCCGCGCCCGCCTCACCCAGCCGACCACACCCGCGTTCCAGGAAAGCCACTGACCACACGGCGATCGCGGGTCCGAGCAAGGGTGGGTCTTCAGGGCTTGAGTTGGGCGGCCTTGAGGTCTGCGATGCGGAGCAGGGCGTAGGAGCCCTCGCGGTCCAGGGCGCGGTCGCCGATGGTTTTGGGTAGCCAGTTCGGGATTCTGCGGAGGTCCATCAGGACCAGGTCGGGGGGGTTGGCCTGGTTGGTCGCCAGGGTTTCCGGCGTGACGGATTTCGGGGGCAGGTTCCAGTAGTAGGCGTACCAGCGTGGGGTCGACAGGCCGCCGCCCGCTAGCCAGGCTGTTTGTTGGCCGGGGGCTGGGGTGTGTTGCGAGACCAGGCGGCCCGCGTCGGCAGGGCCGTCGACGTAGACGCGGTTGGTGCGGCCCAGGACGATCGTGCCGAGGGCGACCACCAGGGCCAGGGCCGTGACCGTGGCTGCCATGAGGGCCGGGCGGGCCGGGAGGCGGCCGAGTGCGTGGTCGAGGAGTGTGCCCATGCCGACCAGGCCCAGGATCAGTAGCGGGTAGTTCCAGTAGTCGTGGATGTAGGCGCCGTTGTTGAGGCCGAACGTCCAGAAGGCGTTGAAGGCGACCGCGAACGCCAGGTAGGCGCGGGTGCGGCGGTCCCACAGGCCGACGACGGCGCCGGCGGCCAGCAGCAAGAGATACCAGGGTGGGAGCAGGGCCTCTAGGCTCAGTTTCTGGCGGCGGAAGAACTGTTCCCAGGTGAAGGCGCCGCCCTGGGTGCGGAACTCCGCCTGGTTGGTCAGGTCGGCCACGCCGCTGACGCCGACGATGAAGGTCAGGCTGATCAGCAGGCCGATCAGCATCGCGGCGCCTACGGCGACCACTACCCGGTCTACGCGGCGGCGGCCGGCCAGCAGCCAGAGGCCCATCGCGCCCGCGAAGCCGATGCCCGGCCAGGAGATCAGCGTTGCCAGCAGGGCCGCGGCGCAGGCGATCACCAGCAGGCGGCGCGGCGGGTCGTAGTCCCTGCGGCGGAGGACCACGACCATTGCCGAGATCAGCAGGATGGGGCCCAGGTCGAACATGATCGGGCTGTAGACCCAGAAGAACGTCGTCGAGGCCATCAGGCCCACGGCCAGCAGCGTGGCCGGCCAGCGGATGCCTAGGCCGCGGAGCAGGGCCGCGCCCGCGGGGACCACGAGCAGGGCCAGCACGAACGGCGCCAGCCACACCTGGAACTCCTGCTTGCCCGGCAGCAGGCCGAAGAGCGCCACCAGGATGTTGAGGCCCGGCGGGTGGTGTGCGTAGGCGGCGCTGCTGTACGGCGCCCAGTCGGCGCTGAAGTCCGAGCCGACGATTCCGCGCTCCTGCAGGTTCGCCAGGTGCAGCGCGTACCGGCTGATGATCCGGCCCATGTGGTTGTCGCCGTAGGGCATGGTCAGCCTTGGCGCCCAGGTCGCGGCCAGGAGCAGGGTGATCGCGCCGACGCCCAGCCAGCCGCGGCGGTCCGCGGTGGAGAGTCGCGGGGGCGGTGGCGTGGTCTCGTCGTGGGTGGCGAGCGTGGTTGCGGTCACGAGGCTATTCGGAGCGGGACCGCACGATGAGGTCCGCCAGGAGCGCCACCGCCGCTATGATCAAGCCGGTCGTGAGCAGCATGATCGTGTTGTTGGCGACCCGCACCGGGTGGGCGATCACGTCGTAGACGACCTTCACCACGCCGATGGCGATCAACCACAGCGCCGGTGGCATCAGCACCTTGAGCGGGTTGAAGTAGGTGACCATCCGGACGACCTGGAGGATGTAGCGGTAGGCGTCGCGGACGAAGTGGAACTTGGACGAGCCGGCGCGCTTCGCGTAGTCGATCGAGACGTACCGGACGTCGTGCTGGTTGTGCAGGAACGCCATCGTGATCGTGGTGACGCAGGAGAACCCGGGCGGCAACAGCCGCAGGTACGGCAGCGACACCTGGCGCCGGAACGCCCGCAGGCCCGAGTTGAGGTCCGGGATCTTCGTGCCGGTCAGTCGTTCGGCGATCTTGCGGATGACCCACTTGGCCGGCACCCGGAGCAGCTTGTGCGTGCCCTGCTCGCTGGTCCGCGCACCGACCACCTGGTCGATGTTGCGGTCCTTCTCCAGCAGTTGCACGAGCTCCGGAATTCGCTCGTTGGGGTAGGTCATGTCGGCGTCGGTCCACACGACGATCTCGCCGCGGGCCTGCTGGGTGCCGATCCGCCGGGCCGTCCCGGAGCCGCCGTTGCGGTGGAACGGCATCACCCGCAGGTTGGGGAAGCGCACCTCGGCCTCGCGGAGCACGGACAGGGTGCTGTCGGTCGAGCAGTCGTCGATCGCCAGCACCTCGTAGCTGTAGCCGCTGCGGTCCATCGCGGCGGAGATCCGCTCGATCTCCTTGAGCACGTGGTCCTGCTCGTTGTAGCACGGCAGCACGACGGTCACGTCCAACTGCTCCGGCGCCGCGGGGGCTGCTTCCGCGGCGGTCGACCGCTGTTGGAACCTGGTGGGTGCCGTCATTCGGGATCCACGCTCCCATCGGCGGCGGCCGAATGTGAGCGGCCGCCACAAAGGTGTCAGAATCGAGCAATGCCCGCGCAAAGGATAGTGCCATGCAAAACTGCGCGGGCTGTCGTCCGACACCGTGACCCATGGTTTATTAATGGGCGCGGGATGTGAAAGAACCCCTCATTTCTGGAGTGCGGCGTGAGCACGATGAACTATCGCCGCCTAGGCAGTTCGGGACTGGTCGTCTCGGTTGCCGGCGTCGGCTGCAACACCTTCGGCCGCGAAATCGACGAAAGCGCGGCCCACGCGGTCGTCGATTCCGCGTTGGAGTTGGGAATCAATTTCTTCGACACGTCCGACACCTATGGCGGGGCCGGTCATGAGCTTTCCGAGCGTTTTCTCGGCACTGCCTTGAAGGGTCGTCGCGACGACGTGGTGGTGGCGACGAAGTTCGGCAAGCCGATGTCCGGCGTCAACGGACCGGACCTCGGCGCGCGTGGCGCCCGCCGCTATGTGCTGCGTGCCGTCGAGGGTTCGCTGCGCCGGCTGAACACCGACCACATCGACCTGTACCAGATGCACGAGCCGGACCCGGCGACGCCGATCGAGGAGACGCTGTCGGCGCTCGACGATCTCGTCACCGCTGGCAAGGTCCGCTACATCGGGTGCTCGAACTTCGCCGCGTGGCAGGTCGCCGACGCCGCGTGGGTGTCGCGCACCCGCGGCTGGGCGCCGTTCATCAGCGTGCAGAACCACTACAGCCTGCTCAACCGCGGGATCGAGGCGGAGTTGGTGCCGGCGTGCGAGCGGTTCGGGCTCGGCGTGCTGCCGTTCTTCCCGCTGGAGAGCGGCCTGCTGACCGGGAAGTACCGGCAGGGTGAGTCGGCGCGGTCCGGCACGCGGTTGCACAAGGAGCGGTTCGCCCATCACCTGCGGGACGCGCCGTGGTCGCGGATCGAGGCGCTCCAGGCGTACGCGTCCGCGCGGGGTCTGTCCCTGCTCGACGTGGCCCTCGGCGGCCTGGCGGCGATGCCGGCGGTCGCGTCGGTGATCTCTGGGGCGACCACGCCGGACCAGGTCCGCGAGAACGCGGCCGCGGTCGCGTGGCAGCCGTCGGCCGCGGATCTCGCGGAGTTGCGCGCCCTCGAGTGAGCCCGCTGTCGATCGGTAGTGCGATTTAGTCCGTTGCCGGCCCCGCCTCTCGTGTTACCCGTGTAGGACGAGAGGCGGGAGGACCCCATGACACCACTCGCGGTGCTCGCGATCGGCGGCTCGGACTCCAGCGGCGGATCCGGGCTGCAGGCGGACCTGAAGGTGTTCGCCGCGATGCGGCTATACGGAGCGACGGTGGCGACGTCGGTGACGGCACAGAACACCCGCGGCGTCCAGGACGTGTTCGAGCTGCCCGGCAACGTCGTGTCGGCGCAGCTCACGGCCGTGCTGGAGGACATGACGTTCAAGGCGGTCAAGGTCGGCATGCTGGCCACGGCGGAGGCCGCCGCGGCGGTGACGTCGAAGGCCCGCTCGGGCCTGCTGCCGAACCTGGTCGTCGACCCGGTGCTGGAGGCGGCGTCGGGCCGGCGCCGGGGCGTCGTCAGCGCGCTGGAGCGCCTGCTGCCGTACGCGGCGGTGGCGACACCCAACCGCGACGAGGCGTCGGCGCTGGTCGGCTGGCCGGTCTCGACACCGGCCGACATGGCCGGGGCGGCGGCGCAGATCGCCTCCAACGGCCCGAAATATGTGGTCGTGACCGGCGGCGACATGGTCGCGGGCGACGAGGCGGTCGACGCGGTCTGGACGGACGCGGGCGCGCGCTTCCTGCGCTACCCCCGGGTGCAGACCCGCAACAGCCGCGGCACGGGCTGCACGTTCTCGGCCGCGATCGCCGCCCGCCTGGCACAGGGCGACGACGTGCTGGAGTCGCTGGTGGCGGCCAAGGAGTACGTGAGCCGCAGCCTGGTCGGCGCCCGCGAGTGGCAGTTGGGCAACGGCAGCGGCCCACTCAACCACTTCGGCTGGCCGACCTTCGCCGCTTTCTCGGCCTAGTCCTCCTGGCGGGTCGTCGAACGGAGGCTGCGGCGCGGCGTTTCGTCGCGGCGGCGTTCGTTGACGGGCTCCGGGGCGCCGAGGCCCGTGACCCAGTCGACGTAGTCCTCATCGCGCTCGCCGATCGGTTTGTCGCTCTTGCCGCGGCGGCGGGGCTCGGTCTTGTCGGCCGCGGCCGGCTCGAGGCGGGTCTCCGTGCTCTCGGAGTTGTTGCCCTTGCGCCGGAACAGCCCGCGCGACGGTGCCGAGCGGCTCTCGTCGTCGCCGGGCTCGTCGCCCTGCGGGTCGTCGGCCGGCGCCGGCGCGGGGTCGTCGATGTCCCAGTCGCCGTCGCTCGCGTCGACGCTGCGCAGGTGGCGTTCGGCGCGGCTGGCCTTCCGCCCGGACCGCGGCTGGTCGGCCGTTGGTTCGTCGCCGGCGCGCGAGCTCCAGGATCGGCGGTCCGAGTCGTCGTCGTGGCCGTGGCGGCCGGACGTGCCGGCGCTGGAGTCGTCGCGATCATCGCCACCGAACCGGCTGCTGACCAGATCGCCGAAACCGAACCCACGGGGCCCGGTGGCCGCCGGCGACTCGCGCTCGCCCTGGTCGGGCCCGGAACCAGCGCCGGACCGGGACCCGGAGTCGGCGTCACGCCGCGAACCCGCGTCGGGCTCGACGCTCGACCGTGAACGGGTGTCGGCCTCGATGCCGGCGTCGGAACGGAACCCAGCGGGCTCCGGCGAGGTCGGCACGTCGACCCAGTCGGTGTCGGGTGCCGGCTTCTCCTTGCGGCGGAACAGGCCACGCCGCTTGCGCTCCTTCGCCGGTGCTGCCTCGGCCGCCGGCGCGTCGTCAGCGCCGGGACTCGTCGCCGGCTCGCCCGGCGGGACGTGCGGCGGCGGCGTCCAGGCCGGCGGCGCGAGCCGCCAGTCGGGCATCTCACCACTGCCGGCCGGCGTGGCGGAGGTGTCGCGTCGGGCGGTCGCGCCCGGGCGCTCGGACCAGCTCAGGCCCGCGGAGCCGGACCCGCCCTGCTGGCCAGGCAGGTCGATCGGGCCCAGCCCGCCCTCGCCCGGGCCCGCCTGGCGCGGCGCACGGCTCGGGGTCGCCGGCTGCGGTCGGATGGAGGTCGGTCGCTGGTGCAGGTCATTGTCGTCCCGCTGCTGGTGAGCGGGGGCCGGCACCACCGGCACCGACGCGGAATTGAACGTCGAGGTCTTGTCGGTGCGCCAGTCACCCGGTCCGGGTGCCGGTTGCCGGTCGAACGGGCGCACCGGCGTCGGCTCGGGACCGGGCGGCGGTGAGACGATCTCGGGCTGCCGCGGCGGCGCTACCGGCGTGGGCGAGCTGAACAGCGACCCGCTGGTGGCCCGTGGGGTGGATCGCTCCACGTCGCCGAGGTCCCGCGCACGTCGCGGCCCGGGCTCGCTCCCGGACCCGGCACCGAAGGTGTCGCCGTCGCGGTCCGCCGAGCCGCCGCTCAAGGCGCTCGTCGGGCCGGGGCCCGGATCACGGCCACCGCCGAACGCGTCGAAGCTCTCCGTGTGACCCTCGTCGCCGCCGGTCGTCACCTCGGTGGTGCCGCCGGTGTAACCCGGGAACACCTCGGCCGTGTGGTCACCGTGCCGCGGCGGCGGACCGGCCGTGTCGCGGTCACCGGACGTGAGCTGCCGGGCCACCGCGGCCAGGACCGAGCCCAGCCCACCCGCGGCCACCGCGATCAGCGCACCCCAGTAGGGCGCCGCCTGGTAGCGGTCGGACCCGTCGCCCGGCCCCGCGATCAGGTAGGCCAGGGCGAGCAGCGCCGGACCCACCACGCCGGACACCGCGACCGGGATCAGCGGCAGCCCGCGCCACCGGGCCAGCGCGCCGATGCCGGCACCGACCGCCAGCGCGAGCGCCGGCATCACGATCACGGCCAGCCGCTGGGCCAGCCCCGCGCCGAGCCAGGTCGCGTCGAGCACGCCCAGGCGTACCTCGGGCAACGGATCCTCGGGCGCCAGCGACGGCGCCACCGAGAGCAGCGCGACCACCCAGACCACGACGGTGACCGCGCCCAGGTTGAGACCGGCCACCCGCAGCGAGAGCACCGCGGCGGCGGCGAACACGCCGACCAGCGCGCCGAGCGCCGCCGACAGGCCCGCGATCGTCACGGCATCGCCGGAAGCGACCGTCGCCACGCGGGCGGGCAGCATCGCGAGCGGCGCGACCGCGAGCGCGCCGACCCCGCCGGCGACCGACACCGCGACCCGGGAACCGACCGTCTCCGGCAGGCCGTCGCGGCGGATCAGCCAGTTGCCCGCCAGGCCGCCGGCCACCGCCGCCAACATCGCGAACCACGCGACCCAGGCGAGGTGTGCCGTCCACTGCCCGGACAACTGCTCAAAGTCACGGGCGAAGCGCACCACGCCGAGCCCGTACGCGAAACCGAGTTGGCCGGCACCAGCGAGCAGGCCGACGCCGAGCGCCGCGAGCAGCACCCTGCCCCAGGTCCGATAGGCCATGCGGGCACGGTACGGCCCTCGCCAGCCGACCGCCACCCGCCGATCGGAGACTGTGGATAACTACCCAGCGTCAGAGGTTCTGAAGGATACGCAGCGCCCTGGAGACGCGAAACATCACATCGCTGTCCGCGACGTCGACGACGTCCGTGAACCACTTCTTCATCGGCGACGACAGGCGGTCCGGCATGACCACATAGGACCCCATCGCCACGGCCAGCGGTGAGTCGCGGAGCAGGTCGGACTCGACGACCTCGGCGACGATCACGATGGGCACGTCGGTGCTGTTGTAGAGGTCGGAGCTGATCACCAGGCCGAGGCGTTCGCGGGCGCCGTCGATGCGCCAGATCTCGCCCCTACGCGGCACGCCCGTCGCCTCCGAAGAGGGCGTCGTGAACCATCGCGACCTCCTGCTCGTCGGCCAGCGCGGCGGCGTCGAGCTCGCCCGCGGCCCGGCCGACCACGGCCGCGTGGGCCGTGAACAGCTCGCGGACCGCCTTCTCGCGGGCGGCCTGGTCCATCCACGCGGACAGGGACATCCCCTCGCGCTTGGCGAACCGGCGGGCCTCTTCGATGGTCTCGTCGGAGAACGAGAGAGTCACCTTGGCGGTCATACCAACGACCATACCAAGACCACCATAAGCGGGTACGCCCCGAAAGCGGATCTAGCGGCTCTTAGCACTTTCGAAACAAACGGGACGCCCCGCCGAAACGGGGCACCGGCACGCTTCCCGACATGTACCAACGGCCGGTTCGGACACCCTGATGGACCGCCCGGCGTCCGCCGAACTGGCTGGTTTCACCATCGGTGTCACCGCCGACCGGACCCGCGACGTCCTGGGCACCATGCTGGAACGGCGCGGCGCCCGGGTCGTCCTGGCACCGGCCCTGCGGATCGTGCCGCTCGCCGACGACACGGAGTTGCGCGCCGCCACCAGGGCGTGCCTCGACCGCCCGCCGGACATCGTGGTCGCCAACACCTCGATCGGCATGCGCGGCTGGCTGGAGGCCGCCGACGGCTGGGGCCTGGCCGAGCCGCTGCGCGGCGTGCTGGCTCAGGCATACGTGGTAACCAGGGATCCCCGGGTAAGGGGCGAGGGCGCACCCGTCGAAGAGACGTACGCCGAGGTCATCGACCACCTCCGCCACCGGGGCGTACGCGGTCAGGTCGTGGCCATGCAGTTGCCCGGTGAGCGCCAGCCCGAGTGGACGGCCGCTTTGGAGGCGGCCGGTGCCACCGTGATCGAGATACCCCTGTACCGCTGGGCGCCCCCGCTCGACCCGGCCCCGCTGCACCGGATGGTCGACCTGGTCACCGGCCGACTGGTCGACGCCGTCACCTTCACCTCCGCGCCGGCCGTCCACGCGCTGATCAGGGCGGCCGGCCCGAGCGCCGACGACCTGCTGGCCGCGCTGCGCGAGGACGTCCTGGTCGCCTGCGTGGGCCCGGTCTCCGCGGCACCGCTGCGCCGCCTCGGCGTGCCGGTGGTCGCGCCGGGCCGCGCCCGGCTCGGCGCGCTGGTCCGGGCGATCATCAAAGAGCTGCCGCCCCGCGCGGTGAACGTGCAGGTCAACGGCCATGACCTGACCTTGCGCGGGCACGCGGCCGTGGTCGACGGCGCCCTCAAGCCGCTCGCGCCGGGCCCGATGTCGGTGCTCCGGGCGCTGGCCACCGAGCCGGGCCGGGTCTTCTCCCGGGCTGCCCTGCTGCGCACCCTGCCGAGGGGCGCCGACGAGCACGCGGTCGAGATGGCGGTGGCCCGCTTGAGAGCCGGCCTGGGCATCCCTAGAGTGGTGCAGACCGTGGTGAAGAGAGGCTATCGGTTAGCTGTAGACTGACCTCGGCCACGGCCACAACCCCGTTTTGACCCTGCCTGCTCGCAGCAGGTATTGTTGTCTGCTGTTGTGCGCGACGCGACATTCTGGCGTGCGACCCCAGACCGACGACGACGAGACAAGGTAAACCTGTGCGTACGTACAGCCCGAAGCCGGGTGAGATCGAGCGTCAGTGGCACATCATCGACGCGTCTGACGTCGTGCTGGGCCGGTTGGCCACCCACGCGGCCACGCTGCTGCGCGGCAAGCACAAGCCGACCTTCGCCCCCCACGTCGACACGGGCGACTTCGTCGTGATCGTCAACGCTGGCAAGGTCGCCCTGACGGGCAACAAGCGGCAGACCAAGGTCGCCTACCGGCACTCGGGCTACCCGGGCGGTCTCAAGCAGGTCGGCTACGAGGAGCTGCTGTCCAAGCGCCCCGAGCACGCGATCGAGCTGGCCGTCAAGGGCATGCTCCCGCACAACAAGCTCAGCCGTCAGCTCATCAAGAAGCTGAAGGTCTACGCCGGCGCCGAGCACCCGCACGCCGCGCAGCAGCCGGTGCCGTTCGAGATCAAGCAGATCGCGCAGTGAGCGCGGACGAGGAAGCCACAGACATGACCGACATCAGCGCGCCCACCCCGGCCGCCGTCGCCGAGGCCGCGCCGGCCGCGACGACCGCCACGGCCACCGCCGCGGCTCCCGCCCCCGCGACCCGCGCACCGCGCGGTGACCGCCCGATCCAGACCGTCGGCCGGCGCAAGGAAGCCATCGTCCGGGTGCGCATCGTGCCGGGCAGCGGCAAGATCACCTGCAACGGCCGCGAGCTCCAGGAATACTTCCCGAGCAAGGTGCACCAGCAGCTGATCCGCGAGCCGCTGGTGACCGCCGAGAAGGCCGAGGCGTTCGACGTCATCGCCAACCTCCGCGGCGGCGGCATCACCGGCCAGGCCGGCGCGCTGCGCCTCGCGATCGCCCGCGCGCTGATCGCCAACGACAGCGACGACCGCCCGGCGCTCAAGAAGGCCGGCTTCCTCACCCGGGACGCCCGGGTCAAGGAAAGCAAGAAGTACGGCCTCAAGAAGGCCCGTAAGGCCCCGCAGTACTCCAAGCGTTGATTCGCTAACCATCCGGCCGGGATGTGTCGTCGCTTTGATGCGACGGCAGCCCGGCCGTTGGCATTCTTGGGTTGCTCCCCCTCACACAGACAGCGGAGGTTCTTCCATGGGCCGTCTCTTCGGCACTGACGGGGTACGCGGGAAGGCGAACGCCGACCTCACCCCCGAGCTCGCGCTCGCCGTGGCGGTCGCGGCCGCCCGTACCCTCGCCGAAGTTGACCGTTCCCACCCGCCGCTGGCCGTCGTGGGCCGCGACCCCCGCGCGTCCGGCGAGATGCTCGAGGCGGCCACCGTCGCGGGCCTGACCAGCGCGGGCGCCAACGTGGTGCGGGTCGGCGTGCTGCCGACCCCCGCGGTCGCCTACCTGGTGGCCGAGACCAAGGCCGACTTCGGCGTCATGCTCTCGGCCTCGCACAACCCGATGCCCGACAACGGCATCAAGATCTTCGCGGCCGGCGGGCACAAGCTGCCCGACGACATCGAGCACAAGATCGAAGCGGCGATCGAGGCCGGCACCGCCGGCTGGACCCGGCCCACCGGCGCCGGCGTCGGCCGCGTGCACGACCTGCTCGACGGCGCGGACCACTACGTGCAGCACCTCGTCGGCTCGATCACCCAGCCGCTGGCCGGCCTCAAGGTGGTCGTCGACTGCGCCAACGGCGCGGCCGCCGACATCGCCCCCGTCGTCTACCGGGAGGCCGGCGCCGAGGTCATCGCGATCCACGCCGAGCCCGACGGCATCAACATCAACGACGGCTGCGGCTCGACCCACCTCGACACCGTGCGCGAGGCCGTGCTGGCCAACGGCGCCGACCTCGGCCTCGCGGTCGACGGCGACGCCGACCGCTGCCTCGCGGTCACGGCCACCGGCGACGAGGTCGACGGCGACCAGATCATGGCGATCCTCGCGCTCGCGATGCGCGAGGCCGGCACGCTGACCAGCGACACGTTGGTCACCACGGTGATGAGCAACCTCGGCCTGAAGCTGGCGATGCGCGGCGAGGGCATCGGGCTGGTCGAGACCAAGGTCGGCGACCGCTACGTGCTCGACGAGCTGCGCGGCTCGGGCCTGTCGCTGGGCGGCGAGCAGAGCGGCCACATCATCATGCCGGCGTACGCGACCACGGGCGACGGCGTCCTCGCCGGCCTGCACCTGATGGCCCGGATCGCCGCCACCGGCAAGTCGCTGGCCGAGCTCGCGTCGGTGGTGACCAAGCTGCCGCAGGTGCTGATCAACGTCCCGGTCGGCGACCGCACCGCGGGTGCCCAGGCGCCGGCCGTGCTGGAGGCGGCCGCGGCGGCCGAGGCCGAGCTGGGCGACACCGGCCGGGTGCTGCTGCGACCCTCCGGCACCGAGCAGCTCGTGCGGGTGATGGTCGAGGCGGCGACCGCCGAGACCGCCCGCGACGTCGCCGAGCGCCTCGCCGCCGTCGTGCGCGCCGCCTCGCCCGCCGCCTAGGCGGCTTTGCGCAGGCGCGCGACCGCCTCGTTGAGCACCGCCGGCCGCTTGCAGAAGGCGAACCGCACCAGGTGGCGGCCGGCGTCGACGTCGTCGTAGAACACCTGCGTCGGCACCGCCACCACGCCCGAGCGCTCCGGCAGCGACCGGCAGAACTCGACGCCGTCGGTGCCGCCCAGCGGGGTGATGTCGGCCGTCACGAAGTAGGTGCCCTCGGGCGCGAGCACACCGAACCCGGCGTCGCGCAGGCCGGCGAGCAGCAGGTCCCGCTGCGCCTGCAGCCCGGCACGGAACTCCGCGAAGTACGTGTCCGGCAGGCCGAGCGCGAGCGCGACCGCGGGCTGGAACGGCGAACCGTTGACGAACGTCAGGAACTGCTTGACCCGCAGGGCCGCCGAGACCAGGTCGCGCGGCCCGCTGGCCCAGCCGATCTTCCAGCCCGTACACGAGAAGGTCTTGCCGGCCGAGGAGATGCGCAGCGTGCGGTCGCGCATGCCGGGCAGCGTCGCCAAAGGCACGTGCGGTGTCGCGGCGTCGGTGAACACCAGGTGCTCGTAGACCTCGTCGGTGACGGCGTAGCAGTCGTGCGCCTGGCACAGCTGCGCGACCAGGGCCAGCTCCGCGCGCGTGAAGACCTTGCCGGTCGGGTTGTGCGGTGAGTTCAACAGCACCAGTCGGGTACGCGGACCGAACGCGGCCCGCAGCTCGTCGGGGTCCACGGCGTAGCGGCCGTCGGCGCCCGGGCGCAGCGTGACCGGCCGGCGCACCGCACCGGCCAGCGCGATCGTGGCCGCGTACGAGTCGTAGTAGGGCTCGAAGCAGACCACCTCGTCGCCGGGCTCGCAGAGCGCCAGGATCGCGGCGGCGACCGCCTCGGTCGCGCCGGCCGTGACCAGCACCTCGCCGTCGGGGTCGTAGTCGAGACCCCAGAACCGCCGCTGGTGCGCGCTGATCGCGGCCCGCAGCGCCGGGACTCCGGGGCCGGGCGGGTACTGGTTGTGCCCGTCGTGGATGGCCCTGGCGGCCGCGTCGAGCATCTCCGGCGGACCGTCCGTGTCCGGGAAGCCCTGGCCCAGGTTGACCGCGCCGGTCCGCACGGCCAGCGCCGACATCTCGGCGAAGATCGTGGTGCCGAACGGGCGCATCCGCGCGATCAGCGGATCCGTCACTGTGCCTCCTCGTACGCGCGGACCAGGCGTTCGATGCCGTCGAAAATCATCATGAACCCGAACTGGACCTCCAGGTCGAACTCCTGGTCGCTGATCCCCTCGCCGGGGTCGTCGAAGACGCCCTCGTCGACGATGCGGGCCAGATCGGGCAGCCGGTGCTTGTCGACCACCGTGCGCATCATCTCGCCGTAGGTCGGTTGGCCCTCGGCCGGGCTGACGGCCGTCTGGTTGATCTCCTGCGTCATCCGCACCTGGCCGCGGATGAAGGTGAGCAGCAGCATCACCACGCCGATCCGGATCTCCGCGGGCAGCCGGGTCGGCCGCAGGCAGGCCAGCGCCCGGTCGAGCCAGGTGAGTTGCCCGGGGCCGATCGGCGGGGTCGGGCCGATCGGGATGTGCAGCACCCACGCGTGGCTGCGATAGAGACCGACCAGCTCGTGCGCCCAACGCTCCAGGTTGGGGCGCCAGCCCAGGGTGTCGTCGGGCTCGGGTGGCGGTGCCTTGACCGCGCTCACGTCCATCATCAGCTGGAGCAGCTCGTCCTTGTTGCGGACGTAGCGGTAGAGCGACATCGCCGACTTGCCGAGCCGGTCGGAGACCTTGCTCATGCTCACCTCGCCGAGCCCGTCGGCCGTCGCGACGTCGATCGCGGCGTCGACGATCTGCTCGATGCTGAGGTTGGGGCGCGGGCCGCGCTTGGCTTGTTCGCGGCGTCCCCACAGCACGTCGACACCGGGTGGCAGCTCGGGCATTGCCCCATCCTAGAACTGCGTATAGCCTAAACCAATTCGTGTAGGGCATAAACAGTTTGGGGGAGGGCGTGGACGCGATCCAGGTCCATGGGGTTTCGAAGTCCTACGGCAGCCAGCGCGTGCTCGACGGCATCGACCTGACCGTGCCGGCCGGCACGGTGTTCGGGCTGCTCGGGCCCAACGGGGCGGGCAAGACGACGCTCGTGCGGATCCTGGCGACGCTGGTCCGGCCGGACGCCGGCCGGGCGTCGGTGATGAGGCACGACGTGGTTTCCGAGGCGTTCGAGGTGCGCCGGAAGATCAGCCTGACCGGGCAGTACGCGGCGGTCGACGAGCTGCAGACCGGGCGGGAGAACCTCGTCATGGTCGGCCGCCTGTGCCGGCTCGGTCGGCGGGCCGCCGGGCAGCGCGCGGTCGAGCTGCTGGAGCGGTTCGACCTCGCCGAGGCAGGGCGGAAGCTGGTCAAGACGTACTCGGGCGGCATGCGGCGGCGGCTCGACCTGGCGATGAGCCTGGTGACGGCACCGCCGGTGATCTTCCTGGACGAGCCGACGACCGGGCTCGACCCGCGGAGCCGGCAGCAGATGTGGTCATTCGTCCGCTCGCTGGCGGCCGGTGGCTCGACCGTCTTCCTGACCACGCAGTACCTCGAGGAGGCCGACCAGCTCGCCGACCGGATCATGCTGATCGACCACGGCGTCGCGGTCGCCGACGGCACCGCGGCGTCGCTGAAGGTGCGGGTCGGCGGTGAGCGGGTGGAGCTCGAGTTCGCGTCCGCGGCCGCCCTGGCCCTCGCGGTGGCCGACCTCGATGTCCCCGCGTCCGGTGAGCGGTCGGTGACGGTCGCGACCACCGGCACCGCGGCCGAGGTCCGTGAACTGCTCCAACGGATGGACAAGGTCGGCGCGACCGTCGACAAGGTCGCCATCCACCGGCCCACCCTCGACGACGTGTTCTTCGCCCTGACCGGAGGTAACCCGCGATGACCAGCGCCTACTGGGCGGTCGACAACTCGCTCGCGATGATCGGCCGCAGCCTGCGCATCTCCGCGCGCAACGTCGAGGCGCTGCTGATGGCGGTCATGCTGCCGATCATGCTGATGCTGATCTTCGTCTACATCTTCGGCGGTGCGGTCAACACCGGCACGGAGTACGTCAACTACGTCGTACCCGGGATCATCATCCTGTGTGCCGGGTTCGGCGCGTCCACGACCGCGGTGAGCGTCACCCACGACATGGTCGGCGGGATCATGGACCGGATCCGCTCGATGCCGGTGGTCAGCTCGGCCGTCCTCACCGGACACGTGGTCGCCAGCGTGGCCCGCAACCTGGTCGCGATGGCCCTCGTGATCGGGGTCGGCCTGCTGGTCGGCTGGCGCCCGGCGGCGGGTGTCGGCGAGTGGTTCGCGGCGATCGGGTTCCTCGCGCTGTTCATGCTGTCGATCTCGTGGCTGGCCGCGTGCCTCGGCCTGCTGGTACGCAGCGTGGACGCGGCCGGCGGTGCGACGTTCGCGATCACCTTCCTGCCGTACGTCAGCAGCGCGTTCGTGCCGGTCGACACGCTGCCGACCTGGCTGCGCGGTGTCGCGGAGCACCAGCCGATCACGCCGATCGTGGAGACCACGCGGGGGCTGCTGATGGGCACGCCGATCGGGTCGAGCTGGTGGATCGCGTTGATCTGGTTCGGCGGGATCACGCTGGTGGCGTTCACCTGGGCGGCGGTCCTGTTCCGGCGCCGCACCGCCTGATGCCGGCGGCGCCGGTCCGTTCGCCCGGCGTCGCTCGGTTCGTCAGCGTCAGCCGAAGATCGTGCCGATGCAGAAGGCGCCGATGATGCTGCCGGTGTCGAGGACGGCCTGCTTGCCGTCGACCGTGATCCGGCAGCCGAGCCCGTCGTTGTCGCCGCTGGACCGGTTGGCGCTGACGGTCAGCAGCAACGAGCCGTTGGTGCTGGTGAACTGGTGCTTCCACGGCAGGCGCTGGTTCTTGAGCTGCCGGGTCTCGCCGGAGAGGTCGTCGACGTACGTGATGTCGGCCCGGCCGCTGCCGGTGACCTCGTAGACGACGGTCTTGCCGGCGACACCCGGCAGGCCGGGCAGCTCGGTCGGTAGGTCGTCGAGGTCGTCGGGCAACTCGAAGGTCGGATCGGGGGCCGGGTTGTCCGGCACCTCGGGCTCGGGGAGCGCGGGGTTGGTCGGCTGCGTGATCACGGGGTCGTCGTCGCGGTTGGCGATCAGCAGCACGCCGGCGGTGGCGACGCCACCGCAGAAGAGCAGGGCGAGCACGACGATCAGGGCGATGATCGGGCCGTTGCCGCGCCTGCGCTTGACGGGCTGGTCGTAGGCGGGGGCCGCGTTGTACGGGTTGTACGGCGCGGAGGCCGGCGTCGGGTAGCCCGGCTGGCCGTAGGGGTTCGGGTAGCCCGGTGGGGGCGCGTAGGGGTTGGCGCTCGGCGGTGCGGTCACCGGGGCCTGCGCGTGCGCCTGTCCCGGCTCTGGCGGGGCGAACGGCGCGTCCGGCGGGGCGAACGGCGCGTCCGGCGGGGTGCCCGGCGGTCGGGCGTAGGGGCTGGGCTCGGCGGGGCCGCTGTAGGCCGGGTCGTACGGGTTGGCACCGGGCGGCAGGGGCGAGGTCTTGGGGTAGGCCTTGTCCCCACCGGCGGGCGGGGTGTCGGTGGAGTAGCCGGGCGGGGCGCTCGACGGGTAGCCGACCGGGCTGCCGGTGGGCGGCGGCGCGCTGGGGTAGACGGGGGCCGATCCGGGGGTGAAGGTCGGCGTGCCCCGGTGCGCCGCCGGCGGGCCTTGGGGGAGGGGCGCCGTCGGCGCGGGGGCGGGCGGGGGCAGTGGGGCGGTCGGCCGCCCCGCCTGGCCTCCGACGGAGGGCGGCTTCGGACCGGGCGGCGGCGTCCCCGGATCGGCGGGCGCCGCGGCGGTCGGCATGGGCGAGGTCGTATCGGTGTCGGTGGGCTGCGGCGCATCGACGGACGTGGCCGGCGGCACGGTGAAGCTCGGCGCCGGCTGGTCACCGCCTGGGGTCGCCGACGGGGCCGCCGGGCTCAGCGGGGCGGTGGGGCCGGAGTCGTCCGACGGGGCGGGCTCGGGAGGGGTGGGACGACTCATCTGCGCTCCAAGAGGCGGGGCTTGACTCGAACGCGGCGTAACGGGCCGACAGTACCGGTTGCCGTCCACACCGGGCAGTCGTCCCTACGCCCGCCGGACGGGCAGGCGACCACCCTCCGTACACGTGGCATCGCTCATGTCAGATGATTGATAGGCACACTTTCGAGCACGCGGCATGAGCGAATTTCGGCTAGAGTCTGGCTCATGTGTGGAATCGTGGGTTACGTGGGCGCCCGACCGGCGCTCGGCATCGTGCTGGACGGGCTGCGGCGGCTCGAATACCGCGGCTACGACTCGGCCGGCGTCGCCGTGGTCGGCGCCGACTGCCTGCTGACCGAGAAGCGCGCCGGCAAGCTGGCCAACCTCGAGAAGGCCCTCGCCGAGCGCCCGATCGACACCGCGGAAACCCACATCGGCACCGGCACGACCGGCATCGGCCACACCCGCTGGGCCACCCACGGCGGCCCGACGGACCGCAACGCCCACCCGCACGTGTCGCGCAACGGTCGCGTCGCCGTCATCCATAACGGCATCATCGAGAACTTCGCCGGCCTGCGGGCCGAGTTGGAGGCCACGGGCGTCGAGTTCGCCAGCGACACCGACACCGAGGTCGCGGCGCACCTGATGGAGATCGCGCTGGCCGCCGTCCACCTGGAAAACCCCGGCCTCGGCGGCCCGCAGGCGCTCGCGGAGGCGATGCGCCGCGTGAGCCGGCGCCTGGAGGGCGCGTTCACGCTGCTGGCGACCGACGCGGGCACGCCCGGCGCGGTGGCCGCGGCCCGGCGCAACTCGCCGCTCGTGGTCGGCCGCGGTGACGGCGAGAACTTCCTGGCCAGCGACGTCTCGGCGTTCATCGAGCACACCCGCGAGGCGATCGAGCTCGGCCAGGACCAGGTCGTGCTGATCACGCCCGAGGGCATCGAGATCACCGACTTCAACGGCGCCGTGGCCAGCGGTCGCGACTTCCACATCGACTGGGATGCGTCGGCGGCCGAAAAGGGCGGTTACGACTACTTCATGCTCAAGGAGATCGCCGAGCAGCCCCAGGCGATCGCCGACACCCTGCTGGGCCGCCTGACCGAGCACGGCGAGATCCGGCTCGACGAGGTCCGCCTGACCGACCAGGACCTCCGCGACGTCGACAAGATCTTCATCGTCGCCTGCGGCACCTCCTACCACACCGGGCTGGTCGCCAAGTACGCCATCGAGCACTGGACCCGCATCCCGTGCGAGGTCGAGCTGGCCAGCGAGTTCCGCTACCGCGACCCGGTGCTCGACCGGTCCACGCTGGTCGTCGTGATCTCCCAGTCGGGCGAGACGATGGACACCCTGATGGCGCTGCGGCACGCCAAGGACCAGAAGGCCCGAGTGCTCGCCATCTGCAACACCAACGGTTCGACCATCCCGCGCGAGTCCGACGCGGTGCTCTACACCCACGGCGGCCCGGAGATCGCGGTCGCCTCGACCAAGGCGTTCCTGACCCAGCTCGTCGCCTGCTACCTGATCGGCCTGCACCTGGCTCAGGTCCGCGGCATCAAGTACGCGGACGAGGTAGGCGCCGTCGTCGCGCAGCTGCAGGAGATGCCCGACAAGCTGCGCGAGCTCCTCGACCGCATGGAGCCGGTCCGCGAGCTGGGCCGCGAGCTGGCGTCGGCGGGCACGGTGCTGTTCATCGGCCGCCACGTGGGCTACCCGGTCGCGCTGGAGGGCGCACTCAAGCTCAAGGAGCTCGCCTACATGCACGCGGAGGGCTTCGCGGCGGGCGAGCTCAAGCACGGCCCGATCGCCCTGATCGACCACGGCACGCCGGTCGTCTGCGTGGTCCCGTCGCCGGCGGGCCGCGGGATGCTCCACGACAAAATCGTCTCGAACATCCAAGAGGTACGCGCCCGCGGCGCCCGCACGATCGTCATCGCCGAGGACGGCGACGAGGCGGTCCTGCCGTACGCGGACCACGTGATCGCCGTGCCCCGCACCCCCACGCTGCTGGCGCCGCTGGTCACGACCGTCCCGCTCCAGGTGCTGGCCTGCGAGATCGCCTCGGCCCGCGGCCACGACGTGGACCAGCCCCGCAACCTGGCCAAGTCGGTCACGGTCGAATAGCCGAAACGCGGCGCGGCCGGCCGGCCGCGCCGCGTGCTCTAATCAGGGGAGTCGAGACGGCTCCCTTTTGGAAGTGTCCATGCCTCGCCGGTCCCCGGGCGAGCTCAGGTCCGCGTTGCCCAGCCGGTCGAAATCTGGCCGCCCACCGGTGATCCGCGGGTTGTCCGCCTCGGCCAACCGCCAGATCGCCGCGTTCGAGCGGGCCAACGGTTTCCGTGCTGGCGAGGTGGCACATTCGTTCCGTCGTTGGTCCATATCGGTCCGGCGACCGCCGGACGACCGCTTCTGGCGCTGGACGGACGAACACCCGGACGCCGGGTGTTCGCGCGACCCACACGTGCGCACGACCCTGGAACGCGCGACGTGGGCGCTGCGCCGCAAGGCAAGACGCGAACTGCGCGAGGCCATGCGACCGCTCGACGACCACTACCTGAGCCGCACGGTCCACAACCCCTTCGTCCGCCGGGACATCCCGTGGTGGTGGAGCCGCATCGAGCTGTGACGGGGCCACCGCCTCGGCTACTGCGGCCGGGTTCTGCCGGCTCGTAGGCTTCGGGAAGGCCGCCTGATCGTGGAGGTCGGATAGGGCTACCGGGCGTGGAGGTCCGGCAAGGCCGCCGGGTGGTGGAGGTCGAGCAAGCCAGGGAGGCCTCACCCGATGAGCGCCGCCGCCAGCCGGCGGTATTCGGCCAGCGGCGGGAGGGCGTCCGGGGTCGACCGAATGACCTGGACGGCGACGTGGTCAGCGCCCGCGGCGAAATACTCCGCGGCGCCTTCGCGGATCCGCTCCTCGTCGCCCCACAGGTAGAGGCCGTCGACCAGCCGGTCACTGCCGCCGGCGCCGAGGTCGTCGTCGGTGAAGCCGAAGCGGCGCAGGTTGTTGGTGTAGTTCGGCAGCCCCAGATAGCGCTCCAGGTGAGCCCGCGCGGCGCGGCGAGCCGTTGCCGGGTCGGCCTCGAGCACCACGTTGACCTCGGGCGCGAGCAGCGGTCGGGGGCCCAGCTCAGCGCGTGCCGCCGCCGTATGCGCCACCGGCGCCAGATAGGGGTGCGCCCCGGCGGTGCGCTCCGCGGCGAGCCGCAGCATCCGCGGACCAAGCGCCCCGATCACCCGCTGCGCCGGTGGCACCGGCCGGGGCGCCGCGTCGAGCGCGTCCAGGTAGTCGACCATCTTCGCGTAAGGCTGCCGGTATCCGGCCACCGAAGGCTGATGGCTCACCCCGAGCCCGAGCAGGAACCGACCCGGGTGCTCGGCGGTCAAGCCGGCGGTCCGCGCGGCGACCCCCACGGCGTCGTGCTGCCAGACGCTGAGAATCCCGGTCGCCACCACGATCCGCGAGGTCGCGTCGAGCAATGGCCGCGCGGCCGGCACGTCGGGCGACGCCCCGATCCAGATGGCGCCGTAACCCAGCGCCTCGATCTCAGCCGCCGCGTCGCCGGCGAGCGCCGGATCCGCACCGCGGAACTCCCGGCTCCATAACCCGACCCGCCCGACCGCCGCCCGCGTCTCCATGCCCGCGACGCTACCGGCCCTCGCCCCATCGCACCGCCGCACGAACCCCGCGCGAGCGCACACCCGTTCGCCGACGGTGTGTGCTGCCTCATGTCAGCACGATCGGGGTGTGAGCGGTCGGGCATGTCGGTCACTCCACTCGGGACTGGTGTTCCGGGCCCAGGGCGATTTGGGCGATGTCGGTCAGGGCGTCGTTGTCCGCGCGCCAGTAGCCGCTGTGACCGAACGGCTCCCCGGTGAAGACACGGCCGCCGAAGGCCGGGTCCGTGGGGTTGCGGCCGAACCACAGGTCTTCGCTCGGGCGAGGTCGGAGGTCCGGCGACAGCGGATCCGTCAGCAACGCCGCCGCTCGGTTGAACGGCTCACGCCAACCCGGCGCCAGGTAAGCGATCGGGTCGTTGGCCGCCGTGCTAGACCAGACGTGCGATGGCGGGATGCCCAGCGTCGACGCCTCATCCGTGCCCACCCCAGGCGAGCCGATGAAGATCAGATCGTTGGCGGGCAACCCGAAAGTGCGGGCGGTCGTGCCGACGGTCAACGACCCGTAGCTGTGCCCCAGCACCGTCTGCTGCGCCGGCGGGCCCTCGTGGGTCGTGCGTAGACCCTCCGCGAACCGGTGCAACGCCGGCCCGGCGGACTCCGCCTTCGCGGCGAACATCGCCTCGTCCAGGAACGACGGCGCCTCGTAGTCGAGCCACAGCACCACCGACGTGCGTTGCGCCTGGTCGACGGCCGCCGCACGGGCCGCCAGGGCCTCGACCCGGCCCAGGTCGTCGCGGACCGCGCGCAGGTCGGCGGTCATGCCCGGCACGTAGGTCAGCACGTTGTCGGCCCGGTCCGGGTCGCCGACCGCCAGCACCACCCGGCCGTCGCCGGTCGGGTCCAGCGACAGCAGGTAGGCGCGCTCGCCCGTCTCGGCCGACAACCGGGCGGAGACCGCGTCGATGCCGGACATCAGCCCGACCAGCCGGTGGCTGGCGGACACCGCCGCGTGCCGGGGCATCGCCGTCTTGACGGCCAGCGCCCGCTCCCGCACCAGCCCGGCGCGCTGGCCCGCGAGCAGCGACCGGTTGGCGAGGTCGCGCGCCCACACCGGGACGCCGTCGAGGCGACCGACATAGGCCGGCTCGAACAGCAGGAGCCAGCGCCGCTCGGGCTCCGTCAGCCCGGCCCACCACTGGCGCACGACCCCGGGCGGTGTGCCGAACGGCGGCCGTGACCGGGGCACGGCCAACGGCCAGCCCGCGGCCGCCGCCGCGGCAAGGCGGTCGAGGGCGGCGGCCGCGGTGCGGTCGGCCATGGCAGCCGCGGAGAGCGCTGCGGCGATCCCGGCCCCGACCCGGTCGGCCGCGTGCAGCGCGGCCACCCGGTCGATCCCCGTGACCGTGACGTCCGGCGCCGTGCGCCCCGACCGGTCGATCTCGACGTGGGCGGGCCCGGCCGCGGCCACCGCCGCGGCGAGCATGCCGCGCGCCCGGGCCAGCCCGGACGCGAAACCCGACAGCACCTGGTCGGTCTCGACGAACGCCAGCCGGGCCGCGTCGAGCGGCTCCCGCAGCCGCCGCACGTGACCACCGGCCGCCGCGCCGGCCGCTCCGCGCCACCCGTCGGTGACCCGCCCGGCCACCGCACCCAGCTCCGCGGCTCGCCGCCCGACCGCCTCCGCCAGCCGCGACCACGCCGCACCGGCGGCCCGCCACGCCGCCGGATCCGCCCGCCACAACTGCGTGTAGGTCACCATCACCAGCCCACCCCACCGAGCCGACGCGCGGCCCGAACGTCAGCGTCCTCATAGGCACCCGCCGCCTCCCGCAGCAACCCACCGGAGTGCGCCACCCGCGCGGCGGCGGCACCCAGGGAGGAAGCCACCGCACCCGACAGCTCGGCCAACGAGGTGCCGGAGGACCAATCCGGCGCGGGCACGCACAGATCGGAACCCAACCCGGCGGCCAGCCCCCGCGCCACCAGCTCCAGCTCGACCGCCCGGTCCCGCAACAGACCGGGCTCGACACTCAGGTCACCGTCCACGGCAAACCTCCAGACAAAGGCGATGCCAGAACGCTAGGGCGGCCACAAGCGCGGAAGGCGGGGCTGTGGACAACCAGGAGACCCAGCCCAGGCCGGCTGTCCACATGGCTTGCCCCACGCGTACACCGGCTGCTAATAGGCTGGTCCGATGATCGTCGCTGTCGGGATCGACGTCGTCCTCGTCGAACGGTTCACCGGGGCGCTGTCGCGCACACCCCTGCTCGGTGACCGCCTGTTCACCGAAGGGGAGCGATTCACCGGATCCGGCAATCCGCGTTCACCGGAGTCGCTCGCGGCCCGGTTCGCGGCCAAGGAGGCCGTCGCCAAGGCGCTCGGCGCCCCCGCCGGCCTGCACTGGCACGACTGCGAGATCGTCACCGACCCCGACGGAAGGCCCTGGCTCACCGTCAGCGGCACGGTCGCCGCCGCGGCCGCCGAGCGCGGCGTCAACCGCTGGCACCTGAGCCTGTCCCACGACGGCGGCATCGCCTCCGCGATGGTGGTGGCGGAGCAGTGAGGCCGGCCTGGCGGGTCGCCGACGTGCGGGCGGCCGAAGAAGCGCTGATGGCCCGCCTCCCGGAGGGCACCCTGATGCAACGCGCCGCCGCGGGACTCGCGCGCCGCTGCGCGCTCATTCTCGAGCAGGTGTACGGCGCACACGTCACCCTCCTCATCGGCGCGGGCAACAACGGCGGCGACGCCCTCTACGCGGGCGCCATCCTCGCCCGGCGCGGCGCCGCGGTCACCGCGGTCGTCCTCGACCCGGCCAAAGTCCACCGGGAAGGCCTGACGGCCCTGACCCAGGCGGGCGGCCGCGCCCAGGACCAACCTCCGCGCACGATCGACCTGGTCGTCGACGGCATCGTCGGCATCGGCGCCAAGGGCGGCCTCCGCAGCGGCGCCGCCACCACCCTCCACCGCACCCTGGAACGCCGTGGCCGGCACGGTCAGCGCCCCACCATGGTCGCCGTCGACGTGCCCAGCGGCGTCGACGTCGACACGGGCGACGTACCCGGGAAAGCCGTCCGAGCCGATGTCACCGTCACCTTCGGCTGCCTGAAGCCGGCCCATGTGGTCGGCCCCGCCGCACCGCTGGCCGGCGAGGTCGAGTTGGTCGACATCGGCCTGCGCCCCTGGCTGCGCGCCGATCCCGCGGTGCTGGTGCCGGACCGCGCCGACATCGCGCAGGCCCTGCCGAAGCACCGCCCCACCGACGAGAAATACACCCGCGGCGTGGTCGGCATCGCCACCGGCTCGATGACCTACCCGGGTGCCGCGATCATGTCGACGGCTGGTGCGCTGGCCGGCCCGACCGGCATGGTCCGCTACGCCGGCACCGCCCGCGAGTACGTCGTGCAGGCCCACCCCAGCGTGATCGCCACCGACCGGATCACCGACGCCGGCCGGGTGCAGGCCTGGGTGGTGGGCAGCGGCCTGGGCACCGACGAGACCGCCGCGACGGCCGTCCGCACGGTGCTCGCCACCAGCCTCCCCGTCGTCCTCGACGCCGACGCGCTCAACCTGCTGGTCGGCGGCACGATGGCCGACCTGATGCGCGGGCGCAGCGCGCCGATGGTGCTCACCCCGCACGACCGCGAGTTCGCCCGCCTGGCCGGCGAGGAGCCCGGCAACGACCGGGTCGGCGCGGCGCAGAAGCTGGCCGCGCACACCAACGCCGTGGTCCTGCTCAAGGGTGACCGCACGATCGTCGCCACCCCGAGCGGCACCGCGTACGCGAACCCGACCGGCTCGGCCGCACTGGCCACGGGCGGCACCGGCGACGTCCTGGCCGGCCTGCTCGGCTCCCTCCTGGCCGGTGGCCTGCGCCCGGAAGTGGCCGCCGTCACAGCCGCCTACCTGCACGGACTCGCCGGCCGCGAAGCCGCCCGCCACGGCCCGGTTACCGCCCCAGACGTCGCGGACGCCTTACGCCCCGTCATCGAACACCTGACCAGGTGAACCGGAAAACGTCACTACCCACCAGTACGCTGGGCAGCATGTGGCAAGCCGAAGTCCGCGTCGACCTTGACGCGATCCGCGACAACGTGGCCCGGTTGCGCGCCGGCACGAGCGCCGCGGTGATGGCGGTCGTCAAGGGCGACGGCTACGGCCACGGCATGGTCCCGGCCGCCCGCGCGGCGCTCAAGGGCGGCGCCACCTGGCTCGGCGTCTGCACCCTCGACGAGGCGCTCGGCCTGCGCCGGGCCGGCATCACCGCACCCGTCCTGGCCTGGCTGCTCAGCCCCGGCCTGCCGCTGCACGAGGGCGTCGCCAACGACATCGACCTGAGCGCCGCCAGCCTCGGCCAGCTCGACGAGATGATCAAGGCAGGGCAAAGAGCCGAACGCCCCACCAGGGTCCATCTCAAGATCGACACCGGCCTGTCCCGCGGCGGCGCCACCGCCGACGACTGGCCGGCCCTGGTCGAGGCCGCAGCCAAGGCCGAGGCCGACGGCGCGATCGAGATCGTCGGGGTGTGGAGCCACTTCGTCTACGCCGACGCGCCCGGCCACGAGACCATCGACAACCAGCTAGCGGCGTTCCGTGACGCGATCGCCGTCGCCGAGCGGCTCGGTGTCCGGCCCCCGCTGCGCCACATCGCCAACTCGGCCGCCACGCTGACCCGCCCCGACGCCCACTTCGACCTGGTCCGCCCCGGCATCGCGGTCTACGGCCTGTCCCCGGTGCCGGGTGAGCAGTTCGGGCTGCGCCGTGCGATGACGGCGCGGGCCCGGGTGATGCTGGCCAAGCGGGTCCCGGCCGGCACCGGCGTCTCCTACGGCCACACCTACACGACCACCCGGGAGACCACGCTCGCCGTGGTCCCGCTCGGCTACGCCGACGGCGTGCCGCGGCACGCCTCCAACCTCGGCCCGGTCGCCATCGCGGGGGAGCGGCACACCATTGCCGGCCGCGTCTGCATGGACCAGATCGTGCTCGACGTCGGCGACCAGCCGGTCGCGCCCGGCGACGTGGCCACCCTGTTCGGCGCCGGCGACAACGGCGAGCCCACCGCCGACGACTGGGCCGACGCCATCGACACCATCAACTACGAGATCGTCACCCGGTTCGGGAGCACCAGGGTCCCTCGGGTGTACGACGGCGAGGACGGTGAATGAGCACCCGACGCCGCGCGGGAATCGTCGGCGCGGTGGTCGGTCTGGCCGCGGCCGGGATCGCCACCGGGATCGCGGTCGAGCGTGCGGTCGTCCGCCGCTCGAAGCGCGGCGTGACTGACCCCTACGTGGACGAGCCCTTCGACCGACTGCCCTACGACGAGGTCCTGGCCGTCAGCACCGCCGACGGCACCGACATCCACGTCGAGGTGGTCGAGCCGACGGTGGCCGAGCCGGCGGAGGCGACCATCGTCTTCGTCCACGGTTTCTGCCTCGACATGGGCACGTTCCACTTCCAGCGCACCGCCCTGACCGCCCGCGGCGAGCACCGGATGGTCTTCTACGACCAGCCCGGCCACGGCCGCTCCGGCAAGCTGGAGACCGGCGAATACGAGCTGCCCGCGCTCGGCGAGACGCTGCACGCGGTGCTCAAGGAGACCGTGCCCGACGGTCCGCTGATCCTGGTCGGCCACTCGATGGGCGGCATGACCATCATGGCCTTCGCCGAGCTCTACCCGCAGTTCTTCGAGCACCGGGTGCGCGGCTGCGTGCTGATCGCCACGTCCGGCGGCCTGATCGACGAGACCCGCCTCGGCCTGCCCGCGCTGATCGGCCGGGTCGGCGGCCCGCTGCTGCCCCTCGTCAACAGCGCCACCCGGCTGACGGGCCCGACCATCGACCGGGCCCGGGTCGCCGCGACCGACCTGGCCTGGCTGCTCACCCGCCGCTACGGCTTCGGCGAGTCGCGCCCGAGCCCCTCGCTCGTGTCCTATGTGGAAAAGATGAACGCGCGCACCTCGGTCGACACCGTCGCCCGCTACCTGCGCACGCTCTACACCCACGCGCGCTACCCGGCACTGGTCGCGCTGGAGCGCACCCCGACGGTCATCATCGTCGGCGACAAAGACATGATCACACCGGTCGCGCACTCCGAAGAGATCCTCCGGCACCTGCCCGACGCGGAGTTCGTGAAGATCAACGACAGTGGGCACGTCGTCATGCTCGAACACGCCGACGAGGTGAACACGTTGCTCATCGCCTTCCTGGAGAAGATTTCCGCATGATCGAGCTGACCACCGTTGACGACACCCGGGCGTTCGGGTTCCGGCTGGCCGCGCTGCTGCGCCCCGGCGACCTGGTCGTGCTCACCGGCCCGCTCGGCGCCGGCAAGACCGCGCTGGTCCAGGGCATCGGCGCCGGGCTCCACGTCAACGGCGACATCACCTCGCCGACCTTCGTGATCGCCCGGGTGCACCGGCCGGACCAGGCACGGGGCGGCACCGTCCCGCTCGTGCACGCCGACGCCTACCGGATCGGCACCGCCGCCGACCCGCTCGCCGAGATCGACGGGCTCGACCTCGACGCCTCGATGGACGACGCGGTCACGGTCGTCGAGTGGGGCGAAGGCATCGTCGAGCAACTGCGCGACGACCATCTGCGGGTACGCATCGACCGGCGCGACGACGACACCCGGGTCGTGGAGTTGGTGCCGGCCGGCGGCGACTGGGCGGCCCGGATCGCGACCCTCACGCAGGACGCCCGGTGAACCTGACCGACCTGCTCCCGCAGGAGTGGCAGACCGCGCTGGCCCCGCACCTCGACCCGGCCGCGACCGCCGACCTGGGTGCGTTCGTCGACGCCGAATACCAGGCGACCACGATCTTCCCGCCGCTGCCGGACCTGTTCACCGCCTACCGGCTGTGCCCGCCGGCACACACCCGGGTCGTCATCCTGGGCCAGGACCCCTACCACAAGGCCGGCCAGGCGCACGGGCTCAGCTTCAGCGTGCAGGCGGGCGTACGCGTGCCGCCGTCGCTGCGCAACGTCTACAAGGAACTCGCCGCCGACCTCGGCGCCGCCGCACCCGACGGCGGTGACCTGCGTGGCTGGGCCACACAAGGGGTGCTGCTGCTCAACGCGGTGCTGACGGTGCGCGAGGGCGCGGCCGGTTCGCACGCCAACAAGGGCTGGGAGGCGTTCACCGACGCCACCATCGAGGCGCTCCAGGACCAACCCGAGCGGGTGGTGTTCCTGCTCTGGGGCAGCTACGCGCGCAAGAAGGCGGCCCTGGTCACCAACCCCGCGCACGTGGTGCTGGAGGCCGGCCACCCGAGCCCGCTCAACCCCCGCGGCTTCCTCGGCAGCCGCCCGTTCAGCGCGGCCAACAAGGCCCTCGCCGACGCCGGCCTGACCCCGATCGACTGGAGCCGCTCGGCTCCGGCCTGACGAGCCGGATAAGGTGCATATCGTGCTGGTTCTCGTCCTCGACACGTCGACGCCCGCGGTTACCGCGGCCGTGGCCGACGTCACTTCGACCGGCCAGGCCGTCACCGCCGAACTGCGCGCGGTCGACGGGCGGGCGCACGGCGAGCTGATGGCCCCTGAGATCGACCAGGTGCTGCGCCAGACCGGTGCCACCGTCCGCGACCTGCGGGCGATCGTCGCCGGCACCGGCCCGGGCCCCTTCACCGGCCTGCGGGTCGGCCTGGTCACGGCGGCCAGCATGGGCCAGACCCTGGGCATCCCCGTGTACGGCGTCTGTTCGCTCGACGCCCTCGGCGGCGTGCCGGGCCAGGTCACCCTGGTCGCGACCGATGCGCGCCGGCGCGAGGTCTACTGGGCGCTCTACGACCCGACCGGCACCCGGATCGACGGCCCGCACGTCGACCTCCCAGAGGTGGCCGCCGAGCGCGCCGCCGCCGCGACCGTCGCGGTCGGCGACGGCGCCCTGAAGTACGCCGACCGCATCGGGCTCAAGGTGCTCGACGAACCCCGCTACCCGATGGTCGACGCGTTCGTCCGGCTGGCCGCCGACCGCGTCCGCGGCAACGCGCCCGGCGAGCCGCTCACCCCGCTCTACCTCCGCCGCCCGGACGCCGTCGCGGCGGGAGGGCACAAGCCGGTGCTGCGGTGACGATCACCCTCAGCCGGCTGCGCTGGTGGCACATCGCCGACCTGCTGCCGATCGAGCAGGACCTGTTCGGCGACGAGAAGTGGTCGGCCGGCATGTTCTGGAACGAGCTGTCCAGCGGCCATTTCTACCTGGTCGCCGAGGGCGAGGGACGGATCATCGGGTACGGCGGCCTCGCGGTCAACGGCGACGAGGCGTGGATACAGAACATCGCGGTGCGGCGGGACGCCCAGCGCCAGGGCATCGGCCGCAGGATGCTCGAGGCGCTGCTGGCCGAGGCCGAGCGGCAACGCGCCCGGGCCGTGCTGCTCGAGGTCGCGGTCGACAACGCCCCGGCGCAGAAGCTCTACGCCACCTATGGTTTCGAGCCCATCGGCGTACGCCGGGGCTATTACCAACCCAGTAACACCGATGCGCTGGTGATGAGACGTGACTGACGAACCTTTGGTCCTCGGCATCGAGACCTCTTGCGACGAGACGGGCGTCGGCATCGTGCGGGGCACGACGCTGTTGGCCGACGCACTGGCGTCCAGTGTGGACCTGCATGCCCGGTTCGGCGGCGTGGTGCCCGAGGTGGCCAGCCGCGCGCACCTCGAGGCCATGGTGCCGACCATGCAGCGCGCGCTCGACGAGGCCGGCGTGACGCTCGCCGACGTCGACGCGATCGCCGTCACCGCCGGTCCCGGCCTGGCCGGCGCGCTGCTCGTCGGGGTCGCCGCGGCCAAGGGCTACGCAATCGCCGCGGAGAAGCCGGTCTACGGCGTCAACCACCTCGCGGCCCACGTCGCGGTGGACACATTGGAGCACGGCCCGCTGCCGGAGCCCGCGATCGCGCTGCTGGTCTCCGGCGGGCACTCGTCGCTGCTGCTGGTCGACGACCTGGCCGGCGGCGTCGTGCCGCTCGGCTCGACCATCGACGACGCCGCGGGCGAGGCGTTCGACAAGGTGGCCCGGCTGCTCGGCATGCCGTTCCCGGGCGGCCCGCCGATCGACCGCGCGGCCCGCGAGGGGCAGGCCACGATCGCCTTCCCGCGTGGCCTCACCGCGGCCAAGGACCAGGCCGCGCACCGGTTCGACTTCTCCTTCTCGGGGCTGAAGACCGCCGTGGCGCGCTGGGTCGAGGCGCGCGAGCGGGCCGGCGAGCCCGTACCGGTCAACGACGTCGCGGCGTCCTTCCAGGACGCGGTGTGCGACGTGCTGACCGCCAAGGCGATCGACGCCTGCCGGCAGAATGGCGTCGAGACCCTGGTGATCGGCGGCGGCGTGGCCGCCAACTCCCGGCTGCGTGCGATGGCCGAGGAGCGGGCGGCGAAGGTCGGCATCACGGTGCGGGTGCCGCGGCCGAAGCTGTGCACCGACAACGGCGCGATGGTCGCCGCGCTCGGGTCGCACCTGGTCGCCGCCGGCGTGCGGCCCAGCCGGCTGGATCTGCCCGCCGACTCGGCGATGCCGTTGACGCTCGTGAGTGTGTAGTGTCCGGCAACGTGATCGTGCGCATGTGGGAGGTCCGCGCCGAGCCCGGGCGCATGCCCGACCTGGTCGAGTGGATCTGCGACACGGCCCTCCCGCGGATCGAGGTCAGCCCGCTGCACATCACCAGCGAGGTGTTCTCGTCGTCCGACGACCGGTGCGTCGTGATTTCCAGATGGCGCAGCGACCCCGAGCGGCTGGCCGCCCCGCCACCGCTGCTGGTGGCCAGGCCACCGCACGAGTGGGACTTCACCCTGGTCGACCGATAATCGGTGGCGCCGCCCGAAGTTGATCATTTAACTTCGGCCCTGCTATGCGGCCCTTACCCGTCGCCGACCCCGGCGATCCCGACGTCCGGTCGGCCACCCGCTACCTGGTGTGGCTGGCGGCCCGCACCTGGCGTTCGCTGCTGGCCGCGATCGCCTTCGCCACGCTCTGGATGGTCAGCCAGGCGCTCGTCCCGGCTACGGTCGGGCGCGCGATCGACGCCGGCCTGACCGCCCGTGACTCCGGCGCACTGCTCCAGTGGGGCGCCGTGCTGCTCGGCCTCGGCGTGGTGACAGCGGCGACGGGCATCCTGCGCCACCGGATGGCCGCGTTCAACTGGCTCTCCGCCGCCTATCGCACCGTCCAGCTCACCGTCGCCCAGGCCAACCGGGTCGGCGCGACGCTGCCCAAGCGGCTGGCCACGGGCGAGGTGGTCAGCATCGGCACCTCCGACATCAACCACATCGGCGGCGCGCTCGACATCACCGCCCGCGGCACCGGCTCCCTGGTCGCCGTGGTCACCGTCGCCGTCATCCTGCTCAACACGTCCGTGCCGCTCGGCCTGGTCGTCGTGCTCGGCGCGCCGGTGATGGTGCTGGTCGCCGGCGCGCTGATCAAGCCGCTGCAACGCCGCCAGCAGGTCTACCGCGACCAGGAGGGCAAGCTGACGACCCGGGCCGGCGACATCGTGGGCGGCCTGCGGGTGCTGCGCGGCGTGGGTGGCGAGTCGACCTTCGCCGGCCGCTACCGGGCCGAGTCGCAGGATCTCCGGTCCGCGGGTGTACGGGTGGCCCGCATCGAGTCGCTGCTGGCCGCCTCGGAGGTCCTGCTACCGGGCATGTTCCTGGTGCTGGTCACCTGGCTCGGCGCCCGGTTCGCGCTGCGCGGCGAGATCACCGCCGGGGAGCTGGTCGCGCTCTACGGCTACACGGCCTTCCTGGTCAGCCCGCTGCGCCAGCTCACCGAGGCGATCGACCGGATCACGAAGGGGCACGTCGCCGCCCGGCGCGTGGTGCGGATGTTCACCCTGGTGCCGGAGTTCGCGTCCCCGCCCGCGCCGACCACCGCGGCGCCCGGGCCGCTGCGCGACGAGGAGTCCGGGCTCACCGTCCAACCAGGACGGTTCACCGCGGTGGCCGCCAAGGATCCGGGCGACGCGGCCGCGATCGCCGACCGCCTCGGCCGGTTCGCCGACGGCACGGTCACCCTGTCCGGCGTACCCCTGGCGGATCTTGACCTCTCCGACGTCCGTCGGCGGATCCTGGTGGCCGACAACGACGCCCGGCTGTTCGCCGGTCCGCTGCGCGGCGAGCTCGACCCGCGGGCCGTGGGCGACCAGGCGGTCGAGGCCGCGCTCGAGACCGCGAGCGCCCGCGACGTGGTCGACGCGTTGCCTGACGGGCTCGACGCCGCGGTCGCCGAACGCGGCCGGGAGTTCTCCGGTGGCCAGCAGCAGCGGCTCAAGCTGGTCCGGGCGCTGGTCGCCGACCCGGAGACGCTGGTGCTGGTCGAGCCGACCAGCGCGGTCGACGCGCACACCGAGGCGCGGATCGCGGCCCGGCTCGGCGCCGCCCGGGCCGGCCGCACCACCGTGGTCTGCACCACCAGTCCGCTGGTGCTCGACCGGGCCGACGAGGTGGCCTTCGTCGCGGACGGCCGGGTCGTCGCCGCCGGCACCCACCGCGAGCTGCTGCGCGACCGACCCGACTACGCCGCGGCGGTTACCCGAGGGGAAGACGAATGAGGGAGCGCAGCGACCGAATCAGCCAGCTCAGCGCAGCGGGCTCAGGCCGGGTCTCGCGAAGCGAGACACGAGCATGAGCCGGCAACTGCCCGTCGCGGATGCACGCGAGGTGCGGCGGTACGCGCGGCGGCTGGTGCGCCGGCACCCGCGCCAGCTCGGGCTCGTGCTCGGGCTGCACGGTCTGGCCGCCGTCGCTGGCCTGGTCGCGCCGCGGCTGCTGGGCAACCTGGTCGAGGGCCTCTCGGCCGGCACCAGCACCCGCACGGTCGACGAGATCGCGCTGGCCATCGCCGGTTTCGTCGTGGCACAGGCGGTGCTGACCCGGTTCGCCTCGTTCTGGTCGGCCCGGCTCGGCGAGCGGGTGCTGGCCGAGCTGCGCGAGGAGTTCGTCGACCGCATCCTGGCGATCCCGCTGTCCACCGTGGAGCGTGCGGGCACGGGCGACCTGCTGACCCGCACCTCCCGCGACGTCTCGGCGCTGTCGCACAGCGTGCGGTTCGCGATGCCGGAGACGCTGATCGCGATCGTCACGGCGGCGTTCGTGGTCGGCGCGATCGTGCTCACCAGCCCGCTGCTGGCCCTGCCGTGCCTGATCGCGGTGCCGTTGCTCTGGTTCGGCACCCGCTGGTACCTGCGCCGGGCCCCGGCCGGCTACCTGCGGGAGAACGCCGCCTACTCGGACATCACCGACGGCATCAGCGAGACCGTCGAGGGTTCCCGCACCACCGAGGCGCTGCGCCTGCAGGATCGCCGCCGGGCCCGCACCGACGGCGACATCGCCCGCTCCTACGCCGCGGAGCGCTACACGCTGATGCTGCGCACGGTCTGGTTCCCGATCGTCGAGGTCGGCTACGTGGTGCCGGTGGTGGCGACGCTGCTGTTCGGCGGCTGGTTCTACCTCGAGGGCTGGGTGACGTTGGGCCAGGTGACCGCCGCGACGCTCTACGTGCAGGCGCTGGTCGACCCGCTCGACCGGCTGCTGTCCTGGCTCGACGAGCTGCAGGTCGGCGGCGCCTCGCTGGCCCGCCTGCTCGGCGTCGCCGGCAAGCCCGCGCCCGCGTCGGCGAAGTCGCCGTCGTCTCGCGGCGAGCGCCTGGTGGCCGAGGGTGTGCGATACGCCTATGTGGAGGGTCGCGACGTCCTGCACGGCATCGACCTGGTGGTCGAGCCCGGCGAGCGGCTGGCCATGGTGGGCCCGTCCGGCGCCGGCAAGTCGACGCTGGGCCGCCTGCTGGCCGGCATCCACGCGCCGACCGCGGGCTCGGTGACGGTCGGCGGCGTCCCGCTGGCCGAGCTGCCGCTGGCCGAGCTGCGCTCGCACGTCGCCCTGGTGACACAGGAGCACCACGTTTTCATCGGCACCGTGCGCGACAACCTGGTGATGGCCAAGCCGGGTGCCACCGACGAGGAGGTGCGGTCGGCCCTGGCCGCCGTCGACGCGCTCGACTGGGTCACCGCCCTGCCGTCCGAATTGGACACCATGGTCGGCACGGGTGGCCACGCGGTGCCGCCGGCACAGGCCCAGCAGCTCGCGCTGGCCCGGCTCGTGCTGGCCGACCCGCACACGTTGGTGCTCGACGAGGCCACCTCGCTGATCGACCCACGGGCGGCCCGGCATCTGGAACGCTCACTCGCCGCAGTGCTCCAGGGGCGCACGGTGATCGCGATCGCGCACCGGTTGTTCTCGGCACACGATGCGGACCGGGTCGCGGTCGTCGAGGACGGGCGGATCACGGAGCTGGGTTCCCACGCCGAGTTGGTCGCGGCCGGGGGCTCGTACGCGGCGCTCTGGGAGTCATGGCACGGCACAGGCGGGCATTCGAGCCAGAAACGGCGAGAAAGTCCTTATTCGACAGTGGCGTAACCGGTCGTCCTTAACGGGTCACGGCCATGTAGAGGGCGAGTAACAACAAGGTCACGGCTGCGATCGCGAAGAGCACAATCAGGTCTCGGCGCACCGCGCCGGGCTTGTCCGGAAGCGCCGGAAGGTCGCTGGTCACAACCGCTAGATCACGCAGAGTGCGGGCTGCGTACGCGTTGTCGACACGGTCCGTGAACTCGTCCAGCGTCAGTCGCCCGACGGCCGTGTGCTGCTGTAACAGCTCGACCACGCGCTGTCTATCGTCGTCCGACGCACGAGTATCCAAAGTCAACCTATCCCCTCCCTGCGGCCGAAAGCGTACGCTCTGAGAGCGCTTTCTCGCCTCGTACGAATGCGCTGAAGCCGGTTCCAGTGCCGTGACCGGATCGTTACGGCAGCGTGTCGACCGCGCGAGGTAGGTCAGCAAATGCGCGAGTATTTTGTGTTTCGGATCGTGAGGGTCCGGGAGGCTGACAGAGCCGTTCGCCCCCGCGCGGTCCGCTCAACGGCCATGAAGGAGTCCAAGGTTATGCGTAACCGATTTCTGTCGGTCGCCGTCGCCGCTGCTGCGGTCGGCGCACTGGCACTTGCGGGTTGTGGGTCCGATGACTCGGGCGACGGCGCCGCCGCCGGCGGCGGTGGCGCTGCCAAGAAGGTCGGCGTGATCCTGCCCGACGCCGCGACCTCGCCGCGCTGGGAGGCCAACGACCGTCCGCTGCTGAAGGCCGCGTTCGACGGCGCCGGCATCACCGCCAACATCCAGAACGCCGACGGCGACAAGGCCAAGTTCGGCACCCTCTGCGACAGCATGATCAACGAGGGCGTGTCCGTCCTCCTCATCGTCAACCTCGACTCTGACTCCGGCAGCGCCTGCCTGAAGAAGGCACAGGGCGCCGGCATCAAGACGATCGACTACGACCGCCTGACCCTCGGCGGCGAGGCGTCGTACTACGTCTCCTTCGACAACGTCCAGGTCGGCAAGCTGATGGGCGAGGGCCTGACCAAGTGCCTCACCGACGCTGGCAAGACCAAGGCCAACATCATCAAGATCAACGGTGACCCCACCGACAACAACGCCGCGCTGTTCAAGCAGGGCTACGACGAGGCGCTGAAGCCGAAGGTGGACAGCGGCGACTACACGATCGTCGGCGACCAGACCGGTAAGTGGGACGCCACCGTCGCGGGCACCGCGTTCGAGCAGCTCTACACCCAGGCCGGCGGCAAGGTTGACGGCGTCATCTCCGCCAACGACACCATGGCGCAGGGCATCATCGCGCGCCTGACCGCCAACGGCCTCAACGGCAAGGTCCCGATCACGGGCCAGGACGCCAGCAAGGAAGGCCTGCAGGCCATCCTCTCCGGCAACCAGTGCATGACGGTCTACAAGGCCATCAAGAAGGAGGCCGACACCGCCTCCAAGCTGGCGATCGCTCTGATCAACGGTGAGACCCCGGGCAGCGACCTGGTCAACGGCACGGTCAAGGACACCGTCCTCAACAAGGACGTTCCGTCGGCCCTGGCCACCCCGCAGGCCATCTTCAAGGACTCCGTCAAGGACGTCATCGCTGACGGCTTCTGGAAGGCCAGCGACATCTGCACCGGCCAGTACGCCGCGCTCTGCACGTCCGCCGGCGTTCAGTAACCAATGCCGAAGGGCCCGGCAGGGATGACCTGCCGGGCCCTCTGGGCGCTTAAGGCCACGGTTACTGCCGGGCCGGGAAACAACTAGTGAGGTGACCATGACGGTGCCGGAGGTTGCTGCGGGGGCGGCGACGGCGACGGACGACGCCGCGCCGCTGCTTTCGCTGCGTGGTATCAACAAGAGCTTCGGTGCGGTCCACGTCCTGCAGGACGTGGACTTCGATGCATATGCGGGACAGGTGACCGCGCTCGTCGGCGACAACGGCGCGGGCAAAAGCACCCTGATCAAGGGGATCGCCGGCAGTCAGCCGTTCGATTCCGGGGAGTACGTCTTCGACGGCCGGCCGGTCTCGGTGACGAACCCCAAGCACGCCAACGATCTCGGCATCGAGGTCGTCTACCAGGACCTGGCGCTCTGCGACAACCTGGACATCGTCGACAACCTGTTCCTGGGCCGCGAGGTCACCAAGAACGGCATCCTCGACGAGGCGACCATGGAGCGCCGGGCTCAGGAGACGCTGGCCGGCCTGTCGGTCCGCACGGTCAAGTCGATCCGTCAGGTGGTCGCCAGCCTCTCCGGTGGCCAGCGCCAGACGGTCGCGATCGCCCGCGCGGTGATCTGGAACTCCAAGCTCGTGGTGCTCGACGAGCCGACCGCCGCCCTCGGCGTCGCGCAGACCGAGCAGGTGCTGCGGCTGGTGCGCCAGTTGGCCGACAACGGCCTCGCGGTCGTGCTGATCAGCCACAACCTCAACGACGTGTTCCAGGTCGCCGACCGGATCTCGGTCCTCTACCTGGGTCGCATGGCAGCACAGATGAAGGCCAAGGACGTGAAGAGCAACCAGGTCGTCGAGGTCATCACGACCGGCCGGTCGGATGCCATCGGTGGCATCACCAACGGCAACGGGGAGTTGAAATGAGCACCCCGACGAAGGTCGAGACCCCCGAGGAGCACGTCGACGAGACGGCGGCCCCGACCAACCCGCTCGCCGCCGCGGTCGGCAACTGGTGGGCCCGGGTCCGCGGCGGCGACGCCGGCTCCCTGCCGGCCCTGCTCGGCATCATCGCCCTGGTCATCGTGTTCGCGGCGTTGCGCCCCAACACGTTCACCAACGCGTTCAACTTCGCCAACCTGATCCACCAGGCGGCGGCCGTCATCGTCATCGCGATGGGCCTGGTCTTCGTCCTGTTGCTGGGTGAGATCGACCTGTCGGCCGGTTACACGGCGGGCACGGCGGCGGCGGTGATGGGCGTCGTGGTCACGCGCTGGGGTTGGTCGTGGCCGGTGGGCCTGCTGGCCTGTCTGGTCACCGGCGCCGTGGTCGGCCTGCTGATCGGTCTGCTGGTGGCCAAGCTCGGCATCCCGTCGTTCGTCGTGACCCTGGCGGCGTTCCTCGGCCTGCAGGGCGTGCTGCTCCAGCTGATCGGCGAGGGCGGCACGATCCCGATCCGCGACGAGACGCTCCGTGCGATCAACAACAACGACATGCCGGTCTGGTTGGGCTGGGCGCTGTTCGCCGTGGTTGTCGTCGGCTACGCGGCCATCGTGCTGCGACGGGGCGCGAAGCGCCGGGCCAGCGGCCTGACCGCTGAGGCAATCCAGGTGACCTTCGCCAAGATCGCCGCGCTGGTGGTGCTGCTCGGTCTGGCCACGTACTGGCTCAGCATCGAACGCAGCCGCAACCCCGCGATCACCTCGCTCAAGGGCGTCCCGATCGTGGTGGCGATCCTGCTCGTCCTGCTGGTCGGCCTGACCTTCGTGCTCACCAAGACGTCGTTCGGCCGGCACGTCTACGCGGTCGGCGGCAACGCCGAGGCGGCCCGCCGCGCCGGCATCAACGTCGGCATGGTCAAGCTGGCCTGCTTCATGATCGCATCGACGTTGGCAGCGGTCGGCGGCATCATGCTCGCCAGCCGCGACAACTCGATCTCGCCGTCAACCGGTGGCGCCTCAACGCTGCTGTACGCGGTGGGCGCGGCGGTCATCGGCGGCACCAGCCTCTTCGGCGGCAAGGGCCGGATCGTCGACGCCATCCTCGGTGGCTTCGTGATCGCGATCATCATCAACGGCATGGGCCTGCTCAACCAGCCGTCCGCCGTGGTCTACATGGTGACGGGCCTGGTCCTGCTGGTAGCGGCAAGCGTCGACGCGATCTCGCGCCGGCGGGCTCGGTCTACGGGTCGGGTCTAGCGCTTGTTCTGAGGAAGGCCCGGCGGCTGTGCCGCCGGGCCTTCTTTCTTTGGTTGCGGTCTGTTGGGCGGATCTCGTCGTCGGGCTTCGCTCAGGGCGACCAGAACCTCCGGACGGTGACAAGGTTGGTCGGGCCGCGGCTGGCGGTGGTGGCGTGGCCGCGGGACCGCCGCGCGGGGCTGGTTGGTTGTGTCGGTCCGACCGCGGCTGGCGGCGGTGACCTGGCCGCGGGACCACCGCGCATGGCACGTCGGTTGTGCCGGTCAGACCGCGACGGGCGGCGATGACCCGGCCACGAGACCACCCGGCGCCCGCACACCCCTCCCCCGGGGGCAGGGGGTGGATCTCCTCGTCGGGCGTAGCCCGACCAATCAGGATCTCCGGATGGGACAAGGTGGAGCGCCCAACCGGACGAACGACCTTGTCCCCATCCGGAGATCCTGATGCCCTAAGGCCACGCCCGACGAGGAGATCCACCCAAGCGGTGCGCACCAAATGGCGGTTCAAGACGTAGCGATAGCGGCGACCGCCGCACCCGTCAGATGCACCAGATCCGACGGGGCCAGCTCAAGCTGCAGCCCCCGCTTACCGGCAGAAACAAAGATCGTCTCGTGCCCCAGGGCCGACTCGTCCAGCACGATCGGCAGCCGCGACCGCTGTCCCAGCGGCGAGATGCCACCGGTGACGTAGCCGGTCGCCCGTTCCGCGGCAACAGGCTCGGCCATCGCGGCCCGCTTGCCACCAAGCGCGACCGCGAGCGCCTTCAGGTCCAGTGACCGGGCCACCGGCACCACGCCCACGCCGAGTTGGCCGTCGACCGTGGCGACCAGGGTCTTGAACACCCGGGGTGGGTCGATGCCGAGCGCCGCCGCGACCGCCTCGCCGTAGGCCGGCGTTTTCGGGTCGACCTCGTACGGATGCGTGGTGAACGGAACCTTCTCACGCGTCAGCACCACTGTCGCCGGGGTTCCCTGGGCTCGCTTGGCCACCCTCGAAGGTTATCGGTGTCGCCAGGACGGCGACCTGGGCACCCGCCACTCGGGTCAGCAGCAGCGACGTCGACGCCGGCCCGGACAGCCGCAGGTCGCGCCGGAGCTGGGCCGGGTCCAGGGCCGAGCCTCGCTTGAGGATCTCCACCGTTCCCACACCGCGGGCGCGCAGTTCGGCCCGCAGTCGTTTGAGCGAGAACGGCAGCACGTCGGTCACCCGGAAGCATCGCGCGAAACCCGTCGCCACCGCCGCGGAGGACCAGACATAAGCGATCGTCGGATCGCCCAGCCGGCCGTCGACCAGGGTGGCGAACTCCGCCACCAGCCCCGCCCGGACCACGGCGCCGTCGGGGTCGTAGAGGAACTCGCCGACCGGGCCGACCGGGGCCGCCTCCGTGCCCGAGCCGGTCAGCTCGCCCGCCACCCCAGCTCGCAGGACGGTCGCCCGGCGCGGCACCGCCGCCAGCTCGCCGCACCACAGTGTCGCCTCGACCACGTCGCGGTCGACGCTGACCAGCTCGGTCTCCGCACCAGGGGGCACGCGGGCGTGGTCGAAACCCGGCGCCACCTTGACCGCCAGCCGCGGCACCCGGGCGGCCAGGCCCTCGACGAAGTCCCACGGCGGCGAGTACGCGGCCGGGTCGAACACCCGGCGGCCACCCGTCGAGCGGCGGGCCGGATCGCAGAACACCGCGTCGAAGCCGCTCACGTCGAAGGTCGTGGCGTCGGCCTGTACCACCGAGAAGAGCCCGGCCCCGTTCGCCGCCGCGACCGCCGCGGTGGTCTCGTCGAGCTCGACGCCGACCACCCGGATCCCCGCCCGGGCGGCCGCCAGCGCGTCCGCACCGATCCCGCACCCCAGGTCGACCAGCGACCGCACGCCGGCCGCGACCAGCCGGGCCGCCCGCCGCTCCGCGACCACCGATCGGGTGGCCTGCTCGAGGCCCGCCCGGGTGAAGAACAGGTGTTCCGCGTCGACGCCGAACTTCACGACCGCCTGCCGGCGTAACGTGGCCTGGGTCAGCGCGGCGGAGGCAAGGTCGGGCGGCACGCCCGCCGACCGCAGCGCGGCGGCCGCGGCGAGCGGGTCGCCGCCGGCCAGCGAAGTCGCCCTGGACAGAGCGGCTTCACCAGCGGGCGTACGCAGCACGGCAACGTTCACGGACCGATTCTCCCGCGGTGTGGCGGGCTGGCACTCTCCTTGACGGAGTGCTAGTCGCGGAATAACCTGCGATTAGCACTCTCGGTCTGAGGGTGCCAACAACGCCAGGCAGGCCCGGCACCCGCGACGACGGACCCGCCCTGGTGGCATGAGGCAAATTGGCGCCGGCCGGATCCTCGGCCGGTTACGAACCTGATACCCCAGGAGGGTATGCCCGTGACTACCGCGACCAAGGTTGCGATCAAGCCGCTCGAGGACCGCATCCTCGTCCAGGCCAACGAGGCCGAGACGACCACGGCGTCGGGCATCGTGATCCCCGACACCGCCAAGGAGAAGCCGCAAGAGGGCACCGTCATCGCCGTCGGCCCGGGCCGGGTCGACGACAACGGCAACCGCGTCCCGGTTGACGTCAAGGTCGGCGACACGGTGATCTACTCGAAGTACGGCGGCACCGAGGTCAAGTACGCCGGCGAGGAGTACCTGGTGCTCTCCGCCCGCGACGTCCTCGCGGTCATCGAGAAGTAAGCGACCAGAAGCTGAAGTGCGCGTCGCCCCGGACCGGTTCTGCCCGGGCCGGGGCCTCGCGCGTTTGAAGGGACTTTAAATGGCAAAGATCCTGAGCTTCTCGGACGACGCTCGGCACCTTCTCGAGCACGGCGTCAACACCCTCGCGGACACGGTCAAGGTCACCCTCGGCCCGCGCGGGCGCAACGTCGTCCTCGACAAGAAGTTCGGCGCTCCGACGATCACCAACGATGGTGTGACCATCGCCAAGGAGATCGAGCTCACCAACCCCTACGAGAACCTGGGCGCCCAGCTCGTCAAGGAGGTGGCGACCAAGACCAACGACGTGGCTGGTGACGGCACCACCACCGCGACGGTCCTGGCCCAGGCGATGGTCCGCGAGGGCCTGCGCAACGTGGCCGCCGGCGCCAGCCCGAGCGACCTCAAGCGTGGCATCGACGCGGCCGCCAACGCGGTTTCCGAGGCGCTGCTCGGCAAGGCCTCCGACGTCGACACCAAGGGCTCGATCGCCAACGTCGCCACCATCTCGGCCCAGGACGCCACCATCGGCGAACTGATCTCCGAGGCGATGGAGAAGGTCGGCCGCGACGGTGTCATCACCGTCGAGGAGGGCTCGACGCTGGCCACCGAGCTGGAGGTCACCGAGGGTCTGCAGTTCGACAAGGGCTACATCTCCCCGCACTTCGTGACCGACCCGGAGTCGCAGGAGGCGGTCCTCGACGAGCCGTACATCCTGATCACCACCCAGAAGATCTCCGCGGTCGAGGAGCTGCTCCCGCTGCTGGAGAAGGTCGTCCAGTCCGGCAAGCCGCTGCTGCTCGTGGCCGAGGACGTCGAGGGCCAGGCGCTCGCGACGCTCGCGGTCAACGCGGTGCGCAAGACGCTGAAGATCGCCGCCGTCAAGGCGCCGGGCTTCGGTGACCGGCGCAAGGCGATGCTCCAGGACATGGCGATCCTGACCGGCGGCGAGGTGATCGCCCCCGAGCTCGGCTACAAGCTCGACCAGGTCGGCCTCGACCAGCTCGGCTCGGCCCGCCGCATCGTCATCGACAAGGACAACACCACCGTCATCGACGGCGGGGGCCGCGACACCGAGGTCGCCGAGCGGGTCTCGCAGATCCGCAAGGAGATCGAGGCGTCGGACTCCGACTGGGACAAGGAGAAGCTCTCCGAGCGGCTCGCCAAGCTGTCCGGCGGCATCGCGGTGATCAAGGCCGGCGGCGCCACCGAGGTGGAGCTCAAGGAGCGCAAGCACCGCATCGAGGACGCGATCGCCGCCACCAAGGCCGCGGTCGAGGAGGGCACCGTTCCCGGCGGCGGCGCCGCCCTGGTGCAGATCGTCTCCGCGCTCGACGGCGACCTGGGCCTGACCGGCGACCAGAAGACCGGCGTCTCGATCGTCCGCAAGGCGCTCAACGAGCCGCTGCGCTGGATCGCCGAGAACGCCGGCCACGACGGCTACGTCATCGTCGAGAAGGTCCGCGAGCTGGCCTGGGGCAACGGCCTCAACGCCGCGACCGGTGAGTTCGTCGACCTGGGCAAGGCCGGCATCATCGACCCGGTCAAGGTGACCCGCAACGCGGTGCTCAACGCCGCGTCGATCGCCGGCCTGCTGCTCACCACCGAGAGCCTGGTGGTCGAGAAGCCGGAGAAGGCGGAGCCCGCCGAGGGCGGTCACGGCCACGGCCACGGTCACCAGCACGGCCCTGGGTTCTGACAAATCCATTACAAGATCCGCGCGGCTGGGGGCCACCCCGGTCGCGCGGTTCTTTTTGGAGCACACTTGCTGCCGTGACGCGCAAGTCGTGGAAGTTCGGTGCGCTGGCCGGTGTCGCGGCCGCCGCCGTCGCGCTCGGCCTGGCCGAGGTGGTCGCCGTGGTGACCGGGTCGCGCAGCGCCCCGCTGGTCGCCGTCGGCGGCGTGGTCGTCGACCACGTCCCGGAGAGCCTCAAGCAGTTCGCGATCACCCTGTTCGGCGTGCACGACAAGACCGCCCTGCTGATCGGCACGGCGGTGCTGCTCGGCCTGTTCGCCGCGGCCATCGGCGCGCTGTCGGTGCGCTGGCTGGCGGTCGGCTTCGCCGGCATCGGCCTGTTCGCCGCCGTCGGCGTCGCCTCCGCCCTGACCCGCCCGGACGCGGGTGTCGGGGCGGCCTTCCCGTCGCTGCTCGGCGCCGCCGCCGCGGGCGCCACGCTCTGGCTGCTGGTCGTCGGCCCGCTCGCGCCGGCCGAGGTGACCGAGCTGGTGGCGCCGTCGGTGCAGGAGGAGGACGAGGCGCTCGCCGGCCGGCGCCGGTTCCTGCGCAGCGGCCTGCTGTTCATCGCCGGCGCGGCCGCCCTGGGTTTCGCAGGGCGCTGGCTGTCGACCCGGCGCAGCGTCTCCGTCGCCCGCTCCGAGGTGCGACTGCCGGCACCGGCGACCCCCGCGCCGGAGGTGCCGGCGGGCGCCGACCTGCGGCTGGCCGACCTCTCCTCCTACGTGACTCCGAACGACACGTTCTACCGGATCGACACCGCGCTCGTCGTGCCGCAGGTCGATCCAGCGGAGTGGACGCTGCGGATCCACGGGCGGGTGCGCAAGGAGATCCGGCTGACGTTCGCGGACCTGCTTGCCCGGCCGATGATCGAGCGCTACGTCACGCTGGCCTGCGTCTCCAACGAGGTCGGCGGGGACCTGATCGGCAACGCGCGCTGGCTCGGCGTACCCCTGAAACCGCTCTTGGACGAGGCGCAGCCGCTCGACGGCGCGGACCAGGTGGTCGGCCGCTCCGTCGACGGCTGGACCTGCGGGACGCCGACGTCGGTGCTGCGCGACGGCCGCGACGCCATGCTCGCCGTCGGCATGAACGGCGCGCCGCTGCCGATCGAGCACGGCTTCCCGGTGCGCGTGGTCGTGCCAGGCCTCTACGGGTACGTCTCAGCCTGCAAGTGGGTCGTCGAGCTGGAGCTGACCAGCTTCGCCGACTACGACGCCTACTGGGTGCCCCGCGGTTGGTCGGCGCAGGGTCCGATCAAGACGCAGTCGCGGATCGACACCCCGCGCGGCCGCGGCGACCTGCGCGCCGGCCCGGTCACCGTCGCGGGGGTCGCCTGGGCGCAACACCGCGGCGTCGCCAAGGTCGAGGTGCAGGTCGACAACGAGGAGTGGCAGGAGGCCCGGCTCGCCCGCGCGGTCTCCGACGACACCTGGGTGCAGTGGTCCTGGCACTGGGAAGCCACGACCGGCGATCACAAGCTGCGGGTACGGGCGACCGACAAGACCGGCGAGACGCAGACGAGCCAGCCGGCCGACGTGGTGCCCGACGGCGCGACCGGCTACCACACGGTGTCGGTGAACGTCGGATAAAGCCTCATCAGGGCTTCGGTCTTGATCTGCGACGTCCGTAGGACCAGGCGCCTTCAGAAACACGGTCCGGGACCCCGCTAGGGTCCCGGACCGGAAGAATGAGGTCAGCTCGCGCGCCGCTGGGCCGGCGCGGGGGAGTGCCGCACGGCGGCCGGGACCGCCGACTTGTGCGGGCGACCGAGGCGTGCCTCGAGCCGCTCCACGTCGACCCTCGTGTGCCGCCGGTCGGCCAGGTCCTCCCAGCCGGTGGCCAGCAGCCGGAGCCGCTCTGACTCGCTGAAACCGCCCCACACGCCGTAGGGCTCGCGCACCGACAGCGCGTGCGCCGCGCACTCTGCGCGCACCGGGCAGGTGCCGCACACCGTCTTGGCCTGCGTCTCACGGCGGTTGCGGGACGAGCCGCGCTCACCGTCGGGATGGAAGAACTGGGCACTGTCGCGGCCCCGGCAGGCGCCGAGCCGCTGCCAATCCCAACGCTCGTCGATAGGCCCGGGCAGCCTGCGTACGTTGGACATCGGCACCTCTCCTTCCGCGCGCCTCCGCGCCGTACTGGACTAGGGCCGTAACTACCCCCGGCGGTGTCACCTCACACGTGCCTGATCGATTCCTTGCACGCACCTACCGCACCGGCGTGGCGAACTGTCCGGAACTTTCCTGTTCTTTCCGTTGAAACGCCGTAATGATCTCTGCGCTCCGTGGTCCTCTTCTATGAGGAGAGGAGGACCACCGTGCGTACTGTCCTCGTTTGTGTTCGGACATCGCAGGCCGCGCAGAACGTCAATGCGGCCGCGGCCCGGCTCGGAGTAGCCGGCGCCGTGCGAACTGCGGTATCCGAGCCCGAGGTATTGCTCCGTCTCGCCGAGCGCCCAGCCGACGTGGTGCTCGCGGACACAGCCGTCACCAGACCGGACACCGTCGGATTCACCCAGCGCGTGCTGGGCCGAGCGCCGGGGGCGACGATCGTGCTCTTCGGGTCCGAGGACCCGAGGATCGCGGCCGCCGCCGTCAACGCCGGAGCCCGAGCCCTCATCCAGGGCGGCGACCAGGACCTGGTCAGCGTCGTGGCCAAGGCCGTCCTGCTGCTCTGCGTCGCCGGCCGGGTGCCGGCCGCGGTCGGCGGGCTCGCCGGCGCCGCGTCCGCGCGCAACGCCGGGCCGATGCGGATGCAGGCCGGCGTGGGCGTCGGGCACCCCCAGATCGGCCTCGCCGAGTCGACGTCCGCCGTCGTCCCGGCGCAGCGCGGTGACGTGGGTCCCGGCATCGACGTCCGCGACAACGCCGAGGAGGGTCGCTACTTCGGGCCCCAGGCGGACCCGGTCAACCGCTATGGGCGCGAGGAGCCGGTCACCCGGCGCGCGGCGCTCACCGAGCGGGAGCTCCAGGTGTTGCGTGGCATGGCTGACGGGAAGAGCAATGCCGAGATCGGGCGCGAGCTGTTCGTGTCGGAAGACACCGTCAAGACCCATGCCCGGCGGCTGTTCCGGAAACTGGGCGCGCGGGACCGCGCGCACGCGGTAGCCGCGGGCTTCCGCTCAGGCCTGGTGGCCTGACGCGCGGAAAGGCCGGCCGCACCCCTCTCCTCGGCCGGCCCGACGTGCCGATCAGGCAGTGACGATCAGGAGCCCGGGCCGCCCGGTTTGCCGGGTGGCTCGGGATCGTCGGCTTCGTCCGCCAGGGTGTCGTGCACCCCGTCGGCGTAGCCCTTCGCGTATTCCCAGGTCACGTAGTGATCGGGGTCAGGGTCGTAGGCCGGCTCGTGCACCCGGGGGCGGCCGGAGCTCAACAGGTGCCGCAGGTTGCCGCGAAGCAGGTCCCAGTCGAAATAGTGGGGTTCGTGGCAGTCCTCACACTCGATGACCAGCCCGCGGATCCCGACCGGCCCGAGCAGAGCCTGGTAAACCTCGAGGTCGGCGAGGTCTTCGAGCACGTCCTGCCGCTCGACCTCGGTCAACGGGTCGAGGGTCGGGTCTTCGTCGCCCGCGTCGTCGGAGAGCCCCGCGCCGGGGTCGTCCTTGAACGGATCGATGGGCTCGTCGTTCACCCTTCCCACCGTAGTCGTTTTCCGGCCCATCGCGCCTGCCCGGAGCGGGGCGCGCCGGCCGGCCGGCACGCCTGCGCGGGTAGCATGACGTATCGCGCCGCTGAGGGGACAAATCATGGACAACTCGCCCGTCAACGACTTGCCGTTCGGCACCTTCGGAGACCCGGGGGCCGGGCCCGCGGCGACCGTGCCGCTCGGCCTGACCTTCGACGACGTCCTCCTTCAGCCGGGCGAGAGCGACGTGGTGCCGAGCCAGGTGGCGACGGGCACCTTGCTCACCCGCAACGTGCGTCTCGGCATTCCCCTCATGTCCAGCGCGATGGACACGGTCACCGAGGCCCGCATGGCGATCGCGATGGCCCGCAACGGCGGCATCGGCGTGCTGCACCGCAACCTGTCGATGGAGGACCAGGCGCTCCAGGTCGACCTGGTCAAGCGGTCCGAGGCCGGCATGATCACCAATCCGGTGACCTGCAGTCCGGACGACACCATCCGCGACGTGGACGCGCTGTGCGGCCGCTACCGCATCTCCGGCGTCCCGGTGGTCGACAACGGCGGCGAGTTGGTGGGCATCGTCACCAACCGCGACATGCGCTTCGTGACCAACGGCAACACGCCGGTGCACGAGGTGATGACCCGGATGCCGCTGGTCACCGCTTCGGTCGGGGTCAGCAAGGACGAGGCGCTCGCGCTGCTGCGCACCCACAAGGTCGAGAAGCTGCCGCTGCTCGACGAGAGCGGCCGGCTGCGTGGCCTGATCACCGTGAAGGACTTCACCAAGAGCGAGCAGTACCCCAACGCCACCAAGGACGACGCCGGCCGGCTGCGGGTCGCCGCCGCGGTCGGCGTGGGCGACGAGGCCTACAAGCGGGCCCGGTTGCTCATCGACGCCGGTGTCGACGTGCTGATGGTCGACAGCTCGCACGGGCACAGCCGCAACGTGCTGGAGATGGTCGCCCGGCTCAAGCGGGAGACCCAGGTCGAGGTCGTGGGCGGCAACGTCGCCACGTACGCGGGCGCGAAGGCCCACGTCGAGGCCGGCGCCGACGCGGTCAAGGTCGGCATCGGCCCCGGCGCGATCTGCACCACCCGGGTCGTGGCCGGCGTCGGCGTGCCGCAGATCACCGCGATCATGGAGGCCACCCGTGCGGCCCGTCCGGCCGGTGTGCCGGTGATCGCCGACGGCGGCATCCAGCACTCCGGCGACATCGCCAAGGCGATCGTGGCCGGCGCCCACTCGGTGATGCTGGGCAGCCTGCTGGCCGGGTGCGAGGAGAGCCCCGGCGAGCTGATCTTCGTCAACGGCAAGCAGTTCAAGTCCTACCGCGGCATGGGCTCGCTCGGCGCGATGCAGTCCCGGGGCCAGGGCCGGTCCTACTCGAAGGACCGCTACTTCCAGGACGACGTGCTCAGCGAGGACAAGCTGGTGCCCGAGGGCGTCGAGGGCCAGGTGCCCTATCGTGGCCCGCTCAACCGCGTCGCGCACCAGCTCATCGGTGGCGTGCGGGCGGCGATGGGCTACGTCGGCGCGGCCGACATCGAGCAGATGCACCGGCGCGGCCAGCTCATCCGGATCACGGCGGCGGGCCTCAAGGAGAGCCACCCGCACGACATCCAGATGACGGTCGAAGCTCCCAACTACCACTCTCGATAAGGAGCTCTATCCGTGCGTGACGTGGTCGAGATCGGTTTGGGGAAGACCGCGATGCGCGGCTATCACCTCGACGACATCGCGATCGTGCCGAGCCGCCGCACGCGCGACGTCGACGACGTGTCGACGACGTGGCAGCTCGACGCGTACCCGTTCAAGATCCCCTGCGTCGGCCACCCGAGCGACGCGACGATGAGCCCGGCCTCGGCCGTGGCCCTCGGTCGGCTCGGTGGCCTCGGCGTGCTCAACGTCGAGGGCCTCTGGACCCGCTACGAGGACCCGCGCAAGATCCTCGAGGAGCTGGCCGGGCTCGACGAGGACGCCCCGGCGACCCGCCGGCTGCAGGAGGTCTACGCCGAGCCGATCCGCCCCGAGCTGATCGGCGAGCGGGTCCGCGAGATCCGCGAGGGTGGCGTCACCGTCGCCGTCCGGGTGTCGCCGCAGCACACGCTCGCGCTGGCCCCGGTGATCCTCGACGCGGGTGTCGACCTCCTGGTCATCCAGGGCACGCTGGTCTCCGCGGAGCACGTGTCGACCACCGACGAGCCCTTGAACCTCAAGGAGTTCATCGCCGACCTCGACCTGCCGGTGATCGTCGGCGGCTGCACCGACTACAAGACGGCCCTGCACCTGATGCGCACCGGCGCCGCCGGCGTGATCGTCGGGGTCGGCGCCGACGAGTGGTCCACCACCGACACCGTGCTCGGCATCCGGGTGCCGATGGCCACCGCGATCGCCGACGCGGCCGCGGCCCGGCGGGACTACCTCGACGAGACCGGCGGCCGGTACGTGCACCTGATCGCCGACGGCGACGTGCAGACCTCCGGCGACATCGCCAAGGCCCTGGGCTGCGGTGCCGACGCCGTGATGCTGGGCGAGCCGCTCACCCAGGCCAGCGAGGCGCCGGCCAACGGCGCGTGGTGGCACTCGGTGTCGAGCCACCCCAAGCTCCCTCGCGGCGCGTTCGGAGTCGCCGGGCCGCCGCTGGGCAGCCTGGAGCAGCTCCTCTACGGCCCGGCCGACGACCCGGACGGGCAGCTCAACCTGTTCGGCGGGCTCAAGCGCGCGATGGCCAAGTGCGGTTACCGCGACCTCAAGGAGTTCCAGAAGGTCGGCCTGGTCATCGACCGATAACAGTCATACTGGGGCTTATGTCCGATCCAACGGACGCACGAGCCGAGGAACGTGAACGGCGCGGTCGAAGCCTCGACCGCGCCGTCAACTTCAGCGACGCGACCATGGCGATCGCGCTCACGCTGCTCGTGTTGCCGCTGGTCGACATCGCCACGGACAACCCGCAGGAGCCGATCCTCCACCAGCTCAACCGGTTCGCGCCGCAGATGCTCGGCTTCGCGGTCTCGTTCCTGGTGATCTCGCAGTTCTGGGGGGCCCATCGTCGACTGTGGGAGTACCTCGCCGACTTCGACGAGAAGCTGCTCGGGATCAACGCGCTCTGGCTGTTGTTGATCGTCTTCCTGCCGTACCCGACCGCCCGGTTGTTCTCCGAGGACGCGACGGATGCCGGCGCGGCGCTGTTCTACCTGCTCGTGCTCTTCGGCATCGGCTTGCTGATGCTGCTGCAGGCCTGGTACGTCGCCACGCACCCGTGGCTGCGCAACGCCGACGACCACCGGTCGCTGCGGGACCAGATCCTGCCGACGGTCGGCACCACCGCGGTGTTCGGCCTGGCCATCCTGCTGACGTTGGTCAACCGCAACCTCGGGCTCTACTCGCTGCTCCTGCTGTTCGTCGTGCAGCGGTTCACCACGTCCACCGACCGACCCGTCCGCAGACCGCGTGACGAAGACCCGACCGTGACACAGGGAGAATAGGCTCTCGTGATGATGATCAGGCGATCGGCGCTCGCGGTCCTCGCGACCCTGACCATCGGCGGCGCGGCCGCCTGCACCGACTCCGGCCAGGCCGGCGAGAGTTTCACCCCGGGTACCCCCGGGATCGGCGACCCCTACTTCCCGACGTACGGCAACGGTGGCTACGACGTCACCGACTACGCGCTGACGCTGCGGTACGACCCGGGCAACGACCGGCTCGAGGGCTCCGCGAAGATCACGGCGAAGGCCACCCAGAACCTGTCCCGGTTCAACCTGGACTTCCGCGGCCCCGAGGTGTCCTCGGTGACGGTCGACGGTGCCGGCGCGGAGCAGAAGCGGGAGGCCGACGAGTTGGTCGTCACGCCCGCGTCCGGGTTGCGCGACGGCAGCACGTTCACGACCGTGGTGACCTACGCCGGCGTGCCCCAGCCGATCACCAGCCCGGAGTTGGGCACCGGCGGTTGGCTGGCCACCGACAAGGGTGCGATCGCGCTCGGTCAGCCGGAGTCGGCGAGCAGTTGGTACCCGGTCAACGACCACCCTCGCGACAAGGCCACCTTCGGGCTGGAGATGACCGTGCCGTCGGGTCTGTCGGTGCTGAGCAACGGGGTGCCGGGTGAGCGGACGTCGAAGGACGGCTGGACCACCTGGCGCTGGCGGGAGTCTTCGCCGATGGCCAGCTATCTGTCCACCGTGGTGATCGGCGACTACCGGGTGACCACCGGGACACACCAGGGCAAGCCGCTCGTGACCGCGGTCGACAACACGCTGCCGCGCGGGTCCAACGCCGACAAGGCGATGGCGCGTACGGGCGAGGTCGCCGACTTCCTGGCCACCCAGTTCGGGCCGTACCCGTTCGACGCCTATGGCGGTGTCGTGGTCGTCGACGACCGGATCCGGTACGCGCTGGAGACCCAGGCCCGCCCGGTCTATAGCAACTCGTTCTTCGGCGCCTCGACCAGCGAGTGGGTGGTCGCGCACGAGCTGGCCCACCAGTGGTTCGGCGACAGCGTGTCGATCGCGGCGTGGAAGGACATCTGGCTCAACGAGGGCTTCGCGACCTACGCGGAATGGCTGTGGGCCGAGCACGACACCGGCGTGCCGGTGCAGGAGTCCTTCGACAAGGCGTACAGCAGCGTCAACTGGGGTGATCCGAGCTACGACCCCGGCACGTCCGGGCTGTTCGGCAACTCGGTCTACGTCCGCGGCGGCCTGGTCGTGCACGCGCTGCGCCTCGAGGTCGGCGACGACTCGTTCTTCGAGATCCTGCAGGAGTGGGCCAACACGAAGCGCAACGCCAGCGCGACCACCGACGAGTTCATCGCGCTGGCCGAACGGGTCTCCGGCAAGCCCCTGCGCGACTTCCTGATGACCTGGCTGACCTCGAAGACCCCGCCGCCCAAGCCCGGCAGTTAAGGGCTGGCTCACGAGCCACCCCTAACGCTTGACCACCAGGGTGGGGTTGGCGCGCAGGTAGGTGTCCGCGCGGCCGGCGTTCAGCGCGGTGATGAAGCCGCGGCCGGCCGCGGTGAGCTGCTCGCCGCGGTAGGCGCTGCCCTTGCCGACGCCGCTGCCCGGCAGCGAGACCAACGTCAGGGTCGCCGGGCGCAGCTTCGACAGGGCGAAGCCGAAGTCGATCGGGGTGCGTTCGCCGGCGATGAAGTCGACCGAGTCGCCCAGCGCCTTGAACAGCCGCTCGATCGCGGCCGCGTCGGTGGGCAGGCCGTTGGCCAGCGCCTTGGCGAGGATCGCCTTGATCAGCTGCTGCTGGTGGCGCTGGCGGGTGTAGTCGCCGCCGGCGGTGTACCGCTGCCGCGCATAGTCGATCGCCTGCCAGCCGACGAAGTGCCTGTTGCCCGGGTTGTAGGTCGCCTGTGGGCCCACGTAGTCGCCACCGCGCAGCGTGCGCAGCTTGCCGTTGGGCTGGCGGTGCTTGGAGACGACCTGCTGGTCGACGTACATGTCGATGCCGCCGAGCTCGTCGACCAGCCGGTCGAAGCCGCCGAAGTTGAGGATCGCGCCCGCGTCGAAGTCCTTGATCCCGGTGTACCGGCTGACGGTCTGGCGCAGGAGCTCATAGCCCTGTGTGGCGGACGGCTTGGCCTTGCCCCGCCGGCTGCCGTAGCTCATCGCGTGGGTCAGCTTGGTGCGGCCGCCGCTGTATCCGGACTTCTTGAACGCCGGGATGTCGACGAGCAGGTCGCGGGGGAGCGAGTACAGGTAGCCGCGGTCGAGGTTCTCGGTGACGTGCAGGATCAGCACGGCGTCGGCGTGCGGCTCCCAGCTGGGCACGGAGACGCGGGTGTCGACGCCGACCAGCAGGATGTCGAGCGGGCCCTTGATGTCGGCGCCGGGCTGGACCGTCGGGGTCGGGGTCGGCGCGCTCTCGGTGGGCCGGGTCGTCGGTGACGGGCTCGGCGCGGCCTGCGCGGGTGCGGCGTCGTCACCACCGCGGGTGGCCGCGAACACCGCGCCGCCGATCAGCAGGACCACGACCACCGCCGCGGCGATCAGGACCAGCGGCCCGCGCCCCGTGGTCAACCGCTGCCAGATCGGACGCTCGTCGCTCCCCGTGCCTGTCACGCCCGAAATGATGACGGAAGTTCGCGATGGCGCAACAGGCTACTGGCCGGTAATGATGAGGGCATGCGTTACGACGTGGTCGTCATCGGCTCCGGTTTCGGGGGCAGTGTCGCCGCGTTGCGCCTGGTGGAGAAGGGCTATTCGGTGCTCGTGCTGGAGGCCGGGCGGCGGTTCGCCGACAACGAGCTGCCGGCGACCTCGTGGCGGCTGCGCAGCTTTCTCTGGGCGCCGCGGTTGCGGTGCTTCGGCATCCAGCGGCTCAGTGTGCTGCGGCCGGCCGGGCGGCGTTCTTCGGGTGACAAGGTGTTGGTGCTGTCCGGGGCCGGGGTGGGTGGCGGGTCGCTGGTCTACGCCAACACGCTCTATGAGCCGTTGTCCGAGTTCTACGCCGATCCGCAGTGGGGTGGGATCACCGACTGGCGTGCCGAGTTGGCTCCGCACTTCGACCAGGCGAAGCGGATGCTGGGCGTTGCCACGTACCCGGCGATGACGCCGGCGGACCGGGCGATGCGGGCGGTGGCCGAGCGGATGGGTGTGGGGTCGACGTTCCGTCCGACGCCGGTCGGGATCCATTTCGGACGTCCGGGGGAGACGGTTCCCGACCCCTATTTCGGTGGGGCCGGGCCGGCGCGCACCGGGTGCCTGCACTGCGGCGCGTGCATGACCGGCTGTCGGCACGGAGCCAAGAACAGCCTGGTCAAGAACTATCTCTATCTGGCCGAGCGGCTCGGCGCCGAGGTCCGGCCGTTGACGACGGCGGTCGCGGTGCGTCCGCTCGCCTCGGGTTACGCGGTTTCCACCGTGCAGACTGGCGGCTTTCGGCGCTCGGTCGTCGAGGCGGACCAGGTGGTGTTCGCGGCGGGGGCGTTGGGCACCGTCTCGTTGCTGCACCGGATGCGGGCCGCGGGTGCGTTGCCGGGGCTGTCGACGCGGCTCGGCGCGCTGACGCGGACCAACTCCGAGTCGATCCTCGGCGCGACGGTGCCGGGGCGGTCCGCCGTCGACTACTCGTCAGGTGCGGCGATCACCAGTTCTTTTCACCCCGATGCGCGTACGCACGTCGAACCGGTTCGTTACGGGCGCGGCTCCAATGCGATGGGGCTGTTGCAGTCGGCGCTGGTCGACGGCGGGCCGCATCGCGTCCGGCGACTGTTGGTGACGCTGGCCCGCCGGCCGTTGACCTATCTGCGGGCGCTGTCGGTGCGGGACTGGTCGCGGCGCACAGTGATCGCGCTCGTCATGCAGTCGCTCGACAACTCGTTGACGCTGGGCTGGCGGCGGGGGCGGTTGGTCACCCTGCCCGGCCATGGCGCGCCGAACCCGACCTGGATCCCGGCCGGCAACACCGCCGCGCGGATGCTGGCCGAGGAGATCGGTGGGGTGCCGGGCGGGTCGCTGACGGAGGCGTTCGACATCCCGTTGACCGCGCACATTCTGGGCGGTGCGGTGATCGGGTCGTCGTCCGCTTCGGGGGTGGTCGACCCTTGGCAACGGGTGTACGGGCATCCGGGGCTGCACGTCGTCGACGGCGCGGCGGTGCCGGCGAACCTCGGCGTCAACCCGTCGCTGACGATCACCGCGCTGGCCGAGCGGGCGTTGTCGTTCTGGCCTGTTCGCGGGTCGGCTGATCCGCGGCCGCCGCTCGGGTCTGATTACGCGCCGGTCGAGCGGGTGTGGCCGGTGCGGCCCGCTGTGCCGCCCTCGGCGCCGGGCGCGCTGCGCTAGCCTGCCCATCGTGGCGGCGCGGGTGCTCGTGGTCGAGGACGACGCGCGGGTGGCCGCGGCGGTGCGGCGGTCGCTGTCGTACGCCGGCTATGTGGTTTCTGTTGCCGTTGACGGGCCGTCCGGTCTCGCCGCCGCTCTCCGCGACGCACCCGATCTCGTGGTGCTCGACGTCAATCTCCCTGTGCTCGACGGCTTTGGTGTTTGCCGCGCGCTGCGGGCCGGTGGCGGGACGGCGTTGGTGCTGATGTTGACCGCGCGGGATGCGACCGAGGACCGGGTCTCCGGGCTCGACGCCGGTGCGGACGACTATCTGGTGAAGCCGTTCGCGCCGGAGGAGCTGTTGGCTCGGGTGCGGGCGCTGTTGCGGCGGGCGCCTTTATCCCCATCCGGTGTGTTGCGGTTCGCGGATCTCGCGGTCGACCCTTCCGCGCGCTCGGTGCGACGCGGTGCGCGCTCAGTGGCGTTGACCGCTCTGGAGTTCGACCTGTTGGCGCATCTCGCGCGTCATCCACGGCAGGTGTTGACCCGGGCGCAGCTCCTGGCGGCGGTCTGGGGTGGTTTGCCGGCGGCCAGCAACGTCGTGGACGTCTACATCGGATATCTGCGGTCCAAGCTGGAGTCGGGTGGGGAGGCGCGGTTGGTGCAGACCGTGCGGGGCGTGGGCTATGTGCTGCGGGACGGTCCGTGATGTCGATCCGGGCGCGGGTCACGTTGTTCGGGGTTGCCGTGGTGGCGGCGATCTACACGGTGGTCGCCGTGTTGATCTACCTGCTGCTGTCGTACGGGTTCGCCACCGACCAGGACCGGCTGTTGACCGAGCGGGCCGGCGCGGCGGTCTCCGCGCTGTCGGACCTGCCGGTGTCCGAGGTGGCCGGGCGGACGCCGCTGGTGCCGATCGACGCGGTGGCGACCGGTGAGGCGGTCGTGTTCGTGCTCGACGGGTCGGGCTCGGTGCTGGCGGCGACCGGGCATGTGGGTGGCGGGCCGGTGCGGGTGCCGGCGTCGTTGCTCGACTCGGCTTCGCGGTCCGGCTCGGCTATGGCGACTGTGACCGTTTCGGGCGTGACGACCCGGGTGCGGGTGGTGCCGTGGCCGGGTGGGCATGTGGTCGCGGCGCAACCGTTGCGGGCTCTCGAGGTGCAGCGGCAGGGGATGATCGTCGTGCTGGGCACGGTCGGGATTCTCGGCCTGGTCGCGGCGTTCGCGGCGACGTGGTTCGCGGTCGGGCGGGCGTTGCGGCCGTTGCGTTCCTTGGCGTCGCTGGCGGACTCCGTGGGCGGGTCGGAGGATTTGACGCGGCGGTTGCCGGCCGTGCGGCAGCGCGACGACCTGGGTCGGCTGACGGTCAGCTTCAACACGATGATGGGGCGGCTGGAGGCGGCGTACCGGCGGACCGAGTCGGCGCTGGCCGCGCAGCGGCGGTTCACCGCGGATGCCTCGCACGAGTTGCGTACGCCGTTGACGACGATTCGCGGCAACGTGGGGTTCCTGCGCGACCATCCTGATGCGCTGTCGGTTGATCGGTCGGCCGCGCTTGATGATCTTGTCGCGGAGAGTGCGCGGATGGCCGGTCTGCTGGACGATCTGCTGCTGCTGGCCCGGTCCGACGGCGGGGTGGGGTTGTCGTCTGTCTCGGTGGATTTGTTGTCGGTGGCGCGGTCGGTGTGCCGGCAGGCGTCGGCGTCGTGCTCGGGGTCGTCGGCGGTGGTGTCGGGGGATCCGGAGGCGTTGCGGCGGCTGGTGTGGATCTTGGTTGGCAACGCGCGTTCGCACGGCGCGGGTGCGGTGACAGTGGCTGTTTCCGCGGTTTCCGGGGGTGCGCGTTTGGTGGTGGCCGACGAGGGGCCGGGTGTGCCCTCGGAGCTTTCGGAGGCCGTGTTCGAGCGGTTCTTCCGAGGTGATCCGGCGCGGGGTGCGGGTTCCGGCGTGGGACTGGGTCTGGCGATCGCGCGGTCGATCGTGACGGCGCACGGCGGCACGATCTCGGTTGCTGGGGCTGTGTTCACGGTGACGCTGCCGCTCTCATCGGATTCTTAATCTCGCCTCATCGCCACCTCACAGCCGCCCCGCAGGCTGGTTGCCATGCGCTTCTGGCCCGTTCTGGTGTTGCTCGTCCTCGCTCCGTGGGTGGGCGAATACCTGCTGGGCAATGTCCCTGTCCAACGCCTGCCGCTGCTGCCGTTCCTGGTCCCGCTCTACGGCTGCGGCGCGCTGCTGGTGCGCGAGGTCGCCCGCCGCACCGGCCGTGGCTGGCCTTCGATCTTCCTGCTGGCGACGGCTTACGGGGTGATCGAGGCTGGGCTGGTCGACCAGTCGTTGTTCAACCAGACCTTCGAGGGCCTCGACCAGGCCGGCGTCACTCCGGTGCCGTGGGTGGGGGTGAGCGCCTACCACGCGTTCGCCTTCCTGATCGGCCACACGGTGTGGAGCATCGGGGTGCCGATCGCGCTGGTGGAGCTGTGGTTCCCGGCCCGGCGCACCGAGCCGTGGCTGGGCTGGTTCGGCCTGTCGGTCACGGTCGTGGTCTACCTGTTCGGCTGCTGGCTGATCTTCCGGGACCTCCGCGAACAAGAAGGCTTCCTGGCCGCGCCGCACCAGCTCGCCGTGGCCGCGGCCGCCGCGGTCCTGTTGGTGGCGCTCGCCTTCTTGCTGCCCCGCCCCCGACCTGTGTCACCCGTGTCAACGCTGACGGCGGGGAATGACGAGATGGCGTCGGGCCGGCGGTTGCCGCCGCCTTGGGTGGTCGGTGTGGTGACGTTCGTTACGGCCGGCCTCCATGCGGCGGCGTCCGAGAGTTGGCTCGGCTTCGGGCTCGACGTGGTGGTCGTGGCGGCCGCCGCGGTCGGTGTCGCTCGGCTGGCCCGGCGGCCCAGTTGGGGTGACCGGCACCTGCTGGGGTTGCTGGCGGGGGCCCTGCTCACCTATGCCTGGCTGGGCTTCGTGCTGACCGCCTTCTACGGGCCGGGCGACCGACTACGGCTGTTCGGCAACGTCCTCTTCACGCTGGCGGCTGTGCTGTTGCTGGTCGTCACCCGTTGGGTGATCGGCCGGCGTGAGCTGCGTCCCGCAGGCCCACGAGAGGGGGTGAGCGAGCGTCAGGTGGCCGCGCACGGTCGGTAAACTCCGGACGCATGACCACGCCACGCCCGGTTCTCGTCGTCGACTACGGCGCGCAGTACGCACAGCTCATCGCGCGCCGGGTGCGGGAGGCGAAGGTCTACTCCGAGATCGTGCCGCACACCATGCCCGTCAAGGACATGCTGGCCAAGGATCCGGTGGCGATCATCCTGTCCGGCGGCCCGTCCAGCGTCTACGAGGTTGGTGCCCCGCAGGTCGACAGCGACCTGTTCGAGACCGGTGTCCCGGTGTTCGGCATCTGCTACGGCTTCCAGGCGATGGCGCGGGCGCTGGGCGGCACGGTCGCGCACACCGGCCGCCGGGAGTTCGGTGGCACTGTGCTCACCGTGGCCCCCGAGGCGGGTGTGCTGCTGCGTGACCTGCCGGCGTCGCTGCCGGTCTGGATGAGCCACGGCGACAGCGTGACCGCGGCCCCGGCCGGTTTCACGGTCACGGCCGCGACGCCGGGCGCCGAGGTGGCGGTCTTCGAGGACCTGGTCGGGCGGCGGGCCGGCACCCAGTTCCACCCGGAGGTCCTGCACACGGCCCACGGGCAGGACATGCTGACGCGGTTCCTCTACGACATCGCGGGCGTCGAGCCGAGCTGGACGCCCGACAACATCATCGACGACCAGGTCGCCGCGATCCGGGAACGGGTCGGCGACAAGGAGGTCATCTGCGGCCTTTCCGGCGGCGTCGACTCCGCGGTGGCGGCGGCGCTGGTCCACAAGGCCGTGGGCGACCAGCTGACGTGCGTCTTCGTCGACCACGGCCTGCTCCGCGCGGGCGAGGCGGAGCAGGTGGAGCAGGACTACGTCGAGGCCACGGGCGTCAAGCTGAAGGTCGTCGACGCCGCGGACCGCTTCCTGGGCGCGCTCGACGGCGTGACGGACCCGGAACAGAAGCGCAAAATCATCGGCCGCGAGTTCATCCGCGTCTTCGAGCAGGCGGCCCGCGAGGTGGCAGCTGAAGGCGACGTCGAGTTCCTGGTGCAGGGCACCCTCTACCCGGACGTCGTCGAATCAGGCGGCGGCACCGGCACGGCCAACATCAAGTCCCACCACAACGTGGGCGGCTTGCCCGACGACTTGAAGTTCGCGCTGGTGGAGCCCCTCCGCACGCTGTTCAAGGACGAGGTCCGCACGCTGGGCACGGCCCTGGGCCTACCGGACGCGATGGTCTGGCGCCACCCGTTCCCGGGCCCGGGCCTGGCGATCCGCATCATCGGCGCGGTGAGCCGCGACCGCCTGGACATCCTCCGGGCAGCGGACCAGATCGCCCGCGACGAACTGACCGCGGCGGGCCTGGACCGCGACGTCTGGCAGTTCCCGGTGGTGCTACTGGCAGACGTCCGCAGCGTCGGCGTCCAGGGCGACGGCCGCACCTACGGCCACCCGGTGGTCCTGCGCCCAGTCTCCAGCGAGGACGCGATGACCGCCGACTGGTCCCGCCTGCCCTACGACGTGATCGCCCGCATCTCCACGCGGATCACCAACGAGGTCCCGGAAGTCAACCGAGTAGTCCTCGACGTCACAAGCAAGCCCCCGGGCACCATCGAGTGGGAGTGACCCCGCAACGCATCCGGCATGCCGCGGGCTAGCTCGGGCCGAGTCGGCCAGACCGCTCGGGCTAATGCCCGACGTTGGGGCCGCCCCGGGCCGAGGTCGCGTGGTTTTGCTTGGCTCCGACGCCACGAGGTCTCTGGACTGAGGTCGTGGGCTTAGTTGGGCCACGGCGGCGGTCGGCCCGCCTGGGGCTTGAGGTCGCGAGCGTGGTTGGCCCCGGGCCACGGGCAGCTTCGCCTGAGGTCGCGGGTTCGTTTGAGCGGCGGCGGTCGGGCGGCTTGGCCAGAGGTCGCGGGCTCGCGGCGTGAGGTGGTCGGGCCGCCAGGGTTGAGGTCCGCTGGCTCGCGGCCTGAGGTGGTCGGGCCGCCAGGGTTGAGGTCCGCTGGCTCGCGGCCTGAGGTGGTCCGGTCGCCAGGGCTGAGGTCGCGGGCTTGCGTGGCCCCGATGCCACTGAGATGCGCCAGGTTTCTCAAGGCCCCTGTGGCGGGTCTGTCCGGCTTGCCGTCAGCAGAATTTGAGCGCGCGATCCGCTCTCCCGAAGGCCCCCGTTCCTGATGGCCTTCGGCTTCGGTTTGGTCCAGAGCCGCCGGATAGCGTCAGTCCGGCGGCCTGGTCCTATGTGGCCGCTGGCCCACCTGCGCGAGCCAGCGCGGCCGCGTCACGCCCGGTTGGGATCGTCGCCCTGGCCCGTGCCGCTTGCCGGCGGGGCCGGCGGCTGGTCGGCAGGGGCCTGGTAGGGCGCCTGGTACGGGTCCTGATTGGCCGGCGGCTGGTAGGTCGGCGGCTGATAGGTGCTCCCGCCACGCGTCTGGGCCTGCCAGTTCGCCGTCGCGCCGCCGCTTGACCACATGCTTGCGGCCGGCGGGTCTTCCGGCATCAGGAACCACAGCACCGGGTAGGCGAACAGCGCCAGGCCGCCCGTCAGGACCACGGTGATCGCGAAGATCACTCGCATCAGGACCGGGTCGACGCCGAAGTAGCGGCCGAGGCCGCCGCAGACGCCTGCGATGATCTTGTCGTCGGAGGTGCGGCGTAGCTGTTTGTACGGTGGGTTCGCGCTCGTCGTCATGCTTCTACGGTCCACCCGGCAGGACGGTTCTACCTCGGGTACCGCCCGGAGCCTTACCCTGAATCTGGACCCCTGCGGGTGATCAAGTGTCAGCAATCCGACTCCGGCCCCGGAGGTGTCGAGTGATTCGGGAAGAATCTCCCTCTGTGACCCCTGCGCTCGAACCGGTTCGCCGCATCGCGGCCTACGCCGTCTGCACCGACGGCAGCGGCCGCGTGCTCCTGGTCCGGGCATCCACCCGGTCCGGCACCCCGGGCGCCTGGTCCCTCCCCGGCGGCGCTGTCGATCATGGCGAGGACCCCAACCACACGGTTGTACGCGAGTCCGCCGCCGAGACGGGCCTGTCGATCACGGTGACGGGCCTGCAGGACGTGCTCGCCGACATGCGTGCCCTCCCGCACCGCGGCGTCACCATCCACACCGACCGTCTCATCTACGCCGCCTCGGTCCGCGGCGGCACGCTGGTCGACCGGGTCGGCCACCCCACGGACCTGGCCCGCTGGCACACGCTGGACGAGGCCAAGGGCCTGCCGCTGCGCCCGTTCACGGCCACCGCCCTCGGCCTGCCGCCGGCGACCATCGACCTGCGCCCTGACGAAACCCCGGACTTCCCCTCCTTCTACGCCGCCCCGGGCCCGGACGGCCTGCACCGCGCCCAGCGCTTCGCCGCGTACGCGGTAGCCACCGACCCGGCCGGCCGAATCCTGCTGACCCGGGTCGCAGCGGGCTACCCGGGTGCGGGCTGCTGGCACCTGCCGGGCGGCGGCACGGACTTCGGCGAGCAGCCGGGCCACGCCCTCCTCCGCGAGTTGGTCGAGGAGACCGGCCAGGCGGGCCGCCTGGTGGAACTCCTCGGCGTAGCGAGCCACCGCGACGCGGCGTCGCTGGGCCCGGAGGGCTACCCCATCGACTGGCACGGCGTCCGCGCCTTCTACCGCGTCGCCGTCGACAACCCGGTGGCGCCAAAGGTCGCCGACGTCGGCGGCTCCACCGACGACGCCCGCTGGTTCCCGGTCGACGACGTCCGCGGCCTACCTGAGGACGCGATCACCGAGGTGACGGCGGACGCGGTCCGCGCGGCGTTTCCTTAGGCGTTATCCGGTCGCGCGGGCGGCGGGCGACGTTGGTGGCTCGACCGACGACGCTCGCTGGTTCCCGGTCGACGACGTCCGCGGCCTGCCCGGGGACGCGATCACGGAGGTGACCGCGGACGCCGTACGCACCGTGTTTCGTCGAGGCGCCATCCTGCGTCGGGCCCAGCCGACGCTTGGCGGCGGCCCTGACGCCGGTATCACGCACAGCTGCGATTCCGGCTCGCGCCGACCGGCCGGATACGGCCTGGCTGATCCAGCGGTCCCACTAAGATCGTTTGTTCATGGAGCGGCGGCGGCGGATCGGGGCGTACGGGCTGTGCCGGGATGGTGGGCGGGTGTTGTTGGCTCGGTCTTCGGATCGGTCCGACTTTCCCGGCGTCTGGCAGATTCCCGGCGGCGGCCTCGAGCACGGTGAGTCGCCCACCCACGCGCTCGACCGCGAGTACCGCGAGGAGACCGGGCTCGAGATCGAGATCGGCCGGCCGATCACCGCGATCGCGTCCGTGCGTGAGCTGTGGGACATCGATCTTTCCTGGCATTTCGATCTCATCGTGTACGAGGTCCGCGTGCGCCGCGGGATCCTGCGTAGCGAGGTGGCCGGTACCAGCGACGATGTCGCATGGTTCGCCGAGCGGGACCTGGCCGACCTGCGGTTGATGCCCTTCACCGCCGAACTCCTCGGCCAGCCGGTGGTCCCGCTGGACTTCGCCGCGCCGCATCCGCGAGGGCGGCGGGGAATGCCACCGCCGTTGCCGGTTGATCGGGGTCAGCGGTTCGCCGCCTACGGGCTGGTGACCTCGGCGCGGGGCGTACTCCTGACTCAGATCTCCGAAGGGTTTCCCGGTGCCGGCAAGTGGCACCTGCCCGGCGGCGGCACCGACTTCGGTGAGCAGCCGGCGGCCGGGCTGCTGCGGGAGTTGGCCGAGGAGTCCGGGCAGGGCGGTGAGGTCATCGAACTGTTGTCGGTTTCCGATCACCGGAACCCCCGCGCGCTCGGGCCGGAGGGCTATCCGATGGACTGGCACGCGGTGCGGGTAACGTACCGCGTCGATGTCCCGGTGCCCACCGAGCCGCGCGTGGCTGAGGTGGGGGGATCGACGACCGACGCACGCTGGTTCTCCCGCGCGGAACTGAGGGGGCTTACCCTCACCGATGTCGCCGCGAACGCGATCCCGGCTTGGGGCGGCTGAGCTGCACAGACGGCACAAATCACCAATGTTGCCGCCTAGGTCGTATACTCGGTGATTGGGCCAAGAGCTCAAACCGTCGGCTATGCCGTTTAAGTGAACACTGTCGCGTTCGTGCTGGTTCAACCGATTGGACCGTGTACGAGTCTCGCCAATCAGCCCCATCTGTGCGATGGTGTAGACCGCAAGATCGGGCGGTCGCTCGACTTGGCGACGGAGAAATCCGATCCCCGGACCTGGAGGACCACGTGCCGAGAGCCCCTTGGCGTCGGCGTAGCACCATCGATAGTCCGCGGCTCGCCTTCGACAGCCCGCGCCCCGGTGGTCGCCGGTGGTCCGGCCTGCGTCGCGGCAGCGGCAACCTCGCGCGGCAGGTCCTGCGCGTGCGGGTCGGCCGGCGTTCGCGGGTCGCCGTGGTGCATCCCGACAGCCACACCGTCGACCCACTGGCCGTCCGCGAGATTCAGGCGATCGCCCCGGTCAGCCCGGCGGTCGGCCCGAGCGGCGCGGCCCCGGTGGCGGTCGGCATGTCGATCCCGCTCCTCCCCGGTGAGCGCACGCTCGCCCGGCGCGCGAAGTTCGCCCTGGTCAACGGCTGCACCCTGGCGAGCCTGGGCCTCGGCCTGCTGGCCATCTTCCTGGCCATGCAGGGCGACGTCCGGGTGGCCGCGATCTGCCTGGTCGCCTGCGTGGTCTTCGACGGCCTCGACGGCATCCTGGCCCGCCGCCTGGGCGTGGCCAGCCCGTTCGGCGCCCAGATGGACTCGCTGGCCGACATGTGCTCGTTCGGCCTGGCCGCGCCGGTCGTCGTGTACGCGTCGCTGCACGGCACCGTCTCCACCGCCGGCGCGGCGATAGCCTGCGCCCTGGTCGCCGGCTGCGCCGCGATCCGCCTGGCCCGCTTCAACGTCTCGCCGAAGGACGGCCGCTTCTTCTGCGGCGTCCCCACGACGATGGCCGCCGCGGTCCTCGCGCTCGCGGTCCTGATCGGCCTGCCGGTCTCCGGCACGGTCGTGGTGGCCGGCGTCGCCCTCCTGGCGTTCGCGATGGTCTCGAGCTTCCCCTACGCCAAGCTGGCCCGCCTGGTGAAGCTGCCGCCGTGGCTCCTGCTGGTCCCGGTGGTCGGCGCCCTCCTGGACATCCGCGCGACGTTCTTCGCGGTCGTCGTCGCCTACCTGGTCAGCGGCCCCCTCCTCTGGCTACGCCAACGCCACACGGCCTGACCCGACCAAAGACCCACGCGGCCCCCGCCAGTCTTGGCGGGGGCCGCGCCATTTCCGGGGCCCGAACCCGGCAGCCGGCTAGTGGGCCGGGACGGGTGGGGTCGGGCGGAGCTGAGCGTCCAGGCCGGCCACCAGCAGCGTGATGCCGAGATCGAACGCCTGGGGTTCAGGCGTGTGGTCCGCCGGGTCTGAGTGGTCCAGAGAATGCTCGGCCGCCACCGCGCCCAAGCTGTCCGCCTGCATCCGCTGCTGGCGGTGGAACGCGTGGCCGACGATGAAGTGGACCATGGTCTCCGCGGCCAATCCCGTGGTCCGCGCGTCGAAGCCGCCTCCGCCAATAGCCGCGGCCAGCCGCCGCTGCAGGTCCGCCGCCCCCAAGCCCAGGGCGAGCGTGCTCGACACCACCTCCGCGCCGTCCTTGAACGACAGCAGGGCGTCGTGCAGCGACGCCGCCTCGGCGCGGACCGCGGCCCGCCAGTCGCCGGACGCACCGGCCGGGCGGGCGCCGGCGACGATGCGGTCCGAGACCGCCGCCAGCAGTGTCTGCTTGTTGGGGAAATGCCAGTACAGCGCGCTCGGTGCCACCCCCAGCGTGTTCGCCAGGTGTCGCATCGTCAGGTCCGGCAAGCCCTGTTGATCCAGGATCTCCATCGCCGCGGCCACGACGTCCTCGCGGGTGTTTCGGACATAACCGCTGCTATCCGATCTCGGCATCACACCACTATAGTGAACGCCGTTCAGGAGAACGGTGTTCAGGTGAACGGCGTTCAAGAGAGGGAGTCGATGGACGACCGTCCGAGCAGGTTCGACACGCGCGACGTCACACGGATCGTGGTGTTCGCCGCCATCATCGCCGTCCTGGGTATCCCGGGTGCCATCCCGATCGGCGGGCCTGTGCCGATCACCGCGCAGACGCTCGGCGTCATGCTCGCCGGCGCCGTGCTCGGCGCCTGGCGTGGTGCCGCCGCCGTCGTCATCTTTCTCGTGCTCGTCCTCGCCGGGCTGCCGCTCCTGTCCGGCGGCCGTGGCGGCGCCGGCGTCTTCGTGGGGCCTTCCGCGGGCTTCCTGATCGGCTGGATCTTCGGCGCGTTCGTGGTCGGCCTGATCGTCCGGCTCGGCAGCCGCCCGCCGGTCTGGTGGCGCACCGCGCTCGGCTGCTTCGTCGGCGGCGTGGGCGTCGTCTACGCGATCGGCATCCCCGTGCAGTCCATGGTCACCGGGCTACCGGTCGGCGAGACCGCGGTCACCAGCGCCGCCTTCCTCCCCGGCGACCTGCTCAAGACCGTGGCCGCCACGATCATCACGATGGCGCTCTGGCGCGCCTACCCCCGCGCGTTCGGCAACCCCATCAGGGTCAGGGCGTGACAGGCGGCCTGATCCACGGCGACACCGCGCTCACCGCGGCGGAGCTCGATCAGCGGATCGACGACGCGCGGAGCGACATCGCCCACGGCCAGGTCGTGCCGGTCCGCGATCGCGACCGGGTGGCGGCACTCGTCACCGCCCTCGCCGTGCACGAGGCCGGCGGTGTGCCGCTCGTCGGCGACGACCGCTGGGACGACACCTACTGGGCGGGGCTGAAGCGGCGTGCCGAGGAGGCGCCGCCACAACCCGGCATGGGCTGGGGCACCTTCACCTCCGGCAGCACCGGCGCGCCCCGGATGATCGTGCGCACCGCCGCCTCCTGGGCCGCCTCGTTCCGCGGCGTCGAGCGGCTGACCGGCCTCACCGCGGACGACACCATCTATCTGCCGTCCCCGCTGGTCTCGTCGGTGACCATGTTCTCGGTCGCCCACGCCCGCCACCTCGGCGCCACCGTCCTGCTGCCCCGCACGCACGGCGTCTCCCGCGCCGACCTGGCACACGCGACGGTGCTGCACGGCACCCCCTACGCCCTCCGCGACCTGCTCGAAACCCGAACCGCGCATCGGGTACGCGTCGCGCTCATCGGCGGCGCCCGGCTCGACCCGGCCCTTCGGGCCCGCGCGGAGGACGCCGGAATCCGGGTCGTCAGCTACTACGGCGCCGCCGAACTGTCCTTCGTGGCCGCCGACGAGGACGGCCGGGGCCTGCGCCCGTTCGACGGCGTGGAGCTCCGCGTGGACGGCGGCGTGCTCTGGGTCCGCTCCGCCTACTTCGCCGACGGCTACCTCGGCACGACCGACGGCCCGCTCCGCCGCGACCTCGACGGCTGGGCCACGGTCGGCGACCTGGTCGAAGAAGGGACCGAGCTGCGGCTGCGCGGCCGCAGTGACGGCGCCATCCTGACCGCCGCCGCGACCGTCGTGCCCGAGGACGTCGAGGCCGCCCTCCTGGCCATCGACGGGATCGCGGACGCCGTCGTCTTCGCGCTCCCGCACGAGCGGGCCGGTGAGCTCGTGGCCGCGGTCATCGAGACCGAGCCCGGGCAGCGCCCACCCACCGCCCGTGAGCTGCGCGAACGCGCCGGGTCGCTGCTCACCGGCAGCCACCGACCGCGCCGCTGGTTCTGGACCGACCGGCTGCCCCGCACCGCCACCGGCAAGCCGGCCCGCGAGCGGATCCGGCACGACGCGATCGAGGGGCGGGTGCGCCGCCTTGGTTGAGCCGAACACACCCGTCGTCGTCGCGGCCCGGCGCACGCCTATCGCGGTGAAGGGCGGCGCCCTCGCCGACCTGACCGCCGCTGACCTGGCCACCGCGGCCATCCGCGCCTGCCTCGACGACACGACCGCCGGCACCGAGGTCGGCGACGTCGTGCTGGGCAACTGCATGGGACCCGGCGGCAACATCGCACGCGTCGCCGCCCTGGCCGCGGGCCTGGACGTCGCCGTGCCCGGCATGACCATCGACCGCCAGTGCGGCAGCGGCCTCGCCGCGATCATCACCGCGGCGGAGGCGATCCGCGCCGGCGACGACCGCCTCCGGATCGCCGGCGGCGTCGAGAGCTGCTCCACCGCCCCGACCCGGATCGCCGGCGGGGTCCCCTACGCGAGGGCGCCGTTCGCGCCGCCTGGGCACCCCGACCCCGACATGGTCCGCGCCGCGCAGGACCTCGCCGCCAAGGACGCGATCAGCCGGGAACGACAGGACGCCTACGCCGCCCGCAGCCACCGCCGGGCGGTACACACCAGGGAGATCGGCGGTTTCGACGCCGAACTGGTCGCCATCCGAGGCGCGAACGAGGACACCGGCCCCCGCGCCCGCATCCCGGACATGCTCGCCCGCTTCCCGGCCCTGTTCCCCGACGCGGAGGACGGCGGCACGCTCACGGCCGGCAACTCCTGCCGCGACAGCGACGGCGCCGCCGCCGTCGCACTGGTCCCGGCGGCGCACCGCGGGGACGCACCCGGCCTGGCCCTGATCGCCACCGCCACCGTCGGCTGCGACCCGGCCCTGCCCGGCCTCGGCCCGGTCCCCGCGGTGGAGCACCTCCTGGCGAAGACCGACACCACCACCGCCGACCTGGCCGCCATCGAGATCGTCGAGGCCTTCGCCGCACAGGCCCTGGCCGCGCTGACCCGGCTCGGCCTGGCCGACGACGACCCGCGCGTCTGCGCGGACGGCGGCGCCCTCGCCCTCGGCCACCCCTGGGGCGCGAGTGCCGCGGTGAGCGTCGTCCGCCTGTTCAGCCGCCTGGTGCGGGCCGGCGCCCCCGCCGGCACCCGCGGGCTGGCCACGGCGGCGGTCGGCGGCGGCCTCGGCGTGGCCGCGCTGTTCGAGGTCGTCCGATGAGGACCATCGAGCTGTCCGCCGTCACGGTCGAGTTCCCCGCGCGGGTCGCCCTGCACGACGTGTCGGTGCACCTCGACCAGCGACGGATCGCGGTCATCGGTGCCAACGGATCAGGCAAGTCCACCTTCGCCCGTACGCTCAACGGCCTGGTCACCCCCACCGCCGGCCAGGTGCGGGTGCACGGCCTCGACCCGGTCCGCCAGGCGAAGCAGCTCCGCCGCCGGGTCGGCTTCGTGTTCAGCAACCCGGACACGCAGATCATCATGCCGACGGTCGCCGAGGACGCGGCGTTCTCGCTGCGCGGCCGCGGATTGTCCCGAGCCGAGATCCGCGAGCGGGTGGGCGCCGCGCTGGCCAGGGTCGGGCTCGTCGAGTACGCCGACGCGCCCGCACACACCCTCTCCGGCGGCGAGAAACAACTGCTCGCCCTGACCGCCGTGCTGATCGGGGAGCCGAGCCTGGTGGTGGCCGACGAGCCGACCGCCTACCTGGACGCCGCCAACAGCCGCCGCATCGCCCGTTTCCTGCTCGACGAGATGCCGCAGCAACTCGTCCTCGCCACCCACGACCTGCGCCTGGCCGCCAGGTGCGACATCGCGCTGCGGTTCGAGGACGGCCGGCTGATCGACCTCGGCGATCCGGCGTCCGTCATCGCCAAGTACGAGGTGGACCAGGCGTGATCTCGCTGTACCGCCCCGGCGACAGCGCGCTGCACCGGCTGCCCGCGGGCCCGAAGCTCCTCATCGTCATGGCCCTCGCGCTGGCGCTCTCGCTGGCACCGGCCGACCCGTGGCTGCTCGCGCCGGCGGTGGCGGGTGTCGCCGGCGCCTATCTCCTCGCCGGCCTCGGCCCGCGCGACCTCGGCCAGGAGGCCTGGCGACTGCGCTGGATCGTGCTGGTGCTGGCGGTCGGCCAGATATTCTTCCTGCCCTGGCAGACCGTCGCGGCCAACGCCGGCCGGGTCGTCGTCGTGATCCTGCTGGCCAACCTGGTCACCCTCACGACCCGCACGGAACGCCTGGTCGACGCGATCGAGCGGGCACTCACCCCGCTGCGGCGTCTGGGCGTCAACCCGGGCCGGGTCGCGCTCATGCTCTCGATGACCATCACGACGATCCCGGTCATCGCCGGCTACGCGACCCAGATCCGCGAGGCTCAGCGGGCCCGGGGCGTACCCCTGGCACCGCTGGCCTTCGTCGTACCCCTGCTGATCATGACCTTGAAACACGCGGACGACCTGGCGGATGCCCTAACCGCCCGCGGCGTCGACTAACGCCAGCGCGCGATGACCGAGGAACCGCCGACCACCCGGTCGCCCGGCGCCACGAGGGCGTCCGCCGTGTCGGCCGGCAGGTAGACGTCCGTGCGCGAGCCGAACCGGATCAGGCCGAACCGCTCGCCGCGCGCGAGCAGCGCGCCGACGGGCGCGCGCTGCACGATCCGGCGGGCGATCAGGCCGGTCCGCTGCGCCACCACGACGGTGCCGCGGGTGGTGTCGAGGACCGTGTACGCGGCCACGTTGTGCTCGGCCGCCGGGTTCATCGCCGCCGCGTAGCCGCCGTCCGTGACGAAGTAGTCGACCACCTTGCCGGCCACCGGGCTGCGGTTGACGTGCACGTCGAGGACCGAGAGGAACACCGCGACCCGCAGGAACTCGCCGTCGCCGAAACGCTCGTCGGTCACCCGCTCGACCGAGAGGACCTTGCCGTCGGAGGCCGCCACCACGGCCGACGGGTCCTCCGGCACGTCCCGCTCCGGGTCGCGGAAGAACGCCGCGACCGGCAGCGCGGCCAGCGCCGGCATGAGCCACAGCTTGGACGAGGGCCGGGCCCGCCGGGTCAGCGCGGCCACGCCGAGCGCGATGCTGGCGGCGACCACGCCGTTGGAGTCGATGTGCATCGAGCGGGTCAGCGGGACGCTGGACGGCCGGTAGGCCGGTGCGAGCCGCTCGGCGGTCGCCGCCTCGGCGGCGGTGAAGCGCAGCCGGTGCACCCGGACCGGCGGGCGGTTGGCCAGCACCAGGTCGGAGCCGACACCGAAGAGCGCGGCCTGCCGGTCGAGCTCGGCGGCGGCGCCACCGGTCAGCCCGGGCAGTGCCGGCGCCGCGACGGCGAGCACGGCGCCGTCCGCGAGGTATTTGGCCAGACCGTCGATGGTCGCCCGGGCGTCCTCGGCGGAGCCGGTCAGCGGCTCCGCGACGATCACGACGTGCGCCGGGTCGGACTCGCCGACCGACTCGGCCACCCGCACCCGGTCGACGATCCACTGCCCCTGCTGGTGCACGTGCGCGCGCAGGTCGGCGCTGGTCGTGCCCGCGCTCGGGGTGACGACCAGCGCGTCACCCGGCAGCAGGGCGTCGAACGCGGCCCGGAGCACCTCCGACCCGGGCGCGGCACCGACCACCAGGGCGGTCTTGGGGCCGGCGTGGCGGGCGAGCTCGGCGGTGAGCGTGCGCGCGGCGCGCTCGCCGACGGTGTGCGCGGGGGAGGCGGTCATTTCGGGCTGGCTCCTCGGCGGGTCGGAATTAGGACAAAACGGCGCTGACCGGCGGAGGCGACAAACCTCCACCGGCCAGCATAGGTGCCGCAGCTGGTTAGTCGTGACTTTGACCGCGCGGCGGAGCCGACACCGGCTCGCCGAGATCAGGCAGCGTCACCGGCTCGGGGTCGACGAACGGGTCGACCGACGGCGCCACCGAGAGATCCGTCGACGGCGCCGGATCGGCGGCCGGGACGGCCGAACGCTGTGCCGCGTTGGCGTTGCTCGCGGACCGGATCGCGCCCATCAGGCCGAGCAGACCCAGCAGGATCAGCCCGAACGCCACCCACCAGCCCGCCGGCGGCACGTTGACGTGGACGACCTGGGCGAACACCCACCAGCCGAAGATCGCCAGGAAGATGATCGCGAACGTCAGGGAGAGCAGGTCTGTGCGGTGCGGCTTCATCGGTTCACCTCCACGCGGCCGGTGTTGACGTGGATCGTGAGGCGCAGCAAGCCGCCGCCGGCGCCGTCCGAGCCGTTGTCCTCGACGGTCGTCGACTGGCCGAGCCCGCTCATCGACTGGTCGAAGACCTGCGCGTCGCCGGCGTCGACGGTGACGTCGGCGACCACGTCGACGTTGTCGGGCACCCGCACCTCGAGATCGCCGGCGTTGAGGGTGACGGCGACCTCCTTGCTCTGCCCGGCGAAGTCGAGGCTGGTCAGGTCGAGCCGCGCGTCCCCGAACGGCAGCCGGTAGTTGGGCCGCAACTCGTTCATCGTGGTCGGCTCCCAGACCGCCTCGCGGGGCCCGAGCTTGTCGTGGTCGACCTGATATTCGGCGATCGAGGAGATGCCCAGCGCGGCCGCAGCGGCCAGGCCGAGCGCGATCAGCCAGCGCGCCCGGCCCAGCCAGGTGCCGACCAGCAGGCCAAGCGCGATCGTGAGGAGGGCGGCGGCGAAGTAGGTGGTCGGCCGCACCCGGATCACGTTGAGCAGGTCGAGCATCGCCACGACGCCCATCGCCACGAAGATCAGCGAGAACGTCGCCGCGCCCAGCGCCGAGCGCTCCTTGGGCGGCTTCGGCGGCTTGGCCGGCCGCGGCGGCGCCGGGGGCGGCGTGGGCGGCCCGCCGTACGGGCCGTAGGGCGCGAACGGCGGCTGGTAGCCCTGCTGCTGCCGCGGCGGGTACGGCCCCGTGACCGGTGGGAACTGCGCCGTCGGCGCCGGCGCCGCGTACACCTGCTCGGTCGGCTCGTCGACCGCGACCGGCGGCGGCGCCGCGGCCGGGGCGGGAGCCGGAGCCGGCGGTGGGGCGGCCGGCTCTGCCTGCCACGGCGCGGTCCCCGCCCACGGCGACACGTTGGACCACGAGAACCGCTGGTCGGCGGGCCCGGACGGCACGGGCTGCGGCCCGCGCTGGTTGCGGTTGAGCAGCAGCGCGCCGCCGATCAGGATCGCCGCGCCGAGCACGAAGGCCCGGAACGCGTCGGTGACCAGGAAGCCGAACAGCACCGTGCAGCCGACGCCGAGGACGATCGCGGTCACCGGCGACATGCTGGAGCGGCCCTTGCCGAGCACCGCCTCGATCGGCGACGCGGTGTCGCCCTCAGCCGGGATCAGCAGCCACGCGGTCACGTAGATCAGCACACCGACCGCGAAGAAGACGGTGAGCACGGCGAACAGCACCCGCCACAGGATCGGGTCGGTGTTGGTGGCCCGGCCGATCGCCGCGCAGACCCCGGCGAGGTACCGCCCGCTGTGTGGGCGGGTCAGCCCGTACCGCGTGGCGAACGCGGCCGTGCCGGGCGCGGCGCCGGCACCGGGCGGTGGCGGCGGTGGTGGTCCGGGCGGCGGCGCGGCGGCCTCGTCCGCCGGGCCCGCGCCGGCCGGTGTCTCGGGGGTCTCGGTCATAGCGTCGATACTGGCCGCAGCGGCGCCCGAGCGGCCTCCGGACCCGACCCTGAGCCCACCCTGAGAAATAACGCGCCGCAGGTTAGGGCCTGTCCTGCCGGTCAACGTGAGCCGAGACAGAGTCCAGGTGTCGTGTGGTGGTGGCCTGGGATTGCCCGAATACCGGTGTTGTATTTGGGTGATCCCGGGACGCCGCCACACGGCGGCTGGGCCCGTCGCAGGCCACGTTGACCGGCAGGACAGGCCTTAAGGGGCCTCCCCGTGGTCGGCGGGTGGCTGTGCGTGTGACGATCGGAACCACCCGGAAGGAGTTTCGCCATCACCGCACCGACCGCAGCAGCCCGCCTGTACCGCGCCCGCGACAACCGCATGGTCGCCGGGGTGGCCACCGGCCTCGCCGAACACCTCGGCATCCCGGTCTCCCGGGTGCGCGTGGCGTTCGTGTTGCTGCTGGGGTTCAGCGGTCTGGGGCTGCTCCTCTACGCCGCGTTCTGGGCCGTGCTGCCGCAGCGCCCGCGCACCGCCGCCGACGTGCCCCGCCGAGGCTGGGCCCAGGTGCTGCCGTTCCTGCTGATCGGCTTCGGTGTGCTGATCTCACAAGGCCTCCTGCTCAACTCGGTCGGCGCCGCGGCCACCGGCGGCTGGATGGTCGCGCTCGTCGCGGTCGGCGCCGGGGTGATCTGGCACCAGTCCGACCCCGAGCGGCGCCGCCAGTGGAGCGAGACGCTGCCCCAGATGCCCTGGCTCGGCGCGGTGGTCGACGAGAGCGACCGCCGGGCCTTCCTGCTCCGCTTCATCGGCGGCGGCGTGCTGGTCGCGACCGGCATCATCGGCGTCGTCGCGGTCTACGCGCCGGCCGGCAACATCGGCGCCGTGGTCAACGGCGTGATCTTCGCGCTCGTCGGCCTGTTCGGCGTCGCCGTGGTCGCCGGCCCCGCGCTGTGGCGCACGTTCAACCAGCTCCGCGCCGAGCGCGAGGGCCGGATCCGGGAGACGGAGCGCGCCGAGGTCGCTGCCATGGTGCACGACCAGGTGCTGCACACGCTCGCGCTGATCCAGCGCAACGCCGGCGACGTCAAGGTGGTCCAGCGGCTGGCCCGCGGCCAGGAGCGCTCGTTGCGCAACTGGCTCTACAAGCCCACCGCCTCGCCCACCGAGCGCTTCGCGGCCGCGCTGGAGCAGGCCGCGGCCGAGGTCGAGGACACCTTCGCGATCACGGTGGAGACCGTGATCGTCGGCGACCGGGAGACCGACGAGCGGGTCGGCGCCCTGGTCGCCGCCGCCCGCGAGGCCATGGTCAACGCCGCCAGGCACGCCAAGGTGCAGACCGTCTCCCTCTACGCCGAGGTCGAGCCGGAACAGCTCAGCGTCTTCGTCCGCGACCGCGGCGCCGGCTTCGACCCCTCTACAGTGGAAGAGACGCGGCACGGTGTGCGCGGTTCGATCATCGGCCGGATGTCCCGCCACGGCGGCCGGTCGGAGATCCGCAGCGAGCCCGGCACCGGCACCGAGGTGCGGCTCTTCCTGCCGATCGCCAGGGTGCCCCAGAACAACGCCAATGCCAGCAAGGACAGGTGAGCCCGAGATGACCGAGAACGCCACGCCGACCGACGCACCCGAGGCGCTGCGGGTCTTCGTCGTCGACGACCACGCGATGTTCCGGGCCGGGGTCCGGGCCGAGCTGGCCGGCCGCGTCGACGTGATCGGCGAGGCCAGCACGGTGGCCGAGGCGGTCAGCCGGATCAGCGCCCTGGAGCCCGACGTGGTGCTGCTCGACGTGCACATGCCCGACGGCGGCGGCCGCGCGGTGCTCGAGGTGGTCCGCCGGACCCACCCGCAGGTCCGCTTCCTGGCGCTGAGCGTCTCCGATGCCGCCGAGGACGTGATCGGCCTGATCCGCGCCGGCGCCCGCGGCTACGTCACCAAGACCATCTCCTCCGACGAGCTGGCCGCCGCGATCCGCCGGGTAGCCGACGGTGACGCCGTCTTCAGCCCACGGCTGGCCGGCTTCGTGCTGGACGCCTTCGCGAGCCGCTCCGACACCGCGGTCGCCGACCCCGAGCTGGACCAGCTCACCAACCGCGAGCGCGAGGTGCTGCGGCTGCTGGCCCGCGGCTACGCGTACAAGGAGATCGCCAAGGAGCTGTTCATCTCGATCAAGACGGTCGAGACGCACGTGTCCAACGTCCTGCGCAAGCTGCAGATGTCGAACCGCTACGAGCTGTCACGCTGGGCAGCGGACCGCCGACTGGTGTAAATCTCCACATATAGAGATATTTACTCGGATTCGCGGTGGTCCGGACCGTCGCTCCCGCCAGCCACCGCTACGCTCCGCTCCGCTGCCATCTCCGCGGTGCGTAGCGGTCATGAAGCTTTTGTTTCGGCGCCGGGCAAACCCTTGTGCGATCGCGCGGGGATGTGTTTGATCTACTTCGCGTCGCGCCGACGGCGGTGACACAACCCGCTGTGTGGCCGCAAGGCTCCAGTTCAATAATCCCCCATCCGTGCAACCTAAAATCTCCGCCGACGCGTCTCGTCATCTGCACGGAGCGTGCCGGAATGATGGCGGGTGGCTGCTGGGCTCACTTGTGGAAGGTTGCAAATCGGTCGAATCGATCGCACGGGGGTTCGTCGATTTGGTCCGATTTGCGCTGCCTTCCGTCTGATGTGCACAGTCGGCTCGCTGTTACACCCGACTGCTCGTTCGGAGACGTAGCTGTTATCTGAACGATGCATTCGACTATTCCGAAGTCGCTTCATGCGGGCTAGCTTTTGCCGAACAGGCGGAGCGACCCTTCGTCCGATCTAGGAGGCCCCCGTCCATGAGGAAGACCGACTCGACGCCCGAGCTCCCCGCCACCACAACGGATGGCATGGGCGGCACCGTAGCGTTGGAGGTCAATTCCCCGGTCGATGCCCCTGTTGGCGAGAAGGCAAAGGCGTTCGTCGGTCGTTCGCCCGGCCAGCTCGCCTGGCTGCGGCTCAAGCGTGACCGCACCGCCAAGGTCAGCGCGATCACGCTGCTGGTGCTGGTCGTCATCGCGCTGCTCTCGCCCGTGATCGAGAAGCTGCGCGGCATAGCGCCGACGCAGCCGTTCACCGACAAGCTCAACGACTACGCGATGCCGCTCGGCTACGCCGGCGGAATGAACGGCACGCACTGGTTGGGCCTCGAGCCGGGCAACGGCCGCGACATCCTGATGCAGCTGGTCTACGGCATGCGCACGTCGCTGCTGATCGCGTTCGCCGCGGCGATCGTCGCCTCGGCCATCGGCGTCCTGATCGGCATCGTCGCGGGCTACGCCCGCGGCTGGCTGGACACCGCGATCAACTGGGTCATCGACCTGACGCTGGCGTTCCCCTTCCTGATCTTCGCCCTCGCGATCATCCCGATCGTCGAGGACAACTTCTACGGCGAGCGCGACGCGATCCCGGCCAGCTTCCGCGTCATCTTGATCATCGCGACCTTCGCGCTGTTCAGCTGGACCTACACGGCCCGGCTCGTGCGTGGCCAGGTGATCGCCCTGCGCGAGCGGGAGTTCGTCGAGGCCGCCCGGGCGGCCGGCGCCAACACCGGGCACATCCTCTTCCGGCAGCTGCTGCCCAACATCTGGGCGCCCATCCTGGTCACGCTGTCGCTGAACGTGCCGGCCTTCATCACCACCGAGGCCGCGCTGGCCTTCGTCAACATCGGCGTCATCGAGCCGACGCCGGACCTCGGCCGCATGATCTTCAACTCGATCCAGTACGTCGCCAGCGACCCCTGGTACACGTTGTGGCCGGGCCTGACGATCTTCATCCTCGTCCTCGCGTTCAACCTGCTCGGTGACTCACTGCGCGACGCATTGGACCCGAAGTCCACGCGATAAGCCGCGCGCGACAAAGACTTTTGCACCACGCACGTTTCGTTCGGAAATCTCGGGAGCTGAGGGAGCCCCAGCCGGGCGGGAAGGGAGAAGATCGTGCGAATTAAGGGAGGAGCGCTGGTCGTCGGCGCTCTTGCCGTGGCGTTGACCGCCACGGGTTGTAATGCAACTACCAATGAAGGCGGGAGCGGCGACAGCGGGGAGGCCAAGACCCAGAGCGGGTCGATCTCCTACGAGGCCGCTGACAACACCGGCCCCGCCAAGGCCGTCGACGGCGCCACCAAGGGCGGCGTCATCACGGTCATGCAGGTCTCGGACTTCGAGCACCTCGACCCCGCCCGTAACTACGTCAACGTGCAGCAGCTGACGGGCAACCTGATCTACCGGTCGCTCGCCGGCTACGTCGAGGACGGCAGCGGCAAGATGCTGCTGGTCGGCGACCTGGCCACCAACCCGGGCACCGACGTCAACAAGGACTGCAAGGTCTGGGAGTTCAAGCTCCGCGACGGCCTGAAGTACGAGGACGGTTCCGCGGTCTCGTCGAAGGACGTCGCCTGGGGCATCGCCCGCAGCTTCGCGCCGGAGCTCAACGAGGGTCCGCACTACATCCAGCAGTGGCTCTACCCGGGCGGCGGCTACAACGCCACCTACAAGGGCCCCTACGAGGGTGGTGCGATGCCGGCCGGCATCGACACGCCGGACGACAAGACCATCAAGTTCACCTTCGCCGAGCCGCACTGCGACATGCCGTACGCGGCCGCGCTGCCGACGTCCGCGCCGGTCCCGCAGGCGAAGGACACCAAGGGCCAGTACGACCTGAAGCCGTTCTCCTCGGGTCCGTACAAGGTCAAGTCCTACACCCGTGACAACGCGCTCGAGCTCGAGCGCAACCCGAACTGGGACGCGAACACGGACCCGATCCGTACCGCCTACCCGGACGGCTACAAGTTCACCTTCGGTCTCGAGCAGCAGCAGATCGCTGAGCGGCTCGTCGCCGACGCCCCGGCCGACCAGGCTTCGCTGACCTGGGGTGACACCCCGCCCGCGGTGCTGCCGCGGACGACGGCCGCGAACGTGGCCAACCGGGTTGCCAAGGGCCCGACGCAGTACGTCTGGTACCTGGGTGTGAACAACCTGCGGATCAAGGACAAGAAGATCCGCGAGGCGCTCTACTACGGCCTCGACCGTGACGCCGCGCTCAAGGCGATCGGTGGCACGTCCGCCGGCACGCCGGCCAGCACGCTGATGTCGCCGACCACCGCGGGCTTCGAGGCGTTCGACGTCTACAACGCCCCGCCGACCGGTGACGTCAACAAGGTCAAGGAGATCCTCGGTGGCACCACGCCGCCGCCGCTGGTGCTCGCGCACAGCAACACCGCGCTGCGTACCGCGCAGGCCGAGGCGATCCGTGCCAGCCTGGTGAAGGCCGGCTTCCAGGTGACCCTGAAGGCGATCGAGTCGACCAGCTACTACGACCAGGTTGGCCGCAAGAACAACCCGTACGACCTCTACCTGCACGGTTGGGGTTCGGACTGGCCGACCGGTTCGACGATCATCCCGCCGCTGTACGACGGCCGTGAGATCGCCGACGAGGGCAACAACAACCTCGCGTACTTCAACGACGACAGCATCAACACGGAGATCGACAAGATCCGTGCGATGCCGGCCGCCGAGCAGGACGCTGCCTGGACCGCTCTGGACAAGAAGCTCATGACCGACTTCCTGCCCGAGATCCCGGCGTACTACGACGCCACTCACGAGCTGTACGGCTCGAAGGTCGGCAACGCCTACCTGAGTGACGCGTTCGGCGCTCTGCAGCTGAACAAGATCTTCGTCAAGCAGTAACCAGCAAGTTCCCGAACCGCCTGTAAGCGGGTGCGGGTGGCCTCCCACCAGGACGGCCACCCGCACCCACCGGCAATCTCCATCGGATAGGTGCGCACCATGGTCCGGTTTCTTACGCGACGCGTGCTAGTCGGCGTCGTAACGCTCATCGCGATCAGCATCATCGTGTTCGGTCTGTTCTTCGCGGTGCCGTCGTCGCCGGCCAAGGTGATGTGCGGAAAGAACTGTGACGCGGCCAGCATCGCCCAGGTGGAGACCCGGCTCGGCCTGCGTGAGCCGATCGTCACGCAGTACACCAAGTTCATGAAGGGCATCTTCGTCGGCCGCACCTACGCCGACGGCACCGCCTTCGAGCGGCGCTGCGACGCGCCCTGCCTGGGTTACTCGTTCCGCAACGACGAGGCGGTGACCACGATCCTCAGCCGGACCGTGCCGGTCACCATCAGCATCGTCATCGGCGCGGCCATCCTGTGGTTGCTGATAGGCGTGTCATTGGGCATGGTCTCGGCATTACGCAGAGGCACCCTGTTCGACAAGCTGGCGATCGGCATCTCGCTGACCGGTGCGTCGATGCAGGTCTTCTTCTTCGGCCTGATCCTGCTCTTCCTCCTGGTCTATACCACCGGCCTGCTGCCGTTCCCGTCCTATACGCCGTTCACGGAGAATCCGGCGAAGTGGGCACAGGGCCTGATCCTGCCCTGGGTGACGCTGGGCTTCCTGAACTCCGCGATCTACGCCCGGCTCTCCCGCGCTCAGATGCTGGAGACGCTGTCCGAGGACTTCGTGCGCACCGCCCGCGCCAAGGGCCTGCCGCTGCGCCGGGTCTACACCAAGCACGCGCTGCGCGCCGCGATCACGCCTATCGTGACGATCGCCGGCCTGGACATCGGCGCGTCGCTGGGCGGCACGTTCATCACCGAGACCATCTTCGGTCTCCGCGGTCTGGGCAAGGAGACCGTCGAGGCCGTCGGGTTCCTCAACCTGCCGATCGTCGTCGCTACGGTGCTCTTGGCGGCGGTGTTCATCGTCGTGGCCAACCTGATCGTCGACGTGCTGTACGCCGTGATCGACCCACGGGTCCGGCTGAGCTGAAGCGCGAGGGAGAACAACAGTGACCGCACCAACCTCGGCGCCCCAGAGCCCGGCGACCACCGACACGGGGCCATACCTCAAGGTCAACGACCTGCGGGTGCAGTTCCCGACCGAGGACGGCATCGTCAAGGCCGTCGACGGCGTCTCGTTCTCGGTCGAACGCGGCCAGACGCTCGGCATCGTCGGCGAGTCCGGCTCCGGCAAGAGCGTCACGTCGCTGACCATCATGGGCCTGCACAACACCAAGCGCGCCCGGATCTCGGGCGAGATCCTGGTCGGTGGGCGCAACGTGGTCGGCATGTCCGAGGAGCAGACCCGGCGCCTGCGTGGTCGCGACATGTCGATGATCTTCCAGGACCCGCTGTCCGCGCTGCACCCCTATTTCAAGGTGGGCGCGCAGATCGCCGAGGCCTACAAGGTCCACCACCCGAACGCGTCGAAGAGCGAGTGCCGCAGGCGTGCCGTCGACATGCTCGGCCGGGTCGGCATCCCGCAGCCCGCGCGCCGCGCGGATCAGTACCCGCACGAGTTCTCCGGCGGTATGCGCCAGCGCGCGATGATCGCGATGGCCCTGGTCAACGACCCCGACCTGCTGATCGCCGACGAGCCGACCACGGCGCTCGACGTGACGGTGCAGGCACAGATCCTCGACCTCCTCGAAGACCTCCAGCGCGAGTTCAACTCCGCGATCATCATGATCACCCACGACCTCGGCGTGGTCGCCCAGGTCGCCGACGACGTTCTGGTCATGTACGGCGGGCGCGCGGTCGAGTTCGGCAGCGTCGAGCAGGTCATGCGCCGGCCGCAGCACCCGTACACCTGGGGCCTGCTGGCCAGCGTGCCGTCGCTGCACGGCGACGCCGACGCCGACCTCGTGCCGATCAAGGGCAACCCGCCGTCGCTGATCAACCTGCCGTCCGGCTGCGCCTTCCACCCGCGCTGCCGCTACGCCGGCCGCAACGGCGACCGCTCGTTCACCGAGGTGCCCGAGCTGCACCAGGTGCAGGAGCGCGGTCACCTGGTGGCCTGTCATCTGTCCGAGGCGGACCGCCAGAAGTTCTACGCCGAAGACATCGCACCGTCCGCTGGAGTCGCGCAATGACCGAGACCCTGGTCCAGGAGCCCGGCACGGAGCCGGTCGGGCCGTCCCGTCCCGCCGGCGAGCCCCTGCTGGTCGTCGAGGACCTGACCAAGCACTTCCCGGTGCGGTCCGGGATGTTCGGCAAGACCGGCCTGGTGCGCGCGGTCGACGGCGTCAGCTTCTCCGTCCGGGCGGGCGAGACGCTCGGCCTGGTCGGCGAGTCCGGCTGTGGCAAGACCACCACCGGCCGCATGCTGGTCCGCCTGCTCGACTCGACCTCCGGGAAGATCACGTTCGAGGGCAAGGACATCACCCACGCCAAGGGTGGCGGCCTGCGTCAGCTCCGACAGGACATGCAGATCATCTTCCAGGACCCGTACGCGTCGCTGAACCCGCGGCACACGGTGGGCCGGATCGTGGCGATGCCGTTGCAGGTCAACGGGATCAACCCGCCCGGCGGCGTGAAGAAGCGCGTCCAGGAGCTGCTCGAGCTGGTCGGCCTCAACCCGGAGCACTACAACCGCTACCCGCACGAGTTCTCCGGCGGCCAGCGGCAGCGCATCGGCGTGGCCCGCGCGCTCGCCCTGCGGCCGAAGATCATCGTCGCGGACGAGCCGGTCTCGGCGCTCGACGTGTCGATCCAGGCGCAGGTCATCAACCTGCTGCGGGAGCTGCAGCGCGAGCTCGACCTGGCGTTCGTGTTCATCGCGCACGACCTCGCCGTGGTGCGGCACTTCTGCCAGCGGATCGGGGTCATGTACCTCGGCAAGATGGTCGAGATCGGCGACCGGGAGACGATCTACGAACGCCCGGCTCACCCGTACACCCGTGCCCTGCTCTCGGCCGTGCCGGACGTGACCAAGATGGGCGCGTCGGGCCGCATCCGCCTCGAGGGCGACGTGCCGACGCCGCTCAACCCGCCGTCCGGCTGCCGCTTCCGCACCCGCTGCTGGAAGGCGCAGGAGGTGTGCGCGAGCGAGGAGCCGCCGTTGACGGTCAAGTCCAACGGCACCGTCGCCGCCTGCCACTTCCCGGAGGACGGCGCCATCAAGTAGCACCGCGACGATCCGACCGGGCAGGCCGTCGCCTGCCCGGTCGTCGTCATTTCGGGTCCAGGGCCGCGATCAGCCAGCCGAAGACCGGCCCGAGCGGCGGCGTCTCCGGCCAGTCGTTGATGATGCCGATCAGCCGCACGTAGCGCTCGACCCGTGGGTCGTCGGCGGTCCGCAGCCGGGTGACCAGCTTGGCCCGGTAGGCGGGCGTGTCCTCGGTGCCGAACGTCTCGGCGTAGCGCGCGACCACGTCGGACAGGATCTCCGCGGCGGCCGGCGAGTCGGGTTCCACGCCCGCGTCGATGGCCGCCGTGACCCGGTCGCGCACCTTGATGGTCAGCTCGTGGTGCAGTCCCATCCGGCCGCCCTCGGCGATCTCGGCGGCCTGGTGCTCGGCCATCCGCCGCACGCTCGCGACGAAGTCCTCGTCGCGGACCAGTTCCGACAGCTCGATCCAGGCGTCGACCTGTGCGGTGGTCGGTTCGTCCGGCAGGTACGGCAGCGCCGACCGCAGCCAGGCGACGAAGTCCTCGTTGACGTCCAGGCCGCCGAAGGCGCGGTCGACGAAGTCGGTGATCAGGCGGTGCCGTTCGTCCTCGGACAGTCGCACGACACGATGCATCAGGGTCAGCTCCTCAGGGTTGGGTTCGTTGGGCGGCTCAGCCCGGCTCGCTATCGCCCGCAGCACGGCCGCGCGCGTGCGCAGCACCCGGATCTGCACGTCGAGCGCGTCGGCGTGCCGGGCTGCGGCCTGCGCCACCGTGAGCTCGTCGGCCAGTACCCGCCGGATCGTGGCGAGGTCGAGCCCCAGCTCGCGAAGTGTGCGGACGAGGTCGAGGCGGGCGACCGCCGCGAGGTCGTAGCGGCGGTGGTTGGCGGGACTGCGGTCGGTCGGCGGCAGCAGCCCGGAGTCCGAGTAGAACCGGATCGTCCGCACCGGCAGCCCGGTGCGGCGCGCCAGGTCCCCGATCGAGTACCGCTCCCGCATGCGTCCACCCTCCAATCTCCACCTGGTGGAGATGCAAGCGGGACTACTTCCATTGGGTATACCCGCTGAGTATAGTCATCACCGTGACAGTCTCGTACGCGTTGCTCGGTCTGCTCGAACGGTCCGCCCGACACGGCTACGACCTGAAGCAGTCCTACGACCGCCGGTTCGGCGGCGTGAAGCCCGTCCGGTTCGGCCAGGTCTACCGCGCCCTGGCCCAGCTCACCCGCGACGGCCTGATCGAGGTCGTCGGCGTCGAGGCCGGTGCCGGTCCCGACCGCAAGCGCTACGCGATCACCGAGGAGGGGGTGACCGACTTGGGCGCCTGGCTCGGGGAGCCCGAGCAGCCGCAGCCGCTGCTGCAGCCGGTGCTCTTCACCAAGGTCGTGCTGGCGCTGCTGTCCGGCCGCCCGGCCGACGAGTTTCTCGACGCGCAACGGAAGACCCACCTGGCCGCGATGGCCGCGCTGACCCGCGCCCGCCGGGCCGCGACCACCAACCAGGACGCCATCCTCGCCGACTACCAGCTCTTCCACATCGAGGCCGACCTCCGGTGGATCGACCACACGTCCGCGCGGCTGCGCGCCCTGGCCGACGAGGTGCGCGGTGATTCTGACGGGTCGTGACCTGCACAAGTCCTTCGGGACCGCGCACGCGCTGCGCGGCGCCGGCGTCACCCTCGCCGAGGGCGAGGTCGTCGCGGTGATGGGGCCGAGCGGCTCCGGCAAGTCGACGTTGCTGCACTGCCTCGCCGGCATCCTGCGCCCCGACTCCGGCGAGGTCTGGTTCGCCGGCCGTCGCATCGACGACCTGCCCGACCGCGACCGGGTGCGGCTGCGGCGCACCGCGTTCGGCTTCGTCTTCCAGTTCGGCCAGCTCGTCCCGGAGCTGCCGGCCGTCGAGAACGTGGCGCTTCCGTTGCTGCTGTCCGGTCGCCGCCGGCGCGACGCGCTGGCGGCGGGCCGCGACTGGCTGCACCGCCTCGGGCTCGACGGGCTCGACGAGCGGATGCCGGCGGAGCTGTCCGGCGGCGAGAGCCAGCGGGTGGCGCTGGCCCGGGCGCTGGTCGCCGGCCCCGCGGTGGTGTTCGCCGACGAGCCGACCGGCGCGCTCGACTCCGTCGCCGCCGACCACGTGATGGAGCTCCTCGTCGACGCGGCACACGCGCAGCGCACCAGCGTCCTGCTGGTCACGCACGAGCCGCGGGTCGCCGCGCACGCGGACCGCACCGTGCTCGTGCGCGACGGCCGTGACACCGCGCCGGTCGGTGCACCGTGAACGCGCTCGTCGCCCTGCGGCTGGCCGTCGCCGGCGGCCGGGAACAGCGGCTGCGCCGGGGCTTCACCGCGGCCGGCATCGGTGTCGCGGGCGCGCTGCTGCTGCTCGCCTTCAGCGCGCCGAACGCAGCTTTCGGCCGGGCCGAGCGGATCAGCTGGCAGGACGCCGCGACGGCGGTGGTCGACGGCGAGGTCGCCGACCCACCGGCCGAGAAGCCCGACGGCGCGCTGTTCCTCGCGGTCAGCGACTACTACGACGGCACGCCGATGACCCGCGCCTACGTGGCGGCCCTCGGCGCCGACCCGCCCGTGCCACCCGGCATCGACCGGCTGCCCGGGCCCGGCGAGATCGCCGTCTCGCCGGCCTTGCGCCGGCTGCTCGCCGCCACCCCCGGCGACCAGCTCGACGACCGCTTCCCGGGCCGCGACACGATGACCATCGGGCCGGCCGGGCTGGCGCACGACAACGAGCTGGTCGCGATCATCGGCCGCACGCCGGACCAGCTCCGCGGCGTAGGCTCGGTCGCCGAGCTGCACGGCTTCTTCCGCTCCGCGCCGCGCGTCGGCGTGCTGACCATCCAGGCCGCCGGCATCGGCGTCGGCACCGTGTTCGTGCTCGTACCCGTGCTGTTCCTGCTGGTGATCGTGACTCGGGTGGCGGCGGGGCAGCAGGATCGGCGGCTGGCCAGCCTCCGCCTGGTCGGCGCGACCCGGGCGCAGACCGCCCTCGTGGCCGCGACCGAGACCGGTTTGGCCGCGGGCGCCGGCACGCTGCTCGCCTGGGGCGGCTACGAGTTGGGCAGACGGGTGCTGGCCGCGACCGTGGTGTTCCAACGGGGTCACTTCTGGGTCGAGGACGTCCGCGTGCCCGGCTGGGAGCTGGCGCTCGTGCTGGCGGGCCTGCCGGCGCTCGCGGTCGCCACGACGCTGGCCTCGCTCTGGCACGTCCAGTTGAGCCCGCTGTCGGTGCAGCGCCGCGCGCGCCGCGCCCCGCCGACCGCGTGGACGGCCCTGCCGCTCGGGGTCGGCGTCGCGGGCCTGCTGGCCCTCGTGCCGCTGCGCGACCGCGTCGGGCCGGAGACGCTCGCCCAACTGCGCCCGATGCTCGCGCTGCTCTCGGTGGCCGGCGTCGTGCTGGTGGGGCCGTGGCTGTGCCTGCGGGCCGCCCGCGGCGTGGCCCGGCTCAGCCGGCGGGCGCCGGCGTTGCTGGCCGCCCGGCGGATCGCCTACGACCCACGCGCCACCTTCCGCGCGGTCGCCGCCGTGGCGCTGGCCGCGATGGCGGCGGCCTATCTCGGCAGCACGGCCGACCGCCCGGGCCCGCCGGTGGGTGAGGAGGCGAAACGGATCCCGGCGGGCGTCGTCCGGGTCAACACGGGCGGCATGCCGCTGGACCTCCCGCTGGCGGTGCACCGCCCGGGGACGGACGACTACGACGTGCCCTACGACGGCAGCCTGGCCGGCGAGAATCGGGTGCGCGGCGCGGTGGCCGAGTTGATGCCCAACGCGATCGTCAACACCGACCGCGACCCGGTCGACTACCACCTCGAGACGCTGTTCGCCGACTTCGACCGGTTGGGCGGCGTCGCGGCGCTGTTCGTGCTGGTGATCGGCGCCTGCGGGCTCACGGCCGGTGTGATCGGCGGCCTGGCGGAGCGGAGACGGCCGTTCGCGCTGCTCCGCGCGTCGGGCGTACGCCTGGGTGAGCTCCGCCTGGCGATCCTCGTCGAGACCGTGGCAACCATGCTGGTCACCTCGCTGGCGGGGGTGGCGCTCGGGCTGGTCGCCGCGTACGCCACCACGCGCGCGGAGGGTCTCGTGTGGACCGGTCCCGGCCTGCCGGTGCTGGCGGCCGTCGGCGCGGGCATGCTTGCCGCGCTGGTGTTCGCGTTGTTCGCGCTGCCGCTGGTCGGCGCCACGACCCGGCACGACGCGGTCCGTTACGAGTGATCGGTCACCTTGGGCTGACCTCGTGGCGGTTTCCTCGTACGGTCGTCGCGTGGCTGATCGGGTGGACGTCGCCGTGGCGGCGTGGTTGCGGGCGATCGCGGTCTGCGCGGAGACGCTGCCGGACGGGTTCTGCCGGGTCGGTGCGCGCGGCACCGCGGAGGTGGTCACCGGCCTGCCGGTGCCGACGCTCAACGGCGTGATCCAGACCGGCCCGACGCTCGACACCGACGAGATCGCGGCGTTCGCCGACTCGCCACGGCTGGCCCAGCTGCCGTGGAGCCTGCAGGTGCGGGGCGCGGCGGAGGCCGATCGGGTCGCGTCGATCGCGGCGCGGCACGGGCTCGAGAACCGCACGACCCAGCCGTTCATGCTCAAGGACCTGACCGGCCGGGACGAGGTCACCGGCGCGGTCCGCCGCGTGTCGGGTGCCGACCAGCACCTCTACCGCCGGGCGCTGGCCGACGGTTTCGAGGCGCCCGAGCACATCTTCGACGGCTTCAGCGCCCCGGCCCTGCTGGACCACCCGGCCACCCGGGCGTACGTCGTCGAGGTGGCCGGCGAGGTCGTGGCCACCTCGTTCGGCGTGCTGGTCGACGACCTGGTCGGGGTGTTCAACATCGCGGTGCCGCCGGAGCACCGGCGGCGCGGCTACGGCCGGCTGGCGACGGCTGCCGTGCTGCGCGACGCGTACCCGGACGGTGCGCACACCGCCTTCCTGCACGCGTCGGCGATGGGCGCCCCGCTCTACGCCTCGATGGGCTTCCACACCGCCGAGACCTGGAACGTCCTGCGCTAGAGCGCCCCGCGCCCGGCGCGGAGGATGAGCAGGGCGAGTTGGGTGCCGTCGGCGCCCAGGGCCGTGCGGAACTTCTCCAGGATCTCCCGCTCGCGGGACAGCACCAGGCGGGTGCCGCCGGAGGCGACCCGGGTGGCGCCGACCTGCTGGGAGAGGCGGGCGCGCTCCTGCCACAGCTCGATCATCGCGGTGTCGATCTCGTCGATCCGCTCCCGCATGCCGCGGATGCGTTGCGCGGCGGCGGCGTCGTCGGTGCCGGTGGTCGGCTGGGCCACGGTGTTGGCGCTCATGTCGTGCTCCTCGGGGGCCATGTCTCGTGTCTTTCGGTGGGCGGCTGCCTGGACCCCGAGGCGAGAAAAGCCCCGGGCTCCAGGAGCCCGGGGCTTCTCGCAGGTCTTGTGCTCAGGCGCGACCTACAGCTGCCGGACTCCCGGTGCCGTAGTAAAAGTAAAATCGCGACGGCTGGATCACGTGGCCAAGTATGCCCGCGGCCGCCAAACCCGCGCAAGGCTGCCCGGGGTGTGGCGCCCGACCCATCCCGCACAGCGGGACGGCCCGGGCGCCACCGTCATCCGGTCAGCTGACCCGGGTGATCCGGTTGGCCGGGCCGGGCGCCACCGGTGCGTTCGCACCGAGGTAGCCGACCAGCGCGTCGACGTCGAAACCGGGCGCCGTGGTGCGGTTGGTGCCTGCGGTGAGGTTGGTGAAGCCGTCACCACCGTTGGCGAGGAAGTCGTTGGTGGTGAGCCGGTAGCTGGCGGCCGGGTCGATCGGGGTGCCGTTCAGCGCGATCCCACTGACCCGCGCGCCCGCCGGCAGCGTCGTGTTGTAGGTGTACGTGAAGCCCGCCGACACCTGCAGCACCCGCTGGGTGGTCTGCCCGCCGAAGCCGACGAACTGCTGCTCCAGCACGTTCTTGATCTGGGCGCCGGTCACGGTCTGGGTGACGACCAGGTTGTTGAACGGCTGCACGGTGAACGCCTCGCCGTAGGTGACCTGGCCGGGCGCCTCGCCGCCGGGGGAGTTGGCGTACGAGAGCGAGGCCCGGATGCCACCGGGGTTCATGAAGGCGATCTGCGCGCCGTCGCCCTGGGTCCAGGCGAGCTGCGCGTCGGCGATCACGTCACCGAGCGGGCTCTCCTGGTTGGGCTGGACGTCACGGACGATGTCGGCGCTGATGGCACCGACCACCCGGTTGGCGATCGGGCTGACCGCGGTGCGGTACTTGTCGGCCAGCTTCTTCGCGGCCGGGTCGACCAGGGCGGCGTTGCGGACGAAGGTGCCGTCCGGGTTGGTCTGGTAGGTGCCGTCCGCGTTGCGGACGCCGTTCTCGGCGATCACGTTGCGGGCGGTGATCGCGGCGAACTTGCCGGTCTTCTTGTCGAGCGTGTAGTCGATGTCGGTGACCAGCTGACCGTTGGTGCCGGCGCTGGTGACCACGACGTTCTGGCCCGCGGAGTTCGGCAGGCTGCACGAGTAGAAGCGGTGGGTGTGGCCGGAGACGACGATGCCGTACTCGGGGCGCAGGCCCTTGACGATGTCGACGATCGGCCCGGAGAAGTTGTTGCAGCCGTCGACCGGCTGCGTGCCGGACTGGCCGCCGCCCTCGTGCAGCAGCAGCACCATCGACTTGACGCCGAGCAGGCGCAGCAGCGTCGCGTACTTGTTGGCGGTCTCGATCTCGTCCTTGAAGTTGACGTCCTGGATCCCGGCCGGGTTGACGATGCCGGGGGTGCCCTCGAGCGTCATGCCGACGAAGCCGACCGGCACGCCGTCGACGATGCGGATGTTGAACGGCAGCAGCAGCGGCAGGTTGAGCCGCTTGGTGACGACGTTGGCGGCGAGGTAGGTGAAGTCGGCGCCGTAGAAGGGGTCGCCGTCCTGGCAGCCGTCGACGGGGTGGCAGCCGCCGTACTGGAGGCGCTTGAGCTCGTCCGTGCCCTCGTCGAACTCGTGGTTGCCGACCGAGGTGATCTCCATGCCCAGCACGTTGAGCATCTCGATCGTCGGCTCGTCGTGGAACGCGGCGCTGACCAGCGGCGTCGCGCCGACCATGTCGCCGGCGCCGACCGTGGTGGACAGGCGGCCCTCGCTCTTGGCCTCGGCCCGCAGCCGCTTGACGGTGGTGGTCAGGTATTCGGAGCCACCGGCCGGGACTCCGTTGACGGCCGCGCCGGAACCGGCGGGCGGGTCGATGGAGCCGTGGAAATCGTTGAACCCGAGGAGGTTGCCCTGGGCCAGCTTGGCGCCGTTCGAGTGCCCGAACGACACGGAAACGGGCTGGAACGCGGGTGCGGCGGCGGCCGTCGAGGACGGGCCGGCCGCTGGCAGGGCGACGATCACCCCGAGGGTGAGGGCCGGTGCCGCGAGATAGCGCAGCAACCGACTTGGTCGACTCGTGATCGGCATGTCACATCCTGTGCGATCGATAGGGGGTCACCCGGAAGGGGAGACGCGACAGAGGTCATCGTTCACTTTCGGGCGACAAGACACCAGGCCCACATCGATGACGGCAGGGTGTCGGATAGGGGTTTGACCGGGCCGTTCGGGCACACGACCGCCGCCGGAAGTTGTCGGACGGTCGGAATAGACTTCGCGGTGCGATGCGTGCTCTCTTCGAACTCCCCAATTCAGACAGCGGACCGGCCGTGCTCGCCGCCGACGGCGACAGCCGGCCCCGGCGGCCCAAGCTCGACCCCGACGCCCTGGTCGCCGGCCTCAACGGCCCACAGCGCGACGCGGTGACCCATGCCGGCTCGCCGCTGCTGATCGTGGCCGGCGCGGGCTCGGGCAAGACCCGGGTGCTCACCCACCGGATCGCCTATCTGCTCGCCGCGCGCGACGTGCACCCCGGTCAGGTCATCGCGATCACCTTCACCAACAAGGCCGCCGGTGAGATGAAGGAGCGGGTCGCCGCGCTGGTCGGTGGCCGCGCCCGGCAGATGTGGGTGTCGACGTTCCACTCCGCGTGCGTGCGCATCCTGCGGGCCGAGCACGAGCACGCGGGTCTCAAGTCGACGTTCTCCATCTACGACGCCGACGACTCGCGGCGCCTGATGCAGCTCGTCGCCCGGGAGCTCGACCTCGACCCCAAGCGCCACCCGGCCCGCGGCCTGGCCGCGCAGGTGTCGAACCTCAAGAACGAGCTGGTCGACCAGGAGACCTTCGCCGAGCGCGCCAAGGGCCCGATCGAGCGCGCGGTCGCCGAGGCGTACACCCTCTATCAGCGGCGCCTCAAGGAGGCGCACGCGCTCGACTTCGACGACCTGATCATGACGACGGTGCACCTGTTCCAGTCGCATCCACACGTCGCCGAGTCCTACCGCCGCCGCTTCCGGCACGTGCTGGTCGACGAATACCAGGACACCAACCACGCGCAGTACGTGCTGATCAAGGAGCTGGTCTCCGGCACCGAGGGTCTGGAGCCGGCCGAGCTGTGCGTGGTGGGCGACGCGGACCAGTCCATCTACGCCTTCCGCGGCGCGACGATCCGCAACATCCTCGAGTTCGAGCGCGACTACACCGACGCGCGGACCATCCTGCTGGAGCAGAACTACCGCTCCACCCAGACGATCCTCAACGCCGCCAACGCGGTGATCAGCCGCAACCCGTCGCGCAAGCCCAAGCGGCTGTGGAGCGACCAGGGCGCCGGCGAGAGCATCGTCGGCTACGTCGCCGACACCGAGCACGCCGAGGCCGACTGGGTGGCCCGCGAGATCGACCGGCTCACCGACGACGCCGGCGCGCGACCGGGCGACGTCGCCGTGTTCTACCGCACCAACGCGCAGTCCCGGGTGTTCGAGGAGGTGTTCATCCGGGTCGGCCTGCCCTACAAGGTGGTCGGCGGTGTGCGCTTCTACGAGCGGCGCGAGGTCCGCGACGCGCTCGCCTACCTGCGCTCGATCGTCAACGACGACGACACGGTCAGCATCCGCCGCGTCATGAACACCCCGCGCCGCGGCATCGGCGACCGGGCCGAGGGCGCGGTCGAGGCGCTGTCGAGCCGCGAACGCGTCTCCTTCGGCGCGGCCCTGCGGCGGGCGAGCGAGGCACCCGGCATCTCCACCCGGGCGGTCAACGGCATCGGCGACTTCGTGGCGCTGCTCGACGGCCTGCGGGAGCTCTCGGAGACGTCGCCTCCCGAAGAGGTCCTGGAGGCGGCCCTGACCCGGTCGGGCTACCTCGCGGAGCTGGAGGAGAGCACCGACCCGCAGGACGCCGGCCGGGTGGAGAACCTGCAGGAGCTGGTCTCGGTGGCCCGCGAGTTCACCGAGCGGGTCGAGGGCAACGACGAGCGGGCGACGCTGGCGGGCTTCCTGGAGCAGGTGGCCCTGGTCGCCGACGCCGACCAGGTGCCCGCCGACGACCCCGACCACCAGGGCGTGGTCACCCTGATGACGCTGCACACGGCCAAGGGCCTGGAGTTCCCGATCGTCTTCCTGACCGGGCTCGAGGACGGTGTGTTCCCGCACATGCGCGCGTTGGGCGACAACACAGAGCTCGAGGAGGAGCGGCGCCTGGCCTACGTGGGCATCACCCGCGCCCGCCAGCGGCTCTACCTGTCGCGGGCGGTGACGCGGTCGGCCTGGGGTGCGCCCTCCTACAACCCGACGTCGCGGTTCGTCGCGGAGCTGCCGGAGGAACTGGTCCGCTGGGAGCGCACCGAGGGCGCCTACACGTCGTGGTCCGGCACGGGCGGCGGCGTGGGCAACCGCGGTGCCGGCGGGTCCGCCGGCGGCGCCGCGCGGGGCGGTGGCTTCTCCGGGGGCACGCCCAAGGCCGCGGCCCTGGCGGCCCGGTTGGGGATCGACGGCAGCAAGCTGTCGACGGCGAGCGAGCTCAAGCAGGCGGCGCCCAAGGTCGCGGTCGGGGACCGGGTCAACCACCAGCGCTACGGCCTCGGCCGGGTGCTGGCCGTCGAGGGTCAGGGGCCGAGCGCCCGGGCCCAGATCGACTTCGGCGACCAGACCATGTGGCTGGTCCTGCGCCACGCGCCCGTCGAGAAGCTCTAGCGCTCTTGACCCGACCGGCTATCGTTTTGGACATGCCGCACTACTAGGTCCGACAACGGCTGCTTCTGGTCATTCGTGCTGCCGGGCGGACACCTCCACCTCTCCCTCGAACGAAGAGGGGAGGTGAAGAAGAAGTGACTCAGACCACCGATCTGCGTGCGGAGCTCGTCGAGCTCCGCGCCGAACGGGACGCGCTCAAGGCGCAGCTCGCCGGTGAGCTGCCCCAGGCCACCCGCTGGCTGCAGCAGAAGGTCTGGCGGCAAGCCGCGGCCCTGACCCTGCTGAACCAGCGCGTGGTCAACCAGCGGCTCGTCCTCCGCACGCTGGACCAGCTCGGCCGCTCGCTGAGCCCCGCCGAGTTCCAGGCCGCGACCAAGTCCGACGCCCAGGCGTCCTGACCAGGCGGGGGTGGGCGCCCCACTCGGGACGCTCGCCCCCGTGCCCGAGCCCCAGAAGCCCAACGGCCGGGCAGCCGCCTCTAAAGCGGCCATCAGCGGGTTCGACTCCCGCCTGGGGCGCGAAGACGACGATGGGTCCGGCTCCCGAAGGAGCCGGACCCATCGTTTCCGGGGGGTGGGGGAAGCCTCGGCCTCAGCAGCCGTTGATCGGCACGCCCTTCGCCTTCAGGAACGGCGCGGGGTCGATCTGGTTCCACATGGCGCCCTGGTGCACCTCGAAGTGCAGGTGCGGACCGGTCGAGTCGCCGGTGGAGCCTTCGTAGCCGATGATCTGTCCGGCCTTCACCTGCTGGCCGACCTCGACCGCGGTGCGGTTCTGGTGGGCGTAGTGGGTGAAGTAGCCGTCGCCGTGGTCGATGACCACCGAGATGCCGTAGCCGGTGTACGCCCAGCCGGCGGCGATCACGGTGCCCGCCGCGGCGGCCCGCTCAGGGGTGTTCTCCGGCATCGCGAAGTCTATGCCCTGATGGGGGACTCCCCAGCGCATGCCGAAGCACGAGGTGATCTCGGAGCCTGGCATCGGTGAGGTCCAGCCGGCCTTCGAGATGACCGGGCCGGCGGCCTTGGGCTTCGCGGTGGTGGCCTTGGGGGTGGCCTTCTTCGTCGCTGGAGCCGCCTTCTTGGTCGACTTCGTCTCGGCCTTCTCCGTGGCCGTGGGGGTGGCGGCCGCGGTGGTCGGGTTGACGGTCGGGATGGCGACGGGGGAGCGCAGGGCGCGGTCGGCACGGCTGGCGGCGTCAATGCGGGCCTGCTGGTCGGCCACCGCGATGGTGGTGGGTGACGTCGAGTCGTCACCCAGAGTAGCGACGGCGCCACCCGCGATACCGAGGCCGAGCAGGCCGACAGCGGCGAGCGCGACCACGCGACCGCGTCCTACGAGCGAGGAGCGCACGCGGTCGCGGATGCCGAGCGGGCCCTGCGGTGCCTGCTCGATCTCGCTGTCCTGAGCGTGAAACTCCTGCTCGGGCTGTTGGTCGTACGGGTAGTTCGGATGCACGAGGGTGAACCTCCGTGGTTGTGCGGCACGGACCGGCAAATGGTTGTACGAGCCGTGTTCAACGCCGCGACGGCTAGGCGTATGCCGTGTCGATGACCACGCTGAGTGAGGGCGGCTATGTCCCGATTCGGCCCGCTACACCCCGGTACGCCCGCAAGCCTCGGGAGTGGCGGCCGTCACATCGGTCGCTGTGGCGTAGGAAACTTTGCCGGTCGACGGGCGACAAAAAACCGCCCATCGCGTGTGCGACGGGCGGTCGAGCGGACACTGCCCTGCGTGCAGGGCTCGCTACTCAGCCGTAGATTGAGGCGACCTGTAGCTGGATGTCCACATCGCGCTCCTTCAGGAACGGGATCGGGTCGGTGGATTCGCCGTCCACCTGCGTTTCGATGCACAGCTGCGACCCGTACGCGTGCCCGGTGCTGCCGACCAGACCGATCATGTCGCCGGCCTTGACCTCTTGGCCCTTCTGCACGAAGACCTGCCTGGCGTGGCCATAAATGATCTCGGTGCCGTCGCCGTGGTCGATGATCACGGCCATCCCGTATCCACCGATCCAGCCGGCTTCCTTGACGACACCGGCGTGCATCGCGGCGAACGGGGTGCCCTCGGGCGCGACCAGGTCGATGCCGGCGTGCAGTTGCTTGCCCTGCATGCCGTAAGGGTTGGTGAAGGTGTAGCCGGTGAGCGGGAGCTGCCAGATGTCGGAGGGCTCGGCGAGCGAGGTCTCCATCTTGTCGGCGGAGCGGTCCTCGGACCGGGACGCCTTCTCCGCGCTCTGCCCGCGCTCCTGCAGCGCGTTGTCGACCGCGCTGCCGTGCAGCGCGTCGAGGACCTGGGGGTCGACGGCCTTGGCGTCGGGCATCGCGCTCGCGCCGAGGGCGACCACGCCGGCACCGACGAACGCGCCGGTGACCACGATCGCGTAGCGACTGCGGGGCGGGGTAGGGACGCGTCGCCGGCCGCGATAGCGGTCCTTCTCAGACGACAAGCGCTGGCGCACGCACACCCTCCGTTGTCGGAACAATGGGGCGGCCGCGGCGTTTGCTCACGGGGGGTGAACGCCGGTGATCCGCAGTGCCTTTCCGGGGGGATCGGATTGGCAGCCGTGGGACACGGTAGCCAACCCTTAAGCGACTCTCAAGCTGAAGAAGCGTTTCGCGGACATTAAGTCCGACCGCCCGCAGTGGAATGCCTGATTTCGTAACCTTTTGTGGGGAGCCTCGTTAATAGCTCTCCGTCACATAGAGCATTACTTATTGTTATGTGGCGCGCCGGACCCGGTGTCGCCCCTAAGGGCCCGACCGGGTTACCGTTCGTTCAGGCAACGAAGCCATGTGGAGGCACGAGCATGAGTGCACGGGTGCGGGTTGTGGTCGCCAAGCCGGGCCTGGACGGCCACGACCGGGGCGCCAAGATTGTCGCGCGCGCGCTGCGCGACGCCGGCATGGAGGTCGTCTACACGGGTCTGCACCAGACACCGGAGCAGATCGTCGAGACCGCCATCCAGGAGGACGCGGACGCGGTCGGCCTGTCTGTGCTGTCGGGCGCGCACATGACGCTGTTCAAGCGCGTCCTCGAACTGCTCGAGTCCCGTGGCGCCGGCGACATCGTGGTGTTCGGCGGGGGCATCATTCCCGAAGCCGACATTCCCGAATTGCAGCGGATGGGCGTGGCGAAGATCTTCACGCCGGGCGCACCCACCCAAACCATCGTCGACTGGGTTCGGGAAAACGTCGCGCAACCTGTCGGCTGAGCTGCCGAAAGGCGCTTTAGTAAGAAAGCAGAAAAGGGGAGAGGCCGGACGCACCCCTCACACGCCCGGCCTCTCTATGCACGATGCCCCGCCGCCACCCCTCGACCGACAGGGCATCGGCCGTCTTCGTCGGCTTTGTCGCTTGCGTGCCGACACTCACATCAACGACGCCCTTATCCGGCGGTTACGCGCCATCTCAGAAATTTCCGGGAAGCCCGACCCTGTGGAGTGCCGCACACCCGCGACCCAGCCGGGTTGCCGACTCCGCCCGCGTGGATAGGCTCCCCTCAAACACCAGAATGGGCGCGGCGCAACGGTGCGCCGGCCGGATGAGGACGGGACGCGTAGACGTGGACCTGTACGAGTACCAGGGGCGCGATCTCTTCGAGCGGCACGGGCTCCCCGTGCTCGCCGGCGGTGTCGCCGAGACCCCGGAGGAGGCCCGCGCGATCGCCGAGCGCCTCGGTGGCCGCGTGGTCGTGAAGGCCCAGGTCAAGGTCGGTGGCCGCGGCAAGGCCGGCGGCGTGAAGCTGGCCGACGGGCCGGAGGAGACGCATGCCCGGGCGAGCGACATCCTCGGGATGGACATCAAGGGCCATACGGTCCACAAGGTGATGCTGGCGGAGACCGCCGACATCACCGAGGAATACTACTTCTCCTACCTGCTGGACCGCGCCAACCGCACGTTCCTGTGCATCGCGAGCGTGGCCGGCGGCATGGACATCGAGCAGGTCGCCGCGCAGACCCCCGACAAGGTCGCCAAGGTCGCCATCGACGCCAACAAGGGCGTCGACGTCGCGACCGCGAAGGAGATCGTCGCCAAGGCGCAGTTCCCCGCCGAGGTGGCCGACGAGATCATCGAGATCGCGATCAAGCTGTGGCGGGCGTTCGTCGCCGAGGACGCCACGCTGGTCGAGGTCAACCCCCTCGCCAAGGTGGCCGGCGGCCGCGTGCTGTGCCTCGACGCCAAGGTCACGCTCGACGAGAACGCCGGCTTCCGGCACCCCGACCACGAGGCGCTGGTCGACCAGAGCGCGGTCGACCCGCTGGAGCGGGCCGCCAAGGAGAAGGACCTCAACTACGTCAAGCTCGACGGCGAGGTCGGGATCATCGGCAACGGCGCGGGCCTGGTCATGTCGACGCTCGACGTCGTCGCGTACGCGGGCGAGTCGCACGGCGGCGTCAAGCCGGCCAACTTCCTCGACATCGGCGGCGGCGCGAGCGCGGCGGTCATGGCCAACGGCCTCGAGATCGTGCTCTCCGACCCGAGCGTCAAGAGCGTGTTCGTCAACGTCTTCGGCGGCATCACCGCTTGCGACGAGGTCGCCAACGGCATCATCCAGGCGCTGGCGCTGCTCGAGCAGCGCGGCGAGGCGGTCACCAAGCCGCTGGTCGTCCGGCTGGACGGCAACAACGCCGAGGCCGGTCGGGCGATTCTCGACGGCGCGGCGAACCCGCTCGTCGAGCGGGTGGACACGATGGACGGTGCGGCGCAGCGTGCCGCCGAGCTCGCGGCTGCGGGGGTCTGAGACATGGCGATCTGGCTGACCAAGGACTCCAAGGTCATCGTTCAGGGCATGACCGGCTCGGAGGGTTCCAAGCACACCCGCCGGATGCTGGCCGCCGGCACCCACGTCGTGGGCGGCGTCAACCCGCGCAAGGCGGGCCAGACCGTCGACTTCGACGGCACGGCGCTGCCGGTGTTCGCGTCGGTCGCCGACGCGATGAAGGAGACCGGGGCTGACGTCTCCGTCATCTTCGTGCCGCCGCAGTTCACCAAGGCCGCCGTGGTCGAGGCGATCGACGCCGAGATCCCGCTGGCCGTGGTGATCACCGAGGGCGTGCCGGTGCACGACACCGCCGCGTTCTGGGCCTACAACGTCGAGAAGGGCCAGCAGACGCGGATCATCGGGCCGAACTGCCCGGGCATCGCGTCGCCGGGTGCGTCGAACGCGGGCATCATCCCCGCCGACATCACCCCCGCCGGCCGCATCGGCCTGGTCAGCAAGAGCGGCACGCTGACCTACCAGCTGATGTACGAGCTGCGCGACATCGGCTTCTCGACCAGCGTCGGCATCGGCGGTGACCCGGTGATCGGCACGACCCACATCGACGCGCTGGCCGCGTTCCAGGACGACCCCGACACCGACGCGATCGTCATGATCGGCGAGATCGGCGGCGACGCCGAGGAGCGCGCGGCGGCGTTCATCAAGGAGCACGTGACCAAGCCGGTGGTCGCCTACATCGCGGGCTTCACCGCGCCGCCCGGCAAGACCATGGGGCATGCGGGCGCGATCATCTCGGGCTCGGCCGGCACGGCCGACGCGAAGAAGGTGGCGCTGGAGGCGGCCGGCGTGCGGGTCGGCAAGACGCCGAGCGAGACCGCGCGCCTGATGCGCGAGATCATCCAGAGCCGATAACGGCATTTCATCGGGTACGGGGTACGGCGCGCGTCGCCGTACCCCGTTTCCATTCAGTGGTAATAGACGCCCGGGTACTGGCGGGTGAAGTTGAGTACCAGGCTGGCCACGATGTTGATCACGCTTAGCGCGATCGCCAGCCAGCCCAGGAGTTGCGACTTGCCGAACCGGCGCGCGTCCCGCAGCGACAGGACGCCGAAGAGGATGCCGAGCACGCCGCAGCAGATCAGGCCGATCACGATGCCGAGGACGCCCCAGAGCGTCGTGTGGTCCTGCGCGCCCCAGCCGGAGCCCCGCCCCCACGGATAGCGCCCACCTGGGCCGCCTGGTCCACCCGGGCCGCCGGGTCCGCCCGGCCCGCCGCCCTGCGGCGGGTAACCCGGCGGCGGATAGCCCGGCGGCGGATACCCGGGCGGCGGTTCCTGCCCCGGCGGGTATCCGCCCGGCGGCGGCCCGTATCCCGGCGGCTGTCCGTACGGCGGCGGCTCCTGACCCGGTGGCGGCGTCGGGTAACCGGCCCCTTGGCCGGGTTGGCCGGCCGGCGGCTGGTAGCCCGGTGGGTCCGGGTTGGCGCCGGGGGTCACCGGACCGCCGGGCGGATAGGACGGGCCCGTCGGTGACCCGGGTGGTCCGAAAGTGGGTTCGGGCGCCGCGCCGCCCGGCGGCGGGCCGGCAGGTCGATGCGGCTCGTCCGGATCCTGCCCGCGGGGCGGATATTCGGCGGTCATGCGGCGCCTCCCGGTCATTCGGGCCGATCACAACGTTCGCCGTATGTTATCTCCGACTTTACGAAGCTTGTCCGCCTTTGCCGGTTTACTCGATGATCGACGTCCGTTGTGTCGCGCGGGACCCGTGGTGCCGGCGTGAAAAAGTAGTCGGCGATGCGCAGTCCGAACCCCGACGGCCAGTCCCCGGCCGCCGACGACCGACGGGACCCGCCCACGGGCCCCATCCCCGGCATGGGCACGGACGAGCAGGCGATCGGCCTCGACCTCCCACGCCACGACGACCCGCCGGTGCCGCGGGAGCCCCCGCCGGAGCCGGAGCCGGAACCCGAGCCCGAGGAGCCCGACGACGCCGGCCAACGCCCCACCGAGCGGATCGCCGTCGGGGAGCGCACCACCGAACGCATCGACGTCGGCAACCGCCCGACGGTCCGGCTGCCCCGCCAGCGCCCGGCACCACCCGGCAACCGCGCGCCCCTGCTCGTCGCCGGCCCGGTCGCCGCGCTGTTCGCGGCCTGCTTCTCGTTCCTGCCGGTGGCGGTCGCGCTCACCCTCGCCCAGCTCACCGAAGGGGCCGGCCAACTCGGCGGCGCCACCCGGGCCGGCCTCGCCGGCTGGCTGCTCGCACACGGCGTGCCGCTGGGCACGTCGCTCGGCCCGCTCGGCCTGGCCCCGCTCGCGGTCGGCGTGTTCGCGGCCTGGCGGGTCAGCCGCGCCGGCGTGCACACCAGCCGGGCCTACGGCATCGCCCACCGCGGGAACCCGGTTGAGGCGGCCAAGGTGGCCGGCACCGTCGGGCTCGGCTACGCCGTGGTCGGTGCGGCCGCGGCGCTGCTCGCCGCCAAGCCCGGCCTCGAGGTCTCCGCGCTGCGGGCGTTCCTGCAACTGCTCGTCTTCGGCACGCTGGCGGCGCTGGTCGGCGCGTTGCGGGTGACCGGAGCCCTGCGGGTCACCGCCGTGCGCATGCCGCCGGTGCTGCGCGACGGGATCCGCACCGGCGTGGTCGGCGCGGTGCTGGTGCTGGGCACGGGTGCGGCGGTGGCCGGGCTGTCCGTGGCGCTCAGCGGCGGTGAGGCGGGTGACGTGCTCGGCGCCTATCACACCGGGGTCGCCGGGCAGGTGGGCATCACGCTGATCTGCCTCGCGTACGCGCCGAACGCCGCGATCTGGGCGACCGCTTACCTGTTGGGCCCTGGTTTCGCGGTGGGTGTCGACACCACCGTGCGCACCACTGAGGTCGACGTCGGCACGCTGCTGCCACTGCCGCTGGTCGCCGGCATACCCGACGGCCCGGTCGGTGGCCTGGGCGCGCTGTTGCTCGCGATCCCGCTGGTGGCCGGCATGATCGCCGGGTGGCTGCTGGCCCGCCGAGTGCTTCGGCTGCGCGCCGGTGACGCACACGGCCGGCACCGCTCGTGGGGTTCGCTGGTCGGCGCCGCCGCGGTCGGCGGGCCGGTGGCTGGCCTGCTGCTCGGTGCGGCGGCGCTGTGCTCCCGGGGGCCGGTCGGCGGGCCGAGGCTGGCCGAGATGGGCCCGGTGCCGTGGCAGGTGGCCCTCGCGGGCGCGCTCGTGGTTACCGTCGGCGCCACCGTCGGCGCCGCGGCGACCCGGGCCCTCGCCGGCCCGTAGGTCCTATCCGGACCTGTGCGGCGAGGGCCGGGACGGATCAGTTGCCGGGCAGGTCGACGACGCTGAGCAGGACGGCCAGGATCAGGATCAGCAGACCGAGGCCGGCGCCGACGATGCCGCAGATGAAGCCGGCCTGAGCCTGGCTGCCGTTGTTGGCCAGCCCCTGCGCCACCTTTTGCTTGCCCAGGTAACCGAGCACGATCGCGGCGGCGCCGAGCACGATGCCACCGACGCCGCGGCAGCACGCGCCCGGGATCGACAGGATGCCGATGATCATCGCCAGCAGGCCCAGCGTGTTGTTCTGCGGCTGGGCCGGCGGGCCGTAGCCCTGCGGCGGGTATGGGTTCGTCACGGGAATGTCCCTCCAGGCTAGTTAGCCTGCCGATATTCCTGGAAGATCATCACTGCGTCAAGACCGGTCGCGAGGCGTGCCCGACCAGGCCGGTAGTGTCTATGTACGTGCCCGCGTCCGCTCGCCTCGTGGTCCTGATCTCCGGCTCCGGCAGCAATCTGGCCGCTCTGCTCGACGCCGCCGCCGATCCCGGTTACGGCGCGACGGTGGTCGCCGTCGGCGCCGACCGCGACGGCATCGCGGGCCTCGACCGGGCCACCGCCGCCGGCCTGCCGACCTTCGTCGCACGGGTGAAGGACCATCCGACGCGCGAGGCCTGGGACGCCGCGTTGACCGAGCGGGTCGCCGCGCACCAGCCCGACCTGGTCATCTCGGCCGGTTTCCTCAAGCTGGTCGGCGCGCGGTTCCTCGACGCGTTCGGCGATCGCTATCTCAACACGCACAACGCGCTGCTGCCGGCGTTCCCGGGCATCCACGGCCCGCGCGACGCCCTGGCCTACGGGGTCAAGCTGGCCGGCGCGACGCTGTTCTTCGTCGACGCGGGTGTCGACACAGGACCGATCGTCGCCCAGGTGGCGGTGCCGGTGCTGGACGACGACACCGAGGAGACGCTCACCGAGCGGATCAAGGTCGCCGAGCGCAGGCAGCTCGTCGACAACGTCGGCCGCCTGGTCCGCGAGGGCTGGACCATCACCGGAAGGAAGGTCACCATCCCATGAACGACGACGCCCGGCGGCCGCTGCGGCGCGCCCTGGTCAGCGTGTACGACAAGACCGGGCTGGCCGAGCTCGCGACCGCCCTGCATGCCGGCGGTGTGGAGATCGTGTCCACGGGCTCGACGGCCGCGGCGATCGCGGCCGCGGGTGTGCCGGTGACCAAGGTGGAGGACCTGACCGGCTTCCCCGAGGTGCTCGACGGCCGGGTGAAGACCCTGCACCCGCGGGTGCACGCGGGCCTGCTCGCCGACACCCGGCTCGACACCCACGTGAGCCAGCTCGCCGACCTGGACATCGCGCCGTTCGAGCTGCTGGTGTCCAACCTGTACCCGTTCCAGGAGACCGTCGCCTCGGGCGCGTCCGTGGACGAGTGCGTCGAGCAGATCGACATCGGCGGCCCGGCCATGGTCCGCGCGGCCGCCAAGAACCACGCCTCGGTGGCCGTGGTGACCTCGCCGTCGGCGTACCCGATGGTGCTCTCCGCTCTGTCCGACGGCGGTTTCACCCTGGAGCAGCGGCGCGGGTTGGCCGCCAGGGCGTTCGCCGACATCGCCGACTACGACGTGGCGGTCGCCGAGTTCTTCGCGACGACGGTGGCGCCCGCGGAGTGGCCGACCTTCGCGGGGCTCACGCTGCACGTAGAGACGCCGCTGCGGTACGGCGAGAACCCGCACCAGCAGGCGGCGCTCTACACCAACCCGGCGGCGCCGGCCGGCCTCGCCCAGGCCGAGCAGCTGCACGGCAAGGAGATGTCCTACAACAACTACGTCGACGCGGACGCCGCCTGGCGCTCGGCGCACGACTTCGACGCGCCCGCGGTCGCGATCATCAAGCACGCGAACCCGTGCGGCATCGCGGTCGGCGACGACGTGGCCGAGGCGCACCGCAAGGCGCACGCCTGCGACCCGGTCTCGGCGTACGGCGGCGTGATCGCGGTCAACCGCGAGGTCAGCCTCGAGATGGCGGAGCAGGTCGCGGAGATCTTCACCGAGGTGCTGGTCGCGCCGAGCTTCGCGGACGGCACGGTGGAGGTGCTGTCCCGCCGGAAGGGCCTCCGGCTGCTCAAGGCGCCGGCGTTCGCGCCGCTGCCGGCCGAGTGGCGCCCGATCACCGGCGGCGTGCTCGTGCAGATGCGCGACGCGATCGACGCGCCCGGCGACGACCCGGCGGCGTGGCGGCTCGCGGCCGGCGCGCCGGTCAGTGACGACGAGCTGGCCGACCTGGCGTTCGCCTGGCGGGCGGTGCGGTCGGTGAAGTCCAACGCGATCCTGCTCGCGCACGACGGCGCCTCGGTGGGCGTCGGCATGGGCCAGGTCAACCGGGTCGACTCCGCGCGCCTGGCGGTGTCGCGGGCCGGCGCCGAGCGGGCCAAGGGCGCGGTCGCCGCCTCGGACGCGTTCTTCCCGTTCGCCGACGGCTTCCAGATCCTGGCCGACGCGGGCGTCCGCGCGGTGGTCCAGCCGGGCGGCTCGGTCCGCGACGAGGAAGTGGTCACGGCGGCCAACGCGGCCGGGGTCACGATGTACTTCACCGGAGCCCGGCACTTCTACCACTAAGCGACGGTCAGCCGCAGCTCGCCTTGCTCGCCGCTGGCGCGTTGCGCGGTGAACGTCCAGCAGCCGGCCTTGGGAAAGAGGAACCCGGTGCCGTACTCGGTGCCGGGCCTTTCCCAACTGCTCGCACCGTGGCCGGTGGGCCCCCAGACCAGCGTGGCCGGGGTGGCGTCGGGGCCGGTGGCGCTCACGGTGAAGTCGCCGGACCCGCCGATCTTCCAGACGATCTTCGTCTCTTTCCCGGACATGACCGGTGCGGTCTGCCCTTCGGTGGGGAAGAACAGCGCCCACAGCGACCCGGTGCCCTGCATCTCCATGTTGACCGGCGTGCCACAGGGTGGTGTGACGTCGGCGTCCCGGTCCCCCGAACAGCCGCCCGCCAGCACCAGCAGCAGACAGGCCAGCACCACACCGGGACGCCGCACACTCATGACCATGTAGGAGCAGAGCCGCGACGCCGGTCCCGGGTTCCCGCGAGATCGGCGGGCGTCAGGCGATGACCTGGTGCAGTTCCGCGTAGTGGCAGGCGGACGGGTGTGGGTCGACGGCGCGCTGCGACAGTGGGGGTTCCTCGCTCGCGCACCGCGGCTGGGCCTTCCAGCAGCGCGTGCGGAAGCGGCAGCCGCTCGGCGGGTCGGCGGGTGACGGCACGTCGCCGGACAGGCGGATGATCTGGCGGCGCGCCCGGGCCGTCGGGTCCGGCACCGGCACCGCCGACAGCAGCGCCTGGGTGTACGGGTGGGTCGGGCGCAGGTAGACCTGGTCCGCCGTGCCGGTCTCGACGATCCGGCCGAGGTACATCACCGCGATCCGGTCGCTGATGTGCCGGACCACCGACAGGTCGTGCGCGATGAAGATGTACGCCAGCCCGAGCTCGTCCTGCAGGCGCTCCAGGAGGTTGACCACCTGGGCCTGCACCGACACGTCGAGTGCCGACACCGGCTCGTCGCAGATGATCACCTCGGGGCGCAGCGCGAGCGCGCGGGCTATGCCGATGCGCTGGCGTTGGCCGCCGGAGAACTGGTGCGGATAGCGGTTGGCGTGCTCGGGCGACAGGCCCACCTGCTCCAGCAGCTCCCGGACCGCCCGGTCGCGGTTGCCCGGCGGGGCGGCGTCCGGGTGGATCTCGAAGGGCTCTCCGACGATGTCGGCGACCGTCATCCGCGGGTTCAGCGACGTGTAGGGGTCCTGCATGACCATCTGCATGCTGCGTCGCAGCCGCCGCAGGTCGCCGGCGCGCATCCGGAAGAGGTCGTGCCCCTTGAGGAAGGCCCGGCCGGCGGTCGGTGACTCCAGCCGCATCAGCAGCTTGGCCAGGGTGGACTTGCCGCAGCCGGACTCGCCGACCAGTCCGAGCGTCTCGCCCGGGCGCAGGTCGAAGCTGACACCGTCGACCGCTTTGACCGCGCCGATCTTCCGGGGCACCACGACGCCGCGGGTGATGGGGAAGTGCTTGACCGCGTTCTCGACCCGCAGGATCGGCTCAGGCATGACGGGCATCGAGCGCCTCCGGCGGGAAGTGGCAGGCGCTCGCCCGGTCCAGGCGGCCGATCCGGAGCAGCGTCGGCTCGGTCATCCGGCACATCTGCTGCGCGTACGGGCAGCGCGGGTGGAACGCGCACCCGGCTGGAATGGCCACCGGGTTGGGCGGGGTGCCGCTGATCGAGTGCAGCCCTTGGCCGCGCCGCTCCAGCCGGGGCACGGAGGCGAGCAGGCCACGGGTGTACGGGTGGGCCGGCGCGCCGTACAACGTGTGCACGTCGGCGTGTTCGACGACCCGCCCGGCGTACATCACCGTGATCCGGTCCGCGACGTCGGCGACCACGCCCAGGTCGTGCGTGATCAGGATGAGCGCCATCTCCAACTCGGCCCGCAGCGTCGCGAGCAGGTCCATGATCTGGGCCTGCACCGTCACGTCCAGGGCGGTGGTCGGCTCGTCGGCGATCAGCACCTTCGGCCGCATCGCCAGCGCCATCGCGATCATCACGCGCTGCCGCATGCCGCCCGAGAACTGGTGCGGGTAGTCGTCGATCCGCTGCGCGGCGGCGGGGATCTGCACGAGATCCATCATCTCGACCGCCCGGCGGCGGGCCTCGGCCTTGCTGACCCCACGCCGCGAGCGCAGCGCCTCGGTGATCTGCCAGCCGACCGGGTAGACCGGGTTGAGCGCCGACAGCGCGTCCTGGAAGACCATCGCGATCTCCTGGCCGCGCACCTGCCGGCGGCGTTCCGGCGTCATGGTCAGCAGGTCCTCGCCGCTGAAGAGCGCCTGACCGCTGCGGACCACGGCCGGGGGAGTGTCCAGGATGCCCAGCACGGCCTGCGCGGTGACCGACTTCCCGGAGCCGGACTCGCCGAGGATGGCCAGCGTCTCGCCGGGGTCGACGTGGAAGGACACGCCGTTGACCACCCGCGCCACGCCGTCCCTGGTGGCGAACTCGATCCACAGGTCGCGCACGTCCAGCAGGTGCTCGCCGGACCTCGGCCGCTCCACCCGGGCCCGGGTCGGCGGCGTGGACCAGGCGGCGGTCGGCGTGTCCCAGCCCGTGCGGTCGTCGTTCCAGCCGGCGACCACGGGCGCCGTCGGCGAGTCGGGGTAGCCGTGGCCGTAGCTCTGGCCCTGGCCGGAGCCCTGGCCGTAGCCCTGGCCCTGGCCGTGGGACGGGTACTGGTAGGTCATCGGCGCAGCTTCGGGTCGAAGGCGTCCCGGATGGCGTCGCCCAGCATGATGAACGCGAGCACCGTCAGGGTGAGGAACAGCGAGGGTGCGATCAGGGGCATGGCCGCCTCGCGGACGTGCTTGCCGGCCGTGGCGATGTCGATGCCCCAGGAGATGGCCGGCGGGCGCAGGCCGATGTTGAGGAACGAGAGCGTGGCCTCGGTGGCGATGAACGTGCCGAGCGTGATGGTCAGCACGACGATGAACGGCGCGAGGGCGTTCGGCAGGATGTGCCGCCACATGATCCGCAGAGGCCCGGCGCCGAGCATCCGGGCCGCGGCCACGTAGTCCTGGCTGCGCGCGGTCAGCACCGACGAGCGCATGACCCGGGCCGCCGTGGTCCAACCGAGGATGCCGAGCACGATGACCACGGTCGCGATGCCGGAGCCCTGCCGGTCGGCGGCGAGCCGCTTGCTCAGCACGATGGCGGCGAGCAGCAGCGGGATGCCGAGCACGACGTCGACCACCCGGGAGAGCAGCGCGTCGAGCCAGCCGCCGAAGTAGCCGGCCAGCATGCCGAAGACCAGGCCGATCACCCCGGTCAGGAGCACGGCGAACAGGCCGACCAGCACCGAGGCGCGGGCGCCGTGCACGGTGCGCGAGAAGACGTCGCAGCCCTGGAAGTCGTAGCCGAGGATCGCGCCGCCGGACGGGCCGGCGAACTGCCGGCGGGTGTTGCAGGCGGTCGGGTCGGCCCCGCTGAACAGGCCGGGCACGACCGCCATCAGGATCACCAGCACGACCAGGGCGGCCGCCACCCAGAAGATCCAGTTGCGGCGCAGGTCGTACCAGGCGTCCGCGGCCAGGCTGCGGGTCTTGGGTGGCGGCGTCGCGCCGGCCGGCGGGGTGTCCGCCGCGTGGGTGCCGAGCTCGGTCGTCGCCGCCATCTCGAGGTCACTCATACCGGATCCTCGGGTCGAGTACGGCGTAGAGCAGGTCGACGAGCAGGTTCGTGACCAGGAAGACGATGACCAGCACGCTGACGAAGCCCACCACCAGCGGGCCGTCCTCGGTCTGGATGCCGAGCAGGAGCTTGGAGCCGACCCCGGGAATGTTGAACACGCCCTCGGTGACGATCGCGCCGGCCATCAGCGTGCCGAGGTCGACGCCGATCAGCGTGATCACCGGGATCAGCGAGTTGCGCAGCACGTGCACGGCGACCACGCGGCGGGCGGAGAGCCCCTTGGCGCGCGCGGTGCGCACGTAGTCGGCGCGCACGTTCTCGGCCACGGAGGCGCGGGTCAGCCGCATCATGGTCGCCGTCGACGCGGCGCCGAGCACCAGCGCGGGCAGGATCAGCCCGTAGAGGCTCGGCCGGGCGCCCGCGGTGGTGGGGAACCAGCCCAGCTTGACGCCGAAGACGAGCTGGGCGATCGGGGCCAGCACGATGATCGGCAGGCCGACGACCACGAGCGTGAGCGCCAGCGTGGTGTTGTCGAAGATGCTGCCGCGGCGCAGGCCGGCGACCAGGCCGGCGGTGATGCCGAACAGCGTGGCGAAGAAGAGCGCGAGCAGGGCCAGCTTGATCGTGTTGGGCCAGGCGTCGGACATCACGTCGCCGATCGGCCGGCCGGTGAGCGTCCGCCCGAGGTCGCCGGTGAGCAGGCCCTGCATGTAGTAGCCGTACTGCACCAGGAACGGCTCGTTGAGGTGGTACTGCTCGGTCAGCACCTGCCGGACGTTGTCGCTGACCGGCCGGTCGCCCGCGAGCGCCTGGAGGGGGTCGTTCTGGTTCGCGAACATCAGCGCATACACCACGAAGGTCGTCCCGATGAAGGTGACGACCATCTGGAGGAGACGCCTGATGATGTAGCGAGCCATGCGTGCCAGTCTCTGTGCGCCGGGGTCAGGGGGATGAACTTACCTCGCGTCCCCGGATGGGCCGCGACCGCCGGTACCGTGCGGAACCGGCGGTCGCGCCGCGCGCCAGGTCAGTTGCCGAGCACCTCGATCTGGTTGAGGTCGATCCGGCTGAACAGGTCGACCACCACGTTCTGCACCCGGGTCGAGAAGCCGTAGTTGTTCTGCGCGAACCGCAGCGGGATGACCGGCAGGTCGCGGGCCAGGATGTCCTCGGCCTGCTGGTACTTCTCGATCGACTTCTCCGGCGTCTCGGCCGCGCTGCCCTCTTGGACCAGCTTGTCGAACTCGGTGTTGCTGTAGCCGTAGTAGTTCGACGAACCGGTGGTCGTGTAGAGCGGGCCCAGGTAGCTCTCCATGGACGGGTAGTCCATGATCCAGCCGAGCCGGAAGATGCCGACGTTCTGCTTCTCCTCGACCTTGTTCAGCAGGTCCGCGATCTTCGCCTCGGGCACCGTGGTGCACTGCACGCCGAGGTTCGCGTTGAGCTGGTTGCAGGTCGCGTCGATCCAGTCCTTGTGCGGACCGTCGGCGTTGTACGAGAGCTGGATCTTCTTGGGACCGCCGGCCTGGTCGTACAGGGTCTTGGCCGCCTTCGGGTCGTACTCGCACGCGTCGCCGCACGCGTTCTCCCGGTAGCCGGCGACCACGGGCGAGACGAACGAGCGGGCCGACTGCTGCGAGCCCTTGAAGACCGAGCGGACGATCTCGTCGCGGTCGATCGCCTTGGAGATCGCCTTGCGGACCTGCGGGTTGGCGAAGTCCTGCTCGAAGGTCGGGAACGCGAGGAACTGGAACTGCGACGCCGAGCTGCGCTGGAAGCGGTCACCGAGGTCGTCCGGAGCGGTGGGGATGCTCTCGGTCGGGATCTGCGGGATCACGTCGAGGTTGTCCGAGAGCACGTCGGCGTACGCGGCGCTGGGCTGCAGGTAGATGCGGAACTCGACGCCGCCGACCTTGGGCTTGGTGCCCGGGTACGCGTCGTACTTGGCTACCTCGACCTTGGCGTCGTGCTCCCACTTGCCGTTCATCATGAACGGGCCGTTGCCGATCGGGGCGCTCTCGAAGTCTTCCTTGAGCACACCCTCGCTGGCGAAGGCGGCCTTGGGCAGCGGGTAGAACGCGCTGTAGCCGAGGATCGTCTCGAACTCGGTGAACGGCTGCGAGAGCGTGACCTGGAAGGTCAGGTCGTCGACCTTCTTCAGGCCGCTCATGGTCTTGGCCCTCGGCGCCGGGGGCTTCTCGGGGCCCTCCGGACCGTCCGGGTCGCTTTCCTGCTGGGTGGCGCCGTAGCCGGCGATCCGGCTGAAGAAGAAGCCGTTGTTCTGCGCGTTGGGGCCGTAGGCGGCGTAGTTCCAGGCGTCGATGTAGTTCTGCGAGGTGACCTTCTCGCCGTTGTGGAACGTGTAGCCGTCCTTGAGCTTGATCGTCCAGACCTTGTGGTCCTTGGACTCGATCGAGGTGGCCGCGTCCGGCACGGGCTTGAAGTTGTCGTCGTAGTTGACCAGTGGGGCGAACAGCGCGGAGAGCACCTGGATGCCGCTGGCGTCGTTGCTGTTGCTCGGCGTCATGTGCTGAGGCTCGGCGATCTGGATGCTGACCACGCCGTTGGGATCGACCTTCGCCGAGTCACCGCTGTTGCATCCGACCAGACCCGCGGTCACGGCCAGGGGTACGACGGTTCCGGCGATCAGCCTGCGAACCTGCATGGAGCCTCCTTGGTGGCACTTGCTCGTGCTCGCGCGCGGTCGACGCGCCACCGGTCGGGTGACGCAGTGCAACGACGGCAAAGGTAAGTCAACCGACTGCCTCAGCCAAAACCGGCCGATCACGACGAGGTCACGACGCCGGTCCGCCAGGTGTTGCGGGTCAAGCTCTTCGTCTGTTGTGGAACGGCCACTCTGGGCAAGGTCACGAGTGGGCCGGGGAAAATTATGCCCTAGGATTCGGAGCAAAACGGCCCGTCCATAAGACGGATAAGTCCGACATGGCGGGCGGCGCGCGGCGAGCGGACGACTACCCACTGTGAACAGCCTCTGGTGAGCTGGCCAACGACCGGAGCGACCGGGTCCAGGTGCTGCGACGGGCGGCGCCGAAGGCGGCGGGAACATGTCGAAAGCCGCTCGACCGGCGTGGCGGCGTGACCGAGATGCCCCAATTTCCGATCATCGTGTTATGCGACTCCGTATCGCAATAGCCGCATCTGCCGTCCTAACCGCCCTCATCGCATTTTCCGGAGTCGCCGGCAGCGCGCACGCCGGCCCGAGATCGGACCTTGCCGACGTGGTCCGGCAGATGCTGATCGCGCGCAGCAAGGCGAGCGCCGTGCCGACGCCCGAGCCGCAGGTGAACATCGCCTCACGGACCACGGGCACCTGGGGCTTCGGCACCGCGGTGCTGGCCGCCGCCAAGGTGGCGGGAGCTTACCCGGAGGGCTGGCTCTTCATCGCCCATCGCGACGACAACGGCTGGACGGCCGCCCTGGAGGGTGAGCGGGCGTTCGCGAATCTGGCGAGCCGGTCACCGATCCTCAGCTCCGAGGAGCGCAAGGTCCTGGGCGTCGACCGCAGCCGGACCGAGGCCCTCGACCGGCGCACCGGCCTGCGGCTGCCCTACGCGAACGGCCAGACCTGGACGCTGACCGGCGGGCCGCACCCGATGAGCACCAGCGTGCGCAGTTCGATCGACCTGTCGGGCGGTGACGGCAAGGTGCTGTCGGCGCGCGCCGGGCTCGCGTACACGATGTGCTCGTCCGGAAAGGGGTGGATCCGGGTCATCCACGACCGCGGCTGGGCGACCGACTACTACCACCTGTCCGGCAACATCAAGGTCAGCGGCAAGCGGATCGGCGACGGGGTCTTCCTAGGCAACATCGGCAACGACGTCTCCTGCGGCGGCTCCTCGACCGGCGCGCACGTGCACTTCTCGCTGCGCTACAACAACAAGTACGTCGCCATCAACGGGCACGCGATCGGCAAGTGGGTGATCCGGCAGACCGGTGCGTCCTACGAGGGTTACGCGCTGCACGGCTCGGAGCGGGCCGACGTCGGCGACGGGCTCTACAACTACGGCCGGCTCGGCTTCCGCCAGGGCATCGTCGACACGGACGGCGGCACCTACACGATCCGGCGGGCCGGGCCAGCCACTAGCTACGACCAGGTCGGCGAGGTCGCCGACGGCGAGACGGTCGACATCGCGTGCTCCGTCCGGGGCGAGACGCACACCGGCCGGGACGGCGTCAGCACGAACCTCTGGACCCGGCTGCGGGACGGCAGCTACATCAGCGACGCCTACCTCTGGACCGGCCGGAGTGACCCGCTGAACGGCTGGTGCCCCTAGGTAAGGAGACCCTGACCGGCGCTGATACGGTCGCGGGAAATCTGCCGGTAACAGGGAGTTGAGGCGACCATGGGCAAGAAGGTCACCGTCGTCGGTGCCGGTTTCTACGGCTCGACGACGGCGCAGCGGCTGGCCGAGTACGACGTCTTCGAGACCGTCGTGCTCACGGACATCATCGACGGCAAGCCCGAGGGTCTCGCCCTCGACATGAACCAGTCGCGGCCGATCGAGGGCTTCGAGACCCAGGTCGTCGGCGTCACCACCGGCACCGACGGCTCAGGCTACGAGCAGATCGCCGGCTCGGACATCGTGGTGATCACCGCCGGCCTGCCGCGCAAGCCCGGCATGAGCCGGATGGACCTGCTGGAGACCAACGCCAAGATCGTCCGGGGCGTCTCGGAGCAGGTGGCCCGGCACGCGCCCGACGCGGTCGTGATCGTGGTGTCCAACCCGCTCGACGAGATGACCGCGCTGGCCCAGATCGCCACCGGCTTCCCGAAGAACCGGGTGCTCGGCCAGGCCGGCATGCTCGACACGGCCCGCTTCAGCAACTTCGTCGCCGAGACCCTGGCGGTCCCGGTCGGCACGGTCAAGACGCTGACGCTCGGCTCGCACGGCGACACGATGGTGCCCGTGCCGTCGCAGTGCACCGTCAACGGCAAGCCGCTGTCGGAGCTGCTGCCGGCCGACAAGATCGAGGAGCTGGTCGTCCGCACCCGCAACGGCGGCGCCGAGGTCGTGGCGCTGCTCAAGACCGGCTCGGCGTACTACGCCCCGTCGGCCGCCGCCGCCCGGATGGCCCGCGCGGTCGCCGAGGACAGCGGCGCGGTGCTGCCGGTCTGCGCCTGGGTCGACGGCGAATACGGGATCAACGGCGTCTACCTGGGCGTCGAGGCCGAGATCGGCGCCGGCGGCGTGAAGCGGGTCGTCGAGACCGACCTCACCGAGTCGGAGCGGGCCGCCCTGGGCGAGGCCGCCGAGGCGGTCCGCGCCAAGCAGGGCGACGTCGCGAACCTCTGATCTGAAAGGAACGGACCGTTATTAACGCATAGCGTTAATAACGGTCCGTTCCTTTCACCGCAGCTTGACGAAGGGGTCACCCAGGTGGGGAACCGCCAGGGTGGCCCCTTTCTCGCGCGCCTCCCGCAGGAGGGCGACGCGGGTCGCCCGTGCCAGCTCCGGGTCCATTTCGTGGGTGTACGCCGTCTCCGGTGCGACCAGTTGCACGGCGTGCACCAGGAGGTCGCCGGTGACCAGCACGGTCTCGTCGCCGGTCTCCAGCAGGACGGACTGGTGGCCGGGCGTGTGGCCGGGGGTGTGGATGACCCGCAACCCCGGCGCCAGCCGGTGTTCGCCGTCGATCGCGTCGAGCTGGCCCGCGGCCCGCAGCGGCTCCAGCGCGTAGGGGCCGGCCGGAGCCTCGTACTCCTCGATGGCCTTGATCTCGGTCTGCTGCATCAGATAGCGGGCGTTGCGGAAGAACGGCGCCCCGGCCGCGACCGCCCAGCCGATGTGATCGGTGTGCAGGTGCGTCAGCACGACGGTGTCGATCTCGTCGGCGCGGATGCCGGCCTCGTCGAGCGCGGCGGGGAGCCGGCCGGGGACCGGGGCCCAGGAGGCGGCGGGCGAGTCGGCCGGGCCGATGCCGGCGTCGACGAGCACGGTGCGGTTGCCGAGCCGGATCGCGAAGCAGCGGAAGCGCAGGAGCCAATCGCCGCCGGCGGTTACGGAGGCCGCATCGGCTTCGTCCGCTTTGCGCCAATCATCCGGTGTTGCCGTGGGGAATGCCTTCGTTCGCGGCTCGAAGAAAGGACCTTCGCCGTCGGACAGGGCGATGATCGTGGCTTCTCCGGCCTGGTACTGGAGGGGCATCGCCTGATGGTCCCACGGTGAGGGGGGCGGTGAGGTCCCTCATCGGGCCTGTTAGGTCTTGATCTGCGCCGTCCGGAGGACCAGGTGCCAAGGACGAATTCCCTATGCAGTACGCTCGTACTGCTAACGAGAAGTCCGAGAGGAGCGCCGGCCGATGGCCAAGATCAAGGTAGCGAACCCGGTCGTCGAGCTCGACGGCGACGAGATGACCCGGATCATCTGGAAGCAGATCCGCGAGCAGCTGGTCCAGCCGTACCTCGACCTCGACCTCGAGTACTACGACCTGTCGATCCAGCACCGCGACGCGACCGACGACCAGGTCACCGTCGACGCCGCCAACGCGATCAAGCGGCACGGCGTGGGCGTCAAGTGCGCGACCATCACCCCTGACGAGGCGCGGGTCGAGGAGTTCGGCCTGAAGAAGATGTGGCGGTCGCCCAACGGCACCATCCGCAACATCCTCGGCGGCGTCGTGTTCCGCGAGCCGATCGTCATGTCCAACGTGCCGCGGCTCGTGCCGGGCTGGACCAAGCCGATCGTGATCGGCCGTCACGCGCACGGCGACCAGTACAAGGCGACCGACTTCGTGGTGCCCGGCCCGGGCCGCGTGACGATCACCTACACCCCGGCCGACGGCTCGGAGCCGATGGAGTTCGAGATCGCCGACTTCCCCGGCGGCGGCGTCGCGATGGGCATGTACAACTTCGACGACTCGATCCGCGACTTCGCCCGGGCGTCGTTCCGCTACGGCCTCGAGCGTCACTACCCGGTCTACCTGTCGACCAAGAACACGATCCTCAAGGCGTACGACGGCCGGTTCAAGGACCTGTTCCAGGAGGTCTTCGACGCCGAGTTCAAGGACGAGTTCGCGGCCGCCGGCATCACCTACGAGCACCGCCTGATCGACGACATGGTCGCCGCGGCGCTCAAGTGGGAGGGCGGCTTCGTCTGGGCCGCCAAGAACTACGACGGTGACGTGCAGTCCGACACCGTCGCGCAGGGCTTCGGCTCGCTGGGCCTGATGACCTCGGTGCTGATGACGCCGGACGGCAAGACCGTCGAGGCCGAGGCGGCGCACGGCACGGTCACCCGGCACTACCGGCAGTGGCAGAAGGGCGAGAAGACGTCGACGAACCCGATCGCGTCGATCTTCGCCTGGACCCGCGGCCTGGCCCACCGGGGCAAGGTCGACAACACCCCCGCGGTCACCGACTTCGCCACCAAGCTCGAGCAGGTCTGCATCGAGACCGTCGAGGGCGGCCAGATGACCAAGGACCTCGCGCTGCTGATCGGCCGGGACGCCCCGTGGCTGACCACCGACGAGTTCATGAACGCGCTCGACGAGAACCTGGCCCGCAAGCTGGCCTGATCTCTTTCTGTCCCGAGGCCCACCCGCCGCTGCCGTGCGGGTGGGCCTCTTGGCATGCTGGGCGGCATGGATGCGGGGGCGACCTTCACCGGAGAGCGGTTCGCGGTCGAGGACTGGGCGCTCGACCCGTTCGAGCGCGTGACGTTCGAGGGCTGCGCGTTCGACGACGTCGACCTGACCGAGGCCGAGCTGACCGGCTGCCGGTTCGTGGAGTGCGACCTGTCGCTGGTCAAGTTCAGCAGCGCCGTGCTCACCCGGTGCGCGCTGCTGCGCTGCACGATCCGCAAGTCACCGTTCTTCAACGCCCGGCTCGACGACTGCAAGCTGACCGGCACCACGTTCGCCGACTGCGACCTGCGCCCGCTGACCGTCACCGGCGGCGACTGGTCGTTCGTGGTGGCCCGGGGCGCGAAGCTGGCCGGCGTATCGCTGGCCGGGGTCAAGCTGCGCGACGCCGACTTCGCCGACGCCGATCTGACCAAGTGCGACCTGCGCGGCGCCGACCTCGCGGGCGCCCGGCTGCGCGGCGCGGTGCTGAAGGGCGCCGACCTGCGCGGCGCGGATCTGAGCGGCATCAACGTCACCGAGCTGGACCTCACCGGCGCGCGGATCGACCTTGCCCAGGCGGCCCTGGTGGCGGCCGGCTACGGCGCGATCGTCGAAGCCAGTTGATGGTGCCGCTGCCCGCCGGGGTGGTGACGCTGGCGGACCGGCGCACCCAGCGGCGGTGGTCCGTCTCGGTCGCCGCGTTCCGCCTGGCTTCGGTTCCGGTGACCCAGGCCTCCTACGGTGCCGTCACCGGCGCTTGGCCCAGCGCGGCGCGCGGCGATCGCCTGCCGGTGGAGAGCGTCTCGTGGTTCGACGCGGTCCGCTACTGCAACGCCCTTTCCCTCGTCGAGGGACTGGCGCCGGCCTACGCGGTCGAAGGGGAGCACGTCGAGTGGGATGTCACCGCCGACGGCTACCGGCTGCCCACCGAGGCGGAGTGGGAGTACGCCTGCCGCGCCGGCACGACCGGGCCGCGTTACGGGCCACTCGACGAGATCGCCTGGTACCGCGGCAACTCCGGCGAGCGGATCCACGAGGTGGGCTCGCTGCGGCCGAACGCCTGGGGGCTGCACGACATGCTCGGCAACGTGTGGGACTGGTGCTGGGACGTCTACGACGCGGAGGTCTACGGCAGCTACCGGGTGCTGCGCGGCGGCGGGTGGTTCGACGAGCAGTGGAGCTGCCGCGCGTCGGTGCGGCGGCGCAGCCACCCGACCTTCCAGGTCGACGACGTGGGCTTCCGACTCGCACGAAATGCGTAGTTTGCGCTGTTTCTCCTGAAATGATCCCCGGGTGCAGCGTCGGTTCGTGCTGAGTTCCGTGGGTCTGTTGCTCGCGGCGGCACTCACACCGTTGTCGGCGGCCGCTCGGCCGGACTCGGCCGGTGAAGGCTACGGAAACCCGTCCCTGCCACCCCCGGTCGCCTGGGCCTGGACCCAGCTCGTCCCGCCCGGCCAACAGACGCGGGGCGGCACGCAGGTCCGGTTCGCCACGCCCGCCGCTCAATGCCCGTTCGTGGAGATCACCACGGGTACGCAGACCGTCCGGCACCAGATGGTCCCCAACGGCGTGGTGACCGTCTATCCGACCACGGCCACCCTCTGCTCGTTGCTGGTCGAGGACAACGCCACCCGGGCCCGGGTCGACGTCTCGACCACGCAGGGAATCCCGGTGCGCCCCAGCGCCAACGGCGACGTCCCGCTGCCGGACTGGACCCAGACCGGCGCGACCAAGCGCCGGCCCGGCAACATCGCCCTGATCGGCGACACCGGCTGCCGCGTGCCCGCGGCTCCGGCGCAGATCCAGCGGTGCACGCCGCAGCGCTGGCCGTTCGCGGACGTGTCCGACAGCGCCGCCCGCGAGCCGGCGCGGCCCGATCTCGTCGTCCACGTCGGTGACTATCTCTACCGCTCGGCGCCGCAGCGCTGGCGTGAGCCGTTGTGCGGCGCGCCGGGCCTCGGCAACAACGCGCACACCTGGGGCTGCCTGGTCACGGACTTCTTCGAGCCGGCCGCCCGCCTGCTGGCGACGGCGCCGTTCGTGTTCGTCCGCGGCAACCACGAGAACTGCGGCCGCGCCGGCGCGGTCTGGTTCCGCTACCTGGCGGCCGCACCGAGCTCGACCGCCTGCGACCCGCAGCACCCGCAGGACTACACCCCACCGGCCCGGATCGACGCCGGCACGCTGAGCCTGCTGCTGATGGACACGTCCTGCGCCGCCGACGAGGAACAGCCGGCGAGCTGCAACCACACCGACCTGGAGCGCCGGTACCGCGACCAGTTCAACGAGATCAACAACAACCTGGTCCGCGGTGGCGACAACCTGCTGCTCAGCCACTCGCCGCTGTGGGCGGTCAACGGGCAGACGCCGGCCGCCAACCCGGAGTGGATCGACCACACCCTCGACGCGGCCCTGGCCACGAGCACGCTCGGCCGGCTCGACCGGCGGATCACGTTCGTGCTCTCCGGGCACGTGCACCTCTACCAGATGCTCGCGGTCACCAGCGGCACCGCGGACCGCCGGCCACCGCAGCTGACCGTCGGCTCGTCGGGCACGGAGCTCGATCCACAGACCTGGGTCGACAGCCAACTGATCAACAAGCCGGTCAACGGCCTGAACATCGCCCAGCTCGTCACCCGGCACGAGTGGGGCTATGCGGTGCTCCGGGACCGTACGACGACGTGGAACGTCCGCTTCTTTAGCCGCTCGGGCAACGCGGTGAAAGGCACCGACTGCGACCTCGTCGGCACGGTGTTCCCGAGTTGCCGATAGGGCCTGTCCGGCTGAACGTCGCGGGTTCGTCACCCGGCACGATTGGGGCTACGCGGTGCTCCGGGACCGCACGACGACGTGGAACGTCCGCTTCTTCAACCGCTTCGGCGGCGCGGTGAAGGGCACCGACTGCGTCCTCGTTGGCACGGTGTTTCCGAGTTGCCGATAGGGCCTTTCCGGCTGAACGTCGCCGGGTTCGTCACCCGGCACGATTGGGGCTACGCGGTGCTCCGGGACCCCGCCCCGACGTGGGACGTCCATTTCTTTGACCGCTCGGGCAACACGGCGAAGGGCACCGACTGCGTCCTCGTCGGCACGGTGTTTCCCAGCTGCCGATAGGGCCCATCCGGCGTGGATCGTCCGTGACGCGGGCCGGTCTTTCTTGATCGTGTGCGGCGGACCTGCTCGGGTCCGGGTTGTGTGCTGATCGTGTGCAGCCGGTCTGTGCGACACGCCGCGGAAGACGCGGACGGGACGCACCCGATCATGAGTATCGCGTGGCGGGTGCCCGACCGGCTGCACTCGATCACTGCCCCACCCGGGTCGCTCCCGGGTCTCGACCCTGCCGCGCCAGGCCCACCGACTCGGTGCCGCACTCGAGCCGGCGGGGTGTCACCACCGCTTACCCCGCCAGGCGCTGCCGCGCCTACAGAGCACTACTGGGGCAGGAGGCGGCCGCGCTGGTCGATGCCGGCGCGGCCGTAGGGGTAGTCGGCGACCCGCGGCTCGCTGACCTTGTCGAGGCGCTCCCGCTCGGCCGGGTCGAGCACCAGGTCGCCGGCGGTCAGGTTGTCGTCGAGCTGCGCGGTCGTCCGGGCGCCGAGGATCACCGAGGTGACCGCGGGCGCGTCGGCGAGCCAGGCCAGCGCGACGGCGGCCATCGAGACGCCGCGCGCCAGCGCGATCTCGCCGAGCGCCTCGACCACCTGCCAGGTCTGCTCCGACGCGTTGCGGCCCGCGTACGCCTCGACGCCCCGGTTGGGGTTCTCGCCCAGCCGGGTCGCGCCGGTGGGCAACTCGTCACGGCGGTACTTGCCGGTCAGCCAGCCGCCGCCCAGCGGCGACCAGGGCAGAATGCCGACGCCCTCGTTGACGCAGACCGGCACGACCTCGTGCTCGATGTCGCGCGCCAGCAGGTTGTACTGCGGCTGCAGGGTGACGATCGGCGGCAGCCCGCCGAACCGCGCCAGCAGCACGGCCTTCTGGAGCTGCCACCCGACGAAGTTGCTGACACCGACGTAGCGGATCTTCCCCGCGCGCACGGCGTCGTCGTAGAAGCGCAGCGTCTCCTCGATCGGGGTCAGCGGGTCCCAGGCGTGCGCCTGGTAGAGGTCGATCGTCTCGACGCCGAGCCGGGACAGGCTCGCGTCCAGCGCGCGGGAGAGGTGGGTCCGGGACAGACCGGCGTCGTTGGCGCCGTCGCCCATCGGGAACCGGCCCTTGGTCGCGATGACCAGGCGATCGCGTACGCCCGGCCGCGCGCTCAGCCAACGCCCGACGATCTGCTCGGAGACGCCGCGCGTGTAGACGTCGGCGGTGTCCAGGAAGGTGCCGCCGGCCTCGACGAACCGGTCGAGCTGCGCGTGCGAGCCGGGCTCGTCGGTCTCCGCGCCGAACGTCATCGTGCCGAGGCACAGCGTGGAGACGATGGTTCCCGTGGAGCCGAGCCGGCGATAGCGCATTTGTCTCTCCTCACCGCGAAGCGGCGCCCAATCTAACCCGAGGCCGGCTCGGGTCGGCCGCGCGGGGCCCGCGGATCAGGCCGGCACCGGGAACCAGGTGCGCGGCTGGTCGACGTTGGCGAACTCGAGGCCGTCGGTGATCGCCGCGACCTCGGCGCCGGACAGGGCGCCCGAGCGGTCCTCGACCTCCGCGTAGAAGCGGGCGTCGATCGGCCGGTCGCAGAAGTGCTGTCCGGAGGGGCAGGGCGGCTTCACCGGGTGGGCGTAGGGGCCCTCGGTCTCGACCACCGAGACGCGGACCGCCACCGTCGGAAGGCCTGTCGCGTAGAGGTCCACCGGCGCCGTGAGTGAGTCGAACCGGGTGCCGGTGCGGACCCAGATGGCCTCCGACACGTCGGTGGCGCCACTGACCAGGCTGCGCCCGACGCTCGCCAGCTCCCACCCGGCCGGCATGTGCCCGACCCTGACGGGCGTCGTCGCCGGTCGTGCGGCGCCCACGGTGAACGCCTCGGCGAGCCGGCGCACGTCGTCGGCCGGCAGACCCCGGTTGTCGAGGTTGATCGACTCGAGCGTGGCCCACGCGCCGTCCGCGTACTGCCATGCGACGGCGGGGAGCGCGACGGTCTTCCGGACCGTGGCCCTGCGTGTTCCCCGCTCGCCGAAGGTGAACTCGCGGTCGAGCATGGTGGCGAACCCGGGCCGGCCGCCGACCTCGATCGGGGTGCTGGCCTCGGTGAACCGGTCGGGCCTGAAGACGCCGGGGTTATAAACGGTCAGCTCGCCGGCGTCCACCGTGGTCAGGCCGCCGCCCGGGTCGATCTCGGTCCGCACGAGCGCCTGCTGGTAGCCGGGTGTGACCAGCATGGGGTCGGTGACCGTGAACGCGCCGACCGCGTAGCCCGCGAAGGTCAGGCTGAAGGGCTCGGTCGTGGGCCCGACGCCCGCCACGTCCAGTGAAGCGGGCGTCCCGGTCGGCCCGCCGGCCGTCGCCACCAGCAGCGCGGTCGCGACGGCGACCACGCCCAGGCCGGCACCACTGACGGCCTTGGCGCGGGAGCGCCGCAGGCGTCGGCGTCCGGCGCGGAGGATCTCGTCGACGCTCTCCGCCGGCGGCGGTGGGTCGGCCTTGGCTGCTTCGAGCAGTTGGCGGATGTCGCTCATGGCGTGCGCTCTCCTCGCTGCGGTGTGGTGACGGGGGTTTCGTTGACGTCGAGGGCGGCGCGCAGCGCGGCCAGCCCCCGGGCGGTCTGGCTCTTGACCGTGCCCTGGCTGCGCCCGAGCACCTCGGCGGTCTCCTCGACGCTGAGCTGCTCGTAGAAGCGGAGCACCAGGACGGCGCGTTGGCCGGGCGGCACCTGGGCGAGCGCCGCGCGGACGCGCATGGCTTCGTCGACGGCGCCGAACGGGTCGGGTTCGGGACGGTCGGGCAGGAGGTGGCCGGCGGCCTGTTCGCGTCGCCACGGGCGCCGGGTCTCGTCGATGGCTGCGAGCACCACGGTGCGCCGGGCGTACGCGTAAGGGGAGGTGATCCGGTTCCAGCGGACGTAGAGCTTGCTCAGCGCGGCCCCGACGGCATCGTCGGCCATCGCCCAGCTGCCGCAGGTCAGGTAGGCGATGCCGCGCAACGTGTCCCGGGCGTTGGTGACGAACTCACGAAACTCCTCCTCGTCGGGTCCCTTCACGCGTCCGTGCTCCCTTCTGTCGGGAGCAAGACGGCGGTCAGCCGGCCCGAGGTTGCACGCGGCGGGCAAACCGTGACCCTGGCCGCGTTCAGCGCAGTGCGTTGACCACCATCGCGCCGTGGCGGCGCCACAGGTCCGGGTCCCACTCGTCCAGCGCGACGAGTTGGCGGGCCGGGCCGCAGAGGAGGACGCGCAGGTCGAGCGCGCTCAGGTCGGTGCGCGCCTCGCCCGCTGCCTTGGCCGTGTCGACCAGGCCGCTGATCAGGTGCAGCAGGTCCGCGGCGGGCACGAGGCGGGCGTCGAGGAAGGCCTCGGCCAGGCCGCGGTCCCGGGCCAGGCGGGCGAACAGCTCGGGGACGTAGGCGGACAGCGGCGTGCGGGTGTCGACCGCCGTCCTGGTCCAGGCCGCGAGGTCGGCGAAGCTGTCCTTTGCGATGGCCAGGACCAGGTCATCCTTGGTGGGATAGCTGCGGTAGACGGTAGCCCGCCCGACGCCGGCGTGCGCCGCGACCTCGGGCACGGTGACGCGGAGACCGTGCCGGGCGAACAGCTCCCGCGCCGCGGCGACGACGCGCTCGTGGTTGCGACGGGCGTCGGTGCGGCGATGGGTGACCTCGGTCATCTCAGCGGTCGAAGCCGGTCTCGCTGATGCTCCGGAAGCGCCCGTCGGGGGCGCAGGTCGCGAACACGTACAGCTCCCGGTGCAGCCGGCTGCCGTCCTTCATCGTGACGTCGTAGACGTGCCGCTCGGCATAGGTCGACCCGGCGCGCAGCTCGTCGAGCACGGTCACCGTCCCGCTGGCAATCTGGTCGCGCATCCCCGCGACCATCGCCGCGAACCCGGCGCGGTCGAGCACCTCGCCGTCATTGCGGTGCTCGTAGTCCGGCGCGTAGAACCTGTCCAACGCCTCTTCGAACGGCAGCGTCGGCTCGAACGCCAGCTCACGGACGGCCTCGCTGATCCGCGCGTGCCACATCGTCGATCTCCCCCGGTGATCCGGACTCCCAGGTCCGGTTGGGCTCGACGCTACCGGACCCGGGAGTCCGTTTCCCCGTGAGCCCCCTCACCGCAAGCCCCAGGCCTCGGGCCTCAAGCCCCAGGCCTCGGGCCTCAGGCCTCGTGCCTCGGGCCTCGTGCCTCGTGCCTCGGGCCTCGGGCCTCAGGCCTCGGGCCTCAGGCCTCGGGCCTCAGGCCTCGGGCCTCAGGCCTCGGGCCTCAGGCCTCCGGCCTCAGGCCTCCGGCCCCGGGCCTTCGGCTTCGGGCTTCGGGCTTCGGGTCTCGGGCTTCGGGCTTCGGGTCTCGGGCTTCGGGCTTCGGGTTTCGGGTTTCGGGCTTCGGGCTTCAGCTTCGGGCTTCGGGCCTCGGGCTTCAGGCCTCGGGCCTCGGGCCTCAGGTCGAAGGCGCGGCTTCGGTGAGTGACCAGGTGGTGCCGGCGGGGGTGTCGCGCAGCTCGACCCCCGCCGCCGCTAGTCGGTCGCGGACCGTGTCCGACGTGGCGTAGTCGCGGTTGGCCCGCGCCTGGGCGCGCAGATCGATCAGCGCGTCCACGAATGCCCCGACCGTCTCCGCCGGGTCCGCGGCGCCGCGGCGGGCCAGCTCGCCCAGCCGGACCACCATCCCGCGCAGGATCGAGCGCGGATAGTCGGCGCCGTCGCTGGTTTCCGTGTCGCCCGACCAGTCCACGATGGCCTGTTCGAGCGCGAGCATCGCGGCCACGCAGGCGTCGACGTCGCGCGCCGCCAGCGCCGCCGCGAAGCGGGCGTCCAGCTCGTCGGCCGCGCCGCGCAGCGACGGCTGGTCGGGCGCCGTGGTCGCCTCGGACTCCGGTCGCGGCTGCGGCGGCACGCCCACCGGCCCATCTGCCGACGGCCCCGCGGCCAGGTCGGCGAAGGACAGGACCGAGCCGGCCGGGAAGACCGCGCTCGCACCGGCCTGGCGCAGTGTCAGCACACCGTTGCCCGACACCGTCGCCGTTTTCGCGTCGAGGTCGAAGGTCACCGCCGTGTGCTCGTCGACGCCGATGATCAGACGGCCGTCGGGCAGCTCGGCCTCGAGCGCACGCAGCCGCCCCTCGCCGAGATAGCAGTAGCGGGTGTCGTGGTTGCCGCCCTCGGCATTGTCGTAGTGCGGGATCAGCACCGCCGGGAAGCCGATCGCCGCTTCGAGCAGGTTGAGGCCCGGCGCCCAGTGCGGCTCGATGCCCGCCTTGTAGATCTCGTAGACCGGCACCGTGTGCGTGCCCAGCGTCAGCGCCGCCGCGCTGGCGAACAGCACGACGCCCGACCGCGTCAGCTTGTCGGCCAGCAGCTCCGGGATCGCCGTGTCGCGCCACTGGCGCAGCGTGTAGGTCGGGCTCCCCGGGCCCGCGAACACCCAGCCCGCGTCGCGCAGCGCGGCCAGCGCGCGCTCCCGGGCGACCGAGTCGTCGGGCGGCCGCCGCCACGAGACCACCGAGACCGGCTGTCCGATGCTCTGGTCGAAGTAGCGGACCGCACGCGCCGAGATGTCGTCGGCGTTGGACTGGAAGCCATAGGGCGTGTCCAGCAACGCCGCGGGCCCGCTCACCCGCGCGAAGACGGCCCGATGCGGCTTGACCATCGTGGGCGCCGTCTCACCGGACCCCATCACCACCAGCAGCCGGCTCATGCCCGTGCCTCGCTTCGCGAGACCCGGCATTCGCCGGCGGCGCTGTGTTGGTTGATTCGCTCGCGGCGGTCGCTCATGGTCGCACCAGCGTCAGCAAGTCGGCGGCTACCCGGGCGGGCTGTTGGGCGTGCAGGTCGTGGTCGCCGCCGGCGTAGGCGTGGACCGTTGCCGACGGGATCGCCGTGGCCGCCGACTCGACCCGGGAAGCGGCGCCGGCCGGCATCAGCAGCACCGGCATGGTCAAGCGTGGATACCACTGCTGCGGCGGATGGTCGTACATGCTCCGGACGATCTCCATGTGTCGGTCGATCGGCAGCCGCCGTGACAACCGCCCGTCGGGGTCGACCCGCAGGTTGGCCAGTGTGGCCTCGACCGCGGCCGCCGACCAGTCGGGATGGCCCCTGCGCAGGTGCGCGCGCAGGTCGTCGGCGCGCAACCCGTCGAGCTCCGGAGGCCGCAACGCCGCCGCGCACGCCGCCCACGACCCGAACGACGACGGCAGGTCGATCCACCCGCCGTCGACCAGGGCCAGCGCACCCACCGAAGCGGGATGCAACGCGGCGAACTCGACGACCACGTTGCCGCCCCACGACTGCCCGGCCACCACGGGCCGGTCGAGCCCGAGCGAGGAAACCACCACAGCCAGGTCAGCGGCCGCCGTCGCGGTGTCGAAGCCCCCGCTTGGCAGGTCGGACGACCCGTGGCCGCGTAGGTCGACGGCATAGCTCGGGTGCCCGGCCGCGGCCAGCGCGGCGGCCACCTCGTCCCACAGCCGGGCGTTGGAGGCCAAGCCGTGGACCAACAGGAACGCGGGCGCCGACGAACCCGCGCGACCCTGGGCCACCCTGTGTCGCACGCTGAGCGCGACGCCGTCGGCGACAGTCACCTTCACGGCGCTGAATGTAGCCACACCCCCCGACAAAAACCGAGAGGTCGGTCAGATCCCGCGCCCGTAGCGGTGCAGCGTCGACAGCACGTTGTCCACCTTGACCGCACCGGTCATCGCGGCCACCGCGATCGCCGTGCGCGGCTCGCGCCAGTTCGCGCGGACGGCCTCCCGGGTCCACTTCCATGCCTCGGCCCGGTTGCCGGTCGCCGCGTTCCAGCAGGCGAGCTGCCCATACACCCGGGCCGCGCCGGGCGGGCAGCCCCGGATCTCCGGATGCCGCTCCATCATCCAGCGCAGCGACGAGATCTTCGTCTGGTACTCGTACACGTAATGCGACGACCGCCCCCACAGCACCTGCACCAGCGGCTCGTCGACGTGCGCGATCGGGTGCCGGCGCGCGGCCCGCAGCAGCAGGTCCCAATCCTCGTTCTGCGAGCCGGGCGCGTCCTCCGCGACCAGGCCGATCCGGTCCGACTCGACCAGCGCCGTGCGCCGGATAACGAACGTCGACGAGTGCAGCATCGCCATCCGGGAGCGGGCCAGCTCCGCGACACCGACCGAGGCCATCCCGGCCAGCCGCGGGGTGACCTTTCCCTTGTACGACACCGCGATCGCGCACGTCGAGAACTCGGCCGACGAGGCGAGCAGCGCCGGCACCTGCACCCGCAGCTTGTCCGGCGCCCACTCGTCGTCGTCATCACAGAACGCGACGAGCTCCGTGTCCAGGGCGAGGATGCCGCTGTTGCGCGTGCCGGCCAGCCCGGAGGTGCGCCAGTTCGAGATGACCAGCACGGGTACGCCGTCCGTGGTGGCCAGCAGCAGATCGGGCGCGGTCTGGTCGAACGCCACCACGACCCGCAACGGCCCGGGATAGTCCTGCGCCCGCACCGCCGCCAACGCCTTCCGGAGCAGCTCCGGCCGGTTCCGGGTCGGTATCACCACGCCGACCGACGGCCACGCGTTCATCGCGTACCCCCGCGGGAGACCATGACCGGATAGCCGTACGCCCGCAGCAGCGGAGCGCACACCGCACCGACCAGGCGGCGGTCCGTGGCGGGCAACCCGCGCAGCCAGCCGTCGTCGCGGCGCAGCGGGATCCGACCGACCGAGAAGCGCATCGGGTTGCCGGCCGCGCTGTGTCCGACGCTGAGATCGGCGTGCGCCTCGGAGAGGAAGTCCAGATCGGACTCACCGAGGCTGAGCCCGGCGAAGGACGCCAACGACGAGAGCCCCGCCCGCGGATCCGCGACGAACTGCTCGTACCGGACCCGCAGCAGCGGCACACCTCGCCGGGCGAGCAGGCCGAAGGCCGCGTTGTGCGCGTTCCAGAGCATCGCCGAGCGGCCGGGGGAGTAGCGCGTCATCTCGCTCTCGCCGTCGGCCTCGGGTCGGGACACCACCTTGGTCCAGCTGTGCGCGACACCCCGCGGGTCCCGCACGACGTGCGCCACCCGCAGGTCGAGCCCGGTCGACCAGCGCAGGCAGTGCGCGAGCGCGCTGTGCTTCGACGAGTCCACGAGCACGGACGCCCCGGTCACCTCGGCGGCGGCGCGGTAGACCGCGGTGTAGTAGCCGGCGTACTCCCGCACCTGGGCCCGGTAGTCGTCGGGGAGCCGGGGCGAGGCGAGCCGCGGGATGTGCCGAGTGCGTTCCACGGCCGCTTGCAACGCCAGCACGCGGTAGACGTCGACGTTGGCCCAGCCGCCGAACGCGACCTCACCCACCCGGGTCCAGAACTCGCACGCGGCGAACCGCTCCCCGCACCCGCACCGCTCGTTGGCGCGGATGTCGCGTTGCCAGAGGTGCACGACCTCCCCGAGCGCGCAGACCCCGGGCAGCTCACCGAGCAGCCGTTCGACCAGCGTGGTGCCGCTGCGGCCCAGCCCGCCGACGAAGAGAAGCCGTGCCACTTTTACCCACCTTCGCTCGTTTCAACCACATAACGAGCGGGAGAGCCGAAGTGTCGCTTCATTATGGATTTGCCCGAGTTCACCTGGACGGCTCGCGGCTCCACATGATCACCGAGCGCCGAGTGGTGGCCGTGGTGCGGCGTGCCCTCGCGAGGGGGCACGGCGGCCGCATCCTGACCCCGAACGTGGACATTGTGCGGCGGGCCCGATCGTGCCCCGAGGTGCAGTCCTTTCTGGAGGATGCCACCCTGGTCGTCGCCGACGGCATGCCGCTGGTCTGGGCCAGCCGGCTCGCCCGCAACCCGCTGCCCGAACGGGTCACCGGATCCAACCTGATCTGGTCGCTCTCCGCCGGTCTGGCCGCCGACGCCCGGTCCGTGTTCGTCCTCGGCGGCGACACCCCGGACATCGCCGAGCGGGCCGCCGACCGCCTCGCCACGGAGTTTCCCGGCCTGTCCGTCGCCGGCCACCGCTCGCCACCGTTCGGCTTCGACGCCGACCCGGGCGCGGTGGACGAGGCGGTCACCGCGGTCGCCGAGGCCGGACCGGACCTGGTCTTCGTCGGCATCGGCTTCCCCCGGCAGGAAAGGCTGATCGGCCGGCTGCGGGCGGCGCTGCCCGCAGCCTGGTTCCTCGGCTGCGGGATGGCCGTCAACTTCGTGGCCGGGCACCAGCACCGCGCCCCGGCCTGGATGCAGCGCGCCGGCCTGGAGTGGGCACACCGCCTCACCCGCGAGCCCCGCCGGCTGGCCCGCCGCTACCTGCGCCACGACGCCCCGTACGCGCTGAAGCTCCTGGCAACCGCGACGAAACGCTAAGGCTTGCCACCGGACAACTCCGACGCCAGTTCCTGGAACGCGCCGAACGCCGGCTCGTCGTCGGAGATCTTGAAATGCAGGGTGCGCGGGTTGTCGTCCGGGTCGGAGTCGAAGTACGCGACCGCGCGGATCTGCGGGTTGGCCTTGAAGACCCGCGTGGCGTCCCTGATCCACTCCGCCCGGCGCTGCGGACCCCACTCCCGCGCCACGCCGAACTCACCCACGATGATCGGCTTGGGCCGCTGCGCCGCCCACTTGAGGAAGTTGCCCATGAGCTCGTCCAGCGGCCGGTACTCGCTGCTCGCGTACACGTCGACGCAGGTCCAGTCCACCTGGTCGTCGCCCGGGTAGAACAGCGGCGCGTCACCCCGGTCGAAGCCCTCGGCCGTCGGGCACCAGACCCACGACGCGTTCGTCGCGCCCTCCGCCTTGAAGATCTGCCGGGTGTACTTCCACGCCGCGATGTAGTCCTCCGGCGACCACATCGTCGCGCGCAGGTTGGGCCGGTCCATCTCCCAGCGGAACCGCATCATCACCGGCTGTTTCGCCTTGGCGACCCGGCGGGCCTGTTCGCGGATCGTGTCGTCGTGCTGGCCGTCCAACATGGACCGCGTGTCGCCGGAGGCCCAGCTGACCATCACGATGCTGCCGCGCTTCACGTACTCCTTGTCGGTCTCGGTCCAGAACTTCTCGTCGAACGTGCGGTAGGTGTTGATGACGTCGAACCGCCGACCCAGCGACTTCTCCACGCCGGCGACCGCCTCCCTGCGCCCCGCCTGTCCCCACACCGACGGCTTGACCCACGCGCCGACCCAGACCTTGTCGCCCGGCGCCTTGACCGGCCCGCTGTCGAACGGTCCGGTCTTCGTCGCCACGCCGGCCGGGCGCCGGCCGAAATCGGCCGAGGGCGCGGGCTTCGGGGTGGTCGCGGTGCAGGCGGCCAGTGCGGCCACGACGACGACGGACACAACGGCGGCAGGGATACGCGCGACCACGTTTCTCCTCTTTCGTCGGACGGGCCGTAAACCCGTGGCTGTCAACGCCGGCGACCGGGACGCAGCGCCCGCAAAGCGTCCAACGCCAAAGGCCGGCGCAGGAGGCGGAGACCAGCCAGATAGGTGACGCCCGCGACACCCAGCGCGACAACCGTCGCGAGTGGACCACCACCGAGGACGAGCCCGACCACCCGCGGCGCGACGCCGAAGCTGACCACCGTGACGGCGGCCGCGGACAGCCAACCCGCACCGAACGGGTGGAGCCGCAGCCCGAACCCGACCTGAGCGAGCGGCAGCACGTTGTTGGCCACGACGGCCGCCGCGAGCCCGATCGCCGCACCGAGCGCGCCGAGCCGCGGGATCAGCGCCAGGTCCAGCGCGATCGTCAGGCCGAGCGCGACCAGCACGTTGCCGAGGTTCCAGGACGTCCGCCCGGCCATCGACAGCACGATGTCGACCATCCCGCAGCCGGTCGCGACCAGCATCGCGGCCGCCAGCACCAGGACGATCGACCCGCCGTCCCGGAAGGCCGGGCCGAAGACGCTCAGATAAGCGGGCGCGTACGTCATCACCAGCAGATACAGCGGCCAGGTCAGCAGGATCAGCCACCCGGTCGCGGTCTGGTAGAGGGTGTTGGCGGCGGCCCGGTCCTTGACCGCGAGCGCCTCGGCCAACCTCGGCTGGACCGCCTGCGTGATGCCCTGGTTGGCGAACTGCCCGAGCACCACGAACCGCCCGGCGACCGCGTAGAGGCCGGCGGCGCCGAGCCCGGCCAGCGCGGCGACCAGCAGCACGTCGACCCGTTGCAGGGCGAGTTGCGCGACCGAGGCGACCGAACGCGGCCCAGTGAACCGCCAGAACGCCTTGCGCATGCTGGCCCGGTGCGACCGCTTCACCCGGGTCGGCACGATGTCGGCCATGGTCTGCGCGTGAGCCCGGCGCAACGCGTAAGCCGCCAGGAGCGCGGTCGGCACGTACGGCAGCGCCCAGGCGAGCGCGAACAGGCTCGGCCCGGCCGCACCGCTGAACGCGACCGCCGCGACGCCGAGCGTCTGCAGCCCGGGCCGGACCAGCTTGTCCAGCAGCACGGTCGGCCGGATCAGCCGGTAGCCGCGGGTGGCGGCGAGCAGCGTGTCCGACAGCACCGCCAGCGGCACGAACGCCGCCAGCAGGTGCAACTGCCGGACCAGTTCGGCGCGTACGGCCGGCGACGCGTCGCCCGCGGTCAGCCGGGCTAGCTCCGGCGCGGCCGCGAACAGCACCACGCCGACCGTGAGGGCGGCGCACGCCACGGGCGTGAACGCGCTGCGCAGGCAGGCGCCGAGCAGGAAACCGTGGCCGCGCGCCCGCAACCGGGCCGGCCAGTAGACCAGCCCGGTCTGTGTGCCCAGCTTCGCCAGCGTCGAGGTGAGCACGAACGCCGCGGTCGCGGCGAAGAACGCGCCCGCGTGCTCGGGGCCGAGCCGGTGCGCGACCAGCCAGGTGACCGCGAGCCCGGCGAGCCCGGCCACGCCGGCGCCGAGGATCCCCGCGACCCCGCCCCGCGCGACTCCGCCGATCGCCTTCTTCGTCTCGGCGGCGTCGGTGGGCGCGTCGGCGAGGAAGGCGGGCGGGGCGGTCACCGGCGCCAGACCGGCGGGTGGCCGAGCCACTCGGTCAGGCGCTCGTCGTGCGCCGCGAAGTGTGCGGTGAGGTCCCGCCGGGTGCGCGCGTCCATCGCGGACTCGCGCGGCCGGGCGTTGTGCCGCTCGAACGGTGGGTAGCCGAGGTTCGGCAGCCCGAGGAACCCGAGTACCTCGTCGTAGACCGCCTCGGGGGTGGCGAAGAACCGCTCGCTCTCCACCACCAGGATCTGGTCCCGGCCGACCCGGGTCGCCATGGCGGCCAGGTACGACGCGTACTCGCCGCGCGCCCGGTAGGCGTGGTGTTGGTGGGCGAAGCTGTAGTAGGTCGGGTCGTCCGCGAGCCGTTCCTCCTGCCCGTGCAGCCGGCCCGGCTCGAGCGCCAGCGCGCGGGCGAACGACGGCTCCGCCTCGAACCCGCGGGCCAGCTCGTGCGCGTGCTGCGAGTAGGCCCGCTCGACCGGGTCGCGGACCAGCGTGACGAGCTTGACGCCGGGCAGGTCGCGGGCGATCCGGGCGGCCGCGTGCGGGTGGTACATGTAGTACGGGCTCGACTCGAAGGTCTGTGCCGGCACGCCGAAGCGTTCCTCGACCTTCGTCGCGGTGCGCTGCAACGGGAAGTGCCCGCGATACCAGGCCAGGCCGTGCTGATACGAGGTGTCGAAGTAGTGCACGCCCTTGTGCAGCACGGCTTTGAGCACCACCGGATGCGCGGCCAGCGCGCGGTAGAGCGAGGTCGTGCCGCACCGCTGGCCGCCGCAGATCAGGAACGACGGCAACATCCGGGCTGGCGCGGTGATCCGCCCGTACGATCGCGATCCGAAGTGGACGACCCGCTTTACCGGGTTCGGGACATGTGACGACTTCACCGGAACGCCTCCACGCGGCGGACGAGTACGGGCAGCAGCCAGGTGCCCAGCACGCCGAGCCGGGCGCCGGCCTCGGCCTGCCGGTCGGCGAGATAGCGGGCGGCCAGGTCGATCAGGTAGAGCAGCGCGGTCAGCTCCGCCGCGGCGGCCGGCACCTCGAACGGTGCGAGCAGCACCGGGGCCCGGGAGACCGTGCGCTCCACCGCGGCTGCCGCGTCCGGGTCGGTCTGGATCCGCCGCTGCAGCTCGTAGTGCAGCGCGTCGAAGCCCAGCGGGACACCCAGGGTGAACCGCTCCCAGTCCCAGACCAGCAGCGAGCCTGCCAGCGGTGCCATGTTCCACGGCGACCAGTCACCGTGCCAGGCGCCGTACCGCAGATCCGTGTCGCCGGCCCGGGTCGCCAGGTCGCGGGCCGCCGCGGCCAGCGCGGCGCCGTCGGGCCGGTCGGCCACCGAGCCCAGCCGCTCGCGCAGCTCCGACCAGTAGGGGCTGGTCGACAGCCAGCCCTTCGAGGTGCCGCAGCACAGCGCGACGGCCCGCATCGCGGCGGCGAGCCGGTCGGCGGCCAGCGGCGCGCGGGGCTGCCAGACGGGCAGCGCGCTCTGCACCAGCACCTGGTGGCCGCGCCACTGTCCACTGTGCAGCACCTGCGGGATCGTGACGTCCGCGACGACGGCGTGGGCGAGCGCGTTGAGCGCGGCGGTCTCCGCCCGCACCAGCCGGCGGGTCAGCGGTCCGGTGCCCAGCTTGCCGAAGCCGACCGTGCGCCCGTCGCGGGAGATGAGCTGCAGCACGGGCTTGCGGTTGGCCCGCGCCGGTCCGATATGGATGCTCAACGCGACGTCGGCGCCGAGCACGCGGTGCAGGTAGCCGTCGATGGTCTCGGCCGCGGGCCCGTACACCCGGACCCGGTCCCGCAGCAGCAGCCCGCTCGCGCCGGTGCGCAGGGCGGTGACCACCGCGTCGCGCTTGAGCTTGGCGACCCGGCCCTGCGGCTCGGCGTACCGGCGCACGGCGGCGGCGGCGATCCGGCGGGAGCGGGCGGGCACCAGCAGCCGGGGCCGGCGCACGTCCGGGACGACCAGGTAGTCCGCGACCGCGGCGCCGGCCACCCGGCCGTCCGGGTCGTCGCCCGGCGCACCGTCGCTGAAGCACGGCGGGGGATAGAGCAGGTCGAGCACCTCACGGAGGTACGCCGCGCGCAGCTTGGCGTCCTGCGCGCGCAGGTGGGCCGGCGCCGTGGCAACAGGGCTCAAGGGGTCACCTTTTCTCCGGGGAGCTGGGGCCGCACGTCGTTGCGCCAGAGCAGCGCGTACGCCAGGAACATGAACGCCAGCGGGGTGACCAGCGTGTTGTACCAGAACATCGCGGCGAACGAGCCGACCAGCGCGCAGCTTCCGGCGATGCCGACCGGGCTGCGGTCGCGCCGGAACCGCCAGATCCCGTAGCCGAAGAAGCCCAGGTAGCCGATCGTGCCGATCAGTCCGTGCGCGAAGATCAGCTGCCAGAACTGGCCGTTGCCGCCGATTGTGAAGTTGCCGCAACGCTCGCAGTCGTGGCTCTCGCCGACCGTGATCGAGTTGCGCCCGCCGATCGTGGTGCGGGTCGACCCGAAGCCGATCAGCGGCGACTCGGTCGACCCGGTCACGGCCCGCTCGACCAGGTACGAGCGGACGCCGTTGGACTTGCCGTTGTCGAGCCGCGCGGAGACGACGTCGCCCAGCGGGGTGACCGCCAGCGCCGCGCCGACCGCGGCCAGCCCGGCGATCAGCACACCGATCACCCAGATCCGGCCGGCCACGGCGAGGCGTACGGCCGCGTACAGGGCCGCGACCCCCAGCCCGATCCACAGCCCGCGGTTCAGCGAGATCACCACGGGGATCACCGAGACCGCGAGGCAGGCGACCGCGAGCAGCCGGGTGCGGCGCCGGGTGGCCGCGCCGAACACCGCCGCGCAGAACCAGACCATCAGCAGGCAGAAGTTGTTGCCCCAGGTGTTCGTGTAGCCCCACGGCGCTGCCGGCCGGGGCCGGTCGTCGCCGAGGATGTCGTGGATCTGGGCCGCGTAAGGGTGGACCAGGCTGCGGATGAAGCCCTTGTCCCGGATGTGCTCGGGCAGCAGCAACTCGATCGGCGATGTGAACTCGAACGTGCCCGCGAACACACCGAGCAGTCCGCCGGCGACGGTGACCACGAACAGCCACGCGAGCTGCTTGACCAGCCTGGCCAGGGGAAGCTCACGCTCCGTGAGGTTGCCGGCGTAGAGCAGCAGGACGGTCAGCGCCGCGTACTCGCCGAGCCGGAACAGCGCCCCGGGGATCCGGGACAGCCCGCGCTCGGGCACGGTGCCGGTCGGGTCCGCGCCGAGCACGGCGACGCCGATGACCAGCACGGCCAGGAACACGACCCAGAACAGGAAACCGGGCGGCAGCCGTACGCTGCGGCCTGCGGCTTGGGCCTTGACCAGGTACCAGGCCATCGGCACCGCGGCCAGCGGGAAGATCAGCACGCCGAGGCCGAGCGCCCACCACAGGGGATAGAGCAGCAGGATCCCGGTCAGGGGCCAGGCCGGCAGCCAGGCCTCGGGTGTGAGCGGCCGCCACGCCCGGGCGTGACGGCGGCGCTCACGAAGCGCTGTGACCATTGTTGGTCGAGCGGTCCATGTCACGGAGCGTCTCGTTGTCGAGCCGGCGAAGCACCGCGGTGTCCGGGTCGGTCTCGTGCTTGGTGCGGGCCGCCGCCGGCCGGTTGCGGACCCGGGCCTGGCCGGCCAGGTTGATGCCCGCGACGCTCAGGTCGCCGGAGTCGTCGACGCCGGCGCGAGCCCGGGCCCGGGGCAGTTCGCGCGCCAGGTCGCCGGACTCGTCGAGGTCGCGCAGGTCGTCGAAGTCCGGTGCGTCGTCGTCCTGGTTGAAGTCGGCCTCGTCGTCGCCGTGGCGGTTCTCGACGCCCGGTGCCAGCTTCGGGATGACCACCGTGCCCAGCAGCGGAGTGCCGACCCGGGTGAGCTGGGCGACCGCGTCGACCACCTCCGGCCGGCGGGTGCGGCGCAGCTCGACGGTGAGGATCGCGGCGTCGGCGAGCCGGGCGAGGCTCTGCGCGTCGGCGCTGCTGGCCGTTGAGGGCGCGTCGATCACGATGTACCAGTCGCGGCGGCGGAGCTGGGCGAGCACCTGGCGCAGCGCCTGCGACTGGAGCAGACCGCCGGCGCTGCCGGTGCCGCCCGTGGTGACGACCCGCAGCGACGGCACGCGCGGCGCCCGCTGCACGGCGGCGCGCAGCGCGACCTTGCCGGTCAGCACGTCGCCGAGCCCCGGCGTCGCACCGACCCCGAACAGCCGGGCCAGCGGCGCGGCGTCCACCAGGCTGTCCGGCAGGTGGGCGCCGAGCAGCACGACCTCGCTGCCGCTGCGGGCCATGGCGGCGGCCAGGTTCGCGGCGACCAGGGTGGAGGCGACGCCCCGGCTGGCACCCGCGACCACCACCACCCGGTCCTCGGTGCGCAGGCTGGCCAGCACCTCGTTGCGCAGGCGGTTGAAGGTGCGGCCGCCGGCGGCGTACGGCTGGAAGATCTCGTCGAGCTGTGGTCCGGAGGCGATGGTCAGCTCGGCCAGCACCGGCACGCGGGCGACCCGCTCGACGTCACCGGCCGCACGGACGCGGCGGTCGAGCCGCTCCCGGACCACCGCGATCGAGAGGCCGAGCAGCAGACCCAGCATCGCGCCGGTGGCCAGGTTGAGCTTCTTGTTGGGCTTGCTGGGCGTGTCCGGCAGCTGCGCGTCACTGATGATCTTGCCGGCGCTGACCGTCTCCGTGGTCAGGTCGTTCAGCTTGCCGCTGATCGAGTTGAGCTGGCTCTGGTTGGTGCTGCGCTGGCTCTCCAGGCTCGGGCGCGACGCGCTCCCGTCGGACAGCCCGGCCAGCTTCGAGTTGATCTGGGTCAGGTTCTGGTTGAGCTGCTTGACCTTGGTGGTCAGCGCCGAGATCTGTGCGTCGATGCCGGCCTGGGCGCTGGCCTCGCGGTTGCGCAGGTACGCCTCGGCGAAGGCGTGCGAGCCGGCCTGGGCGCGGGCCGGGTCCGCCGCCTTGTAGGTGATCTCCAGGACCGCGGTGTTCGCCGGGACCGTCACCGAGACGCCCTTGGCCAGCACGTCCGGCGCGTCGCCGGCGCGGAGGAGCTCGGCGGCGCCTACCGCGATCTGGGTCGAGCCGACGAGCTGCGCCTCGGTGTCGAGGTTGATGTCGCCCTTGGTGCGCCCGCCGGCCACGTTGGTGTCCTGGCCGGCCGGCTGCACCAGCACCGAGGTGACCGACTCGTAGGTCTTCGGCATGGCCTGGGTCGCCCCGAACCCGCCGCCGATGCCGAGCGCGCATCCGAGCACCACCAGCCACCACTGCCTGCGCAGCAGGCCGAGGTAGTCGGACAGGTCGGGTGCGGTGGGGCCGGTGGTTTCCACGGGAGGTTCAACGGGCGTGACGGGTAACGCGTAACTCGCCCGTGGGGGGATGAATGGTACAAAAGGCCAGGCCGTCAGTAACCCAGAAAAACGGCTAATGCCCCCAAGTAGCTAATTTTGGTTAAAGTCGGTCTTGTGCACCATCCGCCACGCCGGCCGCCAGGCGTCACGATGGAGGGAATCTTTATGGCCAGACCACTCGGAGCGCGTGCCGCGCTCGTCGCCGGGCTGACCGGCTTCGCCGTCCTGCTGGGTGTCGTCGGGGGCGCCCTCGGTTCTGACCCGGACCTGCGGCTGACGGCCAGCGCCGACGGCTACGCGACGACGACCGGTGAGAGTCCGAGTGGGAGTCGCGTCCAGTTGGTCGCGGGCGGGCTGGGCGCGGGTGCCGCGGTGACCTATCTGAAGTTCGACGTGACCGGCAAGCGGGCGTCGCGGAAGCCGGCGCGGGCCGAGATCACACTGACCCGGCGGGCCGGCGCGCTGCCGGGGCTGCTGGAGATCAGCGAGGTGCCGGGCACGTCCTGGCGCGAGGACAGGCTCGACAAGCTGAACGCGCCTCGGCTCGGCTCGGTGATCGCCGCGGCCCGGCCCGGGCGGTCCGACAGGTCGGTGCGGTTCGACGTTTCCTCGGCCATCAAGGGGCGGGGGACCTATGCGTTCGCCGTGACGGCGGCGGGTGGCGGGCTCGGGGACTTCTACGACGCCGACGGTGTGACGGCGGCGCGGGAGTTGGACGCGCCGACGCTGCGGGTGTCGTGGCAGGACGCGGTGCGGCCGTGGGCCGGGATGCCGCAGCCCCCCGTGCCGCCGGCGATGCCGTCGTTCCCTCGGCCCAGCCTGCCGCCTCCGCCGGACCTGCCAGACCTGCCCGACCTTCCTGGGGTGCCGGACCTGCCGGACATGCCTGACCTCCCGGATCTCCCTGACCTGCCGGACCTGCCCGATCTGCCTGGGCTGCCTGGGACGCCGACCGACGATCCGACGGACCCGCCCAGCCCGGACCCGACGGACGACCCGACCACGCCGCCGCCGACCACTGCTCCGACGACGCCGCCGCCGACCACTGGTCCGACGACCCCGCCGCCGACCGCTGGTCCGACGACGCCGCCGCCCACGACGAACCCGACGACGACGCCGCCGACCGCCAACCCGACCACGCCCGCGCCGACGACGCCGCCCACCACCGGGCCGACCTCACCGACGCCGACGACCAGCCCGACCGGGCCTGGCGATCCGCGCTGCACGCTCGGGCCGAAGCTCGTACCCACGTGTGGGGCGCTCTGGGGTGTCGCCCCTGGTGCGCACACCGACCAGCCGCGTGACGAGGCGCTCGCCGACTTCGAGTCGGACACCGGCCGCACGCAGGCGATCTATCACGCCTACCACCGGGGCACCGAGATCTTCCCGACCTCGATGGAGATGCGGATCGCCCGCGACCCCGCCAAGCCGCGCCTGCTCTTCCTCAACTGGAAGCCGACCGGCGCGAGCTGGGCCCAGATCGCCCGCGGCGACGAGGACACCGACAACTATCTCGATCGGCTGGCCGAGCACATCCGCGACAACTTCACGGAGCCGTTCTTCTTCACGGTGCACCACGAGCCGGAGAACGACGTGCGCCCGGCCAGCGGCTCCGGCTACACGGCCACCGACTATCGGAACATGTTCCGGTACGTGATCAACCGGCTGCGCGCCCAGGGCGTGACCAACCTGGTCTCGGTGATGGTGCACATGGCGTACATCCCGTGGCTGACCCAGTCGTGGTGGGAGGCGCTGTATCCCGGTGACGACGTGGTCGACTGGCTGGCCTGGGACGTCTACGCGCACAGCGAGCCCGGGGAGTACGGCTACGGCGACTTCGAGGAGATGATGAACCGCACGTCGAGCAGCGCGCCGAACTGGCCGGGCTTCTACAACTACGCCGCGGCGAAGCATCCGACCAAGCCGTTCATGCTGGCCGAGTGGGGCGTCTGGTACTCGTCGCGGAACCCCGGTCACATGGCCGAGTTCTACGACTCGGTGGCCAAGCAGATGTCGCTGTTCCCGCGGATGAAGGCGCTCGTCTATTTCGACACGCCGGCCGACCAGAGCGGCAAGGACTCGCGGGTGACCCGGACGTCGGACGGTCTGGCCGCGTACCGCCGGCTGGGTCAGGAACCGACCTTCCAGGTGGACCTGACCCGCAAACCGTGACACGCGCGCGGGCCCGGTCCTTTGTGGACCGGGCCCGTTCGCGTCTGCTCAGGACAGCTTGGCCAGGTAGTCGGCCAGGGCGTCGTAGGACTGACCGGCGCCCTCCGACATGCCGGAGGCGATCATGCCGTCGCGCTCCTCCTTGGTGTCGAACCGGGTGACGCTGGTGACGGTGGTCTTGCCGCCCTCCTCGGTCAGCTCCAGCGTCTCCTCGCAGATGTGGCCGGGCATGCCCTCGAACTCGAAGGTCTGCACGATCCGGTCGGGCGCCTGGATGTCCCGGTATTCACCCCGGAAGGCCCAGTCGCCATCGGGCGCGTGCTCGACGAAGCGCCAGTTGCCGCCGACCCGAAAGTCCATCTCGACGTCGAGCGGATTGCCCCGGCCCCACCAATGCTTGACGTGCTCAGGCTCGGCATGCGCCGCGAACACCAAGGCCTTCGGCGCGTCGAACACGCGAACCATCTTGACCTCGAGATCGGACGGCGTGGTCACGGTCAGGTTGTTGGGCATCTCAGTTCTCCTTCTGGATCTGCTTCAGGTATGCACCCAGCTCGTCGTAGCGCTCTTCCCAGAACCGCTGGTACGTGGTCACCCAGTTGGCGACCTCACGCAGGGGAGCCGCATCGAGCCGGCACGGCCGCCACTGCGCTTCCTTGCCCCGAGTGATCAGGCCGGCCTTCTCGAGCACCTTCAGGTGCTTGGAGACGGCCTGCAGGCTGATCGGAAACGGCTCGGCGATCTGGTTGACCGTCGCCTCCCCCTCCGCGAGCCGAGCCAGAATCGCCCGCCGCGTCGGATCAGCGAGAGCGCCGAACACCTCGCTCAGCCGGTCCACGTCCGCCGCCTTCCTCAACCACTCGGTTAATTAACTCCTAGGTTGAATATGCGCCTCAGGCGGGCCGATGTCAACCGATCCTCGGGCTAGGCCGCTTCGGCGGCCTCCGTGCGGGCGGTCCAGTCCGGCATCGTGCCGTGGCGGCCGTGCTGGGTGCGGAGCACGTGCTCGTATTCCGCGCAGACCTCGTCGCCCAACAGCGTCATCCGGTGCTCGAAGGTCCCGGGCACGACGACTCGGCCGCGCACGCCGCCGGTCATGATCCAGTATTCCCTGATGATCGGGCTGGAGAAGAGATATCTGAATGTGCTTTGCAGCTCGGTTTCGCTGAAGTCGCTGATCTGAAGCTGGAGCCAATTGTGCTGGAGGATCAGGTTCGCATAGAGGTACTGCCGGTGTCGCTCGATCGAGTCCGTCACCTTTGGCCACACGCTGGCCAGATCCGGGTCGGCGATCGACATCTTCACCAGATCGACGTGCAGCCGGCGAAGGTCGGCCTCGGCACTTCGGTGCAGTTCTGCCTGCGTCCGCACGAGTGAATCGCGCTGGACCGCCAACTCGGCCCGCTGCGACCGCAGTTCCGTGAATTGCATCCAGAAGGTCACCACAACGGCAGCCAGCGCCAAGCCGGAAAAGATCGCGTTCAGCAGACCGAAGGCCTCTCCGACATTCGCCCGGACCGTCCAGTCCGCGTCCGTCGCGGTGCCCGCGATCGCGCTGGAAGCCGCGAGGCCGACGACGAGCGCACCGGCGACGCCGGCCAGCAGCAGGACGGCCCAGGACAGGAGCCGGCGGGCCCGCCAGAGCGCTCTCTCGCCCATCACTGGTTCGCCCATGTCGTCGTCCAATGTCTAGGCAAGGCGAAAAGAACGAAAGGGCAGCAGCGTTTTGCGGATCGTCATACCTAGATGTTGACAGCACGATGCTAACCTGCGCCACAGCGTTGACGTGGGCGCCCGTGAATGAATGGAATGATCGCCATGTCGCAGTCGGCTGGTCGGCATGGAGCGGCACCCCGTTCTGCCACCTGGCATCGAGAAATTGCAAGCGGGATGCGTCGCCCTGCAAACGCTATACCGCGCTATCGCCTTTGGCGAGCCTTGCAATATTTCTCGTCGCGTTCTTTCGGGGCGGCGGTCACTTGCCGATCCCGAGCTCCTGCCGATCTATATCGCGCAGAGCGGCCAACATGACCTCGCGGGGGAGCACCACGATCCGTTCCTCGGCGGCCCGGGCGGCGCGCAGCGCCCGGAGTTCGTGGTCGAGGTGGGCGGTGGCGTCCAACCCCATGACGGCGAACCGTCCGTCGGCGAGCTCGAACACGTCGGGGCAGGTCACGTTCGTGCCGCAGCGCTCCGCGGGGGCCGAGCCGTGGCGGCGAACGATCTTCATCGACTCGCCGGCAACCATGTCGGTCACGCCCATGCCCCCAGGGAAAGAGTCAAAACGGACAAATCCATACTTCCACAGCGCACCGGTACCAACGCGTCCGCTGTCAGGCGTGTCGGCCCGGCATCAGACCATGGTAACCACTAAAAGTGTTTGCGGACGCCCGGGGCAGGGAGATCAGCCCTTGAAGCGAGTCAGAGCTTGGGCTCGACCCAGCCTGTTTCGGTGAGGTGGTGGAGGACCGCGTCCACGGCCTCGTCGACGCTCAGCTGGCTCGTGTCGATCGTGAGTTCCGCGTCGACCGGGGCCTCGTACGGGTCGTCGATGCCCGTCATGCCCTTGATCAGGCCCGCCCGTGCCTTCGCGTACAAGCCCTTGCGGTCCCGGCGCTCGCAGACCTCCAGTGGCGTCGACACGTGGACCAGCACGAAGCCCGCCCCCGCGTCCGTCGCCATCTGGCGGGCCGTTTTCCGGGCCGACGCGTACGGTGCGATCGGGCAGCAGATCGCCATCCCCCGGTGCCGGGCCACCTCGGCCGCCACCCAGCCGATGCGGCGGATGTTCAGGTCGCGGTCTTCCTTGCTGAAGCCCAGGCCGGCCGACAGCTCCCGCCGCACCACGTCACCGTCGAGCAGCGTCACGGTGCGGTCGCCGGTCTCGCGCAGGTGGTCGGCGACGCCCCGCGCCACCGTCGACTTGCCCGAACCCGACAGGCCGGTCATGAAGACCACCAGGCCCCGATGGCGGCGCGCCGGCCGTGCCCGGGCCAGTTCCTTCGCCACCGCCGGCGGGGTGTGCCACTCCGGGAGCGGGAAGCCCCGGTCCAACAGGTCGTCGATCTCGTCGTTCGTGAGCGCCAACCGGCGGTTCCGCGGCGGGATGTCGTCGCGCCAGCGCCACTGGCCGTCGCGGTTGTCGTAGGCCAGTTCCCGCGGCACCAGGACCCGCGGGCCGCCGCCCGAGAGCATCTCGCCCGTCGACAGCAGGTGGGTCACGCCGTAGGCCGAGGCCACCCGGGCCCGCAGCAGCGCGTCCCGGATCTCGTCACCGCGGCGCACCAGCGGCACCGCGACCAGCGTCGCCGGGGGCATCCGGTCGCGGGCCGCGAACACCGTGCGGACCAGCACCTCGGGTGACAAACCACCGGGGCCGGCATCGCCGACCGGGATCAGGACCAACAGATGTGCGGCGAGGGTACGCGCCGCGTGCGCGATCTGCGCCAGCTGCGGCCGGTGCAGCGGGCGGTCGGCGACCACGCCCAGCACCCGGCCCGGTGGCAGCAGGTCGCGGACCTCGGCCGGTGTGCGTCGCAGCCGCTGGAACGGGCCGTGCCGGCCGTCGCCGAGCTGGCGGACCGTGCCACCCACCCCGTAGCGGCCGTCGCGCGTCGGCCACGCGTCGTTGACCTCCAGCGCCGCGATCGGGGCGCCCTCCTGGTCGGTCAGGACGACCGACCGCTGCGCCGGATCCGACAGCTCCAGGCCGAGCGCCAAGCCCTCCGGGATCTCCAGGGTCACCGGTAGGGGCCACGGCGTCCCGTCCTCCAGGCGCCCCCGCCGCTGCAGCGACAACAGGTCGATCCGACCCAGGAAGCCGGTGAGCGGGGCGTACGCGCCGGAGAGCAGCAGCTCAAGGTCCGCGAGCTCGGACGGCCGGGGGTTGTACGCCGGCGCGTCGCGCAGCATCTCGTCGGGCATCAGCCACCCGCGCTCGCTCAACCCCAACCCCCTCTTGTCCATCCGCGCCCAAAGTGTCTCAGCACCGTACCGTCAGGGTCGAGCGGACCCACACAACCCGCACCCCTTAATGGCGGGATCGGGGGTGCGCCGGATCCCCGGCAGTGACGTTGGGTCATACGCTGAGGCGCGTGACACTCATCGCGACCGAGTCGCTCACCAAGACGTACGGCGGCCGGGTGACCGCGCTGTCCGACCTGACGGTCAGCGTCGAGCCGGGGATCATCGGGCTGGTCGGCGCCAACGGCGCGGGCAAGTCCACGTTGATCAAGATCCTGCTCGGCCTGCTGCCGCCGACTTCTGGGCGGGTCCAGGTGCTGGGGCTGGATCCGACCGTCGACCCGATGGGCGTCCGGGCCCGGGTCGGCTACATGCCTGAGCACGACAGCCTGCCGCCCGACCTGTCCGCCGCCGAGCTGGTGACCCACCTCGGCCGGATGAGCGGGCTGCCCAAGACCACAGCGCGTGAGCGCGCGTCCGAGGCGCTGCGCCACGTCGGCCTCTACGAGGAGCGCTACCGGCAGGTCGGTGGCTACTCCACCGGCATGAAGCAGCGGGTCAAGCTGGCCCAGGCCCTCGTACACGATCCCGATCTTCTGCTCCTCGACGAGCCGACCAACGGCCTCGACCCGGCCGGCCGCGACGCGATGCTCACGCTCGTGCAGCGGATCGGCACCGAGTTCGGCATCTCCGTCGTGGTCTGCTCCCACCTGCTCGGCGAGGTCGAGCGGATCTGCGACCACCTCATCGCGATCGACGGCGGCAAGCTGCTGCGCTCCGACAACGTCTCCGCGATGACCACCTCGACCGACGTGCTGGTCGTCGAGGTGAGCGAGGGCGACGGGGAGTTGGAGGCCCGGCTGCTCGAGATGCGGCTGCCGGTCACCCGCGACGGGCACGCGCTGCTCATTCCACTGGAAGACGACCTGACGTACGACCGCATCCTGACCGCGGTGGCCGATCTCGACCTGCCGCTGCACCGACTCGACCAGCGCCGCCACCGGGTGGCCGAGCTCTTCGCCGACCGGGAGGCCGCGCATGTCTAGCCCCGCGGGTGTCATTCACGACATCGGATATCAGCGGTACGACGGCGAACGGCTCGGCCGCGGCGACACGTTCCTCGCGCTGTACAGCCAGAGCTTGCGCACCGTGTTCGGCCTGGGTCGCAGCTTCAAGGCCAAGATCTTCCCGTGGCTGGTCGTCGCCGTCGTGGCGATCGTGGGCATCGTGGTGATGGCCATCCGGTCGCAGACGGGCGAGGTCGTCCTCACGTACGCGATGTTCCCGCAGGTCCTGAGCACCCTTCTCGTGCTCTTCGTGGCGATCGCCGCGCCCGAGCTGGTCTCCCGCGACCTGCACAGCGGGGTCCTGCCGCTCTACTTCTCCCGACCCCTGCGCCCGGCCGACTACGCGATGGCGAAGCTCGCCGCGCTGGTCACCGGCATCGTGCTGGTCTTCGGCGGCGGCCAGATCCTGGTCTTCATCGGCGCCGCGTTCTCGGTCAAGGGCTTCGGCAACGTGATGAACGAGTTGGCCGACATGGGGCTCGGGATCATCTACACGGCGCTGTACGCGCTGGTCTTCGGCAGCATCGCGGTCCTGATCGCGTCGCTGCTCAAGCGGCGCGCGGTGGCCGCGGCCGCGATCGTCGGCTCGTTCCTGGTCACCGCGCCGATCGTGGGGGTGCTCAGCATCCTGCCGTCGGAGTCGGTGCGCGAGCTCGCCGGGCTGGTCAACCCGGTCAGCCTGGTCAGCGGTGTCGGCGACTGGCTCTTCGAGCCGTCCAACGAAGCCGGCTTCGGTGTCGGGTCGTTCGGGCCGCTGTACGCCCTGGTCACCATCGGCCTCATCGCGGCGTGCGCCACGCTGCTGGTCACCCGCTACCGGAAGGTGTCGCAGTCATGAGCGTCGAAGTAACGGGGGTTTCCCGCTGGTACGGCAACGTGGTGGCCGTCAACGACGTGACCATGTCGCTCGGCGCCGGCGTGACCGGGCTGCTCGGCCCCAACGGCGCGGGCAAGACCACGCTGCTGCACATGATGGCCGGCTTCCTGCCGCCGTCGCGCGGCACGCTGACCGTCGACGGGGAGTCGACCTGGCGGAACCCCGCCGTCTACCGCAAGCTCGGCCTGGTCAGCGAGCGCGAGTCGGTGCACGCGTACCTCAGCGCCGAGGAGTTCGTGCTCGTCAGCGCCAAGCTGCACGGCCTGCCCGACCCGGCCGCGGCCACGGCGCGGGCGCTCGACCTGGTCGAGATGGCGCAGTTCAAGGACCGCCGGATCGGCACCTACTCCAAGGGCATGCGGCAGCGCACCCGGGTCGCCGCCGCCCTGGTGCACGAGCCCGACGTCCTGCTGCTCGACGAGCCGTTCAACGGCATGGACCCGCGGCAGCGGATGCACATGATGGACCTGCTCAACCGGCTCGGCCAGGACGGGCGCACCATCCTGTTCAGCTCGCACATCCTCGAAGAGGTCGAGCAGTTGTCGGGGATCGTGCAGGTGATGGTCTCGGGCCGGCTCGCGGCGTCCGGCGACTACCGGACGATCCGCCGGCTGATGACCAACCGGCCGCACGTCTTCGCGGTGCAGTCCACCGACGACCGGCGGCTGGCGGTCGCACTCATGCACCAGCCGTCGGTCAACGGCGTCGACCTGACCCGCGAGGGTCTGACCGTGCGCGCCGGCGACTACGGCAGCTTCACCCGGGCGCTGCCCCGGATCGCGCTCAAGGAGGGCATCCGGGTGCGCCGGTTGCTGCCCTCCGACGAGTCCCTGGAAAGCGTCTTCTCTTACCTGGTGGAGGCCTGATGTCCACGGTCGCCTGGATCACCACGCGCGGCCTCCTCGGCCGGCGGCGGTTCCTGTTGCTGCTGCCCCTGCCCATCCTCATGGTCGGCATCGCGCTGATCCCGCGGTTCAACGGGATCAACGCGTCGGACTGGACCCAGCCCGTCATCGTGGCGCTCGGCTTCACGACGCTGCTCCCGATCGTCGCGCTGATCGTCGGCACGGGCGTGCTCGGCGCGGAGATCGACGACGGCACGATCACGCACATCCTGTCGAAGCCGCTGGCCCGCTGGCGGATCGTCGTGCCGAAGCTGCTGGTCGCGATCGGGGTCACGGCGGCCACCGCGGCTGTTCCCTTCTACATCGTGGGCGCGCTGGCGTCGGGTCCCCGGCTGGGGCTCGGCCTGATCGTGGGCTCCACGGTCGGCGCGGTGCTCTATTCGACGATCTTCGTCGCGTTGAGCCTGATCTCCCGCCGGCCGGTGCTGCTCGGCCTGGTCTACGTGATCGTCTGGGAGGGCCTGCTGTCGAACCTGGTCAGCGGCACCCGGGTGCTCTCGGTGCAGCAGTACGCGCTGACCATCGCCGACAAGGCATCCTCTTCGCCCCTGCTGAGCGGCAACGTCTCCTTCACGGTCGCGGTCGTGATGAGCATCGTGGTCGCGGTCGGCTTCCTGGCACTGGCGATCCGCCGCCTGGAGTCGTTCTCGGTGACGGGCGAGACGAGCTAGGGACGGGCTGCATCGCGTCGACCACCGCGACGCCGCGGTGAGGCGCGGCCCGCCGCGGTGAGGCGCGGCGCCGCGGTGAGGCGCGGCCCGCCGCGGTGAGGCGCGGGCCAGCCGACGGCACACCCTCGCCCAGCCCGGCCAGCGCGTCGAGGCGTCCCTAAGGCAGCGCGCTCGGCACCAACCACTCCGGTAGGCCGCGTCGGAGCGCGACCAGGAGCGAGATGACGATCCCGCCGAGGATCATCAGACCTAGACCGGTCAGCCCGCCGTAGCGGCTGGGCTGGCCGGTCTTTCTGTCCGGTGCCGGGTCCTCGGGCTCGGCCCACGGGCGTTCGGCGCGTAGCCACAGCAGCACGCCGAGCCCGAACGGCAACCCGCCCAGGAAGAACCAGAACCATCGGGTGCCGAGCTTCGGCGCCGGCCCCTGGATCAGGATCGCCAGGCAGATCAGGGTGATCACCACGGCCAGGACCGGGGCGAAGTAGGGCAGGACGGTGCCGCGCTGACTGTCCGGCATCGCCGCGCGGAGATCGTCGGCCGGGTTGGGCTCCACCACCACGTCGCCGCGCGGGCCTGGCTCGGTGACGACGTCGGGGATGAGCGTGTAGTGCACCCGCCCAAAGCCGGTGCGCCAGACGAGCACCGGGTCGACCCCGTCGGCGTCGAGCGAAAACCGTAGTCGCCCGAACCAGAGCGTCTCGCCGAACGAGTCGGCCCACTGGTGCGCGACGATCCGGCCGGCCGCCGCGTCGGCCCGCGCCTCGTCGAGGGTCGCCGCGCGCGGTGCCGTCCACCACGCGGCGACCGCCCACACCAGCCAGAGCAGGGCCAGCGCGACCCGCGTCGCCGGAACCACCTGCGGCCTGACCCGCCGCAACACATCAACCCCCGTCATGGTGCTGATGGTCGCAGGCGGGTCCGACAGAAACAATCAGCCCGTGTTGCGCATCCCGGCCGCGATGCCGTTGACCGTGGTCAACAGCGCCCGTTCCAGCGCCTGCCCGTCGCCGGGCGCGCGCCGCCCGCCGGGAGCCGTCGCCACCGTCCGGCCGGCCGCACCGGAGTCGCGGTATTGCCGCAACAGGGCGACCTGCAGGTGGTGCAGCGGCTCGAGGTAGGAGTCGCGGACGGCCAGCGTGCGCTGGAGCACCGTGTTGTTCTCCAGCAGCGCCGGCGAACCCGTGATCGCGAGCACCTCGCGCTTCGTCAGCTCGTACTCCTCCTCGATCGTCTCGAAGATCCGCCGCAGCGGCTCGGGCACCAACGTCTCCACGTACCGCCGCGAGATGTTGAGGTCGGTCTTGGTCAGCATCATCTCGACGTTGGAGAGGAACGTCCGGAAGAAGTGCCACTCACCGTGCATCTCCGCGAGCACGGGCGCGAGGCCGGCGGCACGGGCGGCCTGCAGGCCGGAACCCACGCCGAACCAGCCGGGCACGATCTGCCGCGACTGCGTCCAGCCGAACACCCACGGGATCGCCCGGAGCCCGCCCAGACCGGCGTTGGCGTTGGGCCGCTTGGCCGGCCGGGAGCCGATGTTGAGCGCGCCGAGCAGCTCGGTCGGCGTCGAGGCCCAGAAATAGTCGGGCAGGTCAGGATCTTCGACCAGGCCGCGGTACGCCGAGAAGGCGGACGCGGACACGACGTCCATCGCGTCGTCCCACTTGGACAGCATCTCCTGCGGCTGGCGCGGCTCGGTGTGCAGCAGCGTCGCCTGGAGCACGGCCGCCACGGTCAGCTCCAGGTTTTCCCTGGCCAGCGCGGGCAGCGTGTATTTGTCGGAGATGACCTCGCCCTGCTCGGTGACCTTGATCGAGCCGTCCAGGGTGCCGTAGGGCTGGGCCAGGATCGCCTCGTGGGTCGGGCCACCGCCCCGCCCGACGGTGCCGCCGCGACCGTGGAAGAGCGTGAGGCGCACGCCATGCCGGGCCGCGACGTCGCGGAGCGCGCGCTGCGCCCGGTGGATGGACCACTGCGAGGTGGTGATGCCGGCTTCCTTGTTGGAGTCGGAGTAGCCCAGCATGACCTCCTGCACGTCGCCCCGCGCCCGCACCAGCGTGCGGTAGGCCGGCAGCGACAGCAGCTCGTCGAGCAGCTCACCGCCCGCGTTGAGCTCGGCCGGCGTCTCCAGCAGCGGCACGAAGCCGACGTCGGCGCGGTTGCCGTGCACGTCGACCAGGCCGGCCTCGCGGGCCAGCACGGCAGCGGCGAGCACGTCGTCGACGCCCAACGTCATCGAGATGATGTAGGACTCGATGACCTCGGGGCCGAACCGGTCCTGTGCCTCGCGGATGGCGGTGAACACGTCGAACGTCTTGCGCGCGCCGTCGGTCAACGCGGTGCCGACCCCGGCCAGCGGCCGGCGGCCGGCCAGCTCGGTGGCGAGCAGCTTGGTGCGCTCGTCGCGGGGCAGGCTGCGGTAGTCGGCCACCTCGCCGACGTGGCCGTAGAGCTGGGCCAGCACCAGGTGGTGGGCCTCGGCGTGCTCGCGGATGTCCATGGTGGCCAGGTGCAGGCCGAACGCCGACATGGTGCGGATCGCGCTGGCAAGCTTGCCGACGGCGGTGAGCTGGCCGGCGTTGCGGGCCAGCGACGCGCGCATCAGCTCGAGATCGGCGATGAGCTCGGTGTTGCCGCGGTAGTCGCGGCCCGGCACGTGCGCGGTGCCGCGGGCCAGCCGCAGCCGGGTGTTGGCCAGCTTGGCCTTCACGCAGCGGGCCTTGAGCCGGTAGGGCTCCTCGGCGTTGACCCGGCGGAACCGCTCGGCGACCTCGGGCAGGTTGTCGAGGTCGCGGGCCAGGCTCGCGGACAGGTCCAGGGACACGCCGCGCAGCCGCCGGGACACCGAGACCTCGTTGATCAGGTCGTCGAGGGCCTGCTCGGTGGCCTGGATGCCGTGCTCGTACTGGATGAGAAGCACGTCGCGGGTGACCGCCGGTGTCACGAACGGGTTGCCGTCGCGGTCGCCGCCGATCCAGGTGCCGAAGGTCAGCGGCCGCGCGGTCGGCGAGGTCTCGATGCCGAGCCGGCGCAGGGTGTCGGCCAGGTCGTCGAGCACCTGCGGCGCGGCGTCGGCGTAGAGGTCGCGCAGGTAGTAGATCGCGTTGCGGGCCTCGTCGGTCGGGTCGGGCCGGTCGAGCCGCAGCTCGTCGGTCTGCCAGAGCAGGTCGAGCAGCTCGGCGAGGCGGCGGTCGTCGGCGTGCGGCGGTGCACCGAACAGGACGCTCTCGGCGGCCTCGGCGTCGAGCTCGTCGGCGACGGCGCGCAGCTTGGACAGGATCGACCGCCGGGCGGCCTCGGTCGGGTGGGCGGTGAACACGGGCCGCACCGCGAGCCGCCGGCCGGCGGCCGCGATCTCGTCGGCCGGGACGCCGCGCTCGGCGATCAGCTTGGCGGCCTGGTCGAGCCAGCCGCCCTGGGTCGCCCGCTGCCGGCGCAGCTCGCGGGCGCGGTGCACCTGCTCGGTGATGTTGGCGAGGTGGAAGTAGGTGGAGAAGGCCCGGGCGAGCTTGGTGCCGGTGGTGACGTCCATCGAGCTCAGTCGGGTCGCGGCGGCCTCGGCGTCGCTGCGCACGAGGGCACGGATCTCCTCGACGAGGTCGAGCAGCGGGCGGCCTTCCTGGCGGGCCAGCGTGTGGCCGAGCAGGGTGCCAAGCCGGCGGATGTCGGCTCGGAGGGCGGCGTCCGGGTCGTCGGGGGTGGTCGGACCGGTGGGGTCGGACACGGGTGCGCTCCTTACGGCGGTGCAGGGCGGACAGCGCTGTCCCGTGCTTGATGATGCTACCTGCGCCGGCTGGGCAGGCGTGCGGTGTGGGCCGCGCGAATTGCGTGGTTAATCCCGTTTGCGAGGCTAGCTAGCCTGCTTGCATGGATTACCCAGCCAAGCCGCGACCCGGGTCGCGCGTCGCGGTGATCTCACCCTCCGCGGGCCTGCCCGCTCTCTTCCCCACGGTGTACGAGCTGGGGCTGCGCCGCCTGCGGACGGAGTTCGGGCTGGAGCCGGTGGAATATCCGACGACCCGGGTCATGGGCGCGTCCCCGGCCGACCGGGCCCGGGACGTCATGGCGGCGTTCGCGGACCCGTCGATCTCCGCGGTCCTGTCCACGATCGGCGGCGACGACCAGTTGCGCCTGCTGCGGTTCCTCGACCCGGAGGTGCTGCGGGCCAACCCGAAGCCGTTCCTGGGCTATTCGGACAACACCACGCTGCTCAACTACCTCAGCGGCCTCGGCATCGTCAGCTACCACGGCGGCTCGATCCTGGTGCACTTCGGCCGGGCCGGGGCCATGCACCCCCTGACCGCCGAGTCGCTGTCCGCGGCGCTGTTCACTTCCGACTGGTACGACCTGACGGAGTCGCCGGACTACACGGACGAGTCCATCTCGTGGCAGACGCCCGACTACGAGTCGCAGACGCAGCCGATGTTCCCGTCGTCGGGCTGGCAGTGGCACGGCGCGGGCGGCGCGGCCGGCGGCCGCCTGTGGGGCGGCAACATCGAGGTCCTGACGTGGCTGCTCGCGGCGGACGTGGTCGCCGCACCACCCCCGAACGCGATCTTCTTCACGGAGACGTCGGAGGACATGCCGCCGGCGACGGAGGTCTACTACATGCTCCGCAACCTGGGGGAACGCGGCTGGCTGGGCCAGTTCCCGGCGATCCTGGTCGGCCGGGCGAAATGCTGGGAACTGCTCGACAAGCGACTGTCCCCGGACGCCAAGCGCGCGTATGCGGAAGAACAACGGGCGGCGGTGCTGCGCGCGGTAGGCGAATACGCCCCGAACGCGATCGTGGTCCTGGACCTCGACATCGGCCACACAGACCCGCAACTGGTCCTCCCCTACGGCGGCGAGGCCGAGGTCGACGCAGACGCGCGGCGGATCCGGGTGCACTACTGACCGCGGGTCAACTCCAATAGGCGGGACGCGTGAGCACGGGCCCGCTCGGCCGCCCGACCCTGGGCGGCAACTGGGCCCGGCGCAGCTTCGCGTCGCCGATCGTGAAAGATCCGTCGGCCAGTCGGCGTAGCGCATCCGACCGCCGTCGTGGCGGGAACGCGGCGACAACCCGCTTCCCGCCGCCGAGCTTCCGGATTTCGTTGATCGCCGGTGCGAGATCCGCGTCCGCGGAGATCAGTAAGGCCGTGTCGAACCGGTCCAGCAATGCGTCCCGCACCATCGCAACAGCCAAGTTGACGTCACTTTCCTTCTCCTCGTAAGACCGTCGCCGCGACCCGCAGGTATTGCAAACGATCATTCGTTCCTGGAACCGCCCTTCGACGATCTCCAGCACCGACGAGTGCGCGGCGAGCGCGGCCAGGTATTTCTGCTGACGATCAGCACTCCGCGGCTGGTCACGAACCCGGGCGGTGAAGTAACGAACCCCGCGGAGTCGCTGGTCGGGCCGCAGCAGCGAGGTGGCGAGTGCTTCCAGGTCGAGCCAGTGCAACTGCCGTCCGAAGCGCTCGCGCAAGCCGTGGTAGAGGTTGAAGCCATCCACATACGCGATTACGCGGTGCACCGCTTCCTCCCTTGTTCCGCTACACTTGTCTCACCCCGCCAGGGCTTCGCCGCCCTGGCCCGACGGCCCCCGCAAGGGGGCCGTTTCTTTGCCAACGTGGCGGGACGCTAGCGACGGTCCCGCGCGGGCGCTGCCCCGATGCGGCCATCTTGCGGAACAAATCGGGCACCAGCACCGTTCAAGCGCCCGGAGAAACGCAGACGCGTCGTGTCGTACCCCCGGCGTACGCTTGAACCCGCACGTCGCACCCCCCTGCCTACCCGGCTGGGGGGCCGTCCTGCGTGCCCGAGAGGATCATCCATGCTTCATGGTCTGTTGGCCGCGGCCCTGGGTGACGCGGGGTTGGCCCGTGCGCGCGACCTTGCCCGCGCCGGCTTCCCCGACGCCGACGGGCTCGATCTCACCGCGCCCGCCGCCCTTCGTCCGTTCGTCGTCGCCGCCGTCGCGGCCGAGGCCGACGGTGCCGATCGCCCCGTGCTCGCCGTCACCGCCACCAGCCGCGAGGCCGACGATCTCGCCGCCGCGCTCGGCAGCCTGCTGCCCGCGGACCAGGTCGTCAGCTATCCCGCCTGGGAGACCCTGCCCCACGAGCGGCTGTCGCCTCGCTCCGACACCGTCGGGCGCCGGCTCGCCGTCCTGCGGCGGCTCGCCCACCCCGGCGACAACCCCGTCAAGGTCGTCGTCGCACCCGTCCGCAGCATGCTGCAGCCTCAGCTCAAGCGGCTCGGTGACCTCGAGCCCGTCGAGCTGCGCACCGGCGCCGAGGCCGAGCTCGACGACGTCGCGCACCGGCTCAACGACATGGCGTACGCCCGGGTCGATCTGGTGACCAAGCGCGGCGAGTTCGCCGTACGCGGCGGGATTCTCGACGTGTTCCCGCCCACCGACGAGCACCCCTCCCGCGTCGAGTTCTGGGGTGACCAGGTCGACGAGATCCGCACCTTCGCCGTCGCCGACCAGCGCACCATCGACAAGGTCGAGACCATGTTCGCGCCGCCGTGCCGCGAGCTGCTGCTGACCGACGACGTCCGAAACAAGGCGCGACAGCTCAGCGAGAAGCACCCCGAACTCCTCGAGATCCTCGACAAGCTCGCCGAGGGCATCCCCGTCGAGGGCATGGAGTCGCTGGCCCCGGCGCTCGTCGGCACTGACCAGCTCGAGCTCCTCGTCAACTGCATGCCACCGAACACCCACGTGCTGCTCTGCGACCCCGAGCGCATCCGGACCCGGGCGCACGACCTCGTGCGCACCAGTGACGAGTTTCTCCAGGCCTCCTGGGCCGCGGCCGCCGTCGGCGGGCAGGCGCCGATCGACCTCGGCGCCGCCGCTTTCAAGACCCTGGCCGAAGTGCGGCACGCGGCCGAGGCGCTTCGGCAGCCCTGGTGGTCCGTGTCGCCGTTCGGGCTCGTGGAGAGCGTCGTCGAGGCCGAGCCGCAGCCCTGGGAAGACCCCGTCGAGGCCGTCACCGTCACCCCCGACACCGGCGACGCGATCGCCCTCGCCGCCCAGCCGACCGCCCTCTACCACGGCGAGACCGAGCGCGTGATCAAGGACGTCGCGCAGTGGCGCACCGAGGGGTGGGCCGTCGCGCTCGTCTTCGAGGGGCACGGGCCGGCGCAACGGGCCGTCGAGGTCATGCGCGACGCCGGTCTCGGCGCCGTGCTCACCGAGGGCATCGACGCACCGCCGAAGGCCGGCGATGTGCTGGTCACCTGCGGCGGGCTCAACCACGGTTTCGTCGACGAGGCGTCCAAGCTGGTCGTGCTGACCGGCAACGACGTGACCGGCGGGCGCGGCGCGACCACCCGCGACATGCGCAAGATGCCGTCGCGGCGGCGCAACACCATCGACCCGCTCGAGCTGCGCAACGGCGACTTCGTCGTGCACGAGCAGCACGGCATCGGCAAATACGTGGAGCTCGTGCAGCGCGTCGTCAACGGCGCGAGCCGCGAATACCTGGTCATCGAGTACGCGCCCAGCAAGAAGAACCAGCCCGGCGACCGCCTGTACGTGCCGACGGACCAGCTCGACCAGCTCTCCCGCTACGTCGGCGGCGAGACGCCGGCCCTGCACAAGATGGGCGGCTCCGACTGGCAGAAGGCCAGGGCGCGGGCCCGCAAGGCCGTCCGCGAGATCGCCGCGCAGCTCATCCAGCTGTACGCCGCCCGCAAGGCGTCCAAGGGCCACGCTTTCGGTCCCGACACGCCGTGGCAGCGCGAGCTGGAAGACGCCTTCCCGTGGACCGAGACGCCCGACCAGCTCAGCGCGATCGACGAGGTCAAGCGCGACATGGAGCAGGCGATCCCGATGGACCGGCTGATCTGCGGCGACGTCGGCTACGGCAAGACCGAGATCGCGGTACGCGCGGCGTTCAAGGCCGTGCAGGACGGCAAGCAGGTCGCCGTGCTCGTCCCGACGACGCTGCTCGCGCAGCAGCACTTCAACACGTTCACCGACCGGATGAACCAGTTCCCGATACAGATCCGGCAACTGTCCCGGTTCCAGACGCCGAAGGAGGCCGAGCAGACGCTCGACATGGCCGCCGCCGGCACCGCCGACATCGTGATCGGCACCCACCGGCTGCTGCAGTCGGCGACCCGGTTCAAGAACCTCGGCATGATCGTCGTCGACGAGGAGCAGCGCTTCGGCGTCGAGCACAAGGAGCAGCTCAAGTCCCTGCGCACGTCGGTCGACGTGCTGACCATGTCGGCGACGCCGATCCCGCGCACGCTGGAGATGGCGATCACCGGCATCCGGGAGATGTCGACGATCGCGACCCCGCCGGAGGAGCGGCACCCGGTGCTGACCTTCGTCGGCGCGCACGACGACCGCCAGGTCGCCGCGGCCGTCCACCGCGAGCTGCTCCGCGACGGGCAGGTCTTCTACCTGCACAACCGGGTCGAGTCGATCGACCGGGCCGCGCGCCGGCTGCGTGAGCTGGTGCCCGAGGCGCGGGTCGCGGTGGCGCACGGCCAGATGGGCGAGGACGCCCTGGAGAAGGTCATGGTCGGCTTCTGGGAGAAGGAGTACGACGTCCTGGTCTGCACCACGATCGTCGAGTCCGGCATCGACATCCCCAACGCCAACACGCTGATCGTGGAGCGGGCCGACCTGCTCGGCCTTGCCCAGCTGCACCAGATCCGCGGCCGGGTCGGCCGGGGCCGGGAGCGGGCGTACGCGTATTTCCTCTACCCGCCGGACAAGCCATTGACCGAGCACGCCCACGAGCGGCTGGCCACCATCGCACAGCACACCGAGCTGGGCGCCGGCATGTACGTGGCGATGAAGGACCTCGAGATCCGCGGCGCCGGCAACCTGCTCGGCGGTGAGCAGTCCGGTCACATCGAGGGCGTCGGGTTCGACCTCTACGTGCGGATGGTCGGCGAGGCCGTGTCGGCGTTCAAGGGCGAGAAGCCCGAGGAGGACCTCGACTTCAAGATCGACCTGCCGGTCGACGCCCACCTGCCGCACGACTACATCGCGGTCGAGCGGCTGCGCCTGGAGATGTACCGCAAGCTCGCCGAGGCCCGCACCGCCGAGCAGCTCGACGCGATCGTGGCCGAGCTGACCGACCGCTACGGCGAGCCGCCGGAGCCGGTCAGGAACCTGGTGGCGATCGCCCGGTTCCGACTGGTGATGCGCTCCCACGGGATCACCGACGTGTCGGTGCAGGGCCGCCACCTGCGGTTCTCGCCGGTGCCGCTGCCCGATTCCCGGCAGTTGCGGCTCAAGCGCTACCACCCGGACTCGGTCTACAAGTCGGCGATCGACCAGGTCAGCGTGCCCCGCCCGACGACGAGGAGGGTCGGCGGCGAGCCGCTGCGCGACCAGGCGCTGCTGCAGTGGTGCGAGCAGCTGGTCCGGGACGTGCTGGGGTGAGAACCGGCCGGCGAGAACGGCGTGAGAGAGTGTCGACCATGCTTCGTGCCCGCCGCATCGCGTCGATCGTGGTCGTCGCCGCCCTCGGTCTGGGCGGCCTGGCGGCCTGCCGCTCCGAGCCGTCCGTCGCCGCCTACCTGGGCGACCGGAAGGTGACCGAAGACCAGGTCACGCAGATCTTCGACGGGGCGCAGGCGGCCGCGTCCGCGACGCCGGCGGCCGAGGAGCAGCAGCAGCCGGGCACCGAGCCGACCAAGTCGCCGGGCCCGGCGGTCAGCCGCCAGCAGGTCGTCGACCTCGAGGTCAGCCTCGACCTGGGCCGCAAGGTCGCCGCCGAGCAGGGCGTGCAGCCGATGAACGCGGTCACCGCCGACCAGGTGGCGGCCGAGCTGGGCGTCCCGGCGACCACCCAGTACGTCAAGGACTACACCGAGTGGGTCAACCTCTCGCAGGGCATCTTCGCCAAGATGGGCAGCAACGTCCCGGCCGTCACCGAGGACCAGTTGCGCGGCGTGTACGACGCCCTGGTCAAGGTCGAGGCGATCGAGGCGGGCTTCGACCTGGCGCAGATCAAGCAGGCGTTCGGCAACGGTGAGTTCGTCGCGGCCGCGTACCAGCTCACCGGCATGCTGGAGAAGGCGGCGTCGGCCAGCGACACCACAGTCAACCCCCGTTACCTGCCGCTGTCGGCCCCGATGGTGGTCTCCTCGCAGCAGGGCGCGGTCTTCTACGACCTCCCGTACCTCGACGGCAGCGACGCGGTCTCCGACCGCGCCTAGCCAGCACGGTGCGCATCCTCCTGCTGGTCACCTCCCCGCGGCTGCCCGCGGGGCTGCTGACCGCCGAGGCCTGGGACGCCGTGCGGGCGCAGCCCGTGCTGGCCGCGGCCGAGAGCCCGCTGACCGACGCCGTGCGGGCCGCCGGCGGCGCGGTGACGATCGTGCCGCCACGGGTCGACGCGCTGCTGGAGCACGCCCGGGAGTCCGACGTCATCTGGCTGGCCGGGCCGACCGGCGACCCCGACCTGGCCCGTGAGCTGGGCGTACGCCTGGCCCGCCAGCCCGGTCTGGCCGAGCTGGAGGTGACCTACGGCTCCTGGGACCCGGCCGGCGCCCGCCTGCTCGACGCGGTCGCCGTGATGGACCGCCTCTACTCGCCCGGCGGCGACCCGTGGAAGCGGGCACAGACCCATCAGTCGCTGGCCCAGTTCATGCTGGAAGAGGCGTACGAGGCCTACGACGCGATCGAGGCCGAGGACCTCGCCGGGCTCCGCGAGGAGTTGGGCGACGTGCTGCTCCAGGTGGTCCTGCACGCCCGGCTGGCCGAGGACCTGCCCGAGGACCAGCGGTGGTCGGTCGACGACGTCGCCGCCGGCCTGGTCGACAAGATGATCCGCCGGAACCCGCACGTGTTCGCGGGCACCGAGGTCGGCTCGATCGACGAGATCATCAAGAACTGGGAGCAGATCAAGAAGGCGGAGAAGTCCCGCGACTCGGCGATGGACGGGGTCGCGCTTTCGCAGCCGGCGCTGGCGCTGGCCGCCAAGTTCCTGCAGCGGGCGGAGCGGGCGCACCTCGACGTGGCCCTCCCGGAGGGCGACGACCTGGGCTCCCGGCTGCTGCGGCTGGTCGCGGCGGCCCGGGCCGCGGGCGAGGACCCGGAGGCCGCGCTGCGGGCCGCCGCACTCCGCTATGCCGAGGCCGTCAGGGCCGCCGAGCGCTCCTGATCAGGGGATGCCAGGCCGAAGGCCAGGCCCGCTGCGACGATCAGCACCCCCAGTGCCGGGCCGAACCCGGGCAGCGCCGTCGCCATCACGGCGGCGGTGACCAGCGTGGCGACCGGCATCAGCCCGACCAGGATGCCGGCCCGCTCGACGCCGAGCCGCTCCAGCCCGATGAACCAGACCACGAACGCGGCGACCGTCATCAGGCCGGCGAGGTAGACCAGAGCGCCGGCCTCGGCCGCCGTCGGCAGGCGCCACGCCGCGGGTTCGCCGGCCACCAGCGCACCCACCAGCAGCAACGGCACCGCCAGCGCGCAGGAGTAGGCCGCCACCCGCACGGCACCGAGCCGCGGCAGGACGACGGCGGCCAGCAGCGAGAACAGGATCTCCCCGACCAGCGCCCCGCCCGCGCCGAGCAGCCCGATCGGCGTCGCCCGGCCGGTGCCCTCGACCAGCGCCGTGCCACCGACGACCACCACCGCGGCGGCCACGATCCGCGCGCTCGGCCGCGCCCGCGACCCCGCCACCAGCGGCCCGAGCAGGGCCAGCCCGAGTGGCGCGACCCCGATGACGGTGCCGACCACCGCCGGTTCGGTGTCGTGGTGCAGGGCCAGCATGATGCACGCGTTGAAGCCGGCCATCCCGGTCGCCGCCACGACGAGCAGGATGCCCAGCTCACGCGGGGTGGGGCGGACGCCGGGGCGGGCACCGCCGAGCTGGGGAAACCGGTGCGCGATCAGGAAGAGCACGGCGGCCGCGGCTGTGTAGCGCAGCGCCTGCGCGGTCAGCGTCGGGTAGTCCAGCAGCAACTGGCTCACCGCGACCGAGCTGCCGACGAGCGTCATGCCGAGCACGCAGAAGCCGACGGCGGTGCCCTTGGAGATGGTCATGGGACCGACGCTATGAGCAGAATGGTCCGCTAGACAGGTCCACTCGCAACCCCGTTGAGGAGACCACATGGAGGCGCTGCTCGACCTCGACCGGTCCAGCCCGGGCCTCGGCGACCAACTCGCCGCGGCGCTGCGGGCGGCGATCGCCGACGGGCGGCTGGCGCCCGGCACCCGGCTGCCGTCCAGCCGCCAGCTCGCCACCGACCTGCGCGTCTCCCGAGGGGTGGTGGTCGGCGCATACGAGCAGCTCATCGCCGAGGGCCGGCTACTCGCCGAACGCGGTTCAGGCACCGCCGTCAGCTCTGCACCCAGATCCGCACCTTCCAATGCGGGTGGTGCGTATCTGGATGCAGAGCAAAGCCACGGCGGAGCGTTCGGCGGGAACCTGCCCCCCGATCTGCGACCCGGCCAGCCCGACCTGGCGGCCTTCCCCCGTGCCGCCTGGCGTCGTGCCTACGAGCGCGCACTCGCGGAGGCCACCGCGCAGGATCTCGGCTACACCGGTGTGACCGGCGCGCCCCGGCTGAGGCAGACCCTCGCCGACTATCTCGGCCGCGTCCGGGCCGCCCGGCTGACCGCCGGCGACATCGTGGTCACCACCGGCGCCGCGCAGGCGTTCGCGCTGGTCGCCCATCATCTGCGGCAGGCCGGCGCCACCCGGTTCGGTGTCGAGGAGCCGGGCAGCCCCAGCATCCGCACGCACATGCTCGCGCAGGGTCTGACCCTGGTGCCGATCCCGGTCGACGGCGACGGCCTGGATGTCGCCGCGCTGCGGGCCGGCGACGTGCAGGCCGTCATGGTCACGCCCGCGCACCAGTACCCGACCGGTGTCGTGCTGGCGCCACACCGGCGGGCGGCGCTGATCGACTGGGCCAGGGAGACCGGCGGGCTGATCGTCGAGGACGACTACGACGCCGAGTTCCGATACGACCGTGACCCGGTCGGCTGTCTGCAGGGTCTCGCGCCGGACGTGGTCGCGCACCTCGGCTCGGCCAGCAAGGCGCTCGCACCGGCGCTGCGGCTCGGCTGGCTGTGCCCGCCGCGCGACCGGCTCGTGTCGATCGTCGCCGCCAAGGCGGCCGCGGACTACGGCGGCCCGACCCTCGAACAGCTCGCGTTCGCCGACCTGCTGGCCACCGGCGGCTACGACCGCCAGCTCCGGCACGCCCGCCGGGCACACCGGCGACGCCGGGACGCGCTCGTCGCCGCGATCGGCACGTACCTCCCGGGTTGCCGGGTGCACGGTGTCGCCGCCGGCCTGCACCTGGTGGTCGAGCTGCCGCCGGGCACCGACGACGCCGCGCTGGGCGCGAAAGCCCATGCCGCGGGCCTCGGACCGGTGCCGCTGTCCGCGACGCGGCTCACCCCGGGCGGACCACCCGGTTTGGTCATCGGGTACGCGGGGCAGACACCGGACCGCCTCACGGCCTGCGTACGCCGGCTGAGCGAACTCGTCTAGGTTGGACTCCATGCCCGACTTCGTGCCTCTCGCCGAGCGGATCGTCGACGCGCTGCTCGACAGCGACCCGCACCTCGCCGCGTCCGCCGGCGACCATCGCCTCGACGGCGAGCTGCCCGACCTGTCCGCCGACGCGGTCCTGGCCCGGTTCGCGATGCTGCGCGACGCGAGCGGCGCGCTGGCCGAGGTCGACAGCGACGCGCTCGACACGCAGGAGCAGGTCGACCACGCGATCCTCGCCGCCCGCGTCGAGCGTGGCATGTTCGAGCTGTCCGAGGTGCGCGAGCACGAGTGGAACCCGCTCACGCACAACCCGGGCGACCTGATCCACGAGCTGATCGCGCGCCCGTTCGCCCCGGTCGACGTGCGCCTGGAGAGCCTGACCCAGCGCCTCGAAGCCGTGCCCGACGCGCTGGCCACCGCGCGCGCGGCGCTCAAGGACATGCCGCGGATCCACGTCGAGACCGCGATCGGCCAGTTCGCCGGCACCGCCGCGCTGGTCCGGGACGAGGTGCCGGCGATGCTCGACGAGGCGCCGCCGATGCGGGCGACCGTCGAGCCGGCGGCGGCCCGGGCGGTCGCGGCGCTCACCGAGTTCGCCGACTGGCTGCGCGAGCAGTTGCCGGCCGCCGAGCGCGACCCGCGGCTGGGTCGGCGGCTCTGGGAGGCCCGGCTCTGGCACACCCTCGACACCGAGCTGACCGCCGACCAGGTGCTGGCCAAGGCCCGGGAAAATCTGGTGCGCGTCGGCGAGGACCTGCGCCGCGCCGCCGCCGAGCTGACCGGTGGGCCGGCGACCGACGAGACCGTGCGCGAGGCGCTCGGCCGACTCGGCGCCGAGCACCCCGACAACGACACGATCGTCGAGCTGGCGAAGGCGACGATGGTCGAGACCACCGACTTCGTACGCGAACACGACCTGGTCACGCTCGTCGACGACCCGTGCGTGATCCAGGAGATGCCGGAGTTCGCCCGCGGCGTCGCCGTCGCCTACTGCGACTCGCCGGGCCAGCTCGAGACCGCGGAGCTGCCGACGTTCTACTGCATCTCGCCGACGCCGGCCGACTGGTCGCCGGAGCGGGTGGAGTCGTTCTACCGCGAATACAACAACCACATGATCCGCAACCTGACCGTGCACGAGGCGATGCCGGGCCACTACCTGCAGCTCGCCCACTCGCGCCGGTTCCAGGGCACCACCCGGGTCCGCAAGCTCGGCGTCTCCGGCCCGTTCGCGGAGGGCTGGGCGGTGTACGCCGAGGAGGTGATGGCCGGGCTGCGCTTCGGCGGCCTGCCGATCCGCCTCCAGCAGCTCAAGATGCAGCTGCGGATGACCATCAACGCGATCCTCGACCAAGCCGTCCACTGTGACGGGATGACGCAGGACGCGGCGATGGCGCTGATGACCGGCCCCGGCTTCCAGGAAGAGGGCGAGGCGGCCGGCAAGTGGCGCCGCGCGCTGCTCACCTCGACGCAGCTGTCCACGTACTTCGTCGGCTACCAGGAGATCCTCGACACCGCGCTGCGCCGCCCGGCCGGCACGTCCACGCGGGCCTGGCACGACGCGATGATCGCCCACGGCTCGCCGCCGCCGCGTCACCTGCCCCTGCTGCTGGGTGTGTCGTGAACCTCGACGAGCTGCCCACCGTCGAGTTCGGCTTTCCCGGCCCGCTGCGCGACAAGTTGGTGGCGGCGATCCTGTCGGGCGCGAAGACCAGCACCTCGGCGCTGCTCGCCGGCTACGTGGACGAGCCGCTGCCGGTCGCGGGCGAGGTGTCCGCGGTGCTCGACTCGGCCGGCAACCGGGTCGCCGCCATCGAGCTCACCGAGGTGCGCGTGGTCCGGCTCGGCGACGTCGACCTGCGGCACGCGATCGACGAGGGCGAGGGCTTCATCTCCGTGGCCGAGTGGCGGGCCGACCACGAGGAGTTCTGGCACAGCCCCGAGGTCCGCGCCGAGCTCGGCGACCCCGGCTTCACAGTGGACGACGACACGCCGATCGTCAGCCAGCGGTTCCGCCTGCTGACTTAGCGGCGGCGTCGATCAGCCAGCGGGAGATCGAGTACTTCGGCGGCAGCGCGTCGGGCAGTTCGCGCAGCGGCCACCAGCGGGCCTCGGCCAGCTCCTTGCCGTCGATCACCGGCTCGGCGCCTGGCGCGGCCGTGGCCATGAAGCCCGTGAGGATCACACCCGGGCCGGACATCGCCCACGGCTGACTGCCGAAATAGCGCAGCCCGTCGACGGTCAGCCCGACCTCCTCGGCCACCTCGCGGTGCACCGCCTCCTCCAGCGACTCGCCGGCCTCGACGAAGCCGGCCACCAGCGCCCACAGCTCGGTCGGCCCGTACGTGTGCTTGACCAGAAGGATCTCGTCGCCCCGGCGGATCGCCGTCAGGATCGCGGGGGAGAGCTGCATCGGGACATACAGGTCACAACCCGGACACCGCCGAGCATGCTCATCGGGTACGTCGGTCAGCTCGGTCGCGCACGCCCCGCAGAACCGGTGGCTGCGTCGCCACGTCACGATCTGTAAGGCCCGCCCGGCCAGCGCGGCCAGCGGCTCGTCGAGCGTCGCGGCGAGTGACGGCCAGGCCCGCCACCGGCCTAGCGAGTCGATCTTCTCGGGCAGCCCGGCGGCCCAGACGCGTACGCCGTCCAGAGCACCGAGCGGCACCCAGGTCACGTCGTCGGGCAGCCCGGCGACGTCGGCGTGGCGCGGGAACGGCGCCAACAGGCGGCGACCAGCGACGAGCACGCAGTGGTCAGCAGGACTGGGTGGCGCCACGCCCACCGCGTCGGGCACGAACCGGCTCACGGAGTCCAAGGTAGCGCCCGATACCCTTCTTCGGGACGCAGCGTCGCGGCCGTGAGACCACGACATCAACACACGGCAGGAGTCGTAAACAGTGGGCACCATTGAGGCAATCGAGGCCCGGGAGATCCTGGACTCGCGCGGCAACCCCACCGTCGAGGTCGAGATCGGGCTCGACGACGGCACGATCGCGCGGGCCGCGGTGCCGTCGGGTGCGTCGACCGGCGCGTTCGAGGCGCTGGAGCTGCGCGACGGCGACCAGCAGCGCTACAACGGCAAGGGCGTCGAGAAGGCCGTTTCCAACATCGAGGACCAGATCGTCGACCAGCTCATCGGGTTCGACGCCAGCGAGCAGCGGCTGATCGACCAGAAGATGCTCGACATCGACGGCACCCCCGACAAGTCGCAGCTCGGCGCCAACGCCATCCTCGGCGTGTCGCTGGCCGTCGCCAAGGCGGCCGCCGGTTCCGCGGGGCTGAGCCTGTTCCGCTACCTCGGCGGGCCCAACGCGCACCTGCTGCCGGTGCCGATGATGAACATCCTCAACGGCGGCGCCCACGCCGACTCGAACGTCGACGTGCAGGAGTTCATGATCGCGCCGATCGGCGCGCCGACCTTCCGTGAGGCCGTCCGTTCGGGCGCCGAGGTCTACCACGCGCTCAAGACCGTGCTGAAGGCCAAGGGCCTGTCCACGGGCCTGGGCGACGAGGGTGGCTTCGCGCCGAGCCTGCCGACCAACGCCGCGGCGCTCGACCTGATCGCGGAGGCGGTCGAGAAGGCCGGCTACCGGCTCGGCACCGACATCGTGCTCGCGCTCGACGTGGCCGCGACCGAGTTCTTCGCCGACGGCGTCTACACGTTCGAGGGCGAGAAGCGCAGCTCCGACGAGATGAGCGCCTACTACGAGAAGCTCGTCGCGGACTACCCGATCGTGTCCATCGAGGACCCACTGGCCGAGGACGACTGGGCCGGCTGGTCCGGGTTCACCGCGCGGGTCGGCGACCGGGTGCAGATCGTCGGCGACGACCTGTTCGTCACCAACCCGCAGCGGATCGCCCGCGGCATCGCCGAGCGCGCCGCCAACGCCGTGCTGGTCAAGGTCAACCAGATCGGCTCGCTGACCGAGACGTTCGACGCGGTCGACCTGGCGCACCGGGCCGGCTTCTCGACGATGATGAGCCACCGCTCCGGCGAGACCGAGGACACCACGATCGCCGACCTCGCGGTCGCGGTGGGCTCCGGCCAGATCAAGACCGGCGCGCCGGCCCGGTCCGACCGGGTCGCCAAGTACAACCAGCTCCTCAGGATCGAAGAGGAACTCGCGGACGCGGCGCGCTACGCCGGTGCCGGCGCGTTCCCGAGGTACCGTTCGGCTAGCTGACCCCGCGTGCGTCCGGGGCCTCCGCGGAGGCCCCGGCGCGCCGGGACCTCGGGGGAGGGGGTGTCGGGTTGTGACGCAGCGCCGCATGCCGAGCGGTCAGGGGCCCTCCCGCCGCCCGACCGGCAGCGCCGCCCGGGGTTCCACGGGGCGTGGGTCCGCGAGGTCGACCGCACGTGAGCCGACCGCGGTCGGCACCGCGCGCGCGGCCAACACACCGCGCAAGGCCACGCGGCCGGCCGCCCGCCGGGCCGGCACCGCGGCCGCCACCAGCAGCGCCCGGCGCACCGCGGCACCACAGCCGCGCCGGCTCACCGGCCGGGCGACCGTGCTCGTCGCGGTGCTGATCGCGCTGGCGCTCGCGTACACGTATCCGATCCGGGTCTATCTCAACCAGCAGTCCGACATCGCGGAGATGCAATCGGCGCAGGCCGCGCAGCGCGAGAAGATCAAGGAGCTGCAGGACCAGGCCGCGCTCTGGAAAGACCCGAACTACATCAAGACCCAGGCGAGGAGCCGCTTCTTCATGGTCCTCCCCGGCGAAGAGCTGCTGATCCTGCTCTCCGACCCGGACGGCGCCGCCCGCGACGCGGGTCTGCCGCCGCCGGGCGCGACGCCACCGGAGCCCGATCCCTGGTACGACACGCTCTGGTCGAGCGTCGAGGCCGCCAACGCGGAGAGTGCCCGATGATTCCTCCACCTGTGCGCGAGGAGGCTTCCACGCGCGACCGGGCGGCCGTGGCAGCCCAGCTCGGGCGTCCGCCGCGGGCCATCCGGAACGTCGCGCACCGCTGCCCGTGCGGGCTGCCCGACGTCGTGGAGACGACGCCGCGGCTCGCCGACGGCACCCCGTTCCCGACGCTGTTCTACCTGACCTGCCCGCGGGCGACGGCGGCGTGCAGCCGCATCGAGTCCGCCGGGCTGATGAAGGAGATGGCCGCCCGGCTCGCCGACGACCCGGAGCTGGCGGCGCGCTACCGGGCCGCACACGAGGACTACCTGGCGCGGCGCGAGGCGGTCGGGCACGTCGAGGAGATCGAGGGGATCTCGGCCGGCGGCATGCCGGGCCGGGTCAAGTGCCTCCACGTGCTGGTCGCCCACGCGCTCGCCGTCGGCCCGGGCGTCAACCCGTTCGGCGACGAAGCGCTGGAAGAGATCGGGTCGTGGTGGGACGGCGGCCCGTGCGTCGAGGTCGCCGGCTGATGGCCGAGATCGTCGTCCGCCGGGCCCGGACCGGCGACGTGCGGGCCATCCGCCGGCTGATCGACACGTTCAGCACCGGCGGGCGGCTGCTCAGCAAGGCCACGGTGACGCTCTACGAGGACGTGCTCGAGTTCTGGGTCGCGGTCGACGGCTCGACGGTCGTCGGCTGCGGCGCGCTGCACGTGATGTGGGAAGACCTGGCGGAAATCCGCACGGTCGCGGTCGACTCGGCACACCAGGGCCGCAAGATCGGCGTCGACCTGGTGACCGCGCTGCTGGCCGCGGCCCGCGACGTCGGCGTCCGGCGGGTGTTCGTGCTCACGTTCGAGACGGAGTTCTTCGGCCGGTTCGGTTTCCGCGAGATCGACGGCGCCCCGGTGCCGCCCGCGGTGTACGAGCAGCTCCTGCGCTCGTACGACGAAGGTGTTGCCGAGTTCCTCGACCTGGAAAGGGTGAAACCCAACACCCTGGGCAACACGCGGATGCTGCTGCACCTCTCGTAGTGTCGACCTTGTGACCCGGGTAGCTGCCATCGACTGTGGGACCAACTCCATCCGCCTGCTCGTCGCGGACATCGGCCCCGACGGCCGCCTCGTCGACGTGACCCGCCGGATGGAGATCGTCCGGCTCGGCCAGGGAGTCGACCAGACCGGCCGGCTGGCCCCGGAGGCGATCGAGCGGACCCGGGTGGCGCTGGCGGACTACACGGCCCAGATCCGGGCGCTCGGTGCGTCCCGGGTGCGGATGTGCGCGACGTCGGCGTCCCGGGACGCGGCCAACGCGGGCGAGTTCACCGGGATGGTGCTGACCACGCTCGGGGTCGCGCCGGAGGTGGTGACGGGCGACGAGGAAGCGCGGCTGTCCTACACGGGTGCGGTGCGCGGCCTGGTCGCGCCGGCGCCGTACCTGATCGTCGACATCGGCGGCGGGTCGACGGAGTTCGTCACGGGCTCGTCGGCCGCGGGCCCGGACGCGGCGATCTCGATGGACATCGGCTGCGTCCGGATGACGGAACGGCACCTGCACAGCACCCCACCGACGGCCGCGGAGGTGGCGGCGGCGGAAGCCGACATCGCGGCGGCGGTGGACCACGCGCTGTCCGTGGTTCCGGGCCGGCACGCGGCGACGCTGGTCGGGCTCGCGGGTTCGGTCACGACGGTGGTGGGCATCGCCCTGGACCTCCCCGGGTACGACCCGAAACGCATCCACCACGCCCGCGTCTCCTACGACGACGTGGCCAAGGTGACGGCGGACCTGCTCTCGAAAACCCCGGCGGAGCGCCTCGAAAACCCGATCATGCACCCGGGCCGCGCGGACGTGATCGGCGCGGGCGCCCTGGTCCTCCGCGTCATCATGGAACGCGCCGGCATGTCGTCGGTGGTGGCCTCAGAACACGACATCCTGGACGGCATCGCCTACAGCCTGGTCTAACGGCCCGGAAATTGCCTGCGTACGGTCCGTATGATCACCACGGTCGATCTTCCCGACGGATTGCACGAGCGGCTCAAGCAGCTTGCCGAAGAAGACCGTCGCTCGTTGAACGCCACCATCGTCGTGGCCGTAGAGGAATACCTCTCGGCGCGGAGCCGTCGCGATCGGATCCGGGGCCTGGCGGGCGAGGTGGTCGAGCGCGACCCCGAGCTGTTGCACCGGCTGGCGGAGTGATCCACTACCACGGTTTGCATGAACCATGCCCTCATCGACGGCAACAAGCGCCTCGCGTGGGTGGCCACGGGGATTCTGCTCGCGATCAACGACGTGCCGATCCAGGACGTCGACGTGGACCAGGCCGAAGCGCTCGTGATGGCGGTCGCCGACGGGTCGATGACCGACGTCCCGGACATCGCGCGCGAGTTCCGCGCGCTCTATCTCTGAGCGGAAGCAAAAGGGGCGCCCCGGTGCGGGCGCCCCTTTCGTTATCTGCGGCCGGACATCGCCGGCTCTCGTTCTGGCGGCAGTGGCACCGATGGTGGCGGGTCGATGTGTGGTGTCACGTCGACGAACTCGTCCTTCGGCGCGTGCAGCTGGCCCAGGGAGACCACCTCGCGGCGGAGGAAGAAGGCCAGGATCCAGTCGATCATGACCCGGACCTTGCGGTTGAAGGACGGGATCCGGCTCAGGTGGTACGCGCGGTGCATCATCCAGGCGAGCGGGCCCGTCAGCTTGATGCCGTAGACCTGCGCCACGCCCTTGTGCAGGCCCAGGCTGGCCACGCTGCCGACGTGCTTGTGCTTGTAGTCCACCGGCTGACGGCCCCGGATCACCGCGCGGATGTTGTCGGCCAGGCGGTTCGCCTGCCGCACCGCGTGCTGTGCGCTCGGCGAGCACATCGCTCCGGGCGGGCCGGTCAGGTCGGGCACCGCGGCGCAGTCGCCGGCGCTCCACGCGCCCTCGACCACCCGGTCGCCGTCGACGACCTGGAGGCTCGCGTTGGTGGTCAGGCGACCGCGCTGGTCCTTCGGCAGGTCGACGAAGTCGAGCATCGGCGACGGCTTGACGCCGGCGGTCCAGACGATCGTGTTGGCCGGGAAGCTGTCGCCGTCGGAGAGCTTGACCACGCCGTCGACGCACGACTCCAGCCGCGTGCCGAGGCGGATGTCGAGCTTGCGCTTGAGCAGGACCTGCACGGTGTACGCGCCCATGTCGCGGTCGACCTCGGGCAGGATCCGGTTGGTGGCCTCGACCAGCACCCAGTGCATCTCGTCGGTGGAGATCTCGGGGTAGTAGCGCCGCACGGCGTCGTGCGCCATGTCCTCCATCTCGGCCAGCGCCTCGATGCCGGCGTAGCCGCCGCCGACGAAGACGAAGGTCAGCGCCCGCCGGCGTACCTCCGGATCGGTGGTCGCGGCCGCGACGTCGAGTTGGTCGAGCACGTGGTTGCGCAGGAAGATGGCCTCACCGATGGTCTTGAAGCCGATGCCGTGCTCGCGCAGGCCCGGGATCGGGAGGGTGCGGGACACCGAACCGGGCGCCACGATGATGTGGTCGTACTCGATCTCGCGCGGCGGCCCGACGATGGGCTGCACGGTGGCGACCTTGCGCTCGTGGGAGACGTCCGTGACGGAACCGGCGACGATCGTGCAGTGTCGCAGCTCCCGGCGCAGCGGCACGACGGAGTGCCGCGGGGAGATGTTGCCCGCCGAGGCTTCCGGCAGGAACGGCTGGTAGGTCATGTGCGGCTGCGGATCGACGACGATCACCTCGGCCTCACGGGAACGCAGCTTCTTCTGCATGCGCAGAGCCGCGTAGAGCCCGACGTGCCCGGCACCGACCACGAGAATCCGTTGACGTCTCACGACATCAACGATCCCCTTCTCGGTGCCGGAATGCGCACTCAGAAGGGCGATTTGTGATGGAGGACAACCATGTGACCTCCATGACTATCAGGCCCTGCGCTTGACCAGCCAGCCCAGCACCCCGGCGACCGTGACGGCCACCACCAATCCGCCCAGGGCGGCCACGGTGAGCGCCTCGTCGTCGCCGATGCCGGCGATCGAGACCAGCAGCACGCCGCAGACCGCCGCGGCGAGCACCACGGCCGCCGCCCGGGCCACCCAGCGGGCCAGCACCTCGGTGGCGACCATCGCGTCGCTGGGCAGCACGGCCGCCAGCGCGGCGAGCGTGTGCGCCAGGTAGAGCGTGGTGGACAGGCCGAGCAGCCGCCAGAGTTGGATGCCCTCGACGGACTCGGCGGTGACCACCACCCAGCCGACCACGATCGCGACGACGAGCAGCGTGGTGGCCGCTCCCCGCGGCACGAGCGCCGGGATCGCCGCGACCACGACAAGAACGGCGACGGCGCGCCCGAAGAACAGCGCCGGCGGGAACGCGAAGCCCATCGCGGCCAGGAAGGCGGCGAAGATCCCCACGCGGACCAGCAGCGGGATCAGGGTCGCCCGGGCGATCTTGGTCTGCAGCCGGCGCAGCGAGCTCATCATCGCGCCGATCATCGGCCCACCGCCTTCGGCGCCGAGGCCAGCCGGGCCACGTCGCGCAGCACCATGTCGAGGCTGCCGGCGCCGGCCCAGGCGACCACGGGCACGCCGTGCTCGCGGAGCTGGCCGATCATGTTGTCGCGTTCGAGCCGCCAGGTGCGGTGCGCGATCTCGGTCCACGGGCCGCGGGTGGGCGGCGCGGAATTGGCGGGCAGCGTGTCCACGGCGACGACGTAGCGCCCGGACCGGGCGAGCCGGGCCAGCATCTCCGCCGAGCGGTTGTCGATCAGCGGGGTGAGCACCACGACCAGCGCGTTGTGCGACAGCACCTGGGAACCGAAGACCGTGTCGTAGGGCTGGAACTCCGCCGGGTAGACCTTCACGTCCAGCAGCCACTCCAGCACCGTGAGGTATTGCCGGCGGCCGGTCGCCGGGCGCAGGCGGCGCGCGACCGGGCCGTACTCCAGCAGCGACACCCGGTCACCGCGGTGCAGGTAGTGCTCGGCGATCGCCGCGGCCGAGCGGACCGTCATGTCGATCACCGAAGCCGAGCCCTTGATCCCGCCCGACCGGCCGGCCTCGTTGAGCACGTCGAGCAGCAGCACGACCTCGGCGTCCCGGTCCGAGAGCGTCGAGGCGACGTGCAGCCGCTCGGTGCGCAGCGAGACCCGCCAGTCGACCCGGCGCAGGCGGTCGCCCGGGCCGAAGATCCGCACGCCGGCCAGCTCGCCGCCCTCACCCGGCCGGCGGGATCGGTGCCCACCGACCAGGCCGGCCGCGCGGGGCATGGCCTCGTCGGCGTCGAACGGGTCGGTCATCGGGTAGACGCGGACGTTGCGCGCGCTGCTCACCACCGGGCGCCCGGCGATCAGCCCGTCGCAGGCGGTCACCCGGGCCGACGCCGGGCCGAGCGGGTGCCGGCCCCAGCGCCGTGCCTCGCCGTCGAGCTCGATCTCCTCCGAGCCGCCGCGGGCGATCGTCACCACGTGCGGCCGGTCGGCCTCTTTCACGGCGAGCCAGGGCGAGACGAGGGTACGCACGACCACGAGGTCGTACCCGACGGTGTCACGGTTGACCACCTGCACGCCGGCGGTGAGCGCGGCGCCCTCGACGTGGTGGTTGTCGTCGGTGCCGAGCCGGACCTTCGGCACGGCAGCCGGGCGGCGGCGCAGCGCGAACGCGGTGCCGATCGCGAACGGCGCCGCGAGCACCACGAGGTCGACCCGGCCGAGCAGCACGCCGGCGATCAGCAGCAGCCCGGTGAGCAGCACCGCCCGCCCGAGCGCGCGGGTCGGCACCCACTGCGGCTCGGTCTGCTCCTCGGGCGCGACCGCCGGCTGCTCAGCCCCAAGCGGCCGGTCGTCCACGAGGGTCATGCTCGTGGCTCGCTGCGCGAGCCCCGGCCTGACCGCACGGGACTGAGCTGGCTGCGCTCGCTACGCTCGCTCATTGCGAAGCGTGCCGGGAGGGCGCCGGCACCTCGGCCAGGCGGACGCCCCCGTTCGTGTCGGTCATGGCGTTGTAGCTGGGCAGCGCGCCGCTGGCCGGGGCGGGAGTCTGTGCCAGCACCTCGGAGACGACGAACGACGGGTCGACCCGGCGCAGCCACATCTCGGGCCGCAGCGTGATCCGGTGCGACAGGGCCGGCACAGCAACGTCCTTGACGTCCTCGGGCACCACGTAGTCGCGGCCGGCGAGCACGGCCTTCGCCCGGGCCAGCAGCAGCAGCGCCAGCGAGCCACGCGGGGAGGCGCCGACCAGCACCGACGCGTGCTCGCGGGTCGCCGCGGTCAGGTCGACGATGTAGCGGCCGATCGAGTCCTCGACCGCGACGTCCTCGATCGCGGCCTGCATGCCGCGCAGCGTGCCGGCGTCGACCACCGGCTGCAGCTCGGCCTCCTCCTGCCGGCGGGACATCCGCCGCTGCAGCACCTCCCACTCCTCGTCGCGGTCCGGGTAGCCGAACGAGACCCGGAGCAGGAACCGGTCGAGCTGCGCCTCGGGCAGGGGGTAGGTGCCCTCGTACTCGATCGGGTTGGCCGTCGCGAGCACGTGGAACGGCGGGTCCAGCCGGTAGGTCACGCCCTCGACCGAGACCTGCTTCTCCTGCATGGCCTCGAGCAGCGCGGCCTGGGTCTTCGGCGGCGTCCGGTTGATCTCGTCGGCGAGCAGCAGGTTGGTGAACACCGGGCCGGCCCGGAAGCTGAAGTCGGCGCGCCGCTGGTCGTAGAGGAACGAACCGGTGACGTCGGCGGGCAGCAGGTCGGGGGTGAACTGCAGCCGGCGGAAGTCGAGGCCGAGGGCCTGCGCGAAGGACCGGGCGGTGAGCGTCTTGCCGAGACCCGGCAGGTCCTCTAGCAGCACGTGCCCGCCGGCCAGGATGCCCGCCAGCACCAGCTCCAGCGAGTCACGCTTGCCGACCACCACGCTGCCGACCGAGTCGAGCACCGCCCGCGCCATCCGGCCGACCTCGTAGACGGGGACGGGGACCAGGTCCTTCATAGCCTCTCCAATGACTGCATGTAGGCCTCGGCGTCGCGGGGCGCCAGGTTGCGGGTGGGCGGGGTGGCCAGGTAGGCCCAGAGCGGGTCGCCGAGCAGGGCGCGGGCGCGGTCGGGGTCGCCGGCCCGGGTCACGCCGTGCCGCTGCCGCAGCCGCTCGTCGGCGATCTCGGCCAGCGTGCGCTGCACCGCGCGGGCTGAGCCGTTGTCGTTGCCGGCCCGCTGCAGCAGCCGCTCCCAGCGGCCGACCACCGTGCGCAGCGCGTCGCGGTCGGTGAAGTCGTAGGAGCCGTCCTCGACGGGTGCGGGCGCGCGCCGGCGGTTGCGGGTCAGGGTGGCCGGGCGCAGGAGGCTGGTCACCCGGCGCAGGCCGATCAGCGCGGCGATCACGCCGACCACGGCCGGGATCGGCACCGAGTAGCCGAACATCCGCGCACCGGACACCACGACCGCCGCGAGCGCGACGCCGGACAGCACCGCCTTGACCCACCAGCGCGCGCCGGTGCTGCCGCGGTCGGCGCGTTCGGCCGGCTCGTCGTCCTCCTCGAACGTGAAGAGGTCGTCGATCAGCGTCTCGTCGTCGACCCGGTCGTCGAGGTCGTCGTCATATTCCGCGCTCGTCGCTCGGGTCATGCCGACACCTCGGCGGTCGTCAGCTCGGTGCGGATGCGCTGCAGGGCGGAGCGGGCCTGGGTGCGCATCCGCTCGTCGACCGTGTGGGTGGCGTAGCGGGCCTCGCGGTAGACGTCGGCCAGCGCGGCCAGCACGTCGGCGCTGATCTGGTGCGCGTGCAGGAGGCGGTAGACCAGGTCGGTGGGGCTGTCGCCGACCTGGCGGGGCGTGCCGGCCGCGGCGGCCGCCTGTTCGAGCCGCAGCCAGCAGGCGATCACGGCGCGGCGGGGGTCGCCGTCAGTGTCGGACAGGTCGGTCAGGCCGGCGTCGACCGCGGCGACCACCTGGTCGGCGTTGGGCGCGGGGGCCGATTCCTCGGCGTAGCGGACCGGGCGGCGGCGCAGCCGGCGCAGGCCGTCGCGGACGAGGATCCAGACCACCAGCACGACCACGACGAGCACGACCGCGGCGCAGAGCACGGCCGCGGCCGGCGCCAGCCAGCCGGGCAGCTCGCGGGGCTCGGCGGCGGCGACCTCGTCGGGTGTCGGCGGGAACGTCGGCGCGATCGGGGTGCTGAAGTCTTCCTGCGCGCCGACCGCCGGGGTCGGCGCGGGGCGCGCGTCGACCTCACCGATCTGCAACGACGAATGGCCGGCGGACAACGCGGCGAGCCCGAGCAGACCGACCACGAGCGCGAGCGGCCACCAGCGGCGCAAGGATGCGAGATCCACGCTCAAGCCCCCCTGGCCAGCTCCTTCGCCCGAGCGAAGACCTCGTCGAGCATCGTGGGCGTCAGCCGGCCGGTGAAGGTGTTCTGCTGGCTGACGTGATAGCACCCGAGCAGGTGAGGAATTCCACCGTCCGGGCTCGTCCAGTGTGCCCCATGGCCGAACGCCGGGCGCGGCATGGGCGGCGTGCCGCCGTACACCCTGCTCATCGCGGGCCACCACGCGGCCCAAGCGAACGCACCCAGCGCGACCACGACGCGCACTGTCGGTTTTATCAGCTCCAGCTCGCGCCAGAGCCAGGGCGCGCAGGTGTCGCGCTCGATCGGTGTGGGCTTGTTGTCCGGCGGCGCGCACCGGACCGACGCGACGATGCGCAGATCGTGCAGCGCGAGCCCGTCGTCGGCGGAGACGCTGGTCGGCTGGTTGGCCAGGCCCGCCCGGTGCAGCGCCGCGAACAGCACGTCACCGGAGCGGTCGCCGGTGAAGATCCGGCCGGTGCGGTTGCCGCCGTGCGCAGCGGGCGCGAGGCCGAGGATGGCGATCCGGGGATCGGCGACGCCGAAGCCGGGCACCGGCCGTCCCCAGTAGACCTGGTCGCGGAAGGCCGCCCGCTTGGTCGCGGCCACCTCTTCGCGCCACGCGACCAGGCGCGGGCAAGCGAAGCAGTCGACGACGCCCGCGTCCAGCGCGCCCAAGTCGGCTGAACTGGACGCGCGCGCGACGACTTCAGCGGGGGAGTGCACCACCACCGCTTGTTCTTACACCACCGTGGGCGCCAGCCGGCGGACCGTCTCGATCGTGCGGGCCCACGAGGTCACCGCGTCGACCCGGTCGTAGCTCTCGGGCCGGTCGTCGTTGAAGAAGGAGTGCCGGCTGCCGGGGTAGTCGTAGAGCTTGGCGGTGCCCCCGGCCGCGCGGATCGCGTCGGCGGCCGCCGCGACCTCCGTCGCGGCCGAGGTGCCGTCTTCCTCGCTGCAGTGGATGACCGCGTGCTTGCCGGCGTAGCCGGACCAGTCGGGCGAGAGCCGCGACCACGGGATCGACGGGTAGAAGCCCACCCCGGCGGTGACGCGGTCGGACAGCGTCGGCGCCCAGAGCGCGAGGCTGCCGCCGGTGCTGAAGCCGACGGCGCCGATCTCGCCGGCCACGTCGGGGTGCGCGGCGAGGAAGTCGGCCGCGCCCACGATGTCAGCGGCCGCCCGGTCGATCGGCATGCCGGCCACCAGCCGGGCGGCGGCCTCGCGGTCGCCGGTCGACTCGCCCCGGTAGAGGTCGGGCGCCAGGGCGACGAACCCGGCGTCGGCGAAACGGTCGGCGATGGCGGTGATGTGCGGCGTGAGGCCCCACCACTCGTGCAACACGATCACACCGGGTGCTCCGGCACCACCCGGCAATGCGAGGTAGGCCCCGGTGGAATCTCCGTTGCTCGGGTAGCTGATCTTCGGGCCCATGGGCCTCTCCTGTCGGGGTCAGACGTCGTCGGCTGCCTCTTGGTCCGCGGGTAGCGGTGCCAAAACCTTGCCATGCCGGACAGGCGAACGAAAGACGACAACGACGTGGCATACACCTCGCTTTTCGCGCTCGGTGCACGCCACGTCGCTCTCGATGACGGTCGATACGCTGATCAGTTGGTCGGAGTCGGCTCCGGTGTGCCGGTCGGCTCCGGGGAGGCTGGTGTGTCGGTCGGCTCCGTCGGCGTTGGAGAGACGACGATCGGCTCGCCGCGGTCGGGCGGGGCGACCACGCCCGGTTGCGGCGCGACCAGGTACGGCGGCCGCTGCGGGCAGTACGGATACGTCTCGCCGATGGCCTCGACCTTCGCCTTGTAGTCGTCGAAGCTCAGGCAGCGGTACGGGTCGCCGATCTGGATCGGGTTGCCGTCCTGGTCGAACAGGCGCACGTTGGTCAGCGGGTTGCCGTACTGGTCGTAGACGTAGACGTCCCGCACGTACTCGTACTGGTTGACCGAGACGGTCTGGGTCTGGTCGAACCAGACGGTGCCGTGGTCGTCCGCCTTGTCGAACCCGACCAGCCCGAACACGAAGAGGAACAGGCCGCCGAGGGCGATGCCGGCCCGCCACACCGGACGCAGCCCGGCCTCGCGCCGACCGAGCCAGATCGACGCCAGCACGCAGACCGCGAGGACCAGCACGGCGGCCAGCGTGCTGCCGCCTAGCCGGGGCAGCAGGCCGAACCCGCTGCCGGTGGTCAGCACGGTGATCGCCATCGCGACCAGGTAGCCGCGGAGCACCCACCAGGCCGGGAGCAACATGCGCAGGAACTCGCTGGCCCGTCCGTAGCCCAGGACCGGGCCGGCCTTGCGGTCGGCGACGCCGAGGGCGCCGCGGAGCCGGCGCACACCGGCGGCCACCCGGTCGTCGATCCCGCGCGCGGTCGTCCTCGCGACGCCGAGCCCGGCGGCGGCGCGCATTTCGGCCGCGTACGCCTCGGGCGGCCCGAGCCGCTCGACCAGCGTGCCCTCGCCCTCGGCCGCGACCTCCGTCAGGTGCTCGGGAAGGTCCTCGAGCAGCTCGTCCCGGGTCGCCGGATCGAGATCGGCCAGCGCCCGCCGGACCCCGTCGAGATACTCGTCCTGCTCAGTCGCGACATTCACGCCGCCACCCCCCGTTCGTCGAGCAGGGCGTCCATCGTGGACGCGAAGTTGCGCCAGGTCTTGCCCGCGCGGTTGAGTTGGTCGCGGCCGGCGGCGTTGAGGCCGTAGTACTTGCGGTGCGGCCCTTCCTCGCTCGGCACGACGTAGGTGTTCAGGAGCCCGGCCTGGAAGAGCCGCCGCAGAGTGCCGTAGACGGAGGCGTCCCCGACCTCGTCCAGCCCGGCCGTCCGGAGCCGGCGCAGGATGTCGTAGCCATAGCCGTCCTCGTCCTTGAGCACGGCCAGCACCGCGAGGTCGAGCACCCCCTTGAGCAGTTGGGTGGTGTCCACGGTGGAGGAAGCTACTCCGCAATGCGAGATAGTGTCAAGAACGCAATAGCGCCGATGGGTGAAGCCGACATATCGGGGTACGTTCGGGCGAAAGGGGGTAACCATGGAGATCAAGCCGCGGTACCGCACGATCGACGGCCTCGAGGTCCGCTACGCGGAGACGGCCCCGCGCGACGCCGACGCGCTGCTGCTGAGCCCCTGGCCGGAGAGCGTCTACGCGTTCGACCAGATGTGGTCGCAGCTCGCCGAGGACACCCACCTGGTCGCGATCGACCTGCCCGGCTTCGGCAAGTCGCAGCGCCGCGACGCGATCATGTCACCGCACGCGATGGGCGACTTCGTGGTCCACGTCGCCGACGAGTTCGGGCTCGACCAGCCGCACGTCGTCGGCCCCGACGTCGGCACCGGCACCGCGCTGTTCGCGGCGGCCAACCATCCCGGGCGCCTGCGCAGCCTGGTGGTCGGCAGCGGCGCCACCAGCGTGCCGATCACGCTGCAGGGACCGCTGCGGGACTGGGTGTTGAAACCGAGCGTCGACGAGTACCGCGCGGTGGACGGTCGCGAGATCGTCGGCCAGGCCCTCGACACCATCGAGGGGTACGACCTGCCCAGCGAGATCCGGGAGGACTACCTCTCGTCGTACGCCGGTGACAAGTTCGTCGAGTCGATGAGCTACGCGCGGGCGTACCCGGAGGATCTGCCCGTGCTCCGCGACCTGCTCGGCGGGCTGGAGACGCCGGTCGAGATCATCGCGGGCCGGGACGACCGCGCGGTGCCGCCGGTCAACGGGGAGTTCCTGCACGACCGCCTGCCGCACAGCAGGCTCGACTTGGTCGACGCCGGGCACTTCACCTGGGAAGAGGCGCCCACGACGTACGCGGACCTGGTCACCACCTGGTGGAACGGCGGCTATCGCAAGGTCTAGAGGAGGGCCCGGACCGCGGCCACGTCGCCCGCGGCGGCCGCCAGCACCTCGGGAGCCGGGTCGGCGGCGACCAGGTCGGCGGCGACGACCCGGAGTTGGTCGGGCAGGGAGGCGTCGTTGTCGAGGCGGGGCACCTCGCGGCGGACCCGGCCCTCCACGTCGGCGGCCAGGTCGGCGAGCCGCTGGACCAGCCGGTAAACCGCGTCGCCGCGGGTCTCGTCGCCAACCGCGGCCGGAGCCGACCAGCGCGGTGGCTGCCAGTGGGAGACCTGCCGGGTCAGCAGGTCGACGACCCGCCCGAGATCATCCTGATCCGTCACGGGGTTGAGGCTAGCGGCGGATGTAGCTGAGCAGGCGGAGGATCTGCCAGTAGAGGAAGATCAGGCCGACCAGCATGCCGAACGCGCAGTACCAGGCGTATCGGCGTGGCAGGCCGTAGCGGACGCCCTGCTCGACGGCGGCGAAGTCGAGGATGAAGGTCATCGCGCCGACGCCGATGCAGATGATCGCGAACACGTACGGCACCCAGCTGACGTGGCCCGTCTGCGTGTAGACCTCGAGGCCCTGCCGGCCGCTGATCCAGAACACGATCAGGTTGGCGAAGCCGAGCACGACCACGCCTATCAGCGCACCGATCACGAAGCGGGTGAACCGGGGCGTGGCCCGGATGATCCGGGCCCGGTAGAGCAGCCCCATGCCGAGGAACACCCCGAGCGTCCCGATCACCGCCTGGATCACGATGCCGGGGTAGAGCTCCTCGAAGCCCCGGCTGGCCACCCCGAGCAGCACGCCTTGGAGGATCGCGTACAGGCTGATCACGAAGGGGTTGGTGATGCGCCGGAAGCTGATCACCAGAACGAGCACGAGCCCGCCGATCGAGCCGCCGATGAGGCCGAACCGCAGGGCCGCACCGCCGTGGATGGTGAACCAGGCCACCGCGGCGACCGCCGTCGTCAGCGCGACCAGCGCGACGGTGCGCACGACCACGTCGTCGACGGTCATCGCGCGCTCGAAGGGAGCCTGGCCGAGCACCTGGCGCTGCGTGCGAGCGGTGTCGTCGAGGTGGCTGAGGACCGGGTTCGAACTCTCCATGGCGCACCCCCGGCTTTGACGATAGCCGCCGAAAATGGAAGCGCCCCCGCGTCTCGCGACGTCGGGGGCGCTTTCCGTTGTCCAGGGTCAGTCGTCGCCCTGCAGGAAGCTCAGCAGGCGCAGCACCTCGAGGTAGAGCCAGATCAGGCTGACCAGGATGCCGAACGCGGCGACCCACGCGTAGCGCGCGGGCAGGCCCATCCGGACGCCCTCCTCGACCTCGTGGAAGCTCAGCACGAAGCTGAGCGACGCGATCACGATGCAGACCAGGCTGAAGCCGATGCCGAGCGCGCCGTTGTCGCGCAGCCCGGTGTTGAAGCCGAACAGCGACAGCACGAGGTTGATCATGATGACCGCGAACACCCCGGCCAGGGCCGCGATCATGAACTTCTGGAACCGCGGCGTCGCGCGGATGACCTTGGCCTTGTAGAGCATCGCCATCAGGAAGAAGACGCCGAACGTGGCGACCACGGCCTGCAGGACGATGCCTGAGTAGCCGGCGATGTTCTCGTAGAACTTGCTGACCAGACCGACGAACACACCCTCGATCACCGCGTACGCGATGATCAGCGCCGGGTTGGCCATCCGCATGAACGAGATGACCAGGCCGAGGACCAGCCCGACGATGGCCGAGGTGATCCAGACCGGGCCGAGCAGCGAATCGGGAACCACGTTCCACGCGACCGCGGCCGAGACGCCGACGAGCGCGAGGAGAGCAACAGTCTTGACAACGACGTCATCGATCGACATCGGTCGTACCGCGGGCGGTGCGGCCGGGTAGGCCCCCGTGCCCGCGGGGTACGGCTGTGCGTACCCCGGCTGGCCGTACTGGCCGGTGGCGGAACGCTCCGCCTCGCGGCCCAGCCCCGCCAGCACCGGGTTGGACGTCTTCACAGTCACGCCTCCTGAGGACGAATTAGGTGCTCAAAGGGTACTGGTTGGGCGCGAGTAAGTGGAGAATCACGTTCGGACTGCTCCGGGCCGCGCGTAGCTTGGTGCAAATGGCAGACACCGACGCCGATCTGGCGCGCGCCGCCCAGGCCGGCGACGTCAGTTCCCTCGGCTCGTTGCTCACCCGGCACCGGCCCGCCCAGCTCGCGGTCGCGCTCAGCATCCTCGGTCCCGGACCCGACGCCGAGGACGCCGTGCAGGAGGCCGCCCTCGTCGCCCTGCGCCGCATCGGCGACCTGCGCGACCCGGCCGCCGTCGGCCCGTGGCTGCGGATGGTGGTCCGCAACGCCTGCCGCATGCGGCTGCGCGGCCCGGCCGAGACGTCGCTCGACGACGGCCTCGCGCTGACCCTGCCGTCGACCGAGCCGGACCCGGCGGAGCTGCTCGACCGCCAGGCCTCGCGCGACTGGGTCTGGCACGCGCTGGCCGAGCTGACGCCGCAACAGCGACTCGTGATCATGCTCCGGCACTTCACCGGGGTCACCGCCTACCAGGACATCGCCGCTGTCTGCGGCGTGCCGGTCGGCACCGTGCGCAGCCGGCTGAGCGAAGCGCGCCGCAAGCTCGGCGAGTCCCTGCTGGCCACCGCGGACACGGCGCACGACGACGCGGCCGCGCTCACCGACACCCGGCGGCGCGAAGCGGAGGAGACGTTCGCCGCGGCGCACCGCGGCGAGTTCCGATCGGCCCTGACCGCCTTCTTCGCGCCGACGGTCGAGTCGCTCTGGCCCAACCGCGGCCAGGTCAGCGGCCACGACTTCCTGATCCGCGGCATGGACCGCGACCTGTCCGCCGGTGTCGGGCACGCGGTGACCAACGTGGTGGCCAGCCGCGACCTCAACATCTGGGAGTTCGACCTGATCAGCCCGCCCGACGACCCCGAGCACTGCCCGCCTGGTGCGGTCTGGGTGCAGCAGGTCACGGACGGCCGCGTGCAGCGGTGCCAGCTCTTCCACACCCCTCGACCGGAACAGGCGCTCGCGCTGGCGGCGTGATCGGCGCCACCCGCACCTACCCGAACTTTCACCGGCCGGCCCGCATCTTGCTGGCGTGACGATGGAATTCATCGCCTCGATCGAGGGGGTCGAGGCGGAATCGATGCTCGCGTACGAGTCGCGGGCGCCAGCAACCCTGGACTGCACGGCCGCACGGATCGGCGGAGGCATCGCGCTGTCGATGCGGCACGATCCGGTGGCCTACTGGAGCAAGGCGCTGGGCTTCGGCTACACCGAGCCGATCACCGGCGCGGTGGTCGACCGGGTCGTGGACTTCTACCGGGCGGCGGGCACGCCGACCGCGGTGATCCAGGTCGCGCCGTCGGTGCTGCCGCCGGACTGGGACGAGATCAGCGCCAGGCACGGCCTGCGGCCGATGTCGCCGTGGCTGAAGCTGGCCGCGCCGCTGGCCTGCGTCCGGCCCTCGGGCGGCACCCGGCTCTGGGTGACCGAGGTCGGGCCGGACGACGCCGAGGAATGGGCCGCGGTGCTGCTCCGCGGCTTCGGCATGCCGACCGACGGACTGGCCCGGATGGTGGCGGCCGCGGCCGGAAACCCGGCCGTCCGCACGTTCGGGGCCTGGGACGGCGCCGACCTGGTCGGCGCGGCGGGCCTGTTCGTGCACGGCGAGCTCGCCCTGTTCAACGGGGCGGCGACGCTGCCCGCCCACCGCAACCAGGGCGTCCAGACGGCGCTGATCACGGCCCGGCTCGACGCCGCACAGGCCGCCGGCTGCCGGTGGCTGGTCGCCGAGACCGGCAAGCCCGCACCCGGCACGACGAGCCCGTCGCTGGACAACCTGCTCCGCGCCGGGTTGCGGATCCGCTACGCCAGGCAGAACTGGCGCTGGCGCAACGAATCAACGGGGGAGAACGAACATGTCTGACCGCACTGACGCCGCGACGCTGCCGGAGGCGCTCCGGCCGGCGATCGAGAAGTACCGCGACGAGGCCGACGAAACCCGGCGGATCCCGGCGCAGCTGCTCGACCAGCTACGCGCCGCCGGGGCGTTCCGGCTCAACGCACCGCGCGAGAGCGGCGGCTTCGAGCTGCCGCTGGCGTCCGTGCTGGAGCTCTACGAGCGGCTCGGCCGGATCGACGGCCCGGTGGCCTGGGTGATCTGGAACCTCAACTGGGGCTTCAGCGCGGCCTTCCTGCCCGAGTCCGGCTTCGCCCGGATCGGACCCGACGCGCTCATCGCCAACTCCGGCCAGCCGGGCCGGCTCGTGCACGACGGTGCCGACTACCGGCTCTCCGGGGCCTGGAGGATCGTGAGCGGCGTCGAGTCGGCCGACTGGGTCGCGCTGGCCGCGATCGTGTTCGACGGCGACCGGCCGAAGCTGACCGACGCCGGCCCGGATGTCCGGATCGTCTGGGTGCCGCGGTCCGCGGTGACGGTCCGGGACACCTGGGACGTCGTCGGAATGCGGGGCACCAACAGCGACACGGTGGTGGCCGAGGACCTGGCGGTGCCCGCCGACCTGGTGGTGCCGTTCGCGGTGCCGCCAAGGATCGACCGCCCGGCCTACCGCGTACCCCTGGTGCACCTGGTCTTCCCGGGCTGTGCGGCGGTGGTGCTCGGCGTGGCGCGGGCGGCGGTCGACGAGGTGACGGCGCTGGCCGGGCGCAAGGTCGGCATGGACGGCGTGCCGCTCGCCGAGCAGCCGCGCCTGCAGGCCGCGCTGGGCCGGGCCACGGCGGAGGTCGGGGCCGCCAGGGCACTGCTCTTCGAGTGCGCCCGAGGGCTCGACCGGGCGGCCGAGGCCGGCGCGCCGGCCACGGACGCGCAGCGCGGTGAGCTGCGCGGGGCGATCAGCTACGCGGCCGAGACCGCCCGGTCGGTGCTGACGGCCATGTACGAGGCCGGCAGCTCGGACCCGCTCTACGCGTCGAGCCGGCTCGGCCGGATCTTCCGGGACGGGATGGCGGCCGCGCAGCACGCGAACATGTCGGCGGCGCACTACGAACTGGCCGGCCGCACCCGGCTCGGGCTGCCACCGAACGCGTTGATCGTCTGATCCCGCCTGCGCGGGTGCCCGGAGCGGGACTCGAACCCGCACGCCTTTCGGCAGCCGCTTTTAAGGCAGCCGTGTCTGCCGTTCCACCACCCGGGCGCCGCTTGTGACGGTGACTGCCTGTCACGGTAACCGGTTGCCCCCGGCTACGGTGGAGGCGGCACCTGTCCCGCCACTTCGCATACTAGGGTCTAGCGCGTGACCAGCACTGCCCGCGCCGCGCAGCAGGCCGACCCGGACGACCCGCCCCCGGCGCCGCGACGGGTCGTCCGGCGGTCGGTCGACCGGCTCCGGCCCCACCTGCCCGACCTGGCCATCTGCCTCGGCTTCCTGCTGCTGGCAGCCTTCGTCATGCATGGGCTCTGGCCCTCGCCCAACAGCAAGGTCCTCGGCCTCAACCCCGAGGACCAGACGCTCTACGAGTGGATCCTGGCGGTCGACTCGCGGGTGCTGCACGGCGACTTCTCGCTGCTCACCGACCGGCTCAACGCGCCGGACGGCGTCAACCTGATGGCCAACACCACGGTCATCGCGTTGGGCGCGCTGTTCTCGCCGGTGACGCTGCTGTTCGGGGCACCCGTCACGTTCGCGGTGCTGGCGACGCTGACCCTCGGGCTCACCGCGGTCGCGTTCTACCTGTTGTTCCGCCGGGTGCTGCGCACGCACCGGCTCGCGGCGGCGATCGGCGGTGGCTTCTGCGGTTTCGCGCCCGGCATGGTCTCCCAGAACAACAGCCACCTGCACATGACCGCGCTCTGGCTGGTGCCGGTGCTGGTCTGGGCCGTGGTGTCGATCGTCCGGGCCGCGGACCCGACCGACCCGGTCAACGAGGGTCGCGACGGCCGGCGCGGCTGGCGCCGCATCGTGGTGTTCAGCGTGGTCCTGGCGCTCACGGTCGCGGTCCAGGTGTTCATCGGCGAGGAGGTCCTGTTCCTCACCGCGCTCACCTTGGTGATCATGACGTTGGTGTACGCGGCCGCCCGTCCCGACCTCACCCGCCGTGTCGTGGGTGGTGCCGCGGCCGGCCTGGGCATCGCGGTCGTGCTCTCGGTGCTCGTGCTGGCCTATCCGTTGTGGTTCCAGTTCAAGGGGCCGCAGAGCGTGCCCAACGGCGTGTTCAGCCCGCACTTCTTCTCGGCCGACCTGGCCAGCTTCAAGACGGTCTCGCCGCTGTCGCTGTTCGGCCGTGAGGAGAACGCCCGGCTGAGCACCGGCCCGGCCGAATACAACACGTTCCTCGGCTGGCCGCTGATCCTGGTGGCGATCGGCTGCGCGGTCTGGCTGATCCGCAAGCCGCTGGTGCTCGCCTGCACGATCGCGGCGGTCGTGATGGCGGCGCTGTCGCTCGGGCCCGATCTGGTCGTCAACGGCACGCGCACCGAGGTCTGGGGCCCCTACCGCCTGCTGCTCGGCCTGCCGGTGGTCGACGGCGCCCTGCCGATGCGGTTCGCGCTCGCGCTGATGCCGCTGATCGCCACGGTCCTGGTGGTCGCCGTCGACGCCGCGCTCAAGCTCGACTGGCAGCCGGGCCGGCTGCTGGTGCCGGCGCTGGTCGCGATCGCCCTGCTGCCGCTGTTCCCGAAGCCGCTGCCGGTCGTCGACCGCGCTCCGGTCCCGGAGTTCATCAGCGGCGGCCACTGGCGCGAGTGCGTCTCGCCGGGCGGCGTGCTGGTCCCGGTGCCGCCGGCGACACCCAAGGAACCCTGGCCGATGCGCTGGTCGGCCGCGGCGGACGCGGGCTTCGCGATCCCCGAGGGCTTCTTCATCGCGCCTTACGGCGCCGAGGGCACGGCGTCCATGGGCACCTACTCGCAGCCCACCTCGCAGCTGATCAAGCAAGCGGCGACGGAGGGTGTGGTGCCGGGCATCGGCGACTTCCAGCGGGCGCAGGCCCGGCAGGACTTCGCGTTCTGGCACGCGGAGTGCGTGGTGCTGGCCGACGGCACGGTCAACGAGGCGACGCTGCGGACGACGCTGGAGCAACTGCTCGGCCCGGGCAGGCGGATCGCCGACGCGACCACGTGGAAAGTCGGCTGACCTGCGCGTCGTCTCGCTGCTCCCGGCCGCTACGGACATCGGGTACGCGCTCGGCCTCGACCTGGTCGGGGTGACCTTCGAGTGCACGGTGCCGGCGGGTGCCAACCCGGCGGTCATCGTCGGCGGCCGGGACACCCGCGGCCTGAGCCCGGCGGAGATCGACGCGTATGTCCGGTCGGCGGCCGCGTCGGGCACGGACCTCTACACGCTGCACGCCGACGCCCTCGCGGACCTGGCGCCCGACCTGATCCTGACTCAGGACCTGTGCCGGGTGTGCGCGCTGCCGTCGGGTCGGGTGTCGGACGCGCTGGACCATCTCGGCTGTCGTGCGGACGTGCTGACCCTCGACCCGCACACCCTGCCGCAGGTGCTGGACTCGATCACCGAGGTGGGTTCCCGGGCCGGCGCTTCCGGGGCGGCCGCCGCGCTGGTGGTCGCGCTGCGCGCCCGGCTGGCCGCGGTCTCGGCCGCGGTCGCCGGTCGGCCGCGTCCGCGGGTCGCGGTGATCGAGTGGACCGACCCACCCTTCGGCGCGGGCCACTGGATCCCGGACCTGGTCACGGCGGCCGGCGGGGTCGCGGTCACGGCCCACCCGGGCGCCCGCTCACGGCCGACGACGTGGGCGACCTTCGAGTCGGCGGCGCCGGACGTGGTCGTGGTGTCACCGTGCGGCTATGACTTGTCAGGGGCGATCGACCAGGCGCGCACGGTCCTACCGCGCTTCCCGAACACCCCGGTCTGGGCTATCGACGCAGACGCGCTGATCGTCCGCCCGGGCCCGCGCGTGATCGACGGCGTCGAGGCACTGGCGGCGATCCTCCATCCCGATGCGGTCCGCCACCCGCAGAAGGGCCGCATCGCCCGCGTCGCCTGAGCGGCCCGAGCGCCCGCGTGGGACGCCGATCGGGAAATCAAGCCTTCGGATCCGATCGCCAACTTGCTAAAACATTGCTGCTCCGGCAGCAAGGGATGATCAAGATCGGCAGCCCGGCGGCGAGAATCGTCGCGCGAACCCAAGCACGAACGCTGCCGCGGTCGGTCGCGGCTGCGCCGGCGGCCCGTCGTGGGTGTGGTGTCGACCTGAGCGCGGGCCGCCGCGGGCCTGGCAGCGGAGCGTTGTCTGGCGGGAGCAACGGTCCGGGCCCGCGCGGGCCCGAGCCATCCAGATCTTGATCTTCTAGGACAGCCGCTCGAGGATCATCGCCATCCCCTGGCCGCCGCCGACGCACATCGTCTCGAGGCCGATGGTCTTGTCGTTCCACTCCAGCGAGTTGATCAGCGTGCCGGTGATGCGGGCGCCCGTCATGCCGAACGGGTGGCCGACCGCGATCGCGCCGCCCATCACGTTGAGCTTGTCGATCGGGATGCTGAGGTCCTGGTAGGACGGGATCACCTGGGCCGCGAACGCCTCGTTGATCTCGACCAGGTCGACGTCGTCGATGGTCATGCCGGCCCGCTTCAGCGCCTGCAGCGACGCGCCGACGGGGCCCAGGCCCATGATCTCCGGGGACAGCGCGGTCACGCCGGTCGACACGATCCGGGCCAGCGGGGTGATGCCCAGGTCGCGGGCCCGGCCCGCGCTCATCACGATGACCGCCGCGGCGCCGTCGTTGAGGGGGCAGCAGTTGCCGGCGGTGATCCGGCCGTCGGGGCGGAAGACCGGCTTCAGGCCGGCCACGCCCTCGATCGTCACCCCGGCGCGCGGGCCGTCGTCCTGCGCGACCACCGTGCCGCTCGGTGTCGTCACCGGCGTGATCTCGCGGGCCCAGAAGCCGTCGGCGATGGCCTTCTCGGCGAGGTTCTGGCTGCGCACGCCGAACTCGTCCATCTCTTCGCGGCTGATGCCCTTGACCTGTGCGAGGTTTTCGGCGGTCTGGCCCATCGCGAGGTAGACGTCCGGCAGCAGGCCGTCGGCGCGCGGGTCGTGCCAGACCTCGGCGCCGCCGGCCGCGCGGGCCTTCGACCGGGACCGGGCCGGCGCGAAGCGCGGGTTGTCCCAGGGGCCGCCGACCTGCTCCTGCACCTCGGGCGGCAGCGAGTCGGACGAGCCGCGGGCGAACCGGGACACGCACTCGACACCGGCGGAGATGAACACGTCGCCCTCGCCCGCGCGGATCGCGTGGAAGGCCATCCGGGTGGTCTGCAGCGACGACGAGCAGTAGCGGGTGATCGTGGCGCCCGGCAGGCCGTCGAGGTCGAGCATCGTGGCGACCACGCGGGCCATGTTGAAGCCCTGCTCGCCGCCGGGCAGGCCGCAGCCGAGGTAGAGGTCGTCGATCGTGGTCGGGTCCAGCTGGGGGACCTTGTCGAGCGCCGCCCGCACGATCGTGGTCGTCAGGTCGTCGGCGCGCAACTCGCGCAGCGAACCCTTGACGGCCCGGCCGATGGGCGAACGAGCGGTGGCGACGATGACGGCGTCGCGGTCCGACTGGATGGCCATAACAAACGTTAACCCGCCGGAAACCAGCCGGGAGGATGCGATTGGTCTCAATCTCCGGCGCGTCAGGACGCCGGTGACCGCCCCAGGCCGGCCAGCGCCGATGTGGCCGGGAGCAGGGCGTGTGCCCAGACCCGGTAGCCGTCGGCCGACGGGTGGAAGCCGTCGTAGCAGAGCGTGCCCGCGTCGGCGCGGAACACCGCGCCCGTCTCGGCGGCCAGGTCGACCACCGCGCCGCCGGCCGCCCGGACCGCCCGGCCCTGCGCGGCCGCCGTCTGCCGGCCCCACCAGCCGGCGATCTCCCGCAGCGGCTGGTCGATGGCCCGCGCCGCACCGAGGTCGGGGCAGGTGCCGACGACCACCTCGACGCCCGCGTCGCGCAGCCGGCGCACCGCGGCCGCCAGGTAGGCGGCCGACTCGCCCGGCCGCCGCAGCGCCGTCGCGTCGTTGGCGCCGATCAGGATCACGGCCAGGTCGGGCCGCTCGCCGAGCAGCGCCCGCGCCACCTGGGTGGCCAGGTCGGTCGAGCGCGAGCCGGAGACGCCGACCGAGGAGAGCTGCACGCGCAGGCCCGCCGTGTCGGCGAGCAGGCGGGCGAGCTGGCCGCCGACGGTGTCGCCGACGTCGTCGACGCCGACTCCGAGCGACGTGGAGTCGCCGAGCAGCACCAGGCGCACCTCGGGCGCACCCTCGCGCCCGACGGCCGTGCGCAGGGCGAGGCCGAGCTGCGGTTGGGCGTAGCGGCGGTTGCGGGCGGCGACGAACTCGCCGGTCAGCAGCGCCGCGCCGGCGAGCGTGCCGGCGAACAGCGTCAAAGCGGCCGTGCGGCCGATCCGGCCGGCCAGACCGCGTGACGTCATGCCAACTCCTCCACCGTGGACGGCTGCGCCTCCTCGCGCTCCGTCTCCTCGCTCGCCGCCTCCAAGGGTAACGTCGGCGCGGCTCCGCGGAGGTTCCCGAACAGGCGACGGGCGCCGCCCGGACCGGGACCGAACCACGCGGCCGGGCGCCGGCGCAGCTGCGCCCAACGACCCGCCGGGCCCCGGTCGCGGCCCGCGACCTGGGTGCCGCTGACCTCGGTGCCGGGCTGGCGGGCGGCTTCCTGCGCGGCCTGCGCCAGCGACCGCACGCCCTCGCCGGCGCGCAGCGCGACGCCCTCCTCGGGCGCGCCGAACGCGGCCAGCACGGTCGGCAGCATCGCGGCGGCGGCCAGCGCGTAGCCGTCGGCGGACGGGTGGAACCGGTCGAGGCTGAACATCCGGGCGGGCTCGGCGGCGAACCGGGGACCGAGCAGGTCGCCGAGGGAGACGGTCCAGGCGCCGGCCTCGACGCTGGCCACGGTCTGCGCGGCCGCGAGCTGGCGGCTCCAGCGGCCGGCCAGCCAGCGCAGCGGCGGCTGGATCGGCTGGATCGTGCCGAGGTCGGGGCAGGTGCCGACGACCACGCGGGCGCCCGCGGCGCGGAACTTGCGGACCGCGTTGACCAGGTGCCGCACGGCGATGTGGGTGCTGGTGCGGTGGGTGACGTCGTTGCCGCCGATGATGATCACGGCGAGGTCGGGCTGCGGCGTGCGCTCGAGGGCGGCCTCGACCTGGTGCGGCAGCCCCGCGGAGAGCGCGCCGACCACCGCGTGCCGGTGCAGCCGGACCGGCCGCTGCAGCCGGCGGGAGACGCCGGTGGCCAGCAGCGCGCCGGGCGTCTCGCGCGGCTTGTGCACGCCGTAACCGGCGGCCGACGAGTCGCCGACCACGACCATCTCGATGGGCTCACCGGGGAACCGGGTGCCGTAGACACCGTCACCGCGCGGTGGCGGCTCCTGCGCCTGCGGGATGCGGCGGCGGGCCTGCTCGGCCTGCCCGACGATGAGCGCGGCGCCGGCCACCGCTCCGAACGCCGTGACCCCCGCACCGACGGCCGTGAACCGCGCGACCGTCCGGGCGGCGGTGCGCCAGGCCACTGCCTCGGCTGCCCCCATTGGCGTGCCCCCCATGTGTGATGTATCGGCTACGAGGCTAACGCTGATGCGCTCGAAAAGGTGCTTCCCCGCTCCACGAGGCCCGCGAGGTGACAAACCTCGCGGCGATTGGGGGTGGCGCGTTCTGGGCATCATGGTGGGGAAGGAGGTCGAAAGCCGATGGCGAAGACGTTGAAGCGCACCGCGGCATTCGTCGCGCTGGGCAAGGCCCTGACGGCCGGTGCCCGTGGCGGCCCGGGTGTCGGCACGCGGCTCGCCGCCGTGCCCCGGATGATCAGAGCGACGAGCCGCGGCGAGTACGACGGCGGCATGCGCCTGGCGTTGATGACCGCCGCGACGATCTACGTCGTCTCCCCGCTCGACTTCGTGCCCGAGGCGTTCCTGGCCCTGTTCGGGCTGGTCGACGACGTCGTCGCGGTGACCTGGCTGGCCGGCGCCGTGCTGGCCGAGACCGAGCGGTTCCTGGCCTGGGAGGCCCGCGGCAAGGCCGTCATACCCGGCACCGTGCTTCCCTGACCTGCGCACGTAGGCTGGGATCGACCCGCCGACCGGCGGGGCGGACCCAGAAGGGCACAACGCCGTGCGCTACTACGACAACGTCGTCGACCTCATCGGCAACACGCCGCTCGTCCGGCTGCGCAACGTCACGGCCGGCATCGACGCGACGGTGCTTGCCAAGGTCGAATACTTCAACCCCGGTGGCTCGGTCAAGGACCGCATCGCGCTGCGGATGGTCGAGGCGGCCGAGAAGGCCGGCCTCTTGCAGGCCGGCGGCACCATCGTCGAGCCGACCAGCGGCAACACCGGGGTCGGGCTCGCGCTGGTCGCCCAGCTCAAGGGCTACCGCTGCGTCTTCGTCTGCCCTGACAAGGTCAGCGAGGACAAGCGCAACGTGCTGCGCGCCTACGGCGCCGAGGTGGTGGTCTGCCCGACCGCCGTCGCGCCCGAGGACCCGCGCTCGTACTACAACGTCTCCGACCGGCTCACCCGCGAGATCCCGGGCGCCTGGAAGCCCAACCAGTACGCCAACCAGGAGAACCCGCGCTCGCACTACGAGACGACGGGCCCGGAGATCTGGGAGCAGACCGGCGGCCGGATCACCCACTTCGTGGCGGGTGTCGGCACCGGCGGCACGATCTCCGGCGTCGGCCGCTACCTCAAGGAGGCCTCGGGCGGCGCGGTGAAGGTGATCGGCGCCGACCCGGAGGGCTCGGTCTACTCGGGCGGCACCGGCCGGCCGTACCTGGTCGAGGGCGTCGGCGAGGACTTCTGGCCCGACACCTACGACAAGTCGATCTGCGACGAGATCGTCGAGGTCTCCGACAAGACCTCGTTCGACATCACCCGGCGGATGGCCCGCGAAGAGGGCCTGCTGGTCGGCGGCTCGTGCGGGATGGCGGTCGCGGCGGCGCTCGAGATCGGCCACCGGGCCGGCCCGGACGACGTGATCGTCGTGCTGCTGCCCGACGGCGGCCGTGGCTACCTCTCCAAGATCTTCAACGACGACTGGATGGCCCGGTACGGGTTCCTGACCACCGGCGGCGCCGAGCCGACCGTGGCCGACGTGCTCGCCGGCAAGGACGGTCAGATGCCGGAGCTCGTGCACGTGCACCCGACCGACCCGGTCCGCGAGGCGATCGACCGCATGCGCGAGTTCGGCGTGTCGCAGGTGCCCGTCCTCAAGGCCGAGCCGCCGGTGGTGACCGGCGAGGTGGCCGGCTCGATCGTCGAGAAGGAGCTGCTGGACGCGCTGTTCACCGGCCAGGCGCACCTGCACGACATGGTCGAGAAGCACATGCACTCCCCGCTGCCGATGATCGGCGGGGGCCAGCCGGTGAGCGAGGCGGTCGCGCTGCTGGAGCGGTCGGACGCGGCGCTGGTGCTGATCGACGGCAAGCCGAAGGGCGTGATCACCCGGCAGGACCTGCTCGCGCACCTCGGCGCACGGTGAGCTTTTCTCCAATTTAAGCATTTCGCGCAAAACGCGAACTCTGTCCTATTCGAGGTGAATACTACCTCTTAGAGGTTTATTCGCTTCGGGGGGCGGTTTTCGCATGGCCAGGAAAGCCAGATGGGTGGCCGCGGCGGCGATGGGAGCCGTCGCGGCCGGCGCTTCGCTGTGGATGTTGACGCCGGCGGCCGCGACCGGGCCGGTGAACCCGGTCGAGGGCGGGCTCGGCTTCCTGGTGCTCGTCGAGGACGAGGCGTCGCTCACCGGCGCCGAGAGCGAAGGGCCCCTCGCGGTCGGCGGCGACCTGACCTTCGGCGCCGGCTACCGGATCGCCGCCGAGCGCAACGTCCGCGTCGGCGCCGGCGACAGCCCGCTGGTGATCGGCGGCCGGGCCCTGATCGGCGCCCCGCCGGTGGTCGACGCGGAGGTGCTCAAGGCCGACGGCGCCAGCGTGCTGATCCGTGCCGCGGACCCGCCGGGCCCGGTGCCGGGCGACCGCAAGGCCAGCCTGGCCGCGCAGGACGCGCTCGACTTCGAGGGCGTGTTCGACACGTTCCGGGAGCGGTCGGCACAGTTCGCCACCTGCACGGCGAACGTGCCGCTGCGCGACTCCGGCGGCGACGTGCTGGCCCGGCCACTGCGCACGCCCGCCACGCGGGCGTACATCTCGCTGACGCCCAACCGGACCAACGTCCTGCGGCTGACCGGCGACGAGTTCAACAACCTGTCCGACCTGACCTTCAACACGCAGCCCAGCGCGGCGACCCCGCTGCTGGTCAACGTGGACACCGGCGAGAGCTTCGAGTGGCGGACCGCGAACTTCGCCGGGGTCAGCGACAACCAGGCGCCGTTCATCCTGATGAACTTCCCGCACGCCACGGCGATCACGCAGGTCGGCACCGACACCGCCGAGGGCACCATCTACGCGCCGTACGCCGCGTTCACCGACGTCAACACCGCCAACAACGAAGGCAACGTGGTGGTCAAGAGCTACACGCACGGCACGGCGGCGACCAACGGCGGCGAGACGCACGACCTGCCCTTCAACACCACGCTGCAGTGCGGGTCGGCGTCGGACGGACTCCGTTCCGCGGGTACGACGTCCGCCGTCCCGCCGACCAAGGCGGCCACCCGGCCGGCCGCCTCCCCGTCACACCGGCCCCGGCCGCGGCCCACCGCGTCGAGGCACACCGACGACCCGGCTCCGCTCTACAGCAAGCTGCCCTGGTCGTGGCCGACCGAGCCGGCGTTCATGCCCGAGCCGTCGGACAAGGCGTCCCCGGTCGCGGCGCCCGCGCCCCCGACCGGCGAGCCGTCGGCCCGGCCGGGCACCGGCGACAGCCCGGCCCCGGACAGCGGCGGTCCGGCCGACGGCGCGGCGCCGACTGGTGATCCCGTCCCGACCGACGAGCCGGCTGATAACGCGGCGTCCGGCGATCCGGCCGTGACCGCCTTCGACGACCCGGTGCTGGGTGACGGATCCGCGGCCGGCGGTGACCTGGGCGGTGAGCTCGCGGACCCGAGCCCGTCGGCAACCGCCACGGGCAGCGCGGCGGCCACCCCGTCCGGTAGCGCCGATCCCGCGGTGATCGCCAACTACGGCTCGCTGCCCGGCCAGGGTGGGTCGGAGGGCGGTCAGGACCTCACTCGCCCGTCGAACGTCCGGCTGGTCATCGCCGGTCTGTCCATCCTGGTGGTGAGCGCCGCGCTGCTGCTGCTCGGCCGGCGCCGCAAGCGCCGCCGCCACCCCGCACACGCACTCTGACCCGGCACCACCCCGGCCGAGCCGGCTCCCTTCGGCAGAGGGAGCCGGCTCGCCGCTGTCTATCGGGTGCTCAGCTCGGCCGGCACCGCGACCACGTCGACGAAGGCGCCGCGGCGCAGGACGGTGATCGACAGCCGGTTGCCGATCGCCGGGCCGAGCATCAGGCGCTGCAGCGACTGCACGTTCTGGATCTGCTGGCCGCCGGCGGTCAGCAGGACGTCGCCCAGGTAGATCCCGGCGACGCCGGCCGGGCTGCCCGGCACGACCTCGACGACCCGCAGGCCGTTGCGCTGCCCGGTCCGCGCGCTGACCTGCGGCGGCAGCGGCACCGGCACGCCCGCGACGCCCAGCCAGGCCCGGCGCACCCGGCCGTCCTGGATCAGGTCGCCGATGATCTGCCGGGTGTTGCGGTTGATCGGCACCGCGAGGCCGAGCCCGTACCCGGCGACCGCGGTGTTGATCCCGATCACCTGGCCGGCGGAGTCGACCAGGGCGCCGCCGGAGTTGCCCGGGTTCAGCGCCGCGTCGGTCTGGATCACGTCGTCGATCAGCCGGATGGCCCGGCCCTCGCGGGCCGGCAGCGATCGGCCGAGCCCGGAGACCACGCCCGCGGTGACCGAGCCGGCCAACCCCAGCGGGTTGCCGACGGCCACGACGAGCTGGCCGATCCGCAGCTTGTCGGCGTCGCCGAGCGGGGCCGGGCGCGCGCCCGGCTGGCGCACCCGCAGCACGGCGAGGTCGGAGAGTGGGTCGCGGCCGACCACGTCGAAGGCGGCCTCGGCACCGTCGCCGAAGGTCGCCGTGCCGCCGGTCGAGCCCTCGACCACATGGGCGCTGGTCAGGAGAAAGCCGTCGTCGGTGAAGGTCACCGCCGACCCCGCGCCGGCGCCGCGGCTGGTGCGCACCGAGACCGCGGCCACGCTGGGCAGGATCTGTGCGGCCACCGTCGTGACGACCCGCGAGTACGCGTCGAGCGCGGCGTCGTCGCGCTCCGGTCCGTTCGGTTCGGTATCCACGCCTTCCACAACACCGGGTGACCGGCGGGGATGCCGCGGTTCGGCGAGATTCGCTCAGAGCGAACGCGCGACGCCCTCGGGCTCGGCGCCCAGGCACACAGCGGGCAGGTCGAACCAGCGCAGCGCCTCGAAACCGGGCGAGACCGCCAGCGCGCCGGCGCCCTCGCCGTTCCCGCTGCCGTCGTACCCCTGGAAGATCGTCCTGGCCTCCGCCAGATAGCCCGGCAGCGCCTCCTCGGGGGCGCGTTCCGCGGGCGCCGCGTCCGCCCACCGCACGCCATCCGCGTCGAAGGCCAGCCCGGTCAGCCGCAGCGCCGGCTCGGCGAGCCCGCGGCGGTGCCGCCAGAGACCGGAGTGCGGGTCGAACCGGTAGTCCGGCAGCAGCTTCCAGCCTTCCCGGGCGACCAGGTCGACCGCCTCGACGATGTAGCGGCAGACCACGTCGGTCAGGAAGTAGTTGAAGCTGACCCGGACCCAGCCGGGCTTGATCCCCTCGCAGCCGGCCATCACCTCCTGCTCGAACCGGTGCGAGCGGTCGAGGTCGATGCCGAGCAGCCGGTGGCCGTAGGGCCCGGCGCACGAGCAGCCGCCCCGGGACTGGATGCCGAACAGGTCGTTGAGCAGTGCCACGACGAAGTTGTGGTGCAGGTAGCGGCCGCCGGGCCGGCGCACGACGAAGGACAGGATGGACAGCCGGTCGGCGTGGGGGTTGCCGAGCACGCCGACCGCGGGGTTGGCCGCCCAAGCGTCCATCGCCATCCGGCGGAACCGCTCCTCCTGCGCCCGGATCAGGTCGGTGCCGACGGCCTGCTTGAGCGCGAACACCAGGCCCGCGCGGATCGACTCGACGATCGCCGGGGTGCCGCCCTCCTCGCGGTGTGCGGGGTCGCTCAGGTAGTGGTGCTCGACGGCGTTGACGTAGTCGACGGTGCCGCCGCCCGGCACGGTCGGCACCCGGTTGCGCAGCAGGTGCCGGCGGACGACCAGCACGCCGGGCGTGCCGGGACCGCCGACGAACTTGTGCGGCGAGAGGAAGATCGCGTCCTTGCCGGCCATGTCGATGTCCACGTACGGGCCGGCGGCGGCGTAGTCCCAGCAGGCCAGCGCGCCGTGCTCGTGCAGCAGCGCGGAGATCGCGGTGGCGTCGGTGATGATCCCGGTGACGTTGGAGGCGGCCGAGAACGAGCCGATCTTGAGTGGCCGGTCGGCGTGCCGGGCCAGTTCGGCGGCCAGCGCCGCACAGTCGACGTGCCCGTCGGCGTCCTCGGGGACGACCACCACGTCGGCGATCGACTCGCGCCAGGGCAGCTCGTTGGAGTGGTGCTCGTAGGGGCCGATGAAGACCACCGGCCGCTGCTCGGGCGGGATCAGCCGGCCCAGCCCGTACGCGTCGTCGAGCTCCGCCGGAAGCCGGATGCCGAGGATCCGGACGAGCTTGTCGATGGCGCCGGTCGCGCCGGAACCGGCGAAGATCACCACGGTGTCCGCGTCGCCGCCGACCGCGTCCCGGATCACCGCCCGGGCGTCCTCGCGCAACCGCGTCGTCTGCCGCCCGGTGCCGGACGACTCGGTGTGCGTGTTGGCGTACCGGGGGAGCACCTCGTGCCGGATGAAGTCCTCGACGAAGGTGAGCGCCCGCCCCGAGGCGGTGTAGTCGGCATAGGTCACCCGGCGCGGCCCATAGGGCCCCCACATCACCTGGTCATCGCCGATGACGCCTTCTCGTACCAGGCGTAGCAGCGGCGGCTCTGCCGTGCTCATGGGGTCAGTATGTGAGCCCGAAACGGGTTTCCGGATGCGATTGTCAGGGAGCCGCTAGCTCTACAAACCGGATTAATCCGGGAAGTCGCACACTCTGTCCGATTGCGGGCGACCGCGAGACGGTTCCATATGCGTACGGCGGCCGGCAGGCCGCTGCGATCAAGGGAGACCGATGGTCAGCGTCGACCATACCGTCTGGGCCACTCCGGACCGCGAAACCGCGCCGGACGACGTCGTCGACCGGCTCCTCTGGCAAGACGCCCGGGACATTCTCGGGCGGCACGCACGACCTAGTCGCGACGGCGGCTGTGGCGGCTGCGGCGGGGCTTGGCCCTGCCACTCCCGGCGCGTTGCCGAGCACGCCCTGGCGGCATCCCGTCGCTCGTGGCGCGAGGGCTGGACGGCACGACACGACCTCAACAGCGTCCGGCGCTTGTTGTCGACCAACTGAAGACTCCTTCACCCGCGGTGACCGCCGCGTGCTCCGCCAGCACTGCGGCACTCCCGCAAACACCCACCCGCGGTCCGAGACCGGCTAGCCTCCGCTGGTCACGATGCCTCCGGCCAGGCATCACCGGCAGCGGTTGGGTACGGCGGGCGAGGGTGCGTGACCAATCGGTTCCCCCGCATATCAAGGTCGCGCACTCTCGCCCAGCCAGTTGAGCGCATAACGCAACTGGCGGGTGGGAGCCGCGCCCATCAGTTCTTCCCGTTCCCGGCCGTCGGGCCGCCAGCCGCCCCGCTCGTAGAAGCGCCGGGCGTGCGCGTTGCCGTCGAGCACCCAGAGCACGGCGCTGCCCCAGCGGTTGTCGCGCATCGTGTCCAGCGCGTCCGCCATCAGCGCCCGGCCGAACCCGCGCCCCTGCGTCGCCGGGTCGAGATGGATCGCGTACAACTGGCCGACGCCCGCCGTGTGCTCTTCCTCGGGGCCGACATAGCTGAACCCGACCGTCCGCCCGTCATCGACCGCGACCGTCAGCCGATGCGTTTCGCTCTCGTACGTGAATCGTTCTCGCCACCATGCCGCCAGCGATTCCGGAGAGAGCGCCTGGAGCCCGGCAATCGGCACGAAGTCTCGATAGGCGGCAATCCGGGAGTCGTAGTGGAGGGCGCCGATATCGTCGATGTCCACGGCCTGTGCGAGACGTAGTGAGAACGTCACGGAAATGGCTCCATAACGGCTGTCAGCCGATTGTCTGATCGGATCGATGTAGGTCGTCCGTACGGGTCGCCTTGAGTTTCGCAGAAAGACGGTAGAAATGGGTCGACCCCCGAGGTGCACCGTGCACGCACGGGCCGGCTGGACTGGGCCGGCACCTCGGGGGTCGGGTGGCTGCTTGTGTTTCGCCGCACCGCTGCCACACGGTCTCGACGAACGGAAACTGTCAAGGACAGCGGCTAGCGGGCAGCCACCTCACGAGTCCCAGTGCTATACAAAGCTGGACCACCTCCTTTCCCGTGTATGGCCACGCTATCCACGCGTCGAGGTGCCGAGCAACGGTTTTTTCTGGGTCATATGCCACTTTTGGCGGCAACACAGAGATCGAATTTTGGTGAGCACCGCGGGATAACGGCGGATGTGACCGGTTTTCGGGGGTCGGTCGACCGCGTCGAGGGGGGATCTGACGACGTGATGGGTAAGCACGCGGCCCGTTCCGGGGCCGTCCGCTTGACCGTGTTCGCCTTCCTCCTGCTCGGCCTGCCCGCCCTGGTCGCCGCCGGCATCGTCGTGTTCCGCGGCGACGGCTGGTCGGCGCTGACGTCCGGCGCCTCGTCCTGCGGCCGCAAGCTGAAGGTGGTCACCGCGTCGTCGTTCGCTCCGGTGCTCGCCGGGATGGCGCCCAAGCTCACCAAGTCCGACGAGTGCGTGCGGATGGACATCGTCGTGGCGGACGGCCGCGCCGCGCCCGACACCGTGCGGCAGACCGGCGCCGACGTGTGGATCCCCGACGACACCTCGTGGGTCGGCACCGCGCCCGACCTCGACCTGGCCCGGCTCGGCCCCGAGAACACCGTCGGCCTCGGTGGCGCCGGCACGGTGGTCGCCGACAGCCCGATCTACATGGTCACCGACGCGCCGACCGCGGCGAAGCTGCGCGCCGCCGGCGACTCCTGGCTCGCCCTGGCCAACCTCCTCGACACGGATCCGGCGGTACGGCTGGCCGTGCGCGACCCGGGCACCTCCGGTGACGGCATGGTCGGCGCGGGGTCGATGGCCGAGACCGTCTGGGAGGGGCAGGGCATGGACGCGTCGGCCCAGGTGCTGTCCCGGGCGTACGCGAAGACCCGCACCGTGCGCGGCGGCGGGGTCGCGCTGCCCGACCGGCGCGGTGAGGTCGGCCTGGTCGCCGAGTACGCCCTGGTGCCGCAGCTCGGCCGGCTGGGCCGCACGGGTGCCGTGCTGGCCGGCAAGGACTTCCGGGTGGCGCTGCGCTACACCTGGTTCCCGACCAACGCCGCCCTCGCGGACGACGACCGCGCCGGCGCCCTGGACCGCCTGCTCGACGCGCTGGGCTCGCCCGACGGTGCGGCCGCGATCGCCGCCGCCGGCCTGCGTTCGCCGAGGTCCGACGAGCCGGACGAGCCGCCGCCGGGCGCCGAGCAGTTGCCGGCGCTGGCGGCGAAACAGATGCCGTTCCTCGGCGCGCACCACGTCGACCACGTGCTGGCCACCTGGTACGCGGAGGACCGGCAGACCGACCTGCTCGTGGTCGTCGACGTGTCCGGTTCGATGAACGACCCGGCGCCGGGCTCCGACCAGTCGCTGATCAAGCTGGTCGCCCAGGGCTGCGAGCAGCTCGAGAACCTCCTGCCCGACGACAGCCGGCTGGGTGTCTGGGAGTTCGGCACGCAGCTCGACCCGCCGCGCGATTACCGCGAGCTGCTGCCGGCCGAGTCGCTGACGGAGTCGCACCGCAAGGCCACGGTGGACACCTGCCGGGGGCTCGAGACCCATTCCAACGGCACCGGGTTGTACGAGACGATCCTGGCCGCGTACAAGAACGCGCAGGAGAACGCCCGCAAGGACGTACCAAATCGGGTCCTGGTCTTCACCGACGGCCGCAACGAGGACCGCGGCTCGACGCTGACGCTGGCGGCGCTCAACGCGGAGCTGAAGGCGGCGGCCGACGAGGAGAGCCCGGTCAGCCTGAGCGTGGTCGTGTTCGGCGACGCCGAGGCCACCAAGCAGTCGTCGGCGCAGCTGGAGGAGGCGCTCGAGCCGGCCCAGGGCTATGTCGACACGCTGTCGACGGCCAACGAGGTGTCGGCGGTGTTCATCCACGTGGCGGCCGGCGGCCTGCACGGGTGATGGTGCGGAAATTCTGACAACCGGGTGAGAGCGCTCTCTTGACACGACGTTCATCTATCTGACAAGTTTCCAGATAGTTACGTCCGTCTTTGTATCCGGCTGAAGAGGTGATCGTCGTGCGCCGTCCCCGCACACTGATCTCAGCAGCGGTGAGCGCCATGCTGGTCGCCACCGCGCTGACGGTGCCGCTGGCCGCCGCTCCCGCGAGCGCGGCACCGGCACCCGGGCCACTGGTGTGGTCCGACGAGTTCAACGGGCCCGCCGGCAGTGCCGTCGACCAGTCGAAGTGGCGCTTCGACATCGGCGGCAGCGGTTGGGGCAACAACGAGCAGCAGTACTACACGAACAGCACCCGCAACGCCGCCATGGACGGCGCGGGCAACCTGGTGATCACCGCGCGCCGGGAGAACCCGGCCAACTACCAGTGCCACTACGGCACCTGCCAGTACACGTCGGCCCGGCTGCTCACCGCGGCCACCTTCAGTCGCACGTACGGCCGCTTCGAAGCCCGCCTCAAGATCCCGCGTGGGCAGGGCATCTGGCCGGCGTTCTGGATGCTCGGCGCGCCGGTCAACTGGCCGACCAGCGGCGAGATCGACATCATGGAGAACATCGGCCGCGAGCCCAACATGGTGCACGGCACGATCCACGGCCCGGGCTACTCGGGCGCCGAGGGCATCGGCGCGGCCTACTCGATCGGCGGGGCGTTCGCCGACGGCTTCCACACCTTCGCGGTCGACTGGTCGCCCAACCTGATCATCTGGTACGTGGACGGCAACGAGTACCAGCGCCGCACCCCGGCCGACCTCGGCGGCGACCGCTGGGTCTTCGACCACAACTTCTTCATGATCATGAACGTGGCGGTCGGTGGCTACTGGCCCGGTTATCCGGACGGCTCGACCACCTTCCCGCAGTCGATGACGGTCGACTACGTCCGCGCGTACGCCCCGCCGGGTGGCACCAACCCGCCGCCTAGCGGTGGCGGCCGGATCACCGGCATCGGCGGCAAGTGCGTGGATGTCGCCGGAGCCAACCCGGCCAACGGCACCGCCGTGCAGCTGTGGGACTGCAACGGCACGGCCGCGCAGCAGTGGACCTGGGCCGCCGACGGTTCGGTCCGCGCCCTGGGCAAATGCCTCGACGTCCCGTCGGGTTCGACGGCCAACGGCGCGAAGCTGCAGATCTGGGACTGCAACGGCAGCGGCGCCCAACGCTGGACGTTCACGGCCGCCAACGACATCGTCAACCCGCAATCCAACAAGTGCATGGACGCCACCGGCGTGAGCTCGGCCAACGGCACCCGGCTGCAGATCTGGGACTGCGGCGGCGGTGCCAACCAGAAGTGGTCGCGCAGCTGATCGCTGCCCGCCCGACCGCTTCGGACGAAGGGGCCCATTTCCGTCCTGGGTGGGCCCCTCCGTTCTGTCCTTTCGGGTAAGGGTCGCGGGGCCCCCGCTGTTACACATGGTGGAACGAAAGGAGTACCACCGTGTTCCTGCGTCGAATGAAGTCCGACCTGCCCGCGCCGGGTGAGGCCCTGCCGGGCCGCGCGTTCGGCATGCCGGTCGCCGACCGGCATGTGGTGCTGGGCAACCCGATGACCGGGCCGTGGCCGGCGGGCGCGCAGCTCGCCGTCTTCGGCATGGGCTGTTTCTGGGGAGCCGAGCGCCTGTTCTGGAGGCTGCCGGGCGTGATCTCGACTGCGGCTGGATATGCGGGTGGCCAGACCCGCAACCCCACCTACGAAGAGGTGTGCAGCGGAGGCACCGGCCACGCCGAGGTGGTCCAGGTGGTCTATGACCCCGCGAAGATCGACTACGCGGACCTGCTCAAGGTCTTCTGGGAGAACCACGACCCGACCCAGGGCATGCGCCAGGGCAACGACGTGGGCACCCAGTACCGCTCGACGATCTACGTGACCACCGACGAGCGGCTGGCCGAGGCGCAGTCGTCCCGGGACGCCTTCGCGCCGATCGTCCGGGCGACGGGCCGCCGCGAGATCACGACGGAAATCGGCAAGCTGACCGATTTCTACTACGCCGAGGACTACCACCAGCAGTACCTGTCGGACTCGAAGAACCCCTACGGCTACTGCAACCACGGCCCGAACGGCATGACCTGCCCGGTGGGCGTGGCCAAGACGGCCTGATCCGGCCGCGCCCGACCTCGACGACGGGCTGCGGATCCATGGTCGCTGGAGAAGAATCCGGCGTGGCGAAAGCTGAGAATCTCGGCAGACCACCACGGAGGACACCATGAGCACCGACGCACGCCCGCCGATCGTCGACATGGCCACCTGGGAGGCCGCCCGCGACGAGCTTCTGGTCCGCGAGAAGGCGCACACCCGCGAGGGCGACGCCCTGTCCGCGGCCCGCCGCCGGCTCCCGATGGTCGAGTTCGACGGCTCGGTCGAGGTGGTCGGGCCGGAGGGCCCGGTCCCGTTCCTGAGCCTTTTCCAGGGCCGTGACGAGCTGCTCGTCTACAAGCACATGTGGTACGACGACACACCACACCAGGGGCAGTGCGAGGGCTGCACGTTCACGGCGTGGAACGTCAAGGACGCTTCCTACCTCAACGCGCGGGGCGTCTCGTTCGCCTTCCTGACCACTGGTGTGTGGCCCGAGGTGGCCGACTTCGTGGACTTCATGGGCTTCACACTGCCGTGGTACTCGGTCCGCGACGCCCCGGAGCCGATCGGCGGCGAGATGGGCTACCTCACCAGCTACCTGCGCGACGGCGACCGCACGTTCCTCACGTACCGCACAACGGGCCGCGGCAACGAAGCGATCAACGGCGTCTTCGGCCTGCTGGACCGCACCGTCTACGGCCGCGGCGAGGAGTGGGAGGAGAAGCCGGAAGGCTGGCCGAAGGGCCAACACGCCTGCTGGTACTGGCGCACGGACGTCGACGGCAACTCGACCTGGGGCGAAACCGGCCGCCCGACGGCCGAGTGGACCCGCCCAGGCGCAGGCCCGGTGACCACCCTCGGCCGCCACGGACCCCACCACTGACCCAACCGTCAGCCGCGTTGCCAGAAGCGGCGCTTCTTCGGTGGGGCCGGCCGTTCGCCCTCGCCGTCCGGGTTGGCTCGGGAGATCGCTGCCGTGGCGACGGCCTTGTCGTCGCGACGGCAGCCAGGGGTGAGCAGCATCAGCGTGGCCAGTGACTGCTCGATGGTGACGAGGCGGTTCGCCGCGACCGCCGCGTCAAGGCGGGTCCGGACCAGGCCGCGGACCTCGTCCCGTGCGGCCGGGTCCAGATAGGCCGCGGTGACGAGGGCGAACAACGCCGAGTCGGCGACCCAGTCCTCAACGCCCAGCGCGAGGTCGCTGAGCACCTCGCGCCGCGTCGACGTCGGCCACGGCTCGTCGGCGCGGTGGTGCAGTATGCCGAGGCAGATCCACGGCTGCATGAGCCGGTACCAGTACGTGGGGGTGGATGTCGCCAGAATCTGCCAGCGTCGGGTAGGCGGCGGTCCGGGTAGGTGCGCGAGCATCCCGAGCAGGTCCTCGAGCGACAGCTTGCCGAGCGGCGCCGCCTGTGCGTGGCCCGACAACGGCGATGCCCAAGGCTCGCCGCCCGCCTCGTGCAGCACCTGTATCGCTGCTGGTGACGGCGCTGGCACGGCCGGCACCGGTTCCTCGCCGTCGTACCGCCACACTTGGTACCGGCCGGACCGCAGCGGCACCCGGATGTCGGGCGGCGGGAACTCGGCAATGCCGATGGCAATCGGCCCGATTACCCGCCGGCAGGCGGTGATGGCGCTGGCGGGCTCGGCCGACGAGAGTCCCAGTTCGGTGGCTACGACCTGTTCTCCCTTCGCACGGCTGGCACCGACATCGTTGGCGAGCGTGATGATCGCCTCGCTCGGCATCGGCACCCAGTTCAGCCACGGACGCTTCCACGCGGCCAAGGCAAATATCATGTCGGTCATCCCGCAGGGATGCGGATCGTCCTGCACCGCAAGCAGATCCGCCACATCGCCGGTGGCCCGGAAACGGACGGCACGCTGTGCCGCAGCGCGATGCGGGAATTGCGGATCGTCGGCCAACTTGCGCAGATCAGAATCGGCGTCGTCCGTGAACATTCGGGCAGCCTAGCCATCCCCGTTGATTTCTGGGGTGGACGGACGGCGAATCAGTAGCTCACCGCTCGCTGGAGTCGAAGCCTGACCTCGCCGTACGCTGCCGCGGGTCCCCGGAATCCGCGCCAAACCTCTGGCCGCGGCGCGTTCATCTCAGCGGTTCGATGTCGCCGTCGCTGACGCAGGCCAGGCCCGTGGACTCACCGGATTCGTTTTCGATCTCCAGCACATAGCCGCCGTCGAAAACGTCGATGATCGTCGCCGGCGTTCCGGCAGGGAATCCCTCGACGTCGTTGAGGAAGCGAACGCTGCTGAAGAGTGGCCACCTTCCGACGAGGTGTTCGTTGGTCGGCGCCACGCGCTCGACCACCGTCGCCGCCCCGATGATCCGATTCCCATCCCTCATCCGCACGACGTCGCCAGGCTTCACGTGATCCCAGCTAATGGGGTGGACCGGGCTGAGTAGCACCATGCTGGTTGTGCCCGGATCGATCGACGACGACCCCTCAGGCAGCACGACGGCGTCGTTGTCGGGCCGCTGACCATCGGTGCTGTTGCCGATGTTCCAGCCAACCCGCCATCCGGCGAGGACTGGGTGCCGGCGTCCGCCTTCTTCGGGACGAACGAGGCCAAGCCTTGCGCGCAGGCCGCCGAATCGGGACATCGAGGCCGTCGCTTCGGCAATCGCGCCTCGACACCACGCAGGCAACTCGGCATCTTGGTGCACCCGTCGACCCTGCCTCACGGGTCTCCGGCGATGGCGCGCAGGGCGCGTAGGTGTGTCGCGTACGCCTCGCGGCCCGCATCTGTCAGCTCCAGCCACGTGCGCGGGCGGCGGCCGACCCGCCCTTTGTGGACGCTGAGATAACCGGCCTGTTCCAGGATGGCAACCTGCTTCGACAAGGCAGCGTCGGTGATCTCCACGGCGTCGCGGACCAGTGCGAACTCGGCCTGCTCGACCCCCACGAGGCCCGCCACGACCGAGAGCCGGATCGGGTTGGTGAGCAGGTCGTCGAGGTCGTGCCGGGGATGGTTATGCGTCGCCACGGCGGTCCCGCCAGGCGGAGATGACGAACGGGGCGGCGACCAGCGCCGCAGCCGGGACCCAGTAGCCCGGTCGCCCCGCCATGTCCCGGCCGTCCACCTCCACCGCGTCGCCGACGACGATCACGACGGTGAACAGCGCCGCCGCCACGTAACCCTCCCACTGACGACGCGGCGGCAGGTCCGCACGCCACTGCGTGCGGTCGACTCGGCCCCACACCATGGCCTAGAGCGGGATGAGTCCGATCACGACGAAGGCCAGCACCGTTCGCAGCACGAACGGCTCCACGAACCCCCACGTGAGCGTCACCGCCGCGAACAGCACGGCCACGACGAGCTTCGCGACCACGACCCAACGCGCCTGCGCGGCGAGAATGCGCCTGCGGGACTCAGCCGCCCGATCGAGCACGGCCCTCGCCTCGTCACGGGAGACATCCTCGGGCATAACCCCAGGATGACCGGCTCTTGCCAACATGGCAACTACATGTCGCTTCGGTAACCAAGCGCCTGATCCAGACGCACTCGGCCTACCTCTTACCCGACGACCTGCCCCGCCCAGCCGAACCGCGATGATCCGTCCAAGCCGGCGTTCATCCCAGCGGTTCGGTGTCGCGGTCGCTGACGCAGGCCAGGCCCTTGGACTCACCAGACTCGTTTTCGATCTCCAGCACATAGCCGCCGTCGAGAACGCGGGCAACTCGGCATCGTCCAGCGCCGAAATGGCACTGGCGCGGGTCCCCAGGCCCGCGCCGAACCTGTCACACTGGGCCACGGAGGTGTGACTCATGTCTACCGACGCTCACCGCTTCGATGCGTCAAAGCGATTCCTTGGCGAACGCGAGTCGCTGGAGGAGCAGGCGCGACGTCGCGGGATCGTCCCGGTTCGCGATGTCGCTGACATGGCAGACTTCGACATCTTCGAAACAGACGCAGAGCTAGACGCCTTCCTCGCCCACGTCAGAGCGGAACGCCAGTCGAATCTGGCGTAACGGTGAACTACGTCGTCCTTGACACCGACGTTGCCTCTCGCATCTTCCGCAACAAACTCGACCCAGCCATGTCGGCCCGCCTTGCCGGCAACGGCTGGTGCCTGACCTTTGTCAGCGTCGCGGAGCTCACGCAATGGGCGGCCTTGCGCGACTGGAGCCTGCGGAACCTGGCGGCGCTCGACGGCTGGATGTCGCATTGCCCGATGCTCGACGCCAGCTGGGAAACGGCGCAGGCGTGGGGACGGCTGTCGGCCGCGGGCAGGCGTCGCGGTCGAATGCATCCGACCAACGACGCCTGGATCGCCGCTGCCTGTATCACGGAAGGTCTTCCGCTCGCGACCTACAACGTCAAGGACTATGCCGACTTCGTTGAGCACCACGGGCTTGTGCTCGTCGCACCTCGCACATGACGCTCAGCTCGGTCAGGTCCGCCAGGTGTGTTGGGGTTCGTAGCCCAGGATGCGGCGGGCCTTCTCGATCGACAGGAAGGTGCCGTGTTCGCCGACGTCTCGCTTGATCGGGATGTCGGGGAAGACCTCAGCGGCCAGGTCTGCTGACCTCTGCGGCATCACCGAGTCCGCGTTCGCGATGACGAAGATTTCCATGCCTGTCGCGTCCAACTCCAGAGACAGCCGCACCGCCTGGGCGCCGTCGCGGGCGTCGATGTAGGACCAGGCGTTCCAGCTTCGGAGCGTGGGGTCGGCCGCGTAAGACGGGAACGCCGCGTAATCCGACGGTTCCATCACGTTCGAGAAGCGTAGGCCGATCATCTTCAACGACGGGTTCAGGCGGCAGAACTGCGCCGCCATCTGTTCTTCCAGATGCTTTGCCAGCGCGTACGACGACTGTGGGCGCGCCGGATAGTCCTCGTCCACCGGTAGGTACGGCGGCGGGCACTCGCCGAACGGCAGGCCCAGCAGCGTCTCGCTGCTCGCCCACACGATGTTCGTGATGCCCGCGGCCCGGGCCGCCGCGAAGACGTGGTGGGTCGCGGTGATGTTGTGCGTGAAGGTGGCCGCGTTGCCGGTCAGGCCCGGCGCGGGGATCGCGGCCAGGTGCACCACCGCGTCCACCGACGAATAGCGGTCCTCGATGCCGGCCAACGCCTCCACGACCTGGCCATAGTCGCCCAGGTCGATCCGGGTGAACGGGGCCACCGGGTCGGGCGACGGCACCCGGTCGACGTTGTGCACCTCGTACCCGTGGTCCAAAAGCTCTCGCACCACGGCGCGGCCCAGTTTGCCGCTGCCGCCCGTGACGACGACGCGTGTTGTCATTCCGCAGAAACTACAGGGAATCCGTTTCGCATAGCGCGGAAGGAACCCGGCAAAGCGGGCACGTCGCCCGCCACAAGAAAGCAGTCGGCGACTAGCCTCCATCAAATGACCTACGGTTTCGAGACGCTCGCCATCCACGCCGGCCAGGATCCGGAGCAACGCACCGGGTCCGTCGTGCCGCCGATCTTCCAGACGAGCACGTACGCCCAGGACGGCGTCGGCGCGCCGCGCGAGGGCTACGAATACAGCCGCTCCAGCAACCCCACCCGGGACGCCCTGCAGGAGTGCCTGCGCGCGCTGGAGGGCGGCCGCCGTGGGTTGGCGTTCGCCAGCGGACTCGCCGCCGAGGACACCCTGCTGCGCACCGTCTGCCAGCCGGGCGACCACGTGGTGATCCCGGACGACGCGTACGGCGGCACGTTCCGGCTCTTCGCGAAGGTCGCCGAGCGCTGGGGGCTGACCTGGACCGCGGCCAGCATCCACCACATCGACACGATCCGGGCCGCGATCCGGCCGGGGCAGACCAAGGTCATCTGGATCGAGACGCCGTCGAACCCGCTGCTCGGCATCAACGACATCGCCGCGACGGCCGCGTTGGCCCGCGACGCCGGTGCGCTGCTGGTCGTCGACAACACGTTCGCGTCGCCCTACCTGCAGCAGCCGCTGAGCCTCGGCGCCGACGTGGTCGTCCATTCGACGACGAAGTACCTCGGCGGGCACTCCGACGTGGTCGGCGGCGCGCTGATCGTCAGCGACGACGAGCTCGGTGAGCGGCTCGCGTACAACCAGAACGCCATGGGTTCGATCAACGGACCGTTCGATGCCTGGCTGACCATGCGGGGCATCCGGACCTTGGGCGTACGCATGGACCGCCACTGTGACAACGCCGAGCGCGTGGTCGACTACCTGCGCAACCACAAGGCCGTGTCCGAGGTGCACTACCCGGGCCTGCCCACCCACCCGGGGCACGAGACCGCCGCGAAGCAGATGAGGCGGTTCGGCGGCATGGTCTCGTTCCGCGCCGCGGGCGGTGAGCAGGCGGCGGTACGCATCTGCGAGGCCACGAAGCTGTTCATCCTCGCCGAGTCGCTGGGCGGCGTCGAGTCGCTGATCGAGCACCCTGGTCGGATGACCCACGCGAGCGCGGCGGGCTCGCCGCTTGAGGTTCCCGCGGATCTTGTGCGACTGTCGGTGGGCATCGAGACCGCTGACGATCTCCTGGCCGACCTGGAGCGCGCCCTGGGCTGACCTATTGAGACACTGCGGTTAGGGTCGCCTCCTGGTGGCCCAGTCGCGGTCCGATGGGGAGGGTGGCCCGTGTCAGAGAGTGTGCCGAGCTGGGTCGGTGCGTCCGCGCGCCAGATCGCCCGTGCCGTGCGGCGCGGTGACACCACCGCGACCCGGGTGGTCGCGGACCACCTCGACCACATCGCCATCGCGGACCCGGTGGTGTCGGCGTTCCGCACGGTGCGGGCCGGCGCGGCGATCGTCGAGGCGGAGGAGGTCGACGTCCTCGAGGACCTGTCGAGCCTGCCGCTGGCCGGCGTCCCGATCGCGATCAAGGAGAACACCGCGATCGCCGGTTCGCCGATCTGGAACGGTTCGGCGGCCGCGCGCACGCCGGTAGCCGCCGAGGACCACGAGGTCGTCCGCCGGCTGCGCGGCGCCGGCGCGGTCGCCGTCGGCATCACCCGGATGCCCGAGTTGGCGCTGTTCGGCATGACGGACGACGAGACCGCGGTGACCCGCAACCCGTGGCGCACCGACCGCACGCCCGGCGGGTCGTCGGGCGGTGCGGCCGCCGCGGTGGCCAGCGGCATGGTGCCGGTCGCGCACGGCACCGACGGCCTCGGCTCCATCCGCATCCCGGCGGCCTGCTGCGGCCTGGTCGGGCTCAAGCCGGGCAGCGACGTGGTGCCGCGCGAGTTGGGCGTCGACGGGTGGTTCGGGCTCACGGAGCACGGCGTGCTCGCGACGAGCGTGGCCGACGCGGCACTGGTGTTCGCGGTCCTCGCCGGTCGCAATCCCGAGAAGCTGGTCGAGCCGGCCCGGTTGAAGTTCGCGGTGTCGACCCGCTCGCCGGTCACCGGCATCCGCACCGACGAGCCCAACCGCGAGGCGGTCGCCACCGCCTCCAAGCTGCTGGTCGGCGCCGGGCACGACGTGACGTCGGTCGACCCGGTCTATCCGGTGTCGCTGGGCCTGAAAGGCATGGCCCACTGGTTCGCCGCGGCGGCCGGCGACGTCGAGTTCGACGCCCTGGACCGCGCCGCGCTGCAGCCGCGCAGCCGCCGGCATGCCGCGCTGGGCGACTGGGTCAACCGCCGCGGCTACGTGCGCCAGGCCGACCGCGACGCCTGGCGGCAGCGCTCGATCGACTTCTTCACCGACCACGGCGTCGACGTGCTGGTCACCCCGGCGCTGGCCGCGGCGCCGCCGGCGGCCGAGCAGTGGTCGGCCAGGTCGTGGCGAGCCAACACCATGACCAGCCTGCGGTACGCGCCGTACGCCGCACCCTGGAACCTCGCCGGCCTGCCCGCCCTGGTCGTGCCGGTCGGCATGCGCCCGGACGGCCTGCCGTTGGGCGTGCAGCTCGTCGGCCCGCCCGGCAGCGAGACCCTGCTGCTCGCGATCGCGGGCCAGTTCGAGCTGGCCGCACCCTGGCCGCGGTACGCGCGCTCCTGGCCCCGCGTCGAGGACCCTGCGGGGACCGCCTGATCGGCGTCGATATCGAGCCGCTTGGTTGATCTCCGCGTCCGCGACCTCACGGACAATCGTCCGCGTTCAAGATCATGACGCGGGGGACAGGCGATGAACCAGGCGGTCTTCGAAGGACACAAGACCTATCGGGTACGAGGTGTCGGCCTGGCCGCGGTCGTCGCGGTCGGCGTGGCCGCCCTGACCGTGGTGGCCGTCGCGGCGCTGTTCTGGGCGGCCACGATCAGCATCGACGCGACCGGGGAACTCGACACCGCGTTCTCCTTGGAGCGCACGGCCCTGCTCGCCGACGTCGGGTTCTCCCTGGCCCAGATCGCGGCCCTGGTACTGACGATCGTCTGGCTGTGGCGGGCCCGCAAGAACCTGGACGCCTTCCCGGACACGACACCGTTCCTGAGCGCCGGCTGGGCGATCGGCGGCTGGTTCTTCCCGCTCGCCAACCTCTTCGTGCCGGGCCGCATGATGGCCAACGTGGCCCGCCAGAGCAGCCGCGACCGCTCGGTCACGGCCGCGGCGATCACCTGGTGGTTCAGCCTGGTGATCTCGATGTTCCTCCGCCAGTTGGCGTCGGTGATGTCGGGCGACACCACCGCGACGTTGCCTGACTACTACCGAAACCTGGCGGTCGCCGAGACGGTCGCCGCGGTGGCGGGCGTCATCGCCGCGGCCACCTTCGCGTTCGCCGTCATCCGGATCTCGGCGGCCCAGGACGAACGCATCCACCGCGGTTGGTACGAGGAGCAGCACCGCCTCCTCCAGGCGTCGACCCCGCCGGCCACCCCAACCACGAGCACCGACTCCGTGTACGCCCCTGGCGGTGCGTCCCCGACCCCGGCCCAGGGTTCGCCCGGCGCGCCAATGGCGGATCCGGCCGACGGGCCGGCGGTCCTGAGCACGGCCGGCGACTCGCCCCACGCGCCCGGTGGCGGCGCCGCCGCAGACTCGGCGCGGGCGTCGCGTGGCGCGGACGCGGTGGGTTAGGCCCCGCCGACGTGGTCGGCGTTCACGGTGAGCGGCCCGCGATCGACCCCGTGACGGGCATAACACGGCGGCCCGGCGCGCCGGACCCCCGCGGGAGTGCGACCATCGGGGCATGACGGACCTTGTCGGGCTGGCCGACGTCGAGGCGGCGCGCCAGCTGCTTGCCGGCGTCGTGCGCACCACGCCCCTCGAACCCTCTCGCCCGCTGAGTGCCCGGCTGGGCGGGCCGGCCTGGCTCAAGTGCGAGAACCTCCAGCGTGCCGGCTCCTACAAGGTCCGCGGCGCGTACGTCCGGATCGCCCGGCTCAGCGACGCCGAGCGGGCCCGCGGTGTGGTCGCGGCGAGCGCCGGCAACCACGCGCAGGGCGTCGCGCTCGCCGCCGAGATGCTCGGCACCAGTGCCACCGTCTTCATGCCCGTCGGGGCGCCGCTGCCGAAGGTGGCCGCGACCAAGGGCTACGGCGCGGCCATCGAGCTGGTCGGCGCCACCGTCGACGAGTCGCTGGTCGCGGCGAAGGAGTTCGCGGAGCGTACCGGCGCGGTCTTCATCCATCCCTTCGACCACCCCGACGTGATCGCC